>CAUJHZ010000044.1 GCA_963205185.1 Planctomycetota bacterium | reverse complement strand
CAGATCGCCGGCGATGTCGAAATCGACGTTGTACTGGCCCTGGTCGATTGGCACGATCCGCTCGCAGGTGAGGCTGCCTGTGAAATCGCCGGAAGTGGTCACGAGACGGCCGAACGCCCCATAGGGCGAGCCGTTGCCGGTCACGTTGATGTTAGCGTGGACCGATGTGCCCATGACGCGCCTGACGTAATCATGTGCATTGATCGAAATCGGTGTCGACAGCGCGCCGACGGCGCTCGCGGCTTCGATGTTCTTGATTAATCCACCGCTGGCCGAAAAACTCCCGGTGATGGTCGATTCAGCCTTCGCCAATGTCAGGTTCTCCGCCGTAGTAATGCTACCCGTAATCTCGTCACCAGCAACGATATTGATGATGAGGTCGACGCTCACGGACCCGACATCGTGCGACACTTCGCAATTGTACATTACGATTCGGCCGGTACCGATGGTTGAAATGCTTCTGACGGTCCGAACGAGCGCCCCGCCCGCGTTAGGATTCGCCTCGATATAGATGCCCACGCCGGTCAAATCATCCAGGTCGCAAATAATCGAGCGAATGGTGTCGGATGCATCGTCGGTGCTGCGGATGCGGAACGTGCCGCCGAGGTTGTTCGCGCCGGTTGAGTTGAGAGATACCTCCCATTCCCCATTCACGTAATCAACATCGAAATCCGGGTACTCGCCTTGCGAAACCTCTGCGAGCACGATAATGTCTCCGCCAGCGAGTCGGGTGAGCGTCAAGCACACGAACGCGAGAACGATAAATCGAAGTTGCATACTGAATTGCTCCTGTACGAGGGCGTCGTACCTGCTAGGGCGTGTCATATATCATGCGCTTCGCCAGGCGCAGTCCATCGAGATAGCCTGTATCTGGGTAACGGTGCGTGGAATGGACCGGCTGTCCCGCCTTATCGTGCTCGCGGACAACCTCTGGCCCGTCGTCCAGAAAACTTGATCCAAACGAGTAGCCGTCGGTCGTGTGCTCCGAGACGCCGCCGGATGCGTCGAGTAATCCCCACGGGGTGGTCACATCGGGATACATCCCTGCCGGCAGGTAACTGCTGTACCACTCCCACAGCGACCCGTTGGTCTGGCCGTCGGGTGGATAGCCGACTTTCAGGAACGCGTCCGACCCGCCGGGCTGTTTCCACCATCCGCCGCGATCCGGGCCATATCGGTCTGGATCGTAGTACACGGCCTTGAGCCACTCGTCAGCCGTTGGAATCCAGTATTTCGCGCCGGGCGCGCGCGTGTAGTCGTCGTTGTAGGTTCCGTCGGGATTCCGCGTAAAGGTGGCGGCGTCGTAGACTCCGGACTCAAACGCCCATTTTTCGTTCATTTTGCCGTTGTGCAGCCAGTTGCAGAAGCGGGCCGCCATCCGCAACGACATGGTGTTGGGCGAGTTTTCCCAACCAGCCATCGCTTCGTACGTATAGCCGTTACCCTCGCGCCTCGCGGTAATGAACATGCCCGTGAAGTCTTCTGAGCGAGGATCGCCCCCGTAATACGGCCAGTAAGCGCGCACGAACTCAAGATACTGTCGAGTGAGAACTTCGGTCTGAGCGATCTGGTAGACGTACGGGACGCTGCCTCGCCCTTCGAACCAGCCGACGCGTCCCTCGAACTTTGGGTTGTTGATGTCGGTGACGACGCGCCAGACGTAGCCATCGTCTTCCGTGTCGCGGGCCGACGAGACCGGGGGGGTAGACGCACGGGGCGCGGAAGCGCTAAGTGCAACGCACGCGGCCGACAGGAGGGTGAAGCGGACGAGGTTCATCCATCGCCTCCGGACCCGAGGAGTGCGGGTCGGCAGAGCACAGTACGGCGACAGGAGGGGACGAGTCAACGTCATGTCTGGTTCCCTTCTCAAAACGGCATCGGGCCGATGATTGCTCATCGGCCCGGCTGCAACTCTGACGCCAGTCTTGGGCCGGCCGAAGGCGTCGTCGCTCTCCACGCCCGCTCCCTGCCTCGCTCATAGACTGGTGGGCGTCTCAAAGGAGCATCGAGTGACCCGATCCGCCCCGACTCTCGACCAGGCCACGCTCAACCCGCTGCACAGCAGTGAGCAGCGGCGGCAGACGCTTTTCATGATCCTGGGGGGCGTTTTTCTGGGCAACGCGCTGATCGCCGAGATGGTCGGGGGCAAACTCTTCGAGGTTCACACGCCGTGGCATGACTTCACGCTCAGTTGCGGCGTGATCATCTGGCCGGTCGTCTTCGTCACCTCGGACATCATCAACGAGTACTTCGGCCGCCCCGGCGTCAAGCGCCTGAGCCTGCTGGCCGCATGCGTGATCGCCTACGCGTTCTTTGCGGTGTGGCTCTGCCAGTTCGTGGAGGCCCCGGCGTACTCGCCCATCGACGATGCGTCGTTCAACCGCGTCTTCCTGCAGTCGCAGTGGATCATCGTCGGCTCGATTGCGGCGTTTCTGCTGAGCCAGTTCATCGATGTCATGGTGTTCTGGATCGTGCGGCGGCGCACGGGGCACCGCCTGCTCTGGCTGCGGGCCACCGGATCGACGCTGGTGAGCCAACTCGTCGATACCTTCGTGGTCGGGTTCATCGGCCTCTACCTGCCGTGGAAGCTGGGGTATTCCAAGGCCGACGACGATTTTACATTTCTCAAGTATCTCAACACCTCCTCCAGCGGCTACATTTTCAAGTTCGTCATTGCCATCGGCGTCACGCCGCTGCTGTATGTGATCCACTACTTCATCGACCTCTATCTCGGCCGGGCGTCGGAGCAGATCATTGAAACCGTGGCCGGCGCCGAGGGGGCGTCGGACCGCCGGCTGACCGCGGCGGCGATCGAGGGAGGCGCGGACCGGCCGCGCCTCGAATGAATGTGTCAACTGGATTTTCCGGAGAGAACATGCGGCGCCGAACCCTGGCGAGTGCCACTGCCCTGCTGATGCTCATCTCCATCGCCTGCGCCCGTGCGCAGGACCGCCAGCCGGATTCGATCGCGGCGCTGCGGACGGTGGCCGAGTCGAGCGATTACACGGCGACATCGACCTACGCACAGGTTGTCGAGATGATCAACGCGATGGCGGGCGCCTCGCCGCTGGCCAGCCGCATCGACATCGGCACGACGGTGGAGAATCGCGCGATCCCGATGCTGGTCCTTTCCGATCCGGGCGTTTCCACGCCGGAGCAGGCGGCAGCGCAGGAGAAGCTGGTCGTTCTGATCATCGGCAACATTCACGCCGGCGAAGTGGCGGGCAAAGAAGCGCTGCTGGCCCTGGCGCGCGAAGTGCTCGCGGGCGATGAGACCGACCTGCTCGATCATCTCATCCTGTGTATCGTGCCCATCTATAACGCCGATGGCAACGAGCGCTTCGGCGTCGACAACCGCCCCGGCCAGGCCGGACCCGAGAAGGGCATGGGCGTGCGGCCCAACGCACAGGGCCTCGATCTCAATCGCGACTTCACCAAGACCGATGCGCCCGAGACGCGGGCGCTGGTCAAGGTCATGCGCCAGTGGAACCCTGATGTCTTCATCGACACCCACACGACCAACGGCTCGCTGCACCGCTACCTCATCACCTACACCGGCCCCAAGTCGCCCGCCGGCGATCGCGAACTCATCGACTACGCACACGACACCTTGATGCCGCGCATCACGAAGTCTCTAAAAGAGCGCACCGGCTACGACTCTTTCTTCTACGGCAACTTCGACCGCGACCACGCCAAATGGGAGTCGTACCCCGCCGAAGGGCGCTATGGCACGACCTACTTCGGCCTGCGCAACCGCATCAGCATCCTCTCCGAGGCGTACGCCTACGCCTCGTACAAGGACCGCGTGCTCGGCTCGCTCGAATTCGTGCGCGAGTGTCTGCGCGACATCAGCGCCAGCCGCGGCGAGATCAAGTCGGCGATCAGCGCCGCCGACGAGCGAGCCAAGCACAATTCGGGCCGGACGATCGCGCTGCGTTCAAAGTACAAGGCGCGGCCGGAGAAGGTGACGGTGCTGGGCTACATTGAGCAGAACTCCGGTAAAGAGCGCATCGCCGTCGATCCGTGCGACTACCTCGTGGATCTCGTGGACGATTTCGAGCCGACGCTCGAAACGACCCTGCCCGTCGCGTACCTCATCCCTGCTTCGCAGCGAAACATGGCAATCGAACTGCAATGGCACGGCGTGTCGGTCCTCGAACTGCGCGAAGACATCGAACTGAGTGTGGAAGTCGATCGCGTGACTTCACTCAAGCCGGCGAACCGCGAGTTTCAGAACCGGCGCACGCTCGCCATCGAAACCGAGCGGAGCAGCGGTTTGATGGGCATGCCAGCCGGCACCCTGGTCGTGCGCACGGATCAGCCGCTGGGGCGCCTTGCTGCGTACCTGCTTGAAGCGCAGAGCGATGACGGTTTCGCCTTCTGGGGCATGCTGGGCTCTCTCAATGAAGGTGAGGACTACCCGATCATCCGCTGGCCCGAAGAGGAGCAGCCCCTGCTCACCACGCCCTATCGGCCGCTGGACGATGAGCGCACGTTCGGGCGCATCGTCACCGAGGAAGTTCTGCGCGATCGGCGCAGCATGCCGAGTTTCAGCGGCAACGCCGTCAACGTCATCCGCTGGCTTGACGATGAGCACTACCTTATAAACAGAGGTGGCCTGCGAAAGGTCAACGCAACAACCGGCCGCAGCGAGCGCTGGGAGCAGCCCGAGGAATTCGACTCTGCCGCGATTGCCCGTGCGCTCGAGGGGTTGCCGACCATGGACAGCCGCGCTGCGCGGAATTACGCCAACCAGGCGGCGCGCTCGATGGATGACGGCCGCAGTGGCGCGCTGTTCAATCATGAGAATGACCTGTATTACGTGTCGGCCGACGGTTCAGTCGCCAAGCGCCTCACCAGCACGCCGCAGCGCGAAGAACTCGCCCGCTTCAGCCCCAACGGGCAGTTCGTCGCATTCGTGCGCGACAACGATCTCTTCGTGGTAGACGTGGGCACGGCGACCGAGCGTGCCCTGACCACGGGTGGCAGCGACACGCTCCGGCGCGGCAAGGCCGACTGGGTGTATTACGAAGAACTTTTCGGCCGCAACTGGAATGCGTACTGGTGGAGTCCGGATTCGACGCGAATCGCCTTTCTTGAAACCGACTCATCAATGGTGCCCCAGTTCACCATCGTCAATGATGCGCAATACCAGCAGCGGGTCGAAGTCGCCCGCTACCCCAAGCCCGGGCAGCCCAATCCCGTCGTGCAACTCGGCATCGTCACGGCTGCGGGCGGCGAGCCGCAGTGGGTTGATCTGTCCAACTACGAAGCGGCGGACCGGCTGATTTCCGAGGTCGGCTGGTGGCCCGACAGCAGTTCGGTCTACTTCTACGTCCAGAACCGCATCCAGACCTGGCTCGATGTCTGCCGGGCGCCGGCGGAGGGCGGCGAGCTGGCGCGCCTGCTTCGCGACCAGACGCCTGCGTGGATCGAATCGCCCGGGCCGCTGCGCTTCCTCGACGGCGGCGGATTTCTCATGTCCAGCGATCGCACCGGGTGGCGCCACTGGTACCGCTACGACGCCGAGGGTAACGTGGTCGCGCCGCTGACAATCGGCGAGGGCGAGATGCGCGGCATCGAACGCCTCGATCTGGAAAACAACCTCGTCTTCACGAATGGCACGCGCGACAACCCCATCGGCTCGGACCTCTATCGCTTCGAAGTCGGCGGCGGCGAAGGCAAGCGCCTCACCAACGGCCAGGGCTCGCACAACGTCAGCATCAGCCCGAGTGGAAAGTACTTCGTCGATGCGTGGTCGAGTTTCGGTCAGACGCCGCGCGTCGAGCTGCGCGACGCCGCCACCGGCAAGCTGCTTCGCACCATTGACACCAACCCGGTTTACGTGCTCGAGGAATGGAACCTCGGTCGCGAGGAGCACGTGGTGATCTCGGCGCGCGACGGGTATCCCATCGACGCGACCGTCTTTTACCCGGCAAAGTTTGATGCGCGCCAGCGGTATCCCGTCTGGTTCACCACCTACGCGGGGCCGCACGCGCCGACGGTCTCCGACCGGTGGTCCGGCGGCCGGCTGGGCGACCAGTTGCTGGCCAACGAGGGCATCGTGCTCTTTGAGATGCACCCGCGCTCGGCGAGCAATCGCGGCTCAGTGTCCACGTGGACGGCATACAAGCAGCTGGGCGTGTCGGAACTGCGCGACATCGAGGACGCCATCCGCTGGCTCACCGCCAAGCCGTACATCGACGGTGAGCGCGTCGGCATGTCGGGACACAGTTACGGCGGCTTCATGACGGCGTTCGCCATGACGCACAGCGACCTCTTCTGCGCCGGCATCGCGGGCGCTCCCCCCACCGACTGGCGCGAGTACGACTCAATCTACACCGAGCGCTACATGAGCACGCCGCAGGACAATCCTGAAGGCTACGACGCGACTTCGGTCATCCTCGCCGCGAAAGACCTGCACGGCAGGCTCCGGCTGCTGCACGGCGCCATCGATGACAACGTGCACATGCAGAACACGACGCGGCTGGTCAAAGCGCTGCAGGACGCCGACAAGGATTTCGAACTGATGATCTACCCCGGCTACCGCCACGGCATCTTCAATCGGCACTACCAGCGCACGACCAACGAGTTCATCCTCGAATCGCTGGGCGTCAAGAAGGAGAATCGCAACCGGCCGGCCGAACCGCTGCGCGCCGCCGAGCGATCGCAGGCGGACGGCTGGTATGATGAGGGTGATTGAGCGGACCGGGTCTGACGCAGCGCCGGAGGCATCCGATGAGCCAGATCAAGAGGGCGAGCCGGGTTCTTTTGCTGGCGGTGCTGGCGATGCTCTGCGGCCGCTTGGCGCCTGCTTCGGCTCAGCCGGTGCCTTTCCCCGATCTCTCGCACGAGTCGCTGCTTGATGATCTCGATGTAGCGGCGCTCGCCGAGCGCCTGCGCCTGTCGCAGCAAACGCACGTCGACATTCTCATCATCGTCGATGAATATGTACAGTGGCGGCGCGGCGTGGCGAAGGAGACTGAGGAGAAGACGCTCGACATCATCAAACGTCAGGAAGAATACCAGGCCAAGATGACGGACGAATCGCGGCGGCTCGTGCCCGAATACTTTGAGAAGTGGCGGGCGGCGAGCCAGGAGTGGAACGAGCACCGGCAGCGCGCGATCGAACTCGCCGAAGACATCCTGCGACGCCACGACGCGGCCGTCGCTTCTGTCAAGCAGTATCTCACCGTCGAGCAGCAGCAGACGCTGGATGAAGAACTGCGCGGCATCCGCCGGCGGCGAACGTGCGGCTGGAGCCCGCACTTTCCGGTCGAGCGTGCCGATCTCGTGAAAATCTTTCTTGAGTCCGATCTGCTCTCTGAACCTGAGAAGGAACTCGTTCGTCCGATACTGGATCGCTATGCCGAAGACTTCGATCTGGCACTGCGGCAGCGCAACGAACACACCCGGCGCGAGCCGGTGGAGGTCAGGAAGGACTTTGCCCCCACCAGCGTGGATGCGCAGATCCACGGGTCGGGCCACACGCCCGAGGAACTCCAGGCCCTGTTCGCTCAGCAGACAAAGGAGAGGCAGGCGCGGCGGCTCGAACGGTTGCGCCCGATCATGGCGGCCCATCGGCGCGTGGCGGAAGTGAATCTGGCTTACCTCCGCCTCTGTTGCGATCAGCTCGGCCCCGAGACCAGAACCGCCGCCGAGCGTGAATTCTGGCGTGTCTCATACATCTTTGACGGCGCCATGGAATCGGAATTGACCGCGGACCGGTTCATCGCCGAAGCGCTGGCGATGGAGGACCTCACGTCCCAGCAGCGGGTGGCGATCGAGTCGATCCGCGACGATGACTGGTGGCCGCGCCGCCGCGCGATTGAGACTGTCCTGCGCCGCCTTACGGATGAGCGGGCTGAGCATTGGGAGGAGCAGCAGATGGGCCTCTCGCTCGGCAAATGGATCACGCCGCACAACGAGCAGATGGAGAACCGCCGCGTGCTGGAAGCGGAGATCATCCGCCGCGTGGTCGAGGTGCTGAGTGAATCGCAGCGGCAGCAGGTGAAGATCCCCGAGCCGTGATGCATCGGCTGCGTCTGCCGGCGACAATCGCCGGTATCATCATCCGCTCTGCTCCGGCGCGTAGCCGGCAGCGCTGATCGTTGCCCTGCGAGGGAACCGGCGGATGAATCTCGATTGGATCGTGCAGGGCGGGCCGGTGATGTATCCGCTGCTGGCGTGCTCGCTGGTCTCGGTCACGATCACCCTCGAGCGCGCCATCTTCTGGAACCGCGAGCGGCGCAGCCGCGACAGGGCCCTGCTCGACCGGCTGGCCGAACTGCTCGCTCGCGGCGAGGTGGCCCAGGCGCAGCAGGCCAGCGAAGGCTCGCGGGACCCGATCGTGCGGGTGCTGCGCTTCGGGCTCGAACACCGGCACGAATCGCTCGAAGCCGCGCTCAAACTCGCCGCCAACGAAGCGATCCGCCGCATGCGCCGCTACCTCAAGATTCACGACACGATCGTCACGCTCGCCCCGCTGCTGGGCATTCTCGGCACGGTGCTGGGCATCATCACGTCGTTTGACGTGATGGGCGGCAGCGGCGTGGACAATCCCATCGCCGTGACCGGCGGCATTGCCGAGGCGCTTCTCACCACGGCCGTGGGGCTGGTCGTCGCGATGCTCTCGCTCATCCCCTACAACTGGTTCACCGCGCGGCTCGACGAAGAAGTGAGCGTTATGGAAAGCCGCCTGACCAGTTTCGAGATCATGTACCGCAAGGGAGTCTCCGGCCGTGCATCTTGAAAGCGGCATCGGTCGCAGGCGAGCCCGCGTCGAGGTGATCCCGCTCATCGACTGCATGTTCATCCTGCTGGTCTTCTTCATCTACTCGATGCTCTCCATGACCGTGCAGCGCGGCGTGTCGGTGCAGTTGCCCAGCGGGCACCGGATCGATCGCATCGCCGACGAGGCGATCGTGATCACCGTCACCGCTGCGGGCGAACTGCTTGTCAACCGGCAGGCGGCGCCGCTTGATGGTCTCGAAGCGGCGCTGCGGCAGGCGATCGGCGCGAATGAGTCGCCGCGCATCGTCATCAACGCCGATGCGCAGGCGCGACACGGCCAGGTCTTCGCCGTGCTCGATCTGCTCCGCAACCGGGGGTGGACCAGCGTGTCTATCCTCTCGACGGAGGCGTCCCAGCCGTGAGTCGTACTCTCGCAGCCGCCGGACTGATGGCTTCGGGCCTGCACGTCGCCGTGCTGGCGGCGGTGGCCTCGTGGAGTGATGCAGGCCGATCGGGCCAGGCCGAACCCCAGCCGCTGCGGATCGCACTCGTTGAAATGCCATCGGCTGATGTCGCCCCGGGGCCCGTCGAACCGCAGCCGCAAGCGAGCGAGCTGGAGACGCAGCCGGTCGATCCTACGGCCGAAGAAGTGCACGTCGAGGAGCAGGTTGAACCGGCCCTCGTCGAAAGCGATCCGATCGGGATCGAATCCGATACTGAATCGAAGGTGAGCGAGGCGGTGGCGGCGCCGGCGCCTGTCGAGGAGTCGGCGGTCCAGAATTCTGAGTCGGCCGTCGCCCCCGCTGCTGCCGTGATCGAAGAGCCTCGCTCGATCGTGGCGGAAGAGTCTTTGCCGACTGTGTATCGCCTCGCCTCGGCTCCGCCATCGGGGCTGCTCGCCCTGCTGGCGCCGAATCTGCAACGCGCTGCGACTCGGCCGGTGAAACAGTCGCCGCCCGCCGCGGCTTCAGCCCCTCCGGCGCAACCGCGCGGCGAGCGGATCGATCCGGTGCTCGAGCATCGCCCCAAGCCGGCGTATCCGGCCGTGGCGCGGAGGCGCGGCTATGAAGGGACCGTGGTTCTGCGCATCGAAGTGCTGGAGGATGGACGCGTGGGAGAAGTCCAGGTGCGGCAGTCATCCGGTTACGATGTGCTCGATCGGCAGGCGGAGCGCACCGTGCGCCGGCATTGGCGCTTCAGGCCGGGCCGGCTCGACGGCCGGGTTGCGGCGCTGTGGATCGACATTCCGATCGAGTTCGATCTCATCGATTCCTGACACCATTTCGTAGGTGAATCACTTCGGCGCTGCAGCGCCGGGAAGGACGGGGTTATGGCAGCGCTCTCTCGGAAGTTCAATCGGGCGGCGTTCACCTTTGCAGCAGGTGTGCTGGGATGTGCGGGCGCTTCGACCGCGGCAGCCGCTTGCGACGACTGGACGCAGTTCCGCGGCCCCAACGGCAACTGCACCACGAACGAGACGGGCTGGTCGATTCAGGGCGAGGCGGCGCCGGTGTGGAAGCGCACCGTCGGCCTGGGCTACTCGTCGGTCTCCGTCGCCAACGGCCGGCTCTACACCATGGGCTACGACGTGGATCGCGGCCTCGATGGCATCTATTGCCTTGACGCTCTCACCGGCGACATCATCTGGGAACACCACTACCCCGCCGAGCGATGGGACCGGAGCCACAACGGCGGCACGCTGGTGACGCCCGGCGTCGATGGCGGGGACCTCTACTGCTCGAACCGCGAGGGCCGATTCTTCTGCTTCGACGCGGCAACGGGCGAGATTCACTTTGAAAAGAACCTCAAGGATGAATACGGCCTCAGTTTCCCGCGCTGGGGGCTGGCCGCTTCGCCGATGATCCTGCCCGAGATGGTCGTGATGAACGTCGGCAAAGTCGTCGCCTTCGAGAAACGCACCGGCAAGGAACTCTGGTCCACGGAAAAGAACTACGGCGATGCTTACTGCACGCCGGTGGAATTCGAACACGATGGCGAAGCGTGTCTGGCCGTCTTCAATCAGACGGGCCTCGTCGTGCTCGATCGCAAGACCGGGCAGGAGAAGATGGTGCATTCGTGGGAGAACCGAGCCAACGTGAATGCCGCGGCGCCGATCGTCATCGGCGAGAAGGTGTTCATCTCGTCGGGCTACAACCGCGGCTGCGCCATGCTCAGTCTCGCCGGCGCCGAGACGAGTGTCGTATGGGAGAACAAGGAGATGCGCAACCACATGGCGCAATCCATTCTCTATAAGGATCATCTCTACGGCTTCGACGAGGCGGTGTTCAAGTGCCTCGATCTCGACGGGAATGTGAAGTGGCAGCAGCGCGGCCTGGGCAAGGGCGCCAACATCATGGCCGACGGTAAACTCGTGCTGCTCAGCGACAAGGGCGAACTCATCTTCGTCGAGCCCACCCCTTCGGAGTACCGCGAACTGTCGCGAGCCAAAGTGCTCGACGGCGGCGTCTACTGGACGTACCCGGTACTGGCCAACGGCTACTTCTACTGCCGCAATAGCCTCGGCGACATCGTCTGCCTCGACCACCGTTCCCGGCAATGATTCAACCGTGTCAGATCGAACCACTATAAGCGGTCGCCGGATGGCGCCGTCCATCTCCAACGGAGGTACGTCGTGTTCGTTACGCTGATGCAATGCATGGAGTCTCGATTCGTGCCGTGCGGCCTGGGTCTCGTTGCGGCACTCGCCTGCGCTCCCGCATGGGCGGCAATCGACGACTGGACCCAGTGGCGCGGCCCGGCGGGCACGGGCATTTCCGCCGAAACGGACTGGTCCGCAGAAGGACGCGCTGAGCCGCTCTGGAAGCGCGAAGTCGGGTTGGGCTATTCATCGGTGGTCGTGGCCGGCGAACGGCTCTACACCGTCGGCTGGATGGAAAGCAAGGAAGAAGACGTCGTCGCCTGTCTCAACGCCAGGACCGGCGAAGAGATCTGGACGCACGCCTACCCCGCGCAGCGGTGGAACAAGTTCCACGGCGGCGGCACCAACTGCACGCCATCGCTCGACGGGTCGCGCCTCCTGGTGCTCAATCGCGAAGGCAGGCTGAACTGCTTCGACGCCGCCAAGGGGAAGGTCCTCTGGTCCAAGGACATGGTCAAGGAGTTCGGCGCGCAGGTGCCGACGTGGGGCTTTGCCGCCTCGCCGCTCGTACTCGATGACATGGTGGTCATCAACGTGGGCACCGTTGTGGCGTTTGATAAGTCCACCGGCGACATCAAGTGGACCAGCGCCAACCTTGGTCACGCTTATTCGACGCCCACTGCCGCAGATTTCAATGGCACGCCCTGCCTGGTCGTGTTTAACGGCGACGGCGTTGCCGTCCTCGATCGGGCCAGCGGCCGTACGCTGGCGTCGCACGAATGGAAGACGCAGTACGATGTGAATGCCGCATCGCCAATCGTCGACGGCGATCGAATCTTCGTCTCCTCCGGATACAACCACGGCTGCGGCGTGTTCCGATTCGACGGTAAGGCGCTGACCAAATCCTGGGACAGCAAGGTCATGCGCAACCACATGAGCGGCTGCGTTCTGATCGACGGACATCTCTACGGCTTTGACGAGGCCATCCTCAAGTGCATCGACCTCGACGGAACGGAACTCTGGGCGGAGCGCGGCATGGGCAAAGGCTCGCTGTCCGCCGCCGGTAAGCGGCTGCTGATCATGTCCGGGAAGGGCGAGTTGATCATCGCCGACGCTTCACCGGAACGATTCCTTGAGCTGTCGAGAGCGAAGGTCGTAGACGGCGGCGTGTGCTGGACGACACCGGTCATCGCCAACGGATTGATCTACTGCCGCAACAGCCTTGGATCGCTCGCCTGCATGGACCATCGCGGCGACTGAGCCGCCCTTTAAGTCTCCATCGAATCGAGGGAATCATTCATGAACACGCTGCGTCAAGGGTCGCTGACCGTTCTGCTTTGCTCCGCCTGCCTGTTCTCCGCCGCCCATGCGGCTCTGTCAGCAGGCGATCCCGTGCGCGGCGAGTGGCCGAGCTGGCGCGGGCCGAACCAGAACGGCATCTCGCCCGAGACCGGCTGGGTCATCAACGGCGCCGAGAAGCCGCTCTGGACCGCCAAGGTCGGCCTGGGCTACTCCGCCGTTGCCGTCCACGATGGCCGCGTGTTCACCATGGGATTCGACGAAGAGCATTCGGTGGACGCGATCATCTGCCTGAGTGAAGACACCGGCGAGGAGATCTGGAAGTACGAATACCCGGCCGAGATCTGCAATAACGGCCACGACGGCGGCACGCTCTCCACGCCTACCGTCGATGGAACGCGCCTCTACACCAAGAACCGCGAGGGCAAGTGCTACTGCTTCGACGCCGCCACGGGAAAGGTGCTGTGGTACAAAGACCTCCAGGCGCTCTACGGCACCGAGATGGGCCTGTGGGGCTTTGCATCCGCGCCGCTGATCGTCGGCGATACGGTCATCGTCGATGCCGGCATCACTCTCGCGCTCGACAAGATGACCGGCGATCTGCGCTGGAAGACGAAAGACTACGGCCAGGGGTACTCGACGCCGATCGACTTCGAGCACGGCGGCAAACGCCTCATCGCCGTGATGAACGCGTCCGGGCTCGTCATCCTCGACGCGGCCGACGGCCAGGAGCGCTACTTCCACGAGTGGAAGACCTTCAACAACATCAACGCCGCGACCCCGATCATCATCGGCGATCGCATCTTCATCTCGTCGGGAGCGAACCACGGCTGCGCGATGCTGCGGATGCAGGAAGACCGCCTCGAGGTCGTGTGGGAAAGCAAAGTGCTCAAGACCGCCATGAACGCCGCGGTGCTCTGGGACAACCATCTCTACGGCTTTGACGACGGCGTGCTCAAGTGCATCGATCTCGACGGCAATGAAAAATGGATGGAGCGCGGCCTCGGGCTGGGGGCAATGATGATCGGCGACGGGAAACTGATCATCATCGACAAGAACGGCGGATTGGTTATCGCCGACGCCAATCCCGTGCGGTTCAACGAAATGTACCACGTGCAGGTGCTCGATGGCGGCAAGTTCTGGACCACGCCTATCCTGACGGGCGGCCGGATTTACTGCCGCAGCAGCCTGGGCGAACTCGTCTGCCGCGACCATCGCGGACCGGCCTGATCGCCGAGAGGGCGAACATGCGATCGAGGCGTGTCGGGATCGCTTGTCCCGCGTCCTGACCGAATCATTTTCACTTTACTTTCGAGGGATCCCATGACGGACCGTTTCGCAGTCGCGGCCCTGTGTGCACTCGGCATGGCGGTTTCACCGGCTCAGGCGCAGGAGGCGCCGCAGCAGCAGCCGCCACCGCCGCAGGAGGCCGGCGATGCTCCGGATACCCCCGACGATCCGCAGCCATCAGCGGAAGACGTGCCGCAGCGCGTGGTGCGCTTCGAGCCGATCGTCGTCACGGCTCGCAAGTGGGAAGAACTGCTGCGCGACGTGCCCGGCAACGTGGATGTGCTCAGCGAATCGTTCCTCGAAGACTCCGGCGTGCGCACCATGCGCGACGCGTCGTTCTTTGTGCCCAACCTCTTTATCAATGAGTTCTCATCGCGCCGCCTGACGTTTCCGACCATGCGCGGGGTTGGCTCGGGCATCGGCGATCCGGCGGTCACGACGTACATCGACGGCGTGCCTCAACTCACCATTAACAGCACCAACCTGCCACTCATCGACGTGGAGCGCATCGAATTCCTGCGCGGGCCGCAGGGCACGCTGTACGGCCGCAACTCCATCGGCGGCGTGATCAATATTCTTACCAAGCGGCCCGGCAACGAACCCGAATTCCGCCTCGGCGGCACGTGGGGCAACTACGACCTGCAGGAGTACGAATTCTCCGCGAACGTGCCGCTGATCGAAGATGAACTCTTCGCGAGTTTTTCGGGCCTGTTTTCCCAGCGCGACGGCTACACGAAGAACATCGCAACCGGCAACGACGTGGACTTTCGCGAGTCGTTCTTCGGCCGCGGCCAGATCCTCTGGACGCCCAGCGAGCAGTCGGAGTTTCGCCTGTCGATCTTCGGCGAGACTTCGGATGACGGCGGGTTCGTACTGTCCGAACTCAATGGCCTGCGCCGCATGCCGCATCGGATCAATCAGGATTTCGAAGGCCGCGCCGATCGCGATCTCTTCGGCGCAGCGCTCACGTGGAACTACTACGGCGAAAGCGTGGACTTCGTCTCCATTTCCGCGTTTGAGGACTGGGAGATCCACGAGACGTCGGACTTCGATTTCTCCATCATCGACGGCATCCGCCGCCGCACCGAGGAGTCGCAGAACTACTTCAGCCAGGAGTTTCGCCTCTCATCGGCCGAGGGAAGCGAGCTGGCGCTCGGCGAAGAGATGCAAGTCCGATGGCTCGCCGGGTTGAGCTTCTTCGTCGCCGATTCAGATCGGCTCGCGGCCAACAACTTCCGCCCCGGCGGCGCGGGCATTCTCTTCCCGCCGGCCCAGGTCGGTCTCGACACCCAGTTCGGCAACTTCGACGACTTCGGCGTCGCCGGCTTCGGCCAGGCGACGCTCCAGTTCAATCCGAAATTCGATCTCACCGCCGGCCTGCGCTACGACTACGAGCACAAGGAAGCCACGGTCAACCACACGTTCCAGACCGGCGGCTTCACCGTGCTCTCGACCACGACGAGCCTCGACCGCGACTTTGATCAGGTCGTGCCCATGTTCGGCGCCACCTACGACTTCGCGGACAACGTGACTGCTTACGGTTCGGCGGCGATGGGCTTCAAGGCCGGCGGCTTCAACCTCAATGCGCCGATGGGCCGCCTCGCGTTTGACCAGGAGACGAGCTGGACGTACGAAGGCGGGCTGAAGACGACGTTCCTCGACGAGCGCCTCGCGATCAACGCGTCTGCGTTCTACATCGACTGGGACGACCTGCAACTCTCGCTCTTTGACGCCATGGCGGGTGGATACATCGCCAACGCTGCATCGGCCACCAGCAAAGGGTTCGAACTCGAACTGAACGTGAAACCCGCCGAAGGCTGGGATCTGTTCGCCGGCCTCGGCTACACCGACGCCGAATTCGAGAATTTCATCGATCCGTACGGCACCGACGTGAGCGGCCGCAAACTCGCCTTTGTGCCCGATCGCACCTGGAACGTCGGCGCTCAGTACACCGGCACGATCAACTCCACCACGCAGTGGTACGCACGCGGAGAGTACGTCGGCGTGGGCACCTACTATTACGACGCCGGCAATCGCGCCAACGAATCATTTGAACTGGCGAACTTCCGCCTCGGCGTGCGCAGCGGCAATGTCAGCGTGGAGGGCTGGATCCGCAATGCGTTCGACCAGGACTACGTGCTGGTGGCCTTCCAGCCCAGCCCGGTGGATCCGAGCGTGTTCGTCGGCGAGAGCGGCGCACCGCAGACGTTTGGCGTGACGGTCAACATCACGTTCTGACAGCGCCGCGGCGCCGTCAGAATGCGACAGAGATTGGGGACGGGACATGCAAGCACACTTTTCCGCGACGACGATGAAACGGCTTCTTCGATCCACGGCGCTCGTGGCAACGCTGACCGCCGCCACCGCTCACGCGGAGGACTGGCCGAGCTGGCGTGGGCCGAATCAGAACGGCGCCTCGAGCGAGCGCGGCCTGCCCGAGCAGATTACGCTCACGGCCCCGGTTCTGGCCTGGTCGTATCCCATCGCCAGCCGCGGCACGCCGGTCATCTTTGACGGGCGCGTGTACACCCTCTGCTACGAAGGCGCGGGGCCGGACCTGCAGGAGATCCTGCTCTGCCTTGATGAGAAAACCGGCGAGAAGATCTGGGATCGGCGCGCCAACGACTTCATCAGCGACATCGTCTACAACCGGTACGCCATCTGCTCGCCGACGGTGGATCCGGAGACGGGCAACGTCTATTGGACCACGCACGCAGGGCTCTTCTCCTGTTTCGATCGTGACGGCAATCTGCTCTGGCAGCACTCGATGATGGAGGAGTTTGGCCGGACCACTTATCCAAACGGCCGCACCGTCGCGCCGGCGATTGATGGCGATCTCGTCATCGTCCACGGCATGACCTCGTCGTGGGGCAAGCAGGGTCCGACGCGCAATCGCTTCCACGCATTCGACAAGCGCACCGGCGAACTCGTGTGGACCTCCACGCCCGACGGCGGACCCAAGGACAATCCCTTCTCGCTGCCCGTGTTCGAGTGGCGCGACGGCCAGCGCCTGCTCTACGCCGGCACAGCCGAGGGATTCGTGGCCTGCATCAACGCGAAGACCGGCGATCCGGTGTGGAAGATGCCCATCACCGTCGGCGGCGTCTGCGCCTCGACGCTTCTCTATGGCGACACGCTGATTGCCGTGCACGGCACGGAGAATCTCGACTCATCCGACTCGGGACGCATGCTCGCCATTCGCCTCGGCGCGCGGCCCGAAGCAGGCAAGCCCGGTCCGATCGTCCTCGGCGCTGAATCCGAGGTCTGGCGAAACGGTGTCGAGTCGTTCAGCAGTTCTCCGGTGCTCGTCGGCAACCGGGCCTATGTAACAAACATGACGGGCGAACTGAAGGCGGTCGATGCCGACACCGGCGGCATTCTCTGGTCGCACAAACTCGCCGCAACGCAGATCCATGCCTCGCCGGCAGCCGGTGAAGGCCGACTGTACGTCCCCATGGCCAACGGCCTGTTCTATGTCATCGAGCCCACCGACAGCGGCCCGAAGGAACTCTCCAAGGTGCAGCTGCAGGGCGACTGCCTCGGAGCGCCCGCCATCGCTAACGGATGCGTGTATGTTCACACGACCGAAAAGCTGTACTGCTTCCGCGGTCCCGGCTCGCTGCAGGCGACCAAGACCATCCGCGCCGCGGAGATCGAGCCCGGCCGCGGCGAGGCGAGCCGTCTGCTCATCGTGCCTGCCGAGGTCAATCTCGCGCCGGGGCAGACTCAGCCGTTCACCGCGCGGCTCGTCGATGAACACGGCCTGGTTGTGCAGTCACAGCAGTCCGGCATCACCTGGAATCTCAATCCCAGACTCGGAGTCAGCGCCGGTCCCAACGGCGAACTCATCGTGTCGGACGGCGCTGGAGCCGGGGCGGCCGAAATCGAGGGCGAGTGCAAGGGACTCAAGGCAACAGTTCGTCTGCGCATCACGCCGCGCCTCGAGTTCACTGAAGATTTCGAAGCCGCCGCATTGAACCAGGCGCGCGAGGGCTCGGACTACAACACCTTCGCGTTCCCGCCGGGGCAGTGGTTTTCCGCCCGGACCCACTGGGAGATCGTCGAAAAAGACGGCGGCAAGGTGCTCGCGCAGACACTGGACAATCCGCTCTTCCAGCGGACTCAGTCGCTGATCGGCAATCCTGACAGCCGCAACTACACCATGCAGGTGGACATCATGTCCGACGGCAACCGCCGGCTGATGTCTTCGGCAGGCGTGATCAATCAGCGCTACCTCATCATGCTCAAAGGCAACTACCAGGAGATCGAGATCTCCTCGAACATGGAGCGCATCAAGGAGTCGGCGCCGTTCAAGTGCCGTCCCAACGTGTGGTATCGCCTCAAGACGCGCGTGGACGCCCAGCCGGACGGCTCGAACATCATCCGCGCCAAGGCGTGGGAGCGCGATCAGCCCGAGCCGGATGAGTGGACCATCGAGGTGCGCCACCAGAACGGCCATCCTAAGGGCGCTCCGGGCATCTACGGCTTTGTGCCGCAGAGTCGCTTCCGCGTCTATCTTGACAACATCACCGTGACCGCTAACGACTGAAACGATTGGACCCGCTATGAACGTGCGTATCGCCGTAATCCTCAGTCTCTCCGCCGCACTGGCGACAGCCGCACCGGGCCGGGCGCAGGACTGGCCGACGTGGGGTGGCGACATGACCCGCAACATGGTCTCGAACGTCACCGGACTGCCCACCGAGTTCAACGCCGGCGAGTTCATCGGCGCTTCGGATCAGATCGACGCCTCGACCACCCAGGCCGTCAAGTGGATCGCCAAACTCGGTTCACAGGCCTACGGCAATCCGACCATCGCCAACGGCCGCGTCTACGTCGGCACGAATAACGACTCGCCGCGCGATCCCCGCTTCAAGGGCGATCGCAGCGTGCTCTACTGCTTCGACGAGAAGACCGGCGAAATGATCTGGATGCTCAACTGCCCCAAACTCGGCACCGGAAAGGTGAGCGACTGGGAGTACCTGGGAATTTGCTCTTCGCCGACGATCGACGGCGACCGCGTCTATCTCGTCACCAACCTGTGCGAGGTCGTCTGCCTCGACGTGAACGGCATGGCCGACGGCAACGACGGACCCTTTCAGGACGAGGGCCAGCACATGGCCGGGCGCGGCAATCCACCCATGGAAGTTGGGGAAAGGGATGCCGACATCATCTGGACGCTGAACATGATCGATGAGTGCGGCGTGTTTCCGCACAACATCACCTCCAGCAGCGTCCTTGTCTCGGGCGACCACCTCTGGGTCACCACTTCCAACGGCGTGGATTACGGACACGTCGAAACGCCCTCGCCCATGGCGCCCAGCCTGATCCTCGTGGACAAGAACTCCGGCCAACTGCTCGCCGAAGAAGCATCGGGTCTCAGTCAGCGCATCTTCCACTGCAACTGGAGTTCACCGGCGTATCTCAAATCCGGCGAGGCCGACCTGTGCGTGTTCGGCGGGCCGGACGGTTGGTGCTACGGCTTCTCGCCCGAGCCGACCGTCGATGAAGACGGCTACCCCGTCCTCAAAGAACTCTTCCGCTTCGATTGCAATCCGCCCGAGTACCGCATGCGCGACGGCAAGAAGATCAAGTACGCCACGCGCGCCGGCCCGAGCGAAGTGCTGGCCACGCCCGTCGTCTACAAGGGCCGGGTCTACACCGCCATCGGCCAGGACCCCGAGCACGGCGAAGGCGCCGGCAACCTCGTCTGCTTCGATCCCACCAAGACCGGCGACATCACGCAGAGCGGCAATATCTGGTCGTACCAGAAGATCGCCCGCTCGATATCGACGCTGGCCATCCAGGACGGTCTCGTGTTTGCGGCCGACTTCTCCGGCTTTGTGTACTGCCTGGATGCGGAAACCGGCGAGGAGTACTGGGTTCACGACACCAAGGGCCACATCTGGGCGTCGCCGCTGGTCGCCGACGGCAAGGTCTACATCGGAAACGAAGACGGCTACATGACCATCCTCAATGCCGGCAAGGACTACAAACTTGTCAACGAGATCGACATGAAGTCGCCGATCTACTCGAGCGCCGTGGCCGCCAACGGCACGCTCTACGTCGCCACTCATACGCACCTGTTTGCCATCGCGAAGACGGCCGCGAGCGCGGGTGCTGAGGATCAGATCCAGTGACGCCGGCGCGCCGCTCAACCGCGTGGTGGGTGATCTGGACGCTGGCGGCGGTGCTGTTCGTGCTGCACCATGATTTCTGGTTCTGGGATGACCGAACGCTGGTGCTGGGTTTTCTGCCCGTCGGACTGGCATACCACGTGGCGTACTCCGTCGCCGCGGCTCTGCTGTGGCTCGCGGCGGTCCGCTTTGCGTGGCCTCATCACATCGAAGAGTGGGCCGACGGGACGACGTCGGATCCGAATGCAACTTCCGCGCGGATAAAGGCATGATGCTCACCATCGCACAGGCATCGCTGGTTCCTCTGTGGATCATTGTCGGCTACCTGGCGCTGCTGCTTGGCCTGGGCGTGGTATCGAGCAGGTTCTTCAAGGGGACCGCAGCCGACTACTTCGTCGTCTCCCGATCGGTCGGATCGTTTCTGCTGCTCATGAGCGTGTTCGGCACCACGATGACCGGCTTTGCGCTCGTCGGCTCGACGGGCGAGTCATTCGCCAAGGGCATCGGCGTCTATGGCCTGATGGCTTCGTGGAGCGGTCTCGTCCACTCCGCCGTCTTCTTCCTGATCGGCATCCGCCTCTGGGCCGTGGGAAAGCGCTACGGCTATCTCACTCAGTGCGAGTACTTCCGCGACCGCTTTGACTCGCCGGCGCTTGGGTACATTCTCTTTTCCATCCTCGTGCTGCTGCTCATTCCGTACCTGCTCGTGGGCGTCATCGCCTCGGGGCGATTCCTCCAGGCAACGACGGCCGGGATGTTCCCCGACACCTTCGTCATGACGCTGCCCAACGGCAATCCGCATCCGCTGACGGGCTCGCTGCCGCTCTGGCTCGGGTCGCTGGTCGTGTGTCTGGTCGTGCTCGGATACGTCTTCTTCGGCGGCCTGCGCGGCGCCGTCTGGGCCAACACTTTTCAGACCATCGTGTTCATGACCACCGGCGTGATCGCGTTCTACCTCATTGCTCAGAAGTTCGGAGGCTTGCAGGCGGCGTCGGCGAAACTGCTCGAATCCACCAGCGCCGAGCGCGCCGCGCGCGGCTCGCAGATCGGCCAGGCGCAGTTCTTCACCTACTGCTTCGTACCGTTGTCGGTGGGGATGTTCCCGCACCTGTTTCAGCACTGGCTCACAGCGCGCAGCGCCCGCAGTTTTCGTCTCACCGTCGTCGCCCACCCGGTCTTCATTGCCATCGTCTGGACGCCGTGCATCCTGATTGGAATGTGGGCGGCGGGCCTCTTTGCCGACGGCGGACTGCGCCTGCCCAAGAACCCGGACGGCACGCCGATCTCCAATGCCGTGCTCGGCGCAGTGATCAATCAGCTCGTGCACTCCAACGTCCTGAGCGGACTCGTCGGCGCCGGCGTGCTGGCCGCGATCATGTCGTCGCTCGATTCGCAGTTCATGTGCATCGGCACCATGTTCACCAACGACATCGTCGTGCGAACCTGCGGCCACGACCGATTCAGCGACCGGCAGAAGGTGTGGATCAGCCGCGTCTTCATTCTCGCCATCGTCGGCGTCACCTACGGCCTGGCGGTGTACATGATGGGCGATGATCGCCGCTCGCAGAGCGTCTTCGCGCTGGGTGTGTGGTGCTTCTCGGGGTTTGCGGCTCTGTTCCCGCTGGTGTTCGCGGCGGTGTACTGGAAGCGGGCCACCCGGGCCGGGGCGCTGGCGAGCGTGCTCGTGGCTGCGGCGGTGTGGGCCGTTCTGTTCTATCGCGACATCTTCGCGGAGAAACCGCCCGGCTCGGAAGACGAAAAGCTGATCCTGGGCATGATGCCCGTGACCTTCATCTTCGCCGCGTCTGCACTGACGATCATCCTCGTCTCGCTCATCACCCGCCCGCTCCCGGAGGCGACGGTTCGCAGATTCTTTGACCCGGATGCGGGAGACCGTCGATGACCGTGGCGTCCGGTTCTGCAGTTCAGATCGCGCGCGAGGCGCTCCATGCGCACCTGCGCGAAATCATCAAGTGGCACTTCTCGCCTGAGACCGGCACGCCGATCTGGCTCGACTGGGCGCGCCGCGCCGGCTGGAATCCCGTCGAGAAGATCCAGACGGTCGATGACCTCGTACACTTTCCCAACTTCGCCGATGAGTCCCTCCGCAACGAGCCGCTCGAGCGCTGGGTTCCCGCGGCGTACAAGGGCCGGCCGTTCACGATCTTCGAAACCGGCGGCACCACCGGCATGCCCAAGCAGCGCATCGGCTGGGATGACTACAAGATCGACTACGAGCAGTTCTCCGCCACGCTCTCCGACGCCGACTTCCCGCGCAACGGCTACTGGCTCATGATGGGCCCGACCGGGCCGCGGCGCCTGCGCCTGGCCATCGAGCACCTCGCCAACTTCCGCGGCTGCTCGTGCTTTTTCGTCGATCTCGACCCGCGCTGGGTGAAGAAGCTCATCGCCGGCAAGCAGTTCGACCAGGCGAAAGCCTACATGGAACACGTGGTGGACCAGGCCGTCACGATCCTTACGCACCGCCGCGTCGATGCGCTCTTCACCACGCCCAAACTGCTCGAAGCGCTCGCGGAGAAGGTCTCGATTCCGGATTGCGGAATCAAGGGCGTCTTCTGCGGCGGCACGACCATGGAGCCGCAGTACACTCGCTTTCTCATCGAGGAAGTGCTCGAGGGTCGAACAAAATTTGTGCCGACCTACGGCAACACGCTCATGGGCCTCGCGTGCCATAAACCGCTCACGCCCGCCGACTGCTATTCGATCACGTATTACGCCCCGCAGCCGCGCGCCATGCTGCGCGTCGTCGATCCGGAACAGCCCGAGCGCGTCGTGGGCTACGACCAGTGGGGCCGCGTCGAACTGACGACGCTCACGCGCGAGTTCTTCATGCCGCGCTTCCTCGAGCGCGACGAAGCGATCCGACGGCCGCCGTGCGAGCAGTTCCCCTGGGACGGCGTCGGCGAGGTCCGGCCGTTCGGCGCGAGCAAGGCAACGATCGTGGAAGGTGTCTATTGACTCTGCCGCACTTCCCCATCCTGCGTTGGGGCGAGCCCTACGAGAGCCTTGACGTCGATACCGTCGTGCATTTTGCGACGGGTGAAGAGCTGTGCCAGGTCTCCCAGGCGAACCCGGGACTGATCTCGCGCGACATGCGCCAGGCGGGGCGGGCGCGCCAAGCCCTGCGCTCGATCCCCTGCGAGCACTTGTGCCGCATTCTCAGCAAGGCGGCTGATCTCTTCACCACCGCGAATCTCCCGATGGGCAGCGGCACGCAATCGCCGGACGACTTCGTGCGCTGCCAGAGCGCCACCACCGGCCTGCCCGAGCACATGTGCCGCTTCAACATGAGCAAGCTGCACCACGTGCTCACCAACCTCGATGCCATCCTCAATTCGCTGACGCGCGGCCTCGACCGCTCGATCATGACGCGAGGCTACGGCATCGAGGCAGACGTTATGCGCAGCCTGCAGGCCAATTCGCCGGTGCTGGGCATGGTGCTGCCCTCGAATTCGCCGGGCACGCACGGCCTCTGGCTGCCGGTGCCGGCGTTGCAGATCGGTCTCGTGCTCAAGCCGGGCCCCCTCGAGCCGTGGACGCCGTTCCGCATGGCCCAGGCGTTCTTCGAAGCCGGGCTGCCGCGCGAGTCAATTGGGCTCTATCCAGGCGGCGCTGAGGTCGGCATGGCCGTCGTCAACCACGTGCAGCGCACCATGATCTTCGGCAGCAAGGCGACCGTCGAGCAGTATCGCGGCAATCCGGCAGTGCAGGTGCACGGCCCGGGCTTCAGCAAGATCATCATCGGCGATGACTGCGTCGATCAGTGGGAGCAATACCTCGATCTCATGGTCGACAGCATCCTGCTCAACGGCGGACGAGGCTGCATCAACTGCTCAGGCATCTGGGTGTCGCGTCATTCGCGCGACATCGCCGAGGCGCTGGCGCAGCGCCTCGGCCCCGTCACCCCCCTGCCGCCCACCGATCCAAACGCGCCCCTCGCTGCGTTCACGATCATCGCCCAGGCCGAAGGCATCAACGCCATGATCGAGCAGGGCCTTCAGGAGAGCGGCGTCGAAGATGTGACGGCCCGGCATCGCGGCGGCGACCGACTCGTGCGCGAGCAGCGCTGCGCCTATCTGCGCCCGACGATCATCCACTGCGATTCACCCCGGCGTGCGCTGGCCAATACGGAGTACATGTTCCCGTTTGCCAGCGTGGTCGAGTGCCCGCAGAGCGAGATGCTGGCGGCCATCGGCGACACCCTGGTCGGGACGGTCATCAGCGAAGATGAGAACTTCCGCCGCGCTGCCGTGGATGCAACCAACATCGACCGGCTCAACCTCGGCGCCGTGCCCACCACCCGGCTCAACTGGCTTCAGCCGCACGAAGGCAACATCATCAGTTTCCTGTACCGCGAACGCGCGCTGCAGGTGGAGTGAATCCAAGAGTGCGGCAGCGATGACGGAACCACCGGACCCGCAGTTCGAAACGGCAACTTCAACGCGCATCGTCTTCGGCGCCGGCGAAGTCAAACATCTCGGCCCTCTCGTGCGTAAGTTCGGCGGCTCGCATGTGCTTTTCGTCACCGACCCCGGGCTGGTCAAGGCGGGGCACGCGGGGCAGGCCATCGACCTGCTTCGCGCCGCGGGGCTGGAGGTCGCCGTATTCGACGCCGTGCGACCGAACCCCACGACGCGCGATGTCGAGGCGTGCCTGGAGATTGCCCGCCGGCACCCCATCGACTTCTTCGTCGCGCTCGGCGGCGGCAGCGCGATCGACGCCGCCAAGGGGTGTAACTTCCTTCTGACCAACGGCGGCTCAATCAGCGATTACAGGGGCCACGGGAAAGTGGCCACGCCCCTGCTGCCGCTCATCGCAATCCCGACCACCGCCGGGACGGGAAGTGAAGTCCAGTCCTTCGCGCTCATTGCCGACGAGCAGACGCACATGAAGATGGCGTGCGGCGACGCGTCCGCCGCACCGCGCGCCGCGATCCTCGATCCCCGTCTGGCCACGACTCAGCCGCGATCGGTGATTGCCGCCAGCGGTATTGACGCGATTGCCCACGCCGTCGAATCCTGCGTTGCAACGAATGCGACTGATGAGTCGCGCGCTTTCGCAAACGCATCGTTTGCTCGAAGTGCACGAAACTTCGAGCGTGTGCTCATCGACGCTGGCGACGTCGATGCCCAGGGCCAGATGCTGCTCGCCGCGAGCATGGCGGGTATTTCGATCGAAAAGAGCATGCTCGGCATTGCCCACTCCATGGCGAATCCGCTCACCGCCCACTTCGACGTCGTGCACGGCGTGGCGGTCGGGCTCATGCTGCCGCACGTGGTTGAATTCAACGCGGGCGATTCCGGCGCGGCCGAGCACTATTGCGGCCTGGCGCGCGCCGGCGGCGTGGCGGAGGGCGCCTCGGGCCTCGCCGCGGCGGTGCGGCGCTGGCTGCGCGCCGGCGGGCTGCCGGGCTCACTCGATGCGCTCGGTGTGCCGCGCGAAGCGCTGCCCACGCTCGCCGGGGAAGCCGCAGCCCAGTGGACTGCTCGCTTCAACCCTCGACGGGTAGCCGCGGGCGATCTGCTCCACTTGTATCAACAGGCGTATCGGTAGATGAACATCCCTACAGTTCTGGCGATGCCCATTCGGGAGAAAAGAATCCGATGCGCCGCCGCGAGCCTGGCTTTGCTTGCCAGTATCTTCGCCTGCGATCGTCAGCAGCAACCGGCTCGCGCTCCCGAGCCGGCGCCGGCCCCGGCTCCACCACCTCCTGCAGCCGACTGGCCCATGTTCCGCGGCAATCGCGCGCAGACGGGAGTGGCGGATGGCTCGCTCTCCACTCCGCTTGAACTCACATGGACTTTCAAAGCCGAGGAAGCAATCACATCCTCGCCGGTGGTCCGCGACGGCCGGATCTACGTCGGCTCGGATGATGGCAATCTCTACGCCGTCGATCTCAAGACCGGCGAACTCGCCTGGAAGTTCGCCTCCGAGGACACGATCGAAGCGCCGCCGATGATCCTTGACGGCGTGGTCTACGTCGGTTCGTCGGACTTTCGCATGTATGCCGTCGACGCCGTAACGGGCAAGGAGAGATGGCGCTTCGAAGGCGATGACAAGATTCTCGGCGGCGCCAACTGGATCGAGGCAGGAGGCATCAAGCGGATCATCTTCGGCTGCTACGACAACAAACTGTACTGCCTCAACGCCGCGGACGGCGCCAAGGTCTGGACGTACGAAACAGACAACTACGTGAACGGCACGCCGGCGGTGGATGCCGGCCGAATCGTCTTCGGCGGGTGCGACTCGTTTCTACACGTGGTCAGCGCCGTGGACGGCACGATGCTCAAGCGCGTGCCGCTCGGAGAAGAGTGCTACGTGGCCGGCTCGGTCGCGATCGCCAATGGCCGCGTGTACTTCGGGCATTACGGCAACGCATTCGTCTGCATCGACCTCGATGGCGGTGAGACGAAGTGGACGTACACCAGCCCGCGCTACCCATTCTTTTCCGCGCCGGCCATCGGCGAAGACCGCGTCATCTTCGGCGGCCGCGACAAGCAGGTGCACTGCGTCAATCGAGAATCGGGAGAAGCGATCTGGACATTCCCCACCAATCGCCAGGTGGACTCTTCGCCGGTGCTCTGCGATGGAAAAGTGGTCATCGGATCGGGTGACGGGCGCCTGTTTATCCTCGATTCTGCAACGGGACACGAGTTGTGGTCGTATGACTTGGGGAAGTCGATCATCTCTTCGCCCGCCGTGGTCGATGGCCTCGTGCTGATCGGCTGCAATGACGGCGGTCTCTACGCTTTTGGACCCGCATCCGAGCCCTGATGAACAGAGCATGACCGAACAGAGTTCACACAATCTGCCGATTCTCGATGAAGGCAAGACCGAGCAGACCACGGCCGGCAACTACTTCGTGGCGAACTACCCGCCGTTTTCGTTCTGGTCGCCGCAGCACAACGATCGAGTGCACCAACTGCTGGAAGCTCCAGCCCGGCAGGATGTGCCGCTCGGGCTCTACGTGCACATCCCCTTCTGCCGCAAGCGCTGCGACTTCTGCTACTTCAAGGTGTACACGGATAAGAACTCGCGCGAGATCCATCGCTATCTCGACGCCGTGATCGCCGAAGCGGGCCGGTACGCTGAGCGGGCGTATCTCGCCGGGCGCTCGCCGCGCTTCGTTTACTTCGGCGGGGGTACGCCGTCGTACCTCTCAGCGCAGCAGCTCGAATACCTCTTCCGCGGCCTGCAGCGCTGCTTCCCGTGGGATGGTGCTGAGGAGATCGCGTTCGAATGCGAGCCGGGAACGCTGCAGGAAAACAAGATCAAAGCCTTGCGCGAGATGGGCGTTACCCGCCTGAGTCTGGGTGTGGAGAACTTCGATCCCGAGATCCTCGAGATCAACAATCGCGCCCACCGGGCCGTCGAAATCGACCGGGCGTACAACTACGCCCGCGAAGTCGGATTCGAGCAGATCAACATCGATCTCATTGCCGGGATGGTCGGCGAAACACAGGCGAACTGGGAGTCGTGCATCGAGAAGACGATCGCGATGAAGCCCGAGAGCGTCACCATCTACCAGATGGAGATCCCCTATAACACGACGATCTATCAGCGGATGAAAGACGGCGGGCAGCAGGTCGCCCCTGTTGCCGACTGGCGCACCAAACGCCGCTGGGTGCACGAAGCGTTCGCGCGGCTCGAAGAGGAAGGCTACCACATCGGCAGCGCCTACACCGCCGTGCGCAATGCCAGCGTTCGGTTCCTCTACCGCGATGCGCTGTGGACCGGTGCGGACATGCTCGGCCTGGGCGTCTCCTCGTTCTCGCATCTCGGCGGGATCCACTTCCAGAACGAACATCGATTCGAGCCTTACGTCGAGCGCGTCGAAGCCGGCGAACTACCCGTCCACCGCGCCCTGGTCATGACGCCCGAAGAGCGGCTCATCCGCGAATTCGTCCTGCAGATGAAACTCGGCCGCGTCCATGATCAGTACTTCAAAGACAAATTCGGCGTGAGCGTGATCGACCGCTTCCGCCAGCCGCTGGGCAAGCACATCAGCAGTGGACACATGTCCATCGAAGACGGCTCCATCATCACCAGCCGCGACGGCCTGCTGCAGATTGATCGCCTGCTGCACGACTTCTTCCTCGATCGCCACCGGGATGCGCGATACGCGTAGAGGCAGCCGCCGCGATGCGAATCGTCCAGTTGATTCCGGGCACGGGGAGCTTCTACTGCGGCAGTTGCCTGCGGGACAACACGCTGGGTCACGCGCTGCGGCGGCGCGGCCACGACGTGCAGATGGTGCCGCTCTATCTGCCGTTCATGCTCGAAGAGCACGAGCCGGAAGAGAACAAGCCGATCTTCCTCGGCGGCATCAACATGTACCTGCATCAGAAAGCCCCGATCGTCGCGCGCCTTCCGCACTGGATGCTCGGCTGGCTCGATTCGCCGCGCCTGCTGCGCTGGGCATCGAGGCGAAGCGACATGACAGGCGCGGCCGAACTGGGTGATCTCACCCTTTCCACCCTGCGCGGCCGGCGCGGCCGCCAGGCCGCGGAAGTCGATCATCTCATCAGCTGGCTCCGCGCCGAGCCGCAGCCCGATGTCATCCTGCTGTCCAATGCGATGTTGTGCGGACTCGTCGAGCCGCTGACAGAGCAGGTGCGTTGCCCCATTGTCTGCACCTTGCAGGGCGAAGCGCCGTTTCTCGATTCACTGCCCCTCTCCCACCGAGCCCAGGCGTGGCGGCTCGTGCGCGACCAGGTGCAGGGCGTGCGCCGCTTCATCGCCGTGAGCCGCTACTACGGCGATCTGATGACCGATCGCCTCGCGCTGCGCCCCGACCGCGTGCAGGTGATCCACAACGGCATCGAACTCGAGGATCTACCCCGGCCCGACTCCAGCCCTCGCGATCGGCGGCCGACCATCGGCTATCTCGCGCGCCTCTGTGCAGATAAGGGCCTGCACACGCTGTGCGATGCGTTCATCCTGCTCAAGAAGCAGCCGGAGTTCGCCGGCGCGCGGCTCCGCGTGGCGGGCGCCATGCTCAAGGGCGATCGGCCGTTCGTGCAGCAACAGCGGCAGAAACTGCGGGCCGCCGCCGTGCTGGACGACGTCGAGATCCTTCCCAACATCGAGCGCCCGGCCAAGATCGATCTCCTCAGCAGCCTCGATGTGCTCTCGGTGCCCGCCACTTACGGCGAATCGTTCGGTCTGTATGTGCTCGAAGCACTCGCATGCGGCGTGCCCGTCGTGCAGCCGAAGCATGCTTCCTTTCCTGAACTGCTCGAAGCGACCGGAGGCGGCGTGCTGTGCGCACCCGACGATGCGCCGTCCCTCGCAGAGGCGATCGCCCTGCTGCTGAGTGATCCCGACCGTGCACGCGCCCTGGGAGCCGCGGGTTGCGCCAGCGTCCGCGACCGATTCACTGCCGACCGCATGGCCCGCGAGGTCGAGCAGATGTGTATCATGCTCACTTCAGCACCGGCCGCAGCGGCTGCCGATCCTCTTCCCGCCTGAGTGGGACCGACGACGATGCACTACGAGTTCCGAGCCCGGCGACTGGTCGAATTTGCAGACACCGACACTGCCGGCATCATGCACTTCGCCAACTACTTCCGCTTCATGGAGGCGGTCGAACACGCGTTCATCCGTTCGCTGGGTGAAACCGTCCACGAACAGGATGGCCACCGCATGGCCGGCTGGCCGCGCGTCGAAGTGTCCTGCCGCTATTTCGCGCCCGTTCGCTTTCAGGACACGGTCGAAGTGCACCTGCTCGTCCTGCGCAAGACCGACAAGGCGATCACCTACGGCTTTGTCTTTCGCAAGGTGAATACGGACGGCACGCTCGAGGGCATGCCCGTCACCGCGCGCGGCGTAGTCACCGCGCTCTACGCGACAAATCACACGCCCGACGGCCGAATGCGCGCCGCCAGCATGCCCGAGGCCTTTGTGCGCCTGATCGACGCCGCGCCGGCCGAACTCGTCGGCCAGGAAGGATTCTGAACATGCCCGAAACGACGTCTTCGCCCGGCTCTGCGTGGATCACCTTTGCGCTGATGACGGTGGCGTGCTGGGGCGTGTACGGCATCTTCCTGCACAGCGGTCAGTTGAACATGGCCGACGCATCCAACGGCCGCTACAAGGCGTTCCTGTGGGTTGGCATCGCGTACTTTCTCATCGCGGTGCTCGCGCCTGCGGGGATGCTGCTCGCCGCAGGCTCGAGCTGGTCCATGCCGGCCAAAGGGATCATGTGGTCACTGCTCGCGGGCGTCGTCGGCGCCGTGGGCGCCTTCTGCGTGCTGCTGGCATTCGGCGCCAAAGGGAATCCGGCAGTGGTCATGTCGATCATCTTCGCCGGGGCGCCGATCGTGAATGCGGTCGTCGCCATCTGGATGCACCCACCCGCCGGCGGCGTCGGCGCCATCCGCTGGCCATTCTTTCTGGGCATACTCATGGCGGCCGGGGGCGGCATGCTCGTAACGCTCTACAAGCCCCCGCCGGGCGCCGTGTCGCACCCTCCACCGGCAAGCGCGCCAGCCCCGTCAGCCGACCACTGAGTTTCAGTCATGGGTGAACGTCTCTTCTTCAGTCGAGAGTCACTGCGCGACCAGCAACTGGACTTGCTGTGCGGCCTTATTGAGAAGGTCAAAAACGACAACCCCTTCTGGCGGCAGCGACTGCGAGCCGCAGGGGTCGATGAAACCATCGAGTCGCTCGACGCCTTTGCGGCCCGGCTGCCGCTGCTGACCAAGGCGGATCTGGCCGTGGACCAGGAAGCGCATCCTCCCTACGGCACCAATCTTTCGACATCAATCAATCACTACGTGCGCGTTCACCAGACGAGTTCGACCACCGGCAATCCGCTGCGCTGGCTCGATACCGAAGACAACTGGGACTGGCTTGTTGCCGGCTGGCATACGCTGCTGGGTGTCGCGGGAGTCGATGATGGCGACTGCCTGTTTTTCGCGTTCTCGTTCGGCCCGTTCATCGGATTCTGGATGGCGTGGGACGCCGCGCTGGATATGGCGTGCCGGTGCATTTCGGGAGGGGCGATGAACACGGCCACGCGCGTGCGCGCCATCATCGCCAACGAGGTCAAGGTCCTGCTCTGCACGCCCACGTACGCCATTCGTCTGGGCGAATCGGCTCGGGAGCAGGGCGTCGATCTCAGCCTCGCTAAGGTCCGCCTGATCATCGTCGCCGGCGAGCCCGGCGGCAGCGTCCCGGCCGTGCGCAGCCGCATCGAACAACTCTGGCCGACCGCGCGCGTCTTCGATCACCACGGGATGACCGAAGTCGGGCCGGTCACGTTCGAGTGCCCGCGCCGACCATGCGTGCTGCACGTGGATGAGGGTCGCTACCTCTGCGAAATCATCGACCCGGCGACGGGCGAGCCGCTTCCTGCAGAAGACGGCGCCACAGGTGAACTCGTCATCACCACGCTCGGCCGCGAGGATTCTCCCGTGCTGCGCTATCGCACCGGCGACATCGTCCAGTGCGAGACGGGCGGTGCGTGCGCCTGCGGTCGCCACACGATGCGCCTCATCGGTGGCATCATCGGCCGCGTGGATGACATGGTCGTCGTTCGCGGCACCAATCTCTACCCCAGCGCGCTCGATGCGTTGCTCGGGCCGTTTACGGAAGTGGTCGAATACCGCGCCGAAATCGGGCAGCGTGCGGGAATGACTGAACTGACTCTGACCATCGAGCCGGCGGCCGAGGTCGCCGACTCCGCCGCGCTTTGCCGGCGCGTCGAGCAGGCCATCCGCGACGCATGGAACCTGCGCGTGCCCGTACGCGCGGCAGGCGCGGGTGAGTTGCCTCGTTTCGAACTCAAGGCGCGCCGCTGGGTTCGCCTGGGGCAGTGACGCTATCGCAACCGCGCGGCCGCCCGCCGATAGAACCGGTTCGACCGGATCGCCGGCAGCAGCACCGCGCCCGGTCTCCTACCATCCACCGCCTTTTGCGGGGCCGCAGAGGACGCCGCGCTCATGACGCCACTTGTGCACCGCATCGCCGATCTCATGTTTCCGCTCGAAGAGTTCTACGCGGACCGCGGCGACGCCCTGCCCCAGGTTGAAGCAATGAACGCCGGCGAGCTCCCGCCGCCCTATCGCGATCTGCTCGTGCACGACCGCGACATGACCAGCACGCTCCAGGACCACTTCGGCGAGCCGGTCGCGCTGCGACTGCTCGAAGTTCGGCGCGATGGCCAGTGGCTGCGGCGGCAAGTCGTGCTCGTCGGCGCATCGAGCCAGCGCCCCGTGGAGTACGGAGCGATCCGCATCAACCTGGGCCGCTTCGAGCGCGACGCCGTGCACCGCATCGTGGACTGCCGCCAGCCGTTGGGCGGCATCCTGCACGACTGCGGCGTGGATCACTCCTGCCGCCCGTCCGCGTTCTTCCGGTTTCTCAGCGACCCGGCCACGCGAGTTGCGTTTCAACTTGTCGGACCAACCATGCTCTATGGCCGCCACACGTTGATCCACGATCAGAGCGATCAGACGCTGGCGGAAGTCGTCGAAATTCTGCCTCCACTCAGTGAGGCTCACCAGGAATGAGCGCACAGACGCAGGTAGTGGAGTGCGATGCCGTCATCATCGGCGCGGGGCCCGCGGGCTCCTCGGCCGCGGCTATCCTCGCGGGGCATGGCCGACGCGTGATCATGCTCGAGCGACAGCCCTTCCCGCGCTATCGGATCGGCGAGTCGCTCATCCCCTACTGCTGGTTCCCGCTCCATCGGCTCGGCATGATCGAGCGCATCGACGCGGCGGCATGCACGATCCAGAAGCACAGTGTTCAGTTCGTCGGCCTTGATGGCAAGCAGACCACTCCCTTCTACTTCGCCTCCCACACCAAACACGATTGCGCGCGAACCTGGCAAGTCGTGCGCAGCGCCTTCGACCAGCTGCTCGTGGAAAACGCAAAGGCCAGAGGCGCCGAGATTCGCTTCGGGTTCAGCGCACGACAACTTCTACGCGACGGCGAGAGCACCGTCGGCGTTGCGGCGGTCGATGAACGAGGGCAAACCATCGAGTTTCGCGCGCCCATGACCATCGACGCCAGCGGCCGCGACTGCCTGGCCATCAGAGAGCGCGGCTGGCGCGTGGATGATCCCCAGCTGCGCAAGATCGCCCTCTGGACCTATTACAAGGGCGCCAAGCGCGACGCAGGCATCGACGAAGGCGCCACAACCGTCGCGTACCTCCCCGACAAGGGCTGGTTCTGGTATATTCCGCTGCCGGATGACAAGGTCAGCGTCGGCATCGTGTGCGAGCGCGACTACCTCTACCGCGAGCCGGCACTCGACCCCAAGGCGATGTTCGAGCGCGAAGCACAGATCCAGCCGTGGATCGCCGAGCATCTGGCCGGCGCCACCCAAGTCGGCGAATACCGCGTCACCGGCGATTACTCGTATCGGTCGAAGTACTGCGCTGCCGACGGCCTGCTGCTGGCCGGCGATGCGTTCGGCTTCCTCGACCCGGTCTTCTCTTCGGGCGTCTTCCTCGCGCTTTACACCGGCGTGCTCGCGGGCGATGCCGTGCACGAATCGCTCGCGGCGGGCGATGTCTCCGCGGCCCGCTTCGCGGCGTACGGCGAAAAGTTCCGCAGCGCCATCGAGGCCATGCGCCGGCTCGTCTACGCCTTCTACGACACCGACTTCAGTTTCGGCGCATTCCTCAAGGCGCATCCAGAGTTCCGCAGCGATCTGACGGATTGCCTCATCGGCAATGTCGAAAAGGACCTCAATCCGCTGTTCGACGCCGCCTCAGAATTCGCCGACATCCCGGCGCCGCTGCCGCACGGCCGACCGCTGACGGCGCAGGCCAGTGGAGCGGGCCGGGCATGAGGTGATACGCTTGCCCGGCGTCCGCAATTTCCCGTGCTCGTGCTGTGAGCGTGAACTGTGAATGAGAGCCAGCCGCTGTTGCGGGCGATCCATGTGACCAAGCAATACCCCGGGCCGGCAGGCGCCCAGCCGCTGACCGTGCTGGCCGACGTCTCGCTGCAGGTCGATCGCGGGCAGTCTCTCGCGGTCGTCGGCCCTTCCGGCTGCGGCAAGAGCACACTGCTCAACATTCTCGGCGCCCTGGACGCCCCCACCTCCGGCGAGATCTGGTGCGGCGGGCAGCGCATCGACGATTTCTCGCCGCGCGACAGCGCCGCATTCCGGCGCGACCGGCTCGGTTTCATCTTTCAGATGCACCATCTCCTTCCCCAGTGCACGGCAATCGAGAATGTTCTCATCCCGACGCTGGCCCGAGGCAACGCGGCGCGGGACTCCGCTGCCAACCAGCGGGCGCAGCAGTTACTCGCGGACGTCGGCCTCGGCGAGAGGCTGCACCATCTGCCCGGCCAGTTGTCCGGCGGCGAGTGTCAGCGCATTGCCGTCGTGCGGGCGCTCATCAATGAACCGGATGTCGTTCTTGCCGATGAACCTACGGGTTCGCTCGATGGCGACACGGCGCAGGACGTCTGGTCCATGCTGGTTCGAATGTGTCGCCAGCGGCAGGTCGCGTTCGTCGCGGTGACCCACGCCCGCCCACTCGCCGAACAACTCGATCGGCTGCTCGAACTGCATTCGGGCGCCCTGGCGGACCGCGGGGCGACGGCGCCATGACCCGCTGGCGACTGGTGTGGCGCAGCATCGTCTACGACCGCCGGTCGCTGCTGGCAGCGCTGCTTGGAGCCGCATTGGCCGCGATGGCGCTCGTCGGCTCGCTCATCATCGGCGACTCGGTGCGCTTCACGCTGCGCCAGCAGGCGCACCTTCGCATCGGGTCGGTGGATCGGGCGATGATCACAGGCGATCGGCTCATCCGCGCCGATCTGGCCGACGCCATCTCCGCTGCGCTGCCCCAGACTTCGATCGCGCCCGTGCTTCAGCTGCAGGGCGTCGCCGCAACGGCCGATCGCAGCCGGCGGGCGCTCGACGTCGCGGTGCTGGGAGTCGATGAGCGGTTCTTTGACATGGCGCCCAGCCCGGCGGCCATCGATCTCCAGCCGGGCCAGGTCTGGCTCAACGTGCCTTTGGCGGCGCAACTGAGCGCGGACGCCGGCGACGCCATCATCCTCCGCGTGAACAAACCCAGCGCCCTCTCGCGCGATCTGACCTTTGCCACGACCGACGACGCCGTGCTGGCGCTTCGCGTCGACGTGGCGGGCGTGGTGAATGACCATCAGTTCGGCCGCTTCAGCCTCGCAGCCAACCAGGCGCCGCCGCTCAACGCATTCGTACCGCTGGCCTGGCTTGGTGAACAGGCGGGCCAAAGCGGGCGCGCGAATCTTCTGTTGCAGCGCAGCGGCGAACCGCAACCCGCCGCCGAGCAACTCGCCGCCGCCGTGGCCGGCAACTGGAGCATCGATGATCTCTCGCTCGCGCCGCGTCCCAGTCCAACCGACGGCTCCATCGAGTGGCGCACCAGCCGCGTGTTCCTCGACGGAGAAGTGGTTCACGCCGCCGCCCGCCTCGAACCGCAGGCAACCGGCCTGCTCACGTATTTTGTGAACGAAGTCCGCCGCCACGATCGCTCCACACCTTACTCGACGATCACCGGGATCGGCCCGCTTAATGAAGGCGGCACGCTGCCCGAGGCCTGGCAGCCCATCATCCCCGCGGATCTCGCCGCCGACGAGATCGTCATCACGCAGTGGCTCGCGGATGATCTGGCTGCGTCGGTCGGCGACCGACTTGAGGTGCGATATTTCGAACTGACCGCAGGGCGAACTCTGCGCGAAGCCTCAGCAGGTTTCAAGGTGCGCGCCATCATCGAACCAGCCGGCCCCGCGGCCGACCCGGATCTCATGCCCGACATCCCCGGCCTGACCGACAGCGCCGACTGCCGCGACTGGAACCCCGGCGTGCCGATCGACCTGGACCGCATCCGCGACAAGGACGAACAGTACTGGGATGAGCATCGCTCCGCGCCCAAGGCGTTCATCAGCCTTGCCGCGGCCCGCGCACTGTGGAGCAATCGCTTTGGCAGCCTCACCGCGATCCGCACTCCCGCGACCGGGCCCGATGGTCTCGAAGCGGCCGCGCTGCTCGCTCAGTTGAGTCCTGCGGATTTCGGCCTCACGTTCGATCCCATCCGCGAAGCCGCGCTCGCCGCGGCCAATCCCACGACCGACTTCGGCGGGCTCTTCATCGGCCTGAGTCTGTTTCTGATCGCCTCGGCCCTGCTGCTCACCGCAATGCTCTTTGCGTTCACGGTCGATCAGCGCCGCCGGCAGATGGGAACGCTGCTCGCCGTCGGATGGAGCGACTGGATGGTGCGCAGCTGGCTGCTGCGCGAGGCGGTTCTCGTCGCCGCAACCGGCTCCGTTGTCGGTGCGCTGCTGGCCATCGCCTACAGCCGCGCTCTGCTCGCGGCTCTGGAAGGAATCTGGAGCGGCGCTGTGGCTTCCGCGACACTGGAACTTCACATCACGTGGACGACTCTCGCAATGGGCGCGGTCATCTCGTTCGTCGCCGCGATGATCGCCATGCATCTCGCTGCCCGGCGACTTCTCAAGCAGCATGCGGTGCAGCTGCTTTCGGGTGATGCGGCCGAGCGCGCTGCATCCATGGCGACACGCAGCCGCTGGCTCCTTCCCACTGCAGCGATGACGTGTCTTATTGCAGGGCTCGGCTGCATTGGGTGGGGAGTGGTTGGCGATCAGGGCGCCGCCATCGCCGCGTTCTTCACTTCCGGCACGCTGCTGCTCATCGCCGGCATTCTCGCATCCCGATGGATTCTGACCCATCTCGTCACGCAAACTGATGACGCCCGCCTCAATACCCGCCTGCTCGCGCTGCGCAGCGCCGCCCGGCGGCCGGGGCGCTCCACCGCGGCCATCGCGCTTCTCGCGTGCGGCTGCTTTCTCGTCGTCGCCGTCGGCCTGAACCGCCTGCCCATGCCCGATCCCACGTCGCGGCACTCGGGCACGGGCGGCTTCGCTCTCATGGGTCAGTCCTCCATCCCCCTGCTCGCGGACCTGAACACGCCCGAAGCGCGGCAGGCGGCAAACCTCGATGCCGAACTCTTCGGCGATGTCTCATTCGTGCCGCTGCGCATCCGCGCCGGCGATGAGGCGAGTTGCCTGAATCTCAACCGCGCCCAGCAGCCGCGCGTGCTCGGCGTCAATCCCGACCTTCTCGCGCAGCGCGATGCGTTCGCCTTCGCTTCCACGCTGCACGATACGCCGAACCCAAGCCCGTGGTCTCTGCTCGCAGCGCGCGTCAGCGAGCCGGGTGTCATCCCCGCAATCGTCGATCAGGCTTCGATGATGTGGGCCATGCACCGTTCGCTGGGCGATGTGATCGCCTACCAGAACGCGCAGGGTGAGACGGTCAAACTGCAACTCGTCGCCTCGCTGGCCAACTCGATCCTGCAAGGCAACCTGGTCATCAGTGAAGCCGACTTCGAACGCGCATTCCCTTCTGAGGCCGGTCACCGCATGCTGCTCATCGACTGCCCGGCGGACAAGGCCGACGCGGTCAGCGAGGCGCTCATGCGGGCCTTCGCCGACATCGGGCTTCAGGTTACGCCGACGGCGCAGCGCCTGGCGGAGTTCAGCGCCGTGCAGAACACCTACATGGCGGTGTTCCAAGTGCTTGGCGGGCTGGGCGTGCTTGTCGGAACCGCCGGGCTGGGCATGGTGCTCGTGCGAAACGTGAGCGAGCGTCGCGGCGAACTGGCGCTGCTGGCCGCCGTCGGCTTCGTGCCGCGCGATGTGCGTCGCCTGCTGCTCATCGAACACGCAGCGCTGCTGGCGCTGGGCCTGGGCGTCGGGGTGATTGCAGCCGTGCCCGCGGTGTGGCCGGCGATGGCCCAATCCGCTTCGTCGGCGTCGATCGGCATCACCCTGGCCATCGTCGTGCTCATCGCCGCCTCAGGCGCCCTTTCAGTAGTGCTGGCAACTCACTGGGCCACGTGCGGCCGGCTCATGGACTCACTCCGCCGCGAGTAGTCGCTCGAGCCTCGCAGAACCGGTGATCGGACAACCGGTAAACACGAACGAGTGCTATCGTTCCCGGCCGGCACACCCTTGGAGCAAGACATGAATCGCATCGCCGCGCTCCTGCCTGTTGTTCTCGCGCTTTGCACTTCGCCGCTGCACGCCCAGGTGCTCGAGCAGTGGTCGCAGTGGCGCGGCCCCTGCTTCAACGGGTCCGCGGACGCCGCCAACTTGCCGACCTCGTGGAGCACCACGGAAAACGTCGTCTGGGCGACGCCGCTGCCTGGGCCTGGCGCCGCCACGCCCAGCGTCGCGGGCGATCGCATCTTCCTCACCGCATTCTCAGCCGAAGACTCCATGCTCCTGGCCATCGCCGTCGATCGCCAGAGCGGCAAGGTGCTCTGGCAGCGGCCCAACGGCCCCGGCCGCGAGTCGCGCCAGCGCGGCTACGAGAATATGTTCGCCGAGTGCTCGCCCGCGGCCGATTCGGGCCTCGGCGTCGCGTGCTTCATGTTCGGCAACGGCCGCCTCGCCGGGTACGACTTCGACGGCAATGAGTTGTGGGCCCGCGACCTCGCCGCCGAGTTCGGCGAGTTGAAAATGGACTGGGGCTACGCGTCGAGCCCGCTGCTCTGGGGCGGCCGGCTGTTCGTGCAGGTCATTCGCACCGGCGAGTCGTACGTGCTCGCCGTCGAACCGAAGACGGGCGAGACGATCTGGCGCCACATCCGCGAAGACGAGGCGCGCAGTGAATCCGAGCAGGCGTACACCTCGCCCGTGCCGTTTGTGAACGGCGATCGCCGCGAGATTCTCATCCTGGGCGCTGACTGCCTCACTTCGCACGACCCCGCCACCGGCAAAGAGTTGTGGCGCTGGTCGGGGCTCAATCCGCGCCAGGCGCGCAACTACCGCGCCATCACCAACACATTGGTGGGAAGCGATGGCTTCATCTATGTAACCGAGCCGCAGAACAACGCATTGCACGCGCTGCTGGTCAAGGGCGATGAAGTGACCGAGGTGTGGACGCTCGACCGGCCGACGCCCGATGTGATGACGCCGCTGCTCTACAAGGACCGGCTCTATGTGAGCGACGGCAAGCGCCGCCGCAAGATGGTCTGCCTCCAGCCCGCCACCGGCGAGCGCCTCTGGGAAAGCGAACTCGACACGCACACGTTCATCCGCGCCTCGGCCACGGCGGGCGATGACAAGATCTACCTCATCGACGCCGAGGGCTTCTGCGTCGTACTCGAAGCGGGCGATGCGTACAAGGTCATCGCCACCAGCGAACTCGACTCGTACCCCTGCCGCTCGAACATCGTCATCGACAACAATCAGCTGCTCATTCGCACGGCCGACCGGCTCTACTGCATCGGCAGCCAGAGCGCTGAGACCGACGCGCAGCCTTGAGCCGCCGATCAAACGGATGGAGATTCACATGCTCACTTTCATGCGCCTGATCTCGTGCTTCGCGCTCGTTCTTGCCCTCGCCGGCCGGACAACGCTGGCCCAGTCCGAACCGGATGCCGGCGCCGAAACAGCCCGCCAGGCGGAATTGGAAGCGAGATTCGCGCAAACCATGTCCGGCGCTCAACTCGTCGGCTACTTCACGCGCACCGGTCAGCCCGACGACCAGCCGCTGAGCAAAGACAAGTACACCCTGGGCGAAGTGAAAAAGATCGACGGCGACATGTGGAGCTTTGAAGCCCGCATCCAGTACGGGCAGAAGGATGTCACCGTTCCCCTCGTGCTGCTGGTCAAGTGGGCCGGCGACACGCCCGTCATCACCCTGACCGACTTCGCCATTCCCGGCATGGGCACGTTCACCGCGCGCGTGCTCGTCTACCGCGGCGAATATGCCGGCACGTGGAGCGCCGGCGACCACGGCGGGCAGATGTTCGGCCAGATCAAGCGGCCCGAGAAAGAACAATCTGCCGGCGACTGGCCCTCCTTCCGTGGCGCGTTCGCACGCGGCTACGACGACAGCAAACCGCTGCCGGATTCGTTCAACGTCGAGACGGGCGAGAACATCCTCTGGAAGACGCCCATCGACGGCCTCGCGCACTCCAGCCCCGTCATCGTCGGCGATCGCCTCTATCTCACCACCGCCGTCAAGGAGGGCGAAGAGGAACTGCGCGTCGGCCTGTATGGCGACATCCAGCCGGTGCAGGATGATTCGACGTTTCAGTTCAAAGTGATCTGCCTCGATCGCAAAACCGGCCAGATCGAATGGCAGCGCACCGCGTGGGAAGGTGTGCCCGCCATCAAGCGCCATCCCAAGGGCAGCCATGCCGCCTCGACGCCCGCCGCGGATGCCAAGCACGTCGTTGCCTTCTTTGGCAGCGAAGGGCTCTACTGCTACGACCCGCAGGGCGAACTGCTCTGGTCGAAGAACCTGGGCACGCTCGACTCGGGTTATTACATGGTGCCCGATGCCCAGTGGGGTTTCGCGAGTTCGCCGGTCATCTTCGAAGATAAAGTGCTCGTTCAGTGCGATGTGCAGGGCGAGTCATTCCTCGCGGCGCTCAATGTTGACACCGGCGATGAACTCTGGCGCACGCCGCGCGATGAAGTGCCCACGTGGTCCACGCCGACCGTGCACGTCGGGCCCGATCGCACGCAGGTGATCTGCAACGGCTGGAAGGTCATCGCCGGCTACGACATCAGCACTGGCGAGCAACTCTGGTCGCTCGTGGGCGGCGGCGACATCCCCGTGCCCACGCCCGTCGTCGCGCACGATCTGATCTACATCACCAACGCGCACGGCCGCATGGCGCCGATCTACGCCATCCGCGCCTCCGCGAAAGGTGAACTCAAGATGCCGCCAGACGGCACCGCCAACCAGCACATGGCTTGGGCCTATGCCCGCCGCGGCGCGTACATGCAGACGCCGCTGGCGTACGGCGATCTCGTCTACCTCTGCACCGACGCCGGCATCGTCTCGTGCTTCGACGCCATCAGCGGCGAAATGATCTTTCGCGAACGGGTCGGCGATGGCCGCTCGGGATTCACCGCCTCGGCCGTCGCGGGCGATGGCAAGATCTACTACACCAGCGAACAGGGCGCCGTGCAGGTCGTTCGCGCCGGCCGCGAATGGGAGAAGATCGCCGCCAGCGACCTCGGCGAAACCTGCATGGCTACGCCAGCCATCTCCGATGGGATCATCTACTTCCGCGCCCGGCATCACGTGTTTGCGGTGGGGTTGCCCAGCGACAGCGAACAACCTGCTCGATCCGAGCCCCGACCGTAAGGGAGGGTCTTCACCGATCACCGGCTTTTGCGCCCCCGCAGCTCCAACACCCGTGCTTACGCGTGGGGCTCGGTTCCGAACACCGCGCCGCGCAGATCCGAGCCCCGACCGTAAGGGAGGGTCTTCGGCTTTTGCGCTCCCGCAGGTCCAACACCCGTGCTTACGCGTGGGGCTCGGTTCCGATCGCCGCGCCGTAGTGATCCGAGCCCCGACCGTAAGGAAGGGTCTTCGCCGATCACCGGTCCTCGCCGTCACCGGCTTTTGCGCTCCCGCAGCTCCAAACCCCGTGCTTACGCGTGGGGCTCGGTTCCGATCGCAAGCGCCGCGCAGATCCGAGCCCCGACCGTAAGGAAGGGTCTTCGCCGATCACCGGCCTTCCCACTGCTCGGAGCACCGATTCCGAACCAGACAGAGCCATAGGATCTCCTGATGCGGAGCAGACTTCGAAGCGCGATCAAGTGGAGTTGCACGCTGCTAACCGTGCTGCTGTTGGTCGTGTGGGTAGGGAGTGCATGGTGCTGGGTCGGCGTCGACCGTGCACCTGCGAGTTACGTAGGAGCGAGCGCCGGTCGAATTGGTATTGGATGGCGGGAGCCTTGGTCAATCACTTTCATGACGGGAGATTGGGTGTTCGTCCGATCATCCCTTCGATTTCAATGGTGGTTCGAGGGCCGGAAGGTAGCATCGGGCGGCACTACGTTCAGCACTGTTCTAATGCCGATGTGGCCGTTTGTCGTGCTGGCTGCCACGCCGACGATCTGGATCTGGTGGCACAATCGCCGCAGCGCGCCGACCCGGTGCCGCACCTGCGGCTACGACCTGCGCGGAGCGGCTCATCACGTTTGCCCCGAATGCGGCGCTGCTCCGAGGAAGTTGACGGTGACGAGTTGAACGATCAGCCGCAGAACCAGCCCAACCCGCAGCGCCGGCCATCCCCCGAGGATCTCGCGAAGTCGCAATCGTTCGCGCGGGCCGGCACAGGTGGACTGATCTTCGTCGGCATGCTCCTGTTTCTTCTGTGGATTCCCATCATGAAGACGGGAGAATTCCGCGTCGTCGCCAGCGATGCGTGCTTCGTATTTCCGACCCTGTTCGGCGCGATCGCCGTGACCGTCTACTGCTTCTACCGGGCGGTGAGATTACGAATGCCGGAGCGCGACGACCTGGTCTGCCGCACCTGCGGCTACGACCTGCGCGGCAATGTGAGCGGCGTGTGTCCGGAGTGCGGCGGCGAAGCGCCAAATCGGGCGTAGGTCGGGACCGCTGCTCTGAGCGCGGCCCGGCAGCTGGACTGACGTCGCGAGGTTCGGGGCTCGGTTCCGATCGCCGCGCTGTAGTGATCCGAGCCCCGACCGTAAGGAAGGGTCTTCGCCGATCACCGGCATTCGCAGCGCGCCAATTTTCGCGCTGTCGCAGCTCCAACACCCGTGCTTACGCGTGGGGCTCGGTTCCGATCGCAGCGCCGTAGTGATCCGAGCCCCGACCGTAAGGCAGGGTCTTCGCCAATCACCGGCCTTCCCACTGCTCGGAGCACCGATTCCGAACCAGACAGAGCCATAGGATCTCCTGATGCGGAGCAGACTTCGAAGCGCGATCAAGTGGAGTTGCACGCTGCTCACCGTGCTGCTATTGGTGTTGTGGGTGTGGAGCGCGTGGTGGTACGCCGGCATCAAGCTACTGCCTACCGGCAGTATAGATGTGTCTGCCGGTGGGGTGTGCATTGGTTGGTACGAGCCTTGGTCAATCGTCCCGGTCGATAGCGGTTGGATGACTCCCGATCGACATTCGTGGCCTCTCGAGTGGTGGTTCCATGGAGAGCGAGATACGTTGCTGGGCGGCGGCTATTTCGTGATTCCGATCTGGGCGCTGGTTGTGCTCTTCGCAACTCCCACCAGTTGGCTCTGGGACCAAGATCGGCGCAGGCAACCTGACCTGTGCGCCAACTGCGGCTACGACCTACGCGGCGCGGCTCATGAAATGTGTCCCGAGTGCGGCGGCGAAGCGCCAAATCGGGCGTAGGTCGGGACCGCTGCTCTGAGCGCGGCCCGGAAGTTCGACTGACGTCGCGCGTTCAAGCCTCGGTTCCAATCGCGGCGCCGCGCAGATCCGAGCCCCGACCGTAAGGGAGGGTCTTCGCCGATCACTGGTCTTCGCCGAGCACCGGTCCTCGCCGTCACCGGCTTTTGCGCACCGCAGCTCCAAACCCCGTGCTTACGCGTGGGGCTCGGTTCCGATCACAGCGCCGCGCAGGCCCGTCACGCGTGGGACTCGGTTCCTGACTGAGCGGTCCACGTGCAATCGTTCACCCCATCCTCGGATCAATCAGCGCTTTGACCACAGCGCGCGATTCGACCGCCGCCAGCGCTTCGTTCGTCTGATCGAGCCCGAAGCGCTGCATGCGCATGGCGGCCCACGGCTGGGCGCGCTGAGCATCCTTGAGAATCTCCACGCCGCGGTAGAAATGCGAGAAGTCCGAGCCCCAGCAGCCGCGCACATCGAGATGCTTGCGGTTGAGATCGCCATGCGGATTGAACGGCACGTCGCCGTGGTCGGTGTACTGCCCGACCACCACGACGCGCCCCGCATCGCGCGTGAAGCGCATCGCCTGCACGACCGCGGCCGGCGCGCCGGTGGCTTCGATCGTTACATCCGCGCCGCGCCCCTGCGTGTGCTGGCGCACCCACTCATGCCGGGCCGGCTCATCGCATTCCATGAAATCGAGCGTTGCGCCGGCGCCGGCCTGCCGCGCCGCGTCGAGCCGCGCTGCGGGGTTGCCGATGCACAGCACGCTCAGCGCCCCGGCCATGCGCGCAAACACCACCGCCGACAGCCCGACCGGCCCGCTGCCCAGCACGAGCACCGTCTCGCCCAGCGCCACCCGAGCGCGATCCACCGCGTGCAGCGCCGTCGGCAGCGAACAACCCGCGGCCATATACGTTTCATACGGCAGGTCATCGAGCCGGATGCAGCGCGTGCCCGGCTTGAGATAAAGCTGCTGCGCCCAGCCGCCGGTGAGCCCGTCGCGCACGCCAAACGTGATGCCATACACCTTGCGCTTCGGGCAGCGCGTCGAGGCCTTGGCGACGAGGCAGTGCCAGCAGGCGTTGCACGTGCCGTGCACATCGAGAAAGGTGATCCGATCGCCCTCGCGCAGCGGCCGGCCGTTGACGTCGAGCAGTGTGCCGCGCACCTTGCTCAGCACGCCGGCCGAGACGTGCCCGGGGATGATCGGATACGGCACGCCCGAGAGGCGGCTGTCGCGCAGATGCACATCCGTGCCGCACACCTCGCTCAGGTGGACATCGAGCACGCCGCTGTCGGCCTCGAGCGCCGGCTCGGGAAACTCACGGACTTCGATCGGCTTGCCGCCGCCGGGCATGACGGCGGCGCGAACGGTTGGCATGGCGTGACTCCGCGTGTAAACGTGCGGTAGCGTAGGTTTGCGACCAGCTACGCTTCCAGCCGCCTTTCATACGGCACGATCTCGCCCTGCTCCACGTAGCGCTTGAGCAGGCGCAGGTACATCGCCCAGCAGAAAGACGATGTGCGGAAGTGGTCGTTCAGCTCGGGCCAGCCGTCGTGGCTGAAGCGCACCTGCGTGCCGCCTTCGATGGGCGACAGTTCAAAGCGCACGCGCGAGCCGGTCCAGTCTTCGTCGGCGTGCACCATACTCAGTTCGAACAGGCGCCCGACCTCGCACGCCGAGACCGCCGCGCGCCACACGTAGCCGGGGCCGAAGTCCAGCACATACTCGCTTCCTTCGCGCGGCTCGCCGGCGCATCGCTGCGTCCACCACGCATCGAGTCCGGCCGGCGTGGAGACGGCGTCGAAGACGTCCTTCGGCGGCGCGCTGATCGGAAAGTCGTGATGAATCGCGGCCATGTGGCTAAGGCCCTCTCCAGCGGCGCGCCGGATCGGCTGGGCAATCGCCGCTCCGCACTCCGGGCAGCGCGACTCTTCGGTGCCGCGCAGGTCGTAGCCGCACACCAGGCAGAACGTGCGCTGCCCCTGCAGTGCCGAGGAGCGCAACTCTCGGCGCATGTCGTTGCGGATCGCGCCGAGCTGGTGCAGGTACATCGCCGCAGCCGCGCCGGCGCCCAGAATCGGATAGACCGTGGCCATGAACCACCCGCCGAGAGAGGTGAACATCCAGGCCGTCACGCCCAGCAGCAACCCGCCGGCGAGAGCGCCGATGACAATCGCACGACTGACAATGTATGGATACACCCACCAGCGCAGCCGCGCCAGCACCGCGCGCCGCTCGGCGGCGTCCAGTTGCGTCAGTTCCGGAAACCCCGCCGATGCGCCAGATCATGCCATGCACTCATTCGCCATCACGCCGCACTTCACCTCAGAAGTGATATCCCTTCTTCTCCGAATCTGACGGCCCCGCGAAGAGCAGCAGCACCAGGCCCGGCCCCATCCCCACGGCCAGAACCGCCCGGCGAACCACAATCCTGTCGAGATCGCCAGCAGCAGCAGCGCCACGCCGTAACGCAATCACGCGCTTTGCCCGCCCCCACCACTCGATCAGCCTCATGCTCGGTCTCCCTCCACTCGCGCCATTCGCGCGCACTCAGACCGCCGCGCCCGCGGCTGTTTCATCGGCGATGACCGCCATCGCGAAGCCGTCGTACTTCTTGCACCCGACGGTCTGCATCACCGTGGCGCTCACGCGCGGGTCGCGCGCCACGTGTTCGATGAAGCGCCGCACGCCGCGCACCGCCGTGTCGCGGCTCTCGCCGTCGAGCACCGCGCCTTCGCGCACCACGTTATCGACGATGATCAAACTGCCCGGCCGGCCGAGGCGCACCGCCCACTCGTAGTACTCGGTGATCTGCTCTTTGTCGGCGTCGATGAAGAACAAGTCGAACGCGCCGACCCTCTCGGCCGCCAGCGCCGGCAGCGAATCCATCGCCTTGCCCACGCGGATCTCGACGCACCGCCCCAGCCCCGCGCGCTCGATGGTGGCCTGCGCGACTTGAGCGTGGCGCGGCTCGGCTTCGAGCGTGATGAGCCGCCCGCCGCGGTGCAGAGCCCGCCCGAGCCAGATCGTGCTGTAGCCGCCCAGCGTACCGATTTCGAGGATGCGGCTGGCGCCCATCGCGCGCGCCATGAGGTGCAGCGCCTTGCCGAAGCACGGCGACACCTGGATCTCGGGCAGTCCCGCCTTGCGGCTCGCGTCCAGCGCCGCCTCCAGTGCCCCATCGCTCCCCACGAGGCGCTCGACGACGTACGCATCCACCGCATCCCACATCTGCTGGCTCATGCGGCATGGTACGCACAAACGCCTCGCGGAAATGCGACGCTGGACAGCCCGCAAGCAACATCTCAACGCACGCGCAGGGCCAGGCGCCGATACGCGCCCGGCGTCGGTGCGGCGCTAGCGGCCTCTGAAAGACGGGCGCCCCAGCGAATTCTGAGTTGAACGCTCGCTCGATGACCACCGGTCGCCCGGCGGATCGGCGCAGTCGATCCACCGGTAGTCGCCCGCCTCGGCGGCGGCGAGCCACTCAAAGTCATCGTCCGTCAACTCCTCCGCGCGACACGCCTTGTGCACGAGCGTTCCGGCGTGGTGACGGACGAGTTGCACATTCGTCCAGCCGCGCTTGCGCAGCAGAATGCGCAATTCCCCGGCGCTGAAGACTTCCAGCGCCAGCGCGCTGGCGCCGGCCGGGCTGACATCGTGGATCTCGATCTGAGCCATCGCAAGCAACCTCCGCCACGGGTTGCCAAGTCATACCGGCGGCGGCAGTTAAAGGCGATAGGCAATTCACTTAACGGTCGATCCCACTTCTCGAATCTCCGTGCCGACCGGCCAGAAAGCGTCACCGGCTTCGACCGGGGTGCGGGTCGAAGCCGGTAAGGATCCGAGGATGAGTCTCCTCGTTGGGTGCGCTCTGTTCTCTCCTCCGCGCGAAATCATCATTGGCGACCCCCGGGAGGCGCCGCATCGGCAAAATGCTCATCGTGCTCGCGAATGTTCATTGCGCCCGACTCAGCGCGCCAGCGCCGGCTGCAGCTCCGCCATCAGCCCGGGCTCGACCTGCACCGCCCCGTTCGGCTCTCCGGCGGCGGCCACCAGCGCGCGAGGCAGCGCCGGCGCCGTCGGCGCCAGTTGCCGGCAGCGCAGCATCGCCACGTCGCGATCCGGCTCCAGCGCGTAGGCGCTGCTCGTGGCCAGCAACCCGCGCGTGCGGCTGCGAAGGGCGAAGTACCAGCACCGCGGCGAACTGCATTCGCGGCTGTACTGGCAGGAGATCTGCGCGTTGGCCCGGCACAGAGCCACGCAGTGCTGCGCCTCCTCCAGCGCCATGCAAGGCTCGCCGACGAGCAGCAACTCGCCCGCTCCATCGAACAGCAGGAACCGAAAGACGCCGCCCAGCGAGCGCGTGATGACGTATTGTGCCATGTCGTGCAGCCCCGCCGACGTGGGTGGCCGACGGTCCCCTATCCCACCATAAGGAATTGGCTGTATTGTACATCCTGTTTGCCCCATCCGGCCGAAAAAGCCCATCCTCACTCGGAATTGTGGAAAACCCCCGCCCGCTCAACCTCCCCGGCGGGACTTGGGGTCTGCCGCGGCGCCTGCGGACCGCGGCACGGGGAATGTGGACAGATGGCAAGTCGGCCCAGCCATCTCCCTGCAATAAGCGGCCCGACGAGCCATCCGGCGCTTCGAAGCGAGCGAATGGTGGAGAGAATTTGCCGGAATCGAGAATTCTTTCAACCGTCGAGCCTGTCGTAGGTTAAAATGAGGGCTACTCCGGGAGGGGGCGTCATTCGATGCGCAACGACCTCGCGGAGAGCGCCGTGGTGGTACACGGCGCTGCTGTACATCTGTGCCTGATCAGGCAGAAGGAGAAGAGACATGAAAGCGAAGGAAATGTTGGCTTTGGCTGCCGGCGCGACGCTGCTGGCCGGAACCGCAGTACTTGCCAATGACCCCGTCCCCACCAACGACGGCCGCACGTTGACTCCGGGCATCGTCGGCGGTGTCGATCAAACCGTGTACCCGCAGGGCTGTCCCGCCATTTACGAGACGTTCAATGACAGCTTCCCGCCGAACTACGGCACGGGTTGGACGATCTCCGACTGGCCGCAGATCGGTTGCTGGGGCCCGGCCCACAAGTTCACCTCAGACGGCGACTACGCCCTGTGCCAGGTTCTCGTATCCGCCACGCACGTGACGGGCGTCAATCAGTATCAAGTCCGTCTGCACGCGGATGATGCCGGCGGCAGCGAGCCCGGCACGGCGCTGGGCACGTGGGACTTCACGAACATCCCGCCGAATCAGGCCGGCCCGACACCTCTTCTCGAGTGCGATGCCACCGGCATCTCCCTCGATAACGGCGCGAGCTACTGGCTCTCCATCGTCGCCTCCGGCGGCGCGAGCAACTCCTGGGGCGTGCTCCGTCAAAGCACGCTGCCGGGCAACGAGCGCCCCAATGCTACCTGGAAGTGCACCAACTGGGAGTTCCGCGGCACGCTCAACGCCGGCGCCTGGCGCGTCACCGGCGAACAGGGCGGCGCAGGCCCGCGCATCAGCATCAGCGGCGACTGCCCCGGCCGCGTCGTCGTCGCGTGGTCCAACGCCACCGCCAACAAACCCATGGCCATTGCTTCTGCATCCAGCACCGGCGCATACGTCGTCCCCGGCGGCCCCTGCGCGGGAACCACGCTGGGTCTGAGCAGCAGCGGACTGCAGGTCAACTATCAGGGCAATACCGGCAGCGGCGCCGGACAGGTCGGCAGCAGCGTCGGCACCGGCGCGTGCGGCCGATACGTCCAGATGGTCGTCGTCTCAGGCAGCCCCTGCGAGACCAGCAACGTCGTCCAGGTTCCGTAATCACTCATCACTCCACGTCGCTCTGATGCGACGGGTTCAATCCATTCCAGGCAGCCTCACCTCGCAGGAGGTGAGGCTGCTGACGTTCTGGGGGCAAGGAGCGGGCATTTTCTAAGAACTACACGGAAGTCCCTTGCGGAACAGCCCCGATTTCCGGTATGATGGGCCTTGTTCCGCCGCCTGCCGACACGCATTCGCGTGAGCAGTCTGCGGGCGCGCTGCGCGTGGTTTCGCGGTGCAACTTGGGGTTTTGCCATAAGAATGGCAGAAGGAGAAGAAGCGATGAAAAGGAAGGCATTCTTTGCATTGGCCGCAGGTGCAACGCTGGCTGCGGGTGCGGCGGCGTTGGCGGCCCCACCGGCCGAACTCGCCGGCGACGAGACAATTGCGATCGACAACGGTCGCCAGGCGCAGTTCGCGCTCCCGCCTGATGCGCAGCCTCAGGGCTGCGACACCACGTTCTATGACTCAGGTAACGCGTTCGTTTTCAACACGGGCCGCACTGTCGGCACGTCGTCGGGCTGGGAGGTCTATCAGCCCTTCATGCTCAGGGAGGATTACACCCTCTGCGCCATCGCGACCGACGGCTGGTATGTGACGGGAACTCCCGACACGTTCCGCGGTTCGATCTTCCCTGACAACGCCGGCACGCCGGATATCAACAACGAACTCGCGGGCGCGGACTTCCACCTGCTCAATTCAGGACAGCCGCACTTCGTGCAGATGTCGGTCGATCCGATCTGCCTCGAGGCGAACACGCTGTACTACTTCGGCGCCCGCGCGACCGGCGACCACTGGAGCGCCATCTACCGCGACGTCGAGAACGGTGCGAACCTCATGCAGTCGTTCTCGATCGTCGGCGGCAACTTCAATACGCGTTACGCAGCGCCGCCGATCTGCCTGAAACTCTACGGCGATCCCGGCTGCGGCAGCGGGGCGCGCATCAGCATCAGCGGCGACTGCCCCGGCCGCGTCGTCGTCGCGTGGTCCAACGCCACCGCCAACAAACCCATGGCCATCGTCTCGGCCGCCAGCGCCGGAGGCTACGTCATTCCCGGCGGCCCCTGCGCGGGCACCACGCTCGGTCTGAGCAGCAGCGGACTGCAGGTCAACTACCAGGGCAATACCGGCAGCGGCGCTGGACAGGTCGGCAGCAGCGTCGGCACCGGCGCGTGCGGCCGATACGTCCAGATGGTCGTCGTCTCAGGCAGCCCCTGCGAGACCAGCAACGTCGTCCAGGTTCCGTAATCACTCATCACTCCACGTCGCTCTGAAGCGACGGGTTCAATCCATTCCAGGCAGCCTCACCTCGCAAGAGATGGGGCTGCTGTTTTTGTCTCCGGCGTATCCGTCCCACCGCCGCCGTCGCATGCCCTCCGCGGCCGCGGCGAGCAGAGAGTGCGGAGCGCGAGCACCGGCTTCACCCTGCGGGCGCCGGCGTCAGCGTGTCATCGGTGAAACCGGCCTTGGGCAGGCGCTCGCGGCAGTACGAGATGGTTTCATCGCGCCGGTGCACGGCGCTGAACGTGTCGCTCGTGGCGAGATAGGCTTTGCCGGCGTCGGTCATGTCAAAGTAGTGCTTGTCGGGTCCGGGATCGTGCCGGTGGTAGTGCGCCTCATCGGCCGCCACAGAGCGGCAGGCCTCCACCGCGCGCTGAGCCGCATCGCGCGTCGGGTACGGCCCGCTCTGGATCAGCCGCGGACCCCACTTCGCATACGCCACGAAATAGAACCGGTTGTCGCTCGAGCGGCGCAAATGGAAAACGGCCACAGCCTCAGTCCCTCCATGGCGGGGACACCACCGCCCCGCGGGCAGCAATGGTAGAACCGGCGAGGCAATGCCGTCAAGGAGAGCCGCGCGCGGCCGGGCAGTGCGGCGCGATGCCGACCTGATGCGAGCGGTGGATGTGCGGCCGCTCAGCCGCTGGCCTGAGGCGGCGGCTCGGCGGCCGGGGCCGGTATCACTCCGGTTTCGATGCGGATGCACCGGCGGGCGCCCTCGGCTGCGGTCGTCAGCCAGTGGAAGTCCGCGTTTGTCAGCGAGGCCGTGGTGGATTTGCGCTCCAACCGCGACTCGCCACGGCTGGACTCTTCGAGCGCGAAGAGGAGGTCATCGCTGATGCGCCGGCGAAGGTGGACGCGCAGCTCCTCGAGATTGGCGACGTTGATGTTCGCACTGACCGTAGAGCCGTCGAACACTTCATAGATGTGCACATCGGGCATGACGGAACTTCCTCTGCTGGGGCGAGCAGCGCCCGCGCCAAAGGCGCCCGCGGCTGCGACGGCCAGAGGTCTGCCAGCCGCAGGCGAACGGGGCCGAATCCTCAAGACGCAGAGGGCGCACGAAGGTTGCTGGCTCGCCTTGGCGACCGCGAAATGATTATGGCGCGCTGGAATCGGGTGGCGGCGCAGCAATCCGCCGCTGCGCCCGTGAGCAGTTGGCGGATTGGCCGGGGCAGCTCAGGCCCTGCCGCCCTGAGCGCCAGGCATGCGGCAGCAGAGATAGCGGTAATCGCCATCAATGGCGCTTGTCAGCCAGGCAAAATCGGCGTCGGAGAGATTGGCGACGGTCGATGAGCGAACGATGGTCGAGACCTTGCCCTTGCGGCAGTGGAGATGAACTTCGCGCAGACCGCGATCGACCAGCAGCGCGCGAAGAGCGGCGGCGCTCTTCACCGCGAGAGCCGTGCACAGCGAGCCACCCGGAAACTCCTCGTGAATCGCAACATCGGGCACGGGGCCTCCTGACTCACCGATCCGGACAGCCGACTTGATGGTAGGGCCGACGCGGCGAAAGCCGGCCTGAGGGATTCACTTACACCCCATCACGCACTTCAACTCCGGAGGCAGCGCAGAGGATGCAATGGGCGATGCAGGCGTCGCGGTCCTGCTCGGTGAAGTGGTCCGGGCCGTCGGCGACGCGGTGGCCGTGGCCGTCAATGAGGCAGAACGAGAACTTGCCGTCGCAGGAGGTGCAGCGGTAGTTGGCCCGGGACTGGCCGTTGGCGCGGCAGCGGTGAATGGCCAGGATCGCAGACTCGCGACTCGGATAGCCATCGCTCTTGAGCAGAATGCGCCCCTCTTCGTCGGTGAGCGCAATAGAATAACGGCCCGAGGGCTCGGCCACGGTTCGATAGGTACTCATTCGATTCCTGAGGTAAGGAAGGGCGGCTGATTGAGCATAGCCGGATCGAGCGAGGCAGCGCGAGCACCTTTGCCAGTTTAACGCTTTTCGTCGTCAAGGAATTTGCCCGGGGCGAGGTGGCGGCTCGTGATGGAGGATTTGGCGCCGGCGCGGAGCCTATGTTTTTCGACTTCCGATCTGCCAGGAATGCCCGATGCCCGCCGACCGCCCGAGCGCCGAAGCGTTGACACACGTCGCCCTGCTGCGCGGCATCAACGTCGGCGGCAAACGCATCGTGCCCATGAAGGCGCTGGCGGCGATCTTCGAAGCAGCCGGCTGCGCCGCAGTGCAGACCTACATCCAGAGCGGCAACGTGCTCTTCGCGGCCCGCGCCGATCTGGCGCGCTCGCTGGCGAAGGAACTTCCGCAGTGCATCGGCCGCGACTTCGGCTTTGAGCCCGTGGTCGTCATCCGCTCGCGCAAGGAGATGGCCGAAGTGATCAAGGTCAATCCGTTTGCGAGGCCGGGCGTGAACGCGGCGACGCTGCACGTGGGTTTCCTCGCCGAGCGCCCGACCGCCGGCCAGGTGGCGAGCCTTGACGCCGACCGCTCGCCGGGCGATTCGTTCTCGGTGCGCGGCTGCGAGATCTACCTGCACACGCCAAACGGCATCGCGCGCACCCGACTCACCAGCGCCTATCTCGACGCGACGCTGGGCACCACCTGCACCGTGCGCAACTGGAACACGGTGACAAAGCTCGGCGCACTGCTGGGGCTGTAATGCCGATATCATGCCCGATGAATTCGCGTCTGCTGGCACTGCTTCTGCTGGCCGTGAGTGTTGCACTCGGCTTTGGCTGCAATTCAGCACATCTGCCCTGGGCGCGCGCCCAGCGCCCGCCGGACGCCCCGTATGTAGTGGTCCTCGGCGTCGCACAGGACGCGGGCTATCCGCAGACGGCCTGCCGGCGAACGTGCTGCGAGGCGGCGCGGCTGGAACCGGCGTTGCGGCGCTACGTCGCCTGTCTGGCCATCGTCGATCCGTCCGCCGGCCAGCGCTGGCTCATCGACTGCACGCCCGACTTCGGCGAGCAACTGGCCATGCTCGATGCCCTCGCGCCGCCGCAATCGAGTGATGCGCGGGCGAAGGCTTCGCAGCCTCTGCTCGATGGCATTCTGCTCACGCACGCGCACATCGGGCACTACACGGGCCTCCAGGATCTCGGCCGCGAAGTGTGCGGCAGCAGCGGCATGCCGGTCTATGCCATGCCGCGCATGACGGAGTTTCTCACGCGCAACGGGCCGTGGAGCCAGCTCGTCTCGCTGGGCAACATCGAATTGCGGCCGCTGCAGGCCGATCAACCCGTCGCCCTCAACGCCCGTCTGAAGGTGACGCCGATCACCGTCCCCCACCGCGATGAATTCTCGGAAACCGTCGGTTTCCGCATCGATGGACCGGCGCGATCGATTCTCTACATTCCCGACATCGACAAGTGGGAGCGATGGGATCGTCGCATCGAAGATGAGATTGCGCGCGTGGATGTCGCCTTTCTCGACGGCACGTTCTTCGATGGTGAAGAACTCGGCGGCCGGGACATGTCTGAGATTCCACACCCGTTCGTGCTCGAAAGCATGCAGCGCTTCGCCGCACTGCCGGCCGCGGAACGGGCAAAGATCAGGTTCATCCACCTGAATCACACGAATGCGCTGCTTCGCTCCGACAGCGACGCGAACCAACTCCTGCGCGATGCCGGCCTGTCCGTCGCCACCCAGGGCGAGATTGTCAATCTGCAGCGCTGAGCCGGCGGCGCGCTAGTCATACGAATCTGCAGCAGCACGCCCCACTTGATGGTGCTTTGCAGACGGTTGCGCATCGGGTGATCCTACAGCGCGGTACTATCGACTCCCTCCTCCGGCTTTGCGGGGGAGGGCTGGGGTGGGGGCGCCCCGCACTCCGGACAGACTTCATGCGCGACGCCGCGCAGGTCGTAGCCGCAGTGAGTACACATCCCGGGCGCGCGGCGTCGATCGCGCCACCAGAGCCAGAGCGTGGGAGCAGCCGCGAGCAGGAATATCACCCAGATAGGGCTGACTACCGTGAACAAGGTTCGGCCCATTGCCCCGGGTTGCGGCCATGCGTCGAACCACCACTCGAAGCGCGTCGACCACAGGCGCGACATCCAGCATGAGTAATTTTCAGGGACGATAGACCAAGGCTCTTGCCAGCCAATCGCAAACCGGCCGCCGGTTACAAACAACTCACCCGTCGGCAAGAACTCAACGCCCGCCCACCACCACCGACTCCCCACCCACACGACCAGCAGCAGCACAGTCAGCGCCGTCCCGCCCCACTTGATCGTGTTTCGCAGACGCTTACGCATCGTCCGATCCAATCACGCCGCGTTCGGCTGCGTGCGCTGCTCTCAGCGCGCCGCGCCCGTCACCACGCGTAATGCTTTGGCGCTTCGCCGCCGGGGCCGGGCCAGATTCCGTCGAGGCGCTGCAGTGTCGCCTCATCGAGTTTGAGTTCGATCGCGCGGAGGCAGCCGGTGAACTGATCCATGGTGCGCGGGCCGATGATCGGCGCCGTCACCACCGGGTTGTGCAGCAGCCAGGCGAGCGCGACGTTCGCCGGCGACTCGCCCAGTTCGCGGCACAGCGCTTCGTACTGCTCAACCTGGGCTCGGCACTTGTCCAGCGCTTCGTTGATGCGCGGCCCGGTGCGGCGCGAGCCCTGGCTGGCATCGCGGCTTGCATCCTTGCCCAGCACGCCCCCAAGCAGCCCGCCGCCCAGCGGGCTCCAGGGAATGATGCCCACGCCATACTCCCGGCACGCGGGCACGACCTCGGCTTCGATCGCGCGCACGCGCAGGCTGTAGATGCTCTGCTCGCTCACGAGCCCGGGTGTGCCCAGTCGCCGGGCGGCCTCGTTGTAGCGAGCGATGTCCCAGCCGGCGAAGTTGCTCGAACCCATGTAGAGCACCTTGCCCTTCTTCTTGAGCGCATCGAACGCTTCGAAGACTTCTTCTACCGGGCAGGCGCGATCGATGTGGTGCATCTGGTAAAGATCGATGTAGTCGGTCTGCAGGCGGCGCAGCGATGCTTCGCAATCGAGAATGATCCGCCGCGCGCTCAGCCCGCCTTCGCGGTCGGGATCGAAGCCGTCGGCCAGTTGCATCTGGCCGTAGACCTTGGTGGCCAGCACGGTGCGCTCCCGCCGGCCGCCGCCCTGCGCAAACCAGTTGCCGATGACCGTCTCGGTCAGGCCGACCTGGCCCTTGTGCTCGGCGCTCCAGAACGCCCGGCCATAGACGTTGGCCGTGTCGAAGAAGTTGATGCCTTCGGCCAGAGCGCGGTCCATGATGGCCCACGAGTCCTTCTCGCTCGTGATGGCGCCGAAGTTCATCGTGCCCAGGCACAGCGGGCTGATGCGCACGCCGCAGCTTGCTCCGAGTCGTCGGTATTGCATGACCTCTCTCCTGCACTGATCGCCGGGTGTGCGCAGCGCCTGACGGGCGCCTCTGCCGGCATTGTATCAGCGACTGGAGGTGAGAAGCCTCACCCGATCAGCATCGAGGCAAACGACTCCCACGCCGCGGTGCGCGCCAATTGCATGGTGAGCAGCGAGATGGCAAGCAGGCAGGCCACGCCGATGCCCAGGGCCCGGTCGATGGATCGCGTCACGGCGCAGCGCAGCAGCCACAATGCCACGGCGAAGACCATGGTCATCAGGAACGGGCCGAAATACTGCTCCCACACCGTGCCGACGTAGAGGTTGCTCAGTGCATCGATGCGGCTCACTGCCGCGGCCATGGCGGACAGCGTCGCGGTGATCATCATCGCGCGGTGAATGCGCGGCTTGCGCCGGTACACCACACCGAGCGCCACGAACACGGCAAACACGCTCACCCCGATCAGCGGAATGGCCATGAAGCGCTTCGGTGACAGCCCCCAGATGACCGCTTCCGGCGGCGTAAACCGCGCGGACTGAATGCCCACCCAGATGCCCAGCACCAGGATGGCGGCCGCCAGCGCTGCGCCGACACGGCCCAGGGCCATGTGCACCCGGTGCTTGCGCAGCGCGATCAATGCCGGCTGAATCAGCAGCAGGATGAGCCACGCGCTCATCGCCACGCCGTGCGCAATGACCAGCGTGCGGATCGGCGGGGCAATCTCGCGGCCGGGGTACGCCTGCCCGTGCAGGTAAAACTTGCTGAAGCCCAGAAACGCGAGCACCACCATCACCGCGGCGGCGCCGGTGTAGAAGTAGCGCACGGCGGCCGATGCGGAGCGGCGCGCCGCTGGCGGCCGGTCGGGGGTGATGACCTGGGACTGAGTCATGTAAGTGCAGCCCTGTAAGAGGTTGAATCCTGACAAAGAGACACCAAAGACGGGAGCGCAACGCTGCCAGATCCAGTCGGCTCGACCGAACCGCTGCGAATCGGGCCGGGAGTGTAGCCGGTCGTGCCCCGCGAAGCAGCCGCCTGAACTGGCGCCGCCGTCGCGAGGGGCCTGGGCCGAAACTCGCTCGCCGTCGAATGTGGATGGTGTTCAGTGCGCGGCGCCTGCCGATACAGGCAGGCAGGCGCATGCCCGGGCGCCCGCACTCCCGGCTTCAGTGCGCGGGGGCGGGCGGTACACACGCCAACGTTACTTGCCAGGTCTTCTACGCGTGCCGGGCGACGTGGTCCTCGATGTTTTTGAGCTGCTCTGTCCAGCCTTCGAAGTTGGCGTGGTAAGCTTGCTCGCGCCGCGAGGATGGAATGGCGTCAAAGCCCGACTCGGTCAGTCGAAGCAGCGTCCCGGCAGGCGTGCGGCGCAGGCGGAACTCGACCAGCGTCGGCTCCTCGTCGGAGTAGTCCGCCTGCGGGTCGGTCGCGTCAGGATGCCAGCGGAACGAGAGCAGCCGCTGCGGCTCCATGCGCTGCACTTCCATCTCGACCCTGGTTCGTTCAAAGGCGCGGCCGACCAGCCGCGCGCTTACGCGGCGCCCGGGCGCGAAGCGCGCATCGAGGCTGGCGCCGAACCATTGGCGGAACGCCCCGGGGTCGGTGAGCGCGTGCCAGACGCTTTCAACCGAGGCGTTCAGTTCCACCGCCTTTTCAATGCGATCGGTCTCTGCGGTGACCATGGCACATCCTCCGTGCGGCGTCAGTCGCCCTCGTCTTCATCCTCCTCGCCCCGCGCCGCGCTGCCGTTGGCCGCCGCGGCATTAACGCCGTCGCGGGCGATGGCATCCAGCTTTTCGTTGGCTTCGCTCTCTTCGTCGAGGGTTTCCTGGAGCAGTTCGGCCACGCGGGACAGCCCGAGCAACTCGGCGTGGGCGCGCGATGAGCCGTAGGCGCAGATTTCGTAGTGCTCCACCTTCTGGGCGGCGGCGAGGAGGGCGGCGTCGATGGCGGCGGGGTCGCTGCCCTTGCGCTCCTCGAGCACTTCCTTGCCTTCCTCGATGATGCCCTGCATGCCGTGGCAGGTCTTGCCGCGGGCCGCCATGTCGAGTTCCTCGAAGATCTTCTCGAGACGCTCCACCTGATCTTCGGTCTGCGACAGGTGCTCCTGCAGAGCATTCTGCAGTTCAGCCGATGACGCCGCCTTGCTCATGCGGGGCAGGGCCTTGAGAATCTGCTTCTCCGCGTTGTACAGGTCACGAAGTTCATCCACCAGGACGTCGTGCAGATTCGACAGTTTCATTGATGCTCCTTGCTCGCCCGTACGCTTTTGGGCGGTCAGCAATAGTGCGCGCCGCGTCTGAACGCGGGATGAAGATGGGGTGAGATTGCGCTTATCCGCGCGTGAACCATTCCGCTGGTGTTCCAAAGTGCGGCAGGAGCGTCCCCTGCGGAACGCCCAGTGGCCGTGAACTGTGACCACCTGAATCTGCACCTGCGTGATCGGTCGTGCCGATGACTGATCGATCGACCGCCGTCCTGCGCCTCCGGCAGATTGCGAGAACCGCGATGTCACCTGACGCATTCCGAGCAATCGCCCTGAGCATGCCCGAGAGCGAAGAGCGCGCGCACGGCGGGCACCCGGACTTTCGCGTCGGCGGAAAGGTGTTCGCCAGCCTGTGGAACGATGATGCGCACGGCATGGTAAAACTCACGCCCGAGCAGCAGGATGAATACATCGACACTCACCCGGAGATGTTCGAGCCGGTGAACGGCACGTGGGGCTTGCGCGGCTGCACGAAAGTCATCCTCGCGGACGCGAAGGCGAAGGTGCTCCGCCGCGCCATGCGCGATGCCTGGCGCAACACGGCGCCGAAGCGACTCATAAAGATGCGTGAGACTGAGCGGTGAAAACTGGATGCGTGCGGCATCCCCTCACGATCGCCGGGTCCCTTTTCTGGGACGGTTGTCCGCCGACGAGAATGCGGCGGTGTTCATCGCGACCGCCGCACGAATCAGCGCCTTGAAAGCCCGCGGATCGATCCGTTCACCTTCGCAGATGTCGATGGCCCGGCGGGTGTTGCCCTCCAGGCTCGCATTGAACAGCCCCGCCGGATCCTCAAGAGCGGCGCCTTGGGCGAAGCTGAGTTTGACTTTGTCTTTATACACTTCGCCGGTGCAGATGATGCCGGCGTGCGACCAGACCGGCACCCCTGACGGATTCGACGGCTTGCGCCACTTTACTTCCTCGATCACCTGCGGATGCGCCTGACGGACGAGTTCGCGCACGCGCGCCAGCGTCTCGCCGCGCCAGTCGCCGAGTTGGGCGATGCGAGCATCGATGAGCCCCGATGGAGCCTCTCCTCCCGCTCTCGGCCCGGCATCGCTTTCGCGCTTCTTCATCGTTTCACGTTCCTGCCGCGCACCGCCGCGCTCCGCGCGGCGTCGGCCGTGCTATTCACAGACCTCCGGCTCGACGAGGCTCGCGAGATTCCGCAGTGAATCCTGCCAGCCGAGATAGCATGCCTCGACTGGAATGACATCCGGAATGCCCTCCTGCACGATGCTCAATTCGGTGCCGACCGACACCCGCCGAAGTTCGATGGTCACCTGTATCTCGCCCGGCAGGTTCGGATCGTCGAACTGGTCGGTGTATCGCAGTCGCTCGCCCGGCACGAGTTCGACGTACGTGCCGCCGAACGAGTGGCCGGCTCCGGTGGTGAAGTTGCGAAACGACATTCGATACGTGCCGCCGACTTTGGCATCGAGCTGATGCACACTGCAAGTAAAGCCATTGGGCGGCAGCCACTTCGCGAGCGCATCCGCCTCGACGAACGCGCGATAGACCTTCTCAGGCTTGGCCGACAGAACACGATGCAGTCGAACGGTGCCGGGCATGGGTGTCTCCTCCTGTGCAGTCTGTGCGCAGTCAATTCGCACGAGCCGAAGGGAGTATACGAACCACGGCGGCTGCGCGCAGCGCGGCAAACCCGCTAGCGCTGCGCTCACACTTGCTCAGGCGCCAGCGGCGGCCCCGTCGCGCGATGCCATACCTTCGCCTGCTCGCCGAACGCACGCATCTCCGCATCGCCAGCAAAAGCGCGTCGGGGGATCCTGTGGAATGTCATCGCGCCGGTCATGATGTAGATGGCATCGTCCTCCAACTCGATCGACCTCACGCCGGCCCATCGTTGGATGATGGTCGTATGGCCGTGTTCGGCACGTAGGCCACTCTCCGAGATGCTGATGTGCTCAGGGGCGAAGATCGCCTCGCCGCCTCCATTTGCGATCGTCCGGTCGACCACACGGGCAACGGCGCTTCGCCCGCGGAACAATCCTTTCCAGAGTATCCAGCATGCAGCAATGGAGTAAGCGACCATCGCCACCCATCGAGCCGGCCCCGCTGGTACGGTACTGAAGACGATCACGCCAACCATGACCGCCACCGCCAGCACCATGATCATCGCCTGTCGCCACGGGCCCACTCCGCCGACAGCGCCAAGTTGCCGGGCGGCACACGCCTCCAGATCGGCGCGCGTCACCTCGAAATGAACGGTCAGGGAGCCTGGTTCCGCCGGGAGCACCATGAGCGCAGTGTATCTTCGGCTGTCCGGCAGTTCGAATGGAGTGACCCGCCGTCGCTATGGTGCCGACCCCGGCAACCTGCTCGCCTGCTTCACCCATCGCGCCAATTCCGATTCGTTCAGATCCTCGCCCTCGTGAATGTGCACGTAGCGCACATCTGGCTGTTTGGAGCCGAGCGGCGGCGGCGAGACCATCCCTGCGCCGCGTCAGTCCGACGTTATAATCATAACGGAGTCAAGCGCCATGGAAGCCGGCAGCCGGCCCCGCGAGGTCCGATGACGAACGCAAAGCCATCTCCTCTCAAGTGGATTGTCGGCATCGCGGTTCTCGCTCTCTGCGCGAGCCTCGTCTGGGCGATCTTCGCGATCACCGGCACGGTGCAATGGGGTGTGGAGACCGCGACCAAAGCCCTGGGTCAGCCCGGCGCGCCTGGGCCCGGGCCGGAGGAGTCCGCCGCGATCGCGCTGACTGACGAAGGCGTGCCGCTCACGATCAAGCAGCGCTCCAGCGCCTGGCTGCCGGGAGGCAAGTTCAGACTGCACCTCGATGACATCACGAGCAGGCAGGTGCTCATCAGCATCACCGACAGCACCGAGCGCGTTGTCATGGGCCCGGTCTCAGTCAAAGCGGGTCAAACAATCACGCTGGAAAACGTGCAGCCGGCGATGCAGCTCGAAGTGGTTCGGCTGGAGAACCTGCTGACTGGTGAAGACTTCGGCGAGTTCATTGTCAAACCGGCCGACGAGCGACAGTGACGCGCCTCCGGACTTCTCTGCGGCCCGGAGGGGAATGCCGCCTGGGAACAGCCAACCGTCTGACGCACGACTAAGGAAGTTCGATACAGAACACCTTCTTCTCCGGATCGACCGGAGATTCGACGTAGCGGACCGGCAGACGCTGGTCATCCGTCCAGCCGACCGTGTCACCGTCCGGCAGCGCCTCGCCGCGCTGAGCCACGTAGCCCAGCACGTCGTACATGAACGCCAGTGCCTCGCCTTCTGAGGATTCCCCCACAAGCAGCAGCATGTTCGGCAGTTCAAGCTGCTCCATTCCGGTGCTCAGCAGACTGAGCCGGCCGTCCGCGTGCCGCGCCACGCTCAATCCGGACCAGAGCAGCATCCCCATGTTGCGATCGGCGGCGACTGTCGTGAAGAACTCGGAATCGTGCGTGGCTCCGGCGCCTCCCCAGTACACGGCCACAGCCGGAGACGCCTGCGTCACCGCGGCCAGTATTGAGGTAAACCGCATCACGCGCTCGACCGGCGGCGTCTCAGCCGAAGCGCTGAACGTCACGACCAGGTGCGCCTGATACGGCGGAACCTCCCAGCCATCTGCCAAAGCCGACACACTGAACTGCGCCCCCTGCTCCGCCTCACCTCCCGGCACCTGCATCGGTATAAGCGCTATGACCGACTTCTCTCCCGTCCCAAGCTCAAGTGACAGTCCCCGGTCGAGCGGATCGTCCGCCGAACCCTCCGCCTGCACCCGGATCGTTTCATCCGGTGCTGCAAACGCGCGGAAGGCCTGCGCCACGGCGTCAGCCTCGGGTACCTCTGGCTTGGAGAGAAGGATGAACGCGAGATTCACTTTCCACTCGACGTCCTCGGCGGCAGGTTCTTCAGTCATGCGCGCCTCGCTTGCCCGCATCGTGTTGTACCGGGCCGCAAACTCCGTCGCCGCGTTCTGCCAGGCCATGTTCTCGGTGACATCCGAGGTGCCCGGAAAGACCCAGTCGCGCTCGCGATCGAACTCGATCTCATCCTGCACGCCAGGGAGGAAGATCGTGTACTGCGCCACCGCCAGGTAGCCGGCTGCGTCGTGGTTGACCTGCCCGTTCACATCGGCAGCCTGAAGGAGCGCCGCAGCACGTTCATAATCGCGATTCGCTATGAGTTGTTCGATGTCCGCCCGAAAAGTCTCTGGTGAATAGACGGGCGGCGCCGCAGCGGGCGACACATCCTCGCCGGCCGTTCCAGTGCTGGACGGGCCCTGGTCGATCCGATTGCATGCTGCCGCGATCGAAAGCAGCACTGCTGGAACGAGCAGTCGCGTCATGACGCATTGCCAATTGGCATAGCAGCCCACGGGTATCATCGAGCCTCCCCGCTGCCGTCCCAGACGGCGGTTGTTCGATCTGCCTGTTTTGCGGTCGCTCTGCTCCGACTACTTAATGCGGAAGCAGGTATTCATTCGCGACCGCTGCACCGATATCGGAAGAGTACATAATCGAACGCGCCGGGTCAATACAGCGGGGCTGCTGTTCGAAGTGACTCGGTCAAGGGCGCTTGACCGGCGGCGACATGGGGCGGCGCCTCTGCGACGCGATTGCCAGTGTATCGCGCAACACGTGCCGCCCGATCGGGGATCAACCGATCGCTCTGCGGACGAGTGTCGCGATCTTCGCCTCATCGGTCGCAGCCAGCTGCTTCAGCGCAAAGCCGACGGGCCACATGGCTCCGTCATCGAGTTTCGCGGCGTCGCAGAACGAGAACGATGAGTAGCGCGTCTTGAATTTCGCCGCACTCTGAAAGAAGCACACGACCTTTCCCTCGGCATTGGCATACGCGGGCATTCCGTACCAGAGTTTGGATTGAAGGTCCGGGGCGGCGGATCGGACGATCGCGTGGAGCCGTTTGCCCAGGGTGCGATCCGGTTCCGGCATCTCGGCGATCTTCGCAAGCACCTCACTCTCGCCGTCTGCCTTGCCCTTCTTTGACTTCTTTGCGCGCCCCTCCGCCTTGAGTTCTTCGGCCCGCTCCTTCATCGCAGCGCGTTCTTCCGCGGTGAAACTGCCTGCATTCTTTCGCGCCATCTTCATTCACTCCTTCACACGTTGAATACCTGCCCCGTCTCGTACCGATGCACGTCGGATCGGCCGGCACATCATGATGGGCTCGATCGCGCCGCACGTTTTCGAATCGAGCGTACATCCCAGAGATCCGTAGCCGCCTTCCGGAGCCAGCGGCGCAGGGCGGTCACCCTGATGTCGGAGGTGGATCCGTACTCAACCTGTGCCGCGCTGAACTTGCCGACCGGCTTGAGCGCCTGATCTCCGAACGCACGGCCGTTCCAGAAGAGCAGTGACACTCCACCACGCGCCGGCACGGAGTAGCCAACCACAGGCGTACCTCCGACGAACCAGACCGGCGCGCCATGCCAGACCTTGGAAGTGGCTTCGGGCATCGCGCGGTTGATCTCGGCGCGGAGTCGTCTGCACACCGCCGCCTCAGCGCCTGATTGGGCGGCGTCGTATTGTGCGATCGAGGGCGTTGCATTCTTCATGTTGCGCTCCGGTTTCAGATCTGCCGATGCGGATCGGCCAGGAAAGCATCCAGGTTCTTGTACCCCGCCTCCATCCCGTGCTCCATGCCGGAGGCGAGCGCCATGTCACGAGCCTGCCTGGTGTTGAACGAAAGCGTCATCGTCATCGATGTGACGCCGTTTTCTTCTGTCAGTTCGAGTGTGGCGACAAGTTCCCACGGCTCGGGCGAACCACCATCCGAGGCGCACGGCCCAGCACCGGGGGCCATTTCCATAAGTTCCGTGTGCACGATCCGGTGCGGCGGGACCACCTCCCGGTGCTCGCCTCGGATGGTCAGGGCGAGCTGGCCGTCGGGTCCGTTCCATTCCCAGCAGTAAGCGCCGCCGACGCGAACGTCCATCTCGCACTTCGCCCACGACCAACCCGGCGGACAGAACATCCATCGCCGCACAAGTGCCGGCTGCGTCATCGCGTCCCAGACCAACCGACGCGGCGCATCGAAGGTGCGCGTCATCACGATCGTGGTGTCGGTGGGAACGGCGACCTGAAGCGTGCTCAGCTTCTGCATCATGAATCTCCTTCACTTTTCAGGGGGGTTTGGGGTGTGTCTCGTTCTTGGGCCTTCATTTGATCGAGCAGCGCATCCAGGCGCAGGAAATTCCGCTCCCAATGCCGCCGGTACGACTCAAGCCACTGGCTTGCCTCCTCGAGTGCCTTTCCCTCGACTCGGCACAAGTGGCTGCGGCCAACGATCCGCCGGTGTACAAGTCGCGCACGCTCCAGCACCTTCACGTGCTTGGACGCGGCGGGAAACGACATTTTCAGCGGCGCCGCCAGCTCGCTCAGATTCGCCTCCCGGTCCGCCAGAGAACGCAGGATCGCCCGCCGCGCCGGATGCGCGAGCGCGTGGAAGACGCGGTCCAGTTTCGGCGATCGATCTAAAACCATATGGTTTAGTATATCGGCCGCAGATTGATTGTCAACCATGTGGTTTCAGATTTTTTCTGCACCGCCCCCCGTACCCTCAGCCCGGACTCGCTCACCGGCCCTGGTTACGCCACCGTCGTCATGCCGGCGGCGCGGCGCCATTGCCTCAATTGCGACAGGTGATGCGGCGGGTGCGCCACAAGCAGCGTGATGGTGATGTGCCCGATGGTCGGTGAGTAAGGTTGAAACTTTTCCGGCGCGCGTCGCGGAAAGTAGTCCTGATGTTTCTCGGCGACGACTGCAGCAAGTCGCGCGTTCCGGTCTCGGAAGTCATCAAGCAGTTCGCGCTTTGTCGCGTAGGCAGCGAGGTCGGCCGTGGGCGTGGTGCCATATCCGAACCGCTCCAACTCGGCGTCGGCCGTCGGCACGCTCGGGTCGTCGAGCACCGAAAGAAGCACGCCTGCGTACGCGTTGAGATGCGACAACGTCCACGCGGGGTGGTTGACTGCGGCGCCCGGCTGCTCGGTCATGCGACTTTGCGGAACGTCTTGGACGGCCTCGATGAGAAAACCGTTGATCATCGCATGGATATCGAGGATCGTGCCGATCGTGTCGTACGAGTCGCGGTGGCTCATGTCCACATGCTACGCAATTGGTGCGACTGTCGCGTCCACGGCGAGTGAGACGGTTGCTACGCCGGACGCACCCGCTTCAATCGCCGGCGCAGCGTCCACGCGTACGCGAGCACCAGGACCCCTGGCACGAGGCCTGCGGCGAAGCCCTGTGCCTTGAATACGAGTGTCTGTCCTGTGTCGATGTCGTGACGGTGGTTCCAGATCTCGACGATCTTGCCGTTCTCGAAGCGGAACACGTTGATGATCGGCAGGTCGTCATCGTTCATCAGGATGCGGCCCAGCAGGGTCTTCGGCTCCATGCGTGCCCGCCAGCGTGTGGCAACATAATCGCCCTCGGCGATCTGGTAGTCGATCTCTCCTGACAACTCGCCGTTGGCCCAGAAGAAGTCCGCGATGTGCTTCTGCTCGATCGCCGGCTCGGACAGACCCTTGCGGTCGCCGGTGTCGTGGACCACGTAGGTGTCGGCGACGTAGTCTGCGTACGTGCCGGTGTTGTTGGTGAACCAGAGGTTCTCGTAGAACTCTCGCGCCAGGCGCTTGTTCTCTTCGAGCGTTTCGGCAGATGTGGTCTGCGCTGGCGCCGAGAGCACGGGCCCAAGCATGGCGACGACGGCGAACCAGAAGATCCGATGATGCATAGTTTGCGCTCCAGGGTGGAACGCAAACGCACCGGCGAGAGCCCACCACGAGCCCAGTATAGCAGAGTCGCGGCGGGCCGCCCCGCCCCTCGCCGCAGAAGCGCGTGCGCGGCCTGATCACTCCCTGGCTGGATCGGTCCCAACGCCAGGCCACCATTCACGCCGCGCGGACAAGATGAACCTTTCGTCCCGCTTGCCGGAGGGAAGTGATTCGAGGGGAACCGGGGTGACCCGCGTTCAGGCTTGAGGAGTTTGAAGCTCTTCCCAGGTGTTCCACTCTTCCACGATCTTCCCGTCGATGGGCACTGGACATGCCCGGCAACTGAGACTCGAACTTCAACGACAATAATGTCGACGGCAGCTACACGTCATCGAGCCCAGATGAAGAAACCGAGCCCACCCACAACTTTGCCAGCGAGATCGAGGACATCGGCATCCTCCGCGACTATCTTGCGCCGCCGCGGGTTGGCTGACTCACCGAACTCGATCCGGCCCGGATTGTCGTGCCGCCCAAGGGTCTGGAGATCGCCTGCGCCCCGGTCGCGACGCGGCATGAGATGGCAAAGTGAACCCCCGGAACAAGCATCATTCACACGGACACACACCATGAACGTCAAAGAACAAATCAAAGCGTACATTGCCGGCCAGGACGAGCCAAAGCGAAGCGACCTGCAGGAGTTGCACCGGCGCATACTTCAAGTATCGCCAAAATGCAAACTCTGGTTCCACGATGGCAGGGACGAAAAGGGCAAAGTCGTCAGCAACCCCACGATCGGATACGGCTCTCAAACCATCACCTATGCGAATGGATCAACCAAGGAGTGGTTTCAGGTTGGTCTGAGTGCAAACACCACCGGCATTTCCGTCTATCTCATGGGCGTCAGAGACAAGACGTACCTGTCCAAGACGTACGGCAAGACACTTGGAAAGGCGAGCGTGACGGGCTACTGCATCAAGTTCAAATCGCTCAAAGACATCAACATCGACACACTTGAAGCGGCGATTCGATACGGGCTGGATGCCATGAGCAAGTAGATGCGCTCAAGACCAATCGCGCCTGCCGCGATCCCAAGGCAGCCTGCCAACGCCTGCTGCCAACGCAACACCGCGCAGGATACCGGTCGCCGCTCGCCGTGTCGGCATCCAGGATCACGGGTCGCAAGCGGCACACCACTCCGGCCTTCCTCTCGTGCATCCTGCAACACGACATCATCGGCCCCTGCACAGGAAGCAGAACGTTCCGCGAGGATTTCATTCGACGAATCGGAGGGTAAAACAGCCGCGCGTGGGGCATGCCGTCAGCGGCGCCTGGTCGGCCTGATCGATCCCGGGGGGGGGAGCGAACAGGCCAGCGTGCGAGAGCGCAGGACCAGGTAATCAATTGACTGCAGGTGCGGTGCGAGCCTCAAGCGCAGCAAAAGCGGGGCCGGCTCTTTCGCCTGCTCCCGTGCTTCAATTCTCATCTGGTCTTTTCGCCGTAGGCGAATCGGGGTGACAGGATTTGAACCTGCGGCCTCTGCGTCCCGAACACAGCGCTCTACCAAACTGAGCTACACCCCGTTTCGCGGAGCCCGGGGCCCCGCGACGCGAAGGCAAGGATAGCAATCTCCGGCCTCGGCGTCGACCGCCGCGCCGGCGCTGCCGGCTCGCGCCCAGTGCCCCGCGCCGGTTGCGGCCGCCGAGCCACCGCTAAGATGAGGCATGAACGACCTGCTTAGCCGCCCGCCTCGCCTGCCGCTCATTGCGCCGTCGATCCTCTCGGCCGATTTCGGCCGCATCGCCGAGGAATGCCGGGCGGCGCTCGACGCGGGGGCCGATCTGCTGCATCTCGACGTCATGGATGGCCACTTCGTCCCCAATCTCACGATGGGCCCGGACATGTGCGCCGCCGTCCGTCGCCACTTCCCAAATGTTTTCATCGACGTGCACCTCATGATCACCGACCCGGCTGCGTTCGTTGAGCCGTTCATGAAGGCCGGCGCGGACAATCTCACGTTCCACGTCGAAGCCGTCGGCGAACCGGCCGCGGCGCGGCAGATCGTCGAAGACATTCACGCTCGCGGCGGATCGGCCGGCATCGCCATCAACCCCCCCACCGACGTGCAGCGCATCCTGCCGCTGGTCGAGCAGTTCGATCTCATCCTCGTTATGAGCGTCAATCCGGGCTACTCGGGTCAGTCGTTCATCGCGCCGGTGCTCGACAAGACGCGCGCGATCTCCGCCCGTCTGCGCGACGATCAGCGCCTCGAGATGGACGGCGGCATCGGGCCGCGCGAGGCGGTCGATTGCCTCGCGGCCGGTTGCGATGTGATCGCGGCTGCATCGAGCATTTTCAAGAAGGCGAACTACCGCGACGCGATCGATGCGCTGCGCAACGCAGCGCCGGCACACACCAACAAGTGAAGCTCGCGATCAGCGCAGTTCCACAGACCAGTAGGCGTTGTCGAGGAACGTCTGCCAGCAGGCGTAGCGATCATCGCCCAGGCGAAGGGTGATCATCGGATTGCGCTTGGGCCGGATCGGCCGGCGCACCAGGGTCATGCTCGCCTGGTCGGGCGTGCGGCCGCCCTTGCGCGCATTGCACCCGGTGCAGGCGCAGACCAGATTCTCCCACGTGTCGCCGCCCTTCTGGCTCTTGGGGATGACGTGGTCGATGCTCAGCTCGCTCGTCGCGTACGCGCGGCCGCAGTACTGGCACTGGTTGCGATCGCGGGCGAAGATGTTCTTGCGGTTCAACTTGACCTGCTGCTGGGGCAGCCGGTCGTAGCCGAGCAGGCGGATGATGCGCGGCACGGCGATGTCGAAGCGCACGGTGCGCACCCAGTCGTGCCGGTCGCGCTCGAATTGCTGCTGGAGCTGCGCCAGGTCCGTCCACGTCTGGAAGTCGTAGTTGCAGTAGCGGCCGTCCTCGACGCTGATGACTTCGGCGAGATTCTTGACGAGCAGGCGGAAGGCCCGGCGCGCGGAGATGACGCGCACCGCCATGTAGAGGCGGTTGAGTACGAGCACCTTGCTGTCCAGAGCGACGCTGCGCGCCTGCATTTCCCGGGCCCTCCTCAGGCCGATCGCCGAATCTGCGGCCAATGAGTATACCCGCCTCCGCTGCTGGTTTGGGGCATCGCGAGGAATTCGCATCGCGTAAATGCAGCGTGCAAAGGCGGTTCAGCCAATTCGGCGGCGTTGGCCCGAGCCCGAGCCGCCGTCGCGATCCGCCTTCTTTTCGGCGCGGCGGCGGCGAAAAAACGCCTTGAGCAGTTCGCCCGCCTCTTGCGCCAGCACCCCGTGCACGATTTCGACGCTGTGGTTCAGCCGCTTGTCCGTGCACAGGTTGTAGAGCGAGTGCACCGCCCCGGCCTTGGGGTCCGTAGCCGCATACACCAGCCGCCCCACGCGCGCCTGAACGATCGCCCCCGCGCACATGGGGCACGGTTCGAGCGTGACGGCCAGCGAGCAGTCGCTCAGACGCCAGGTCTTGAGCTTCTCGGCCGCCTTGCGGATCGCCATGAGTTCGGCGTGACCGGTGGGGTCGTGCACGGCCTCGCGAAGGTTGTGCGCTTCGGCGATGACTTCATCGCCGCGGTAGATGACCGCACCCACGGGCACCTCATCGGCGGCGGCGGATTTGCGGGCCAGTTCAATGGCGCGGCGCATCATGCGGATGTCGCGCTCGGTGGCGCGGCTGGGCGCCTGGCCCGGGCCTCGTGGTGTCGATCGAAGAATCGTCAAGCGCTTCACCCACCGCCGAAACCAGCCCGGCGCGCCGGTTCGAAGGTCACCCCCCGAAGCGAAACCGGATTGCGGCTGGTTCTCAGTCATGCCATCATCGGTGGATGATCCCACGTCCTTCCCGGGATATACGTCGGCGGCCGCACAATGCGAGAAATCGGCAATTCATCGAGTTTATCCGGGCTCGCGGCGCGAGTTATCGCTCACTGCTCAGGAGGCGAGAGCCGCCCGGCAGGCACGAACCGCAGCAGGATAATGCTCAGTTCATAAAGCAGGTAGAGCGGGATGAGCAGCGCGATCATCGAGGTCACATCCGGCGGCGTGATCACCGCCGCCGCAATGGCGCAGCCCAGCAGCGCGTGCCGGCGGTAGTACTTGAGCGACTTGATGTCCACAACCCCCACCCAGCCCAGCAGCAGCAGCACCAGCGGCAACTGGAAGGCGATGGCAAACGCCAGCGTCATGCCGAGCATCATGTTCAGGTACGCCTTGATCTCGTACTGCTGCGCAAAGCCGGTATCGCTCTGCATATCGGCGCCGTACATCTGCCCGTCCTCGCCGCGCATGCGCAACTGGTGCAGAGAGGTGTTGTAGTACATCTGGCCGATCTTGAGTTCAGGCGGGTCGTACGCGTAGTGCGGCACCTGGATCAGACTGTCGAGCACCTCGGGCGGCGTCGTCTCCTCGGCCGGGGGCGCGACCGAGACCGTCGGCTGCATGCCCTGCGCGAACGCGACGAGCACGCGCAGCGTCATGGGAAAGACGACGTAGTAATTAAACGCCACGCCCAGAATGAGCAGCAGCGTGCTGCCGGGCAGGAGAAGGTAGGCGACCTTCTTCTCGCGCTCGTACAGGCCGGGCTCGATGAACTTCCACAGCTGCCAGAGGATGACCGGCGCCGCCGCCAGCACCGCCGCGAGCAGGGCGATCTTGAAATACGAGACCATCGGCTCAGTCGGCGAGAGCAACTGGATGCGGCCGGGCAGGCCGGCCCGGATCATGGCGTCGCGGATCGGATCGAGCAGCCATTCGAGAATCTGCTTGCCGAAGTACAGAGCCGGCACGGCGAGCACGAGCGGGGCGATGAGGCAGATAATGACCCGGGTGCGGAGTTCCTCGAGGTGCTCTCCGAGGGGCATGCGGAAGTCATCGGGGCGGCGGGTCATGGCGGGAATCATACTCATCGCCGCTACAGCTCCGATTTCGCGCGTTTTTCTGCATCCGGACCTGCCGGTGCAGCCGAATCAGGCGTTGCAGCCGGCCGCTACTGTTGTGCGGGGCGGCGAGGAGGCGGTTTTCTGCCCAGCGGCGCCGCGGCGCGCATCTGGAGGAGTGATGCCCGACCAGGGAACGGAAGCACCGGATCACATGGTGGTCCTGGCCATGCAGGGTGACCACCGGGCACAAAGCGATCTCTGGCGGGCGCATCGCCCCTGGCTCGCGGCCGTTCTCCTTTCTCACAAGCCGCGGGAACTGGACATCGAGGACCTCATGCAGGACGTGGCCGTCAAGTTCGTGTCCAAGTTGCACACCCTTCGCGACGCCGAGTCGTTCCGCCCCTGGCTGCGGCGCATCGCCATCAACATCGCCCGCGAGGCCGCCCGATCGTTCAAGGGGCGCGGCAATCACTCCATCGAGGAAGACGTCTACGTGCAGGACCGGTTCAAAGCGCCCAGCGAAGCGCGACAGACGCTCGACGAAGCAGCCAGCCTGCTCGAGCACGCCAAGACCCTGCCCGTCGAATTCCGCGAACCGCTGCTGCTGCGGTGCGTTCGCGGCCTCTCTTCGACCCAGATTGCTGAACTGCTCGACCTGCCGCGCACCACCGTGGAAACCCGGTTGAGCCGGGCTCGAAAAATGCTCCGCGAAGAATGGCTCGGCCGCACGGGCGAGCCGACTCCCGATGAACACACGCAGACGTGCAGTCCCGGCACGCAAGGAACCTGATCATGACCGACTTCAAGCACAACAAGTCCGATACTGCATCCCGCCTCGAAGAACTCATCGACGCCATCGTTGACGGCACGGCCGAGAACGAGCACTGGGATGAGTTCCGCGCCCTGGCCGGACAGAGCACCGAGCCCTGGCGGCGTCTGGCCGAGGAACAGCGCCTGATGGCGACGCTCCAGAAGGGCTTCGACGCCCAGGTGCGCGCTGCCATGGCCGTGGAACTGCCGGCGCCGCAGCGCGCGGAGCAATCGCGCGGCTGGTCAATCGCGTCGTGGCGGCCGGCTCTGGGTTGGGCGGCGGCGCTGGTCATGGGCGTGATCTGGGTCGGCTCGACACTGCTGCCGCAGGCTCCGACGGCCTCGCCCGCGCAGGACACTCTGCTCGCGCAATACATGGCGCAGTCGCACGTGGTCGGCGAACTTCCCATCGAGATTCGCGATGTGGCCCGGACGGAGTCAGGCGAAGTCGTGACGTACATTCGGCCGATCGTCGAGCGCCGCAGCGTGGACCTGTACAACATTCAGTTGGATGAGAATTCCAACCCCGTGCTGCGCGAGGCCGTCGAGCAGCCGGTGCTGCTCGCGAGCCGGTATTGAATTGAAGCCTTTGACGTGGGGATGACGCACATGGAAACCGAAACGTACTTCAACCGCATGACACGCCGAAACAGATTGCTGCGAACCGGGCTGCTCATCGTGACGCTGCTGGCCGCTCCGGCCGCCTATGGGCAAAACGTGAACCCGGGAACCGGCCCGGCAGCGCTGCCGCCCGATTCAATCAACACCAGCGCCCGCGTGGAGGTGCGGCAGTCCGCCGACGGCGCCTACGAGCTGCGCATCGGCAACGACACCTTCCGCACCACCGACTGGGTTCAGATCGAAAAGCGGGCCATGGAATTGCTGCCCGATCGGACGATCACCTTCGTCAACCCCGCCGGCGATGTGCTCCACGTCTCGCCGCGCGCGATGTTCGGCGTGCTGCTCGAACCCGTGTCGGGCGCTCTGGCGGCTCAACTCAACGTCAAGCCGGGCGAAGCGCTGACCGTCACCGAAGTTCAGCCCAACCTGCCCGCCGCCCGAGCCGGCCTTGAGGTCTACGACGTCATCGTCGCGTGCAACGGCAAGCGGCCCATGACCATGGCCCAGTTCTCGCAGATCATGGCCACGGCGGTGCCGGGCGATCTCGTCAACGTCGTGCTCGTTCGCCGCGGCCGGGAGTCCGAACTGGCCGTACGCCTCGACCGCTACGACCCCGCGGCGATGGCCGAGGTCCGCCCTCCGCGGGCATCGCTCAAGACGTCGGATAACGCGCAGGTGCTCCGGGATCTGATTGAAACCGCCAAGGGACCACAGACGATCGCCGTCCCGAAGAACGACCCCCAGATCGAGATGGTGATGCCGCAGCGGGAGCCGGTCTTTCCCGATGCGAATTCGCGAGCCCTGCGCGAAGAACTGGACGGAATCAAGGCTCAACTGCGTCGTATCGAAGAGGTGCTGACGGACCTTCTGCTCCTCGAGCAGCAGCGCCAGGACGCCGCCGGCAAGTCGGTCGGCGGCTGATCGGTCGGTTCCTTCGCAGTTGAAAGGATGGATCCCATGCAAGCCAGTCCCCGTGTTGCCGCCCTTTTTTGTGCAAGTGCGTCGCTTTTGTTCGCCGGCTCCTCCGCCCGGGCCCAGGTCGCGGTGCAGAGAGGCGACTCGACGGAAACGGTCATCGTTCGACCCTCCACCAGCAAAGTGACCCGCGTCGTGACGACCAATGCGCCGCCCGACGGCGAGAAGCAGGACGTCCGCATCGAGCGAAAGGTCGTGGATGGCGAAGACCAGATTCAACTCTGGGTCAACGGCCAGCAGATCGAAGTCGATGACATGGATGAACTGCGCGAAGCGCTCAAAGACCTCGATATCCAGGTCTTCGACGCGGATGACTTTGAACCCGGCCGCATGCAACTGTTCAAAGTTGACGGCCAGGGGGCGACGAACTTGCAGGTTGATGCCGAGCAGCTCAAGAACCTGGGAGATGCGTTCGCAGGCGGCAACTTCGGCCTCTGGACGCAACCCAAGTCCATGCTCGGCGTCCACCTCGCGCCGATCAGCCGCGACTTGCGCGACTACCTCGGCCTCGAAGGCGACGCCGGCGTGCGCGTCGAGAGCGTCATCGAAGACTCACCGGCCGCCAAGGCGGGCCTCCAGGACGGGGACATCATCGTCAGCGCGACCGTCGGCGACGCATCCTTCGATACCGTCTCGGCCGACGAACTCCGCAAGGCAATCGCTGCCGCGGAGCCCGAGACCAACGTTTCGATGACGATCATGCGCCGCGGTGACAAGAAGAAGATCAAGGCAGCACTTGCCGAGTGGAAGGCGGATCAGTTCGGCCTGACCACCGGCGGCGACCACATGCTGCAGCTTCTGACGCCTGAGACGATCAACAGGCAGATCGAGATCGAATCACTGCCGCAGATCCGCTCGTTCCAGCTTACTGAGCCGCAGATTCGCCGCTTCCAGCTGGACACGGAAAAGATGCTCCGCCAGGCTGCGCCCGACATGGAAGAGATGATGCGGCAGATGGATGAGCAGATGCAGCGCATGCGCGAGATGCTCGAGCAGCTCCAGCAGCAGCAGACCGAAATCCGCAAGCAGGTGCAGGAGTCGCCCCAGCCCGACGCCTGATCAATCAGCCTCCTTTCATTCCTTCGCCCACGATGTCCGGCGGCGCATTGCCTCGTCGGGCATCGTGGCTTTTTCCGGCGTCCGATCGCTGTCAGGGCGGCCGGACAGCGGCGTACAATCGGGCGATGCCGGAGATGATCCAGATCAACTTCAGCCGTCGCTTTCCGCTCTTCCCGCTTGCGGGCATCTGCCTGCTGCCGCACGCGACCATTCCGCTGCATATTTTCGAGCCGCGCTACATCCAGATGGTCAGCGAAGCGCTCGACGGCTCGAGCCAGATTGCGATGGCCACGTTCCAGGGCAACCGCTGGCAGCAGGAATACCACGGCAACCCCCCCATCCGGCCCGTCGTGTGCCTCGGCCAGATCGAGAAGTACGAGCGGCTTCCGATGGGGCGTTACAACATCATGCTGCAGGGCATCTGCCGCGCCACGGTCGTGCAGGAAGAGATGCCCGACGAAGGCCGGCCGTACCGGATCGCCCGCCTCGCGCCGCTCGACGCCAATCCCGAAGATCACGAGGCCGAACTGGTCGGCTGGCGCCATCGCGTGCGCGAACTGCTCCAGGGCGACCCCCTGTCCAGCATGCGTCTGGGCGCCGATGTGCTCAAGTGGTTCGAACGCGACGACATTCCCTCGCACGTGCTCATCGAGATCGTCGGCCATCTGCTCATGACCACCGCCGAAGACGCCGAACGGCGCTACCGCCTGCTGGCCGAGCCGGACACCATCGAGCGGGCGGAGTACACCGAATCGCAACTGCGCGGGCTCGAGCGGCTGCTGGCCGACGTGCAGCATCAGACCACCGACTGGCCCAAGGGCTGCAGCTGGAACTGAATCAACTGGTGATTTGAACAGCCGGCAGCAAGATCAGGCGAACGCGCCGACCTGGCGCAATTGCGCGATCCGCGCCTGCATCGCCCCACCGGGGCACAGCGTCGGCGCCAGTTCGCGATGCGTCTGCACCCGGGAGTTGGGAATGCGGTATGCCGACTGGACGCGGCAGACGAACTCGCGCAGCGCATCGATCTGAGCCGAAGTCGGGCTCTGGCGCTCGAAGTTGCCCAGGCACACGATGCCGATGTTGCCCGGGTTCTTGTCCTTGACGTGTGCGCCCTGGAACTGCAGCAAGCGGCCTTCCCACACCCGGCCGGCGGGATCGACGATGAAGTGGTAGCCCACGTCGCCCCAACCCTGCGCCTGATGCGCCCGGCGAATGGAATCGATGCGAGCCGCGGCGTCGCCCTGGCTCGTTGAACTGAACGGCGTCATGCCGTCGTGATGCAGCGTGATGCGATGCACGCCCGTGAGCGGGTCCATCCGCGTGGGAATCGGCGAGCCCGTCGCCCAGCCGCTGCGCGGGATGAGGCCGCCGAAAGTCTGCGAAGGCGGCGACTGGACCGGACCCGGCGCCGTCGGTTCGAGCACGGGATAGTCGTTGCGGGGAGGCAGACCCGAGCCCGGCGCCCGGCCGTAGGACCACGGCACGTCGGGCAGCGAAGTTGATCTCCGCGTGGTGGCGCAACCTGCAAGGAAGCCAAGTCCCGCGAGCAGGAACATCCGACGTGTCGACTCTGGATTCACGGTGCAATACCTATCGGCAGGGTCGTTGCGATTGGTTCAGCCGATTCGCGCGATTTGATCGTTACATTCCATCGCCGCGCCGTGCGGCCTGGTTTTCTAGGACGATCTGATCGCGGCGCAGACCCGCCAACGGTATCGGAGCGCCCGCATCAAGACAACTGCGCTGCGTACTTCTCGACCTGCACGACCTGATCGGTCGGCACCATGGTGATCACATCCCACGGGCAGACCTGGGCGCACAGCGTGCAGCCGATGCAGCGCGGCAGGTCGATGTGGCACGCCTGCATGACCGACTGGAACTGCGGACCCGGCAAGGTGTCGATGCAGTCCACCGGGCACACCGAGACGCATGCCTCGCAGCCTGTGCAGAGGTCTTCATCGAGGATTGCCAGCGACTTGGGGAGCTTCTTGGCCATGGACCAGAAATATAGGAGCCCACCGCCGCCGACGCCGCCCACAGAGGCCGTGGACCCGCCAGAATTACGGGCGATTCTGCCCCTGCCGCGTCCGCAGCTCACGCAGCCGCCGCGCAGCGCGTTCGGCGAACGCCGAGCGAGGATACTGGATGGTGATGCGCCGGAACGACGCCATGGCCGCATTCCGCTCGCCCAGCTGGTCGTAGCAGTGGCCCGTCCAGAAGAGCACCGCCGGGGCGTGTTCGCTGTGCATCCAGCCTTCGATGGTCTGGGCCTGAGTCAGCACATCCAGAGCCTCCTGGATTTCGCCCGAGCGCAGGTGATCGAGCGAATCCTTCACCAGAGCATCCAGTTGGGAATCACGCTCAGGGTCGGGTTCGATCTGGATCACGCGCGAGGCGGGCTCGCCGGGCGCCACGGCGGCGCCAGCCGCAGGGTTGGTCTGCGAGGTCAAGCCGGTCACCGGCGGGCGTTTTGAATAGTCCGCAAGCGTGGTGTTGCACCCGCTCGCTGAAAGCAGGAGCAGGAAGCCCAGTGCGATCGCCGCAGTTCCTGTCCAGATTGCCGGGCCACTTCGCCTCGAATCAGTTCCAATACTCGTCACTGAGCCGCTCCAGACGCCTCGGAAGATCCTGCATGGCAATGGAGCGTTTCACGCGCTCCAGTTCTTCCTGATCGACGCTGCCGTTGGTCCACTCCAGCATCGACCACGCCCGGTTCACGAGGTCAACGGAATCGGGCGACTGCAGATCATTGCGCGCCACCGCCAGCCGTTCGAGCACATCATCGCTGCTCAGCGCCTGCTGCACGAGGCGCACGTCGCTGAACGACTCATCGCCCGCCTGCTCCAGCACCGTCAGCAGAATCGACGCCTGGTGGAGCACTTCGCCCGTACCGGGATTCCCGGCCGGCTCGCTCGCGAGCGCCAGCGTTTCCTCCGGCTGCTCGGGCGCGATCGGCGTCGGCTCGGGCTCTTCCGCCGGACGCGAAGGAAGATTCGCCGCGAGGGCCTGCAGCCAGTTGGCCGCTTCCATCTCCGCTTCAACACCCGCGAGAGCCGCCTTGCTGAAAGTCGGCGTCTCGGGGCGCAGCACTGGCGCTTCGACCGGCTCAGTCTCGGCCACGTTCGCCGCAGCCAACGACTCGCCGCCAAGCTGCGCTTCGGCTACGCCGCCTGTCTCCGGCGACTTCGGTGCTGCGGCAATTTCGCCGACGACCGGTGTTTCGCGCTGCTGGCGATCAAACAGGCTCGTACTGACCATCTCGCTGCCCACCGGCGGGACCCACTGCTGCGGCGAACGCGCGGCCGCCTCGCTGACCGCCACGGCTCCGTCCGGCTGCGCTGATCCACCCAGCCAGCCCTGCGACAGCGCCAGACCGAAGCCGAGCATCACGACCGCGGCGATCGACCAGCCGCTCCACGCGGCAAAAAGCAGCCGCCGGCGGCCGCGCACGTGCGCTGCGTCCTCAGCCTGCCCGAACACTTCCGTGCGAATGCGGCGGTCAAGGTCAGCCGGCCAGGCCTCGTACGATCCGACCGTGGCGCGGAGCAGGTCGTCCGACTCTTCCGCGTGCTGCAGCAGCGTCCGACACGGTGCGCACTGCGACAGGTGCGCCTCGGCGAGATGCGAAGTCGTCGCATCGAGTTCGCCGTCGAGGAGCCCTGAAAGCACGGCCTGCACATCCTGACATTCGTAGCGCTGCATGGTCATCACCTCGGTCGTCTTCACCCCTGCTTGCGTCGAAGCGGGAAGATCAGCGGCTCCGCTTCCGCGTGGTTCAGTTCCGCCTCCATCTCATCGCGCAGCGCCGCCCGCGCACGATTGAGCCGGCTCATGACCGTGCCGATGGGCACTTCCAGAGCCGCAGCGATCTCGTCGTAACTCATCTCCTCGTACACCTTCATCACCAGGATCGCGCGCTTGTCATCGGGCAGGCGCCCCAGCGCCCGCTGCATTCGCGCCATGTTGTCGGCCAGGTCCACGGCCTTCTCGGGCCGCTGCTCGTGCCGCAGATTTCGATCGTCGCTGAACTCGGGCAGCGCCTCCGTATTGCGCCGGCGGCGGAGGTGGTTGATCGAAAGATTCACCACCACCCGCTTGAGCCAGCTCGGCACGACCTGCTCGGGCCCGTCCGGCGGCTTGTTCCACAACTTGACAAACGCCTCCTGCACCACGTCCTCGGCCACCGCCGAGTCCCGGCAGATCCCTCGAGCCAGGGCCAGCAGCCGAGGGCCGAGGTCCTTCATCAGCCGTCCGAGATCGTGTTCGGTCAGGGCGAGCGGCATGTCAGTAGATCAGACGCACAGGGCGGCGTCGTATTCCAGTCCAGGGAGGCACGAAACCGGCTACGCCAGAAGGATATCGGTCCCTGTACGGGGGAACTGGATATCCAGCCAGACGGTGTTTCGGTGGATTCTGAGCGCCGCGTCGTGCAGGCAGGCGGGAAGGAGCAGTACATCTCCCGAGCCGAATTCGACATCCACGCCCGCGGGGCTGCCGGTGATCACGCCCGACCCTTCGAGCACCACCCACACCGCCGGCCGGTCGTACGGGATCTCCTGGCCGTACGCCTCGACCATCCGCACCTTTTCGATGGTGAATGCATCGCACGAGCAAAGTTTGCTCATCGTGGTGAACACGCCTGCGACGTGGGTGCGCCGCTCGGCACGCGCGAAATCCCTGGCGCCGAAATCAATGCACGCCATCGCCTCGTCGATGTGCAGTTCGCGATCGGTGCGGCCCCAGTCATACAGGCGATAGGTCGTATCGCCGGGCGTCTGGATTTCGACGCCGAGGATTCCCGCCCCGTACGCGTGGCAGGTGCCGCCGGGAAGGTACAGGCACTGCCCCTGCTTTACGGGCGTCTGGATGAGATCTTCGACGACCCGGCCGGCCTGCAGGTCTTCGCGAAACTGCTGCGGCGAGACGCCCGGCGTGATTCCCCGATACACCACCGCGCCCGGTTCGGCGTGCAGGATGTAGAGCGCCTCGGTCTTACTGCGAATTCCCTGATCCGCGTCAGCATGGGCCGCATCCGGATGAACCTGCACGGACAGATTCTCCTGCGCATCCAGATACTTGACGAGCAGTGGAAAGCCGCCCTCGCTTGTGGGCCGCACATCCCCCAGCAGGGCCCGCGGGTCGGCTTCGAGCACGTCGTGGAGCGTGCGGCCGGCGAGCGGGCCGCTGCTGATCACGCTCGAGCGGCCCGGCAGATCGACCAGCTCCCACGACTCGCCGATCGGCTCGCCGGATGCAGGCAGATCGCGGCCGAGGCTCGCGATGCGGCGGCCTCCCCACGGCTTGGGAACGAACATGGGCTTGAAACGAAGGGGGTAGAGTTGCATGGAAACGCGGATATCGGCCAAAAACCTCGGATTTGACGTGCACGAACTGGCGGAATCAGGTATGCTATCGAGTAGGCGGCATGGGGCCCCGCGGGCGGGCGCAGGACGGAGTCAGCATATGTCACCGAACATCACATCGCGTCGTCGCGTTTTCTCAACCGCGAGGCTTGGCCTCGCTGCGGTCTGCCTCGTGGCCTGGCTGACCCCAAGCGTATCGGCGCAAGTCGTCGTGGACGGCCGGGACCAGGGCGTCACCATCCAGGCCCACCCCATCCAACGCACCTACAGCCAGGTCTATTCTCAGCCCAACCGGGCGCGGCTGATCACACGACAGGGCGTCGTGAGCAGCGCTTCCACGGTGACGCCGGTTCAGACGGCCGCGTACATCCAGCCCGGCTACGTGCAGACGGAGATCATCACCGGCGGCCAGCCGACGGGCGCGGTCGATCTGCGGCTCGACCCCTACGCGCACCGCCGCTACCTGAACTACTCGTACTACGAGAACATGTACTACGCCCGCCGGTCACACCGCGGCTATGGCTATGGCGCGTGGTACGGCTACGAGTACTACCCCGGTTTCTACTACTACTGGTGGCCGTCGTTCTCGAATTACGCCTTCTGCTATCGCCCCTCGTATTCATGCGGCTCGCGCTACTACGGCGGGCATGGGGGTTGGCATCACGGCGGATATCGGGGCTCGCATTCGTACTACGGCGGCTCGTACATCCGCTTCAACTCATCGTGTGGCCTGTCTGTCCGCCTGCGCTTCTGATTTCGTTCGAAGGAGAGATTCATGGAGCATGCATCTCCGGCAAGGCCAGCGCCGCGTCCCGTCGGCGCCGGCCCCGAGCGTGGCTTTACCCTCATCGAACTGCTCGTGGTCATCTCCATTATCGCCCTGCTCATCTCCCTGCTCCTGCCGGCCCTCTCGGCAGCGCGCGAAGCGGCGCGGAACGCCAAGTGCAAGAGCAACATGCGGCAGATTCTGCTGGCTCAGCACTTCTATGCGCAGGATGATCCAAAGAACATCCTGCCCGGCACCGCCACACATACGCGGGGTCTCGACTGGTGCGGCAAGAACAACCCGCCGCGTCCTGGCTACATCTTCCCTCACAATCTGCCGCCCTACAACGGCCTGTTGTGGAAGTACGTGCAGGAAGTGGAGTTGATCTTCGAGTGCCCGACTGAAAAGCGCCTGGCGAATCAACTGTTCAGTTACACAATGCCGCACAACATGGGCGGCGCCAAGCTGGAACTTCAGTGGCCGTTCTTCTACCGTGAGCGCCCCGAGGAAGGCGCCAACTCGCCGCTCAACCAGATTCCACCGCCGTCGCTCGTCGAAGAGGATGAGTACTGGTGGAACCAGGACATCGACGACGGCGCCTGGGCCAACGAAGACCAGATCACCGATCGCCATACGGGCGTCGGCAACATCGGCTTCATCGACGGCTCGGTGTGGGGCATCCGCGCTGCTGAAGGCGGGCGCTGGGACTGGCGCGAGCCGGGCGATCTTGACGCGTGGGACTTCCTCTTCGCCGTCAAAGGCCGCAAGTACAACATGGGCAACTGGACCACACCGTTCGGCTGGATCAACAACCCGCGCTGATTACGCGACTGCCGCGCACACCTGTTTGGCCGCGTCGGTGAGATCGCCCGCCGTGCACATCGTCGGGATCTCCTTGCGCGCTGTGTCGAGAATCTGACGCGCCTCGATGACGTTGCTGCCTTCGAGCCGCACGACCAGCGGCACGGTGAAGCCCACTTCCTTGGCGGCGTTGACAATCGCCCGCGCGATGCGGTCGCACTGCATGATCCCGCCGAAGATGTTCACGAGTACACCCTGCACCTTGCTGTCGGCGAGGATGATGCGGAACGCCTCGGTCACGGCTTCTTCGGTCGCGCTGCCGCCCACATCGAGGAAGTTGGCCGGCTCGCCGCCGTGCAGCTTGATGATGTCCATCGTCGCCATCGCCAGCCCCGCGCCGTTCACGAGGCAGCCGATGTTGCCGTCGAGGCTGATGAACGACAGACCGAACTTGGACGCCCGCAGCTCCGCCGGGTCTTCTTCCGTCGGGTCGAACAGTTCGTTGATGTCGCTGTGGCGGAAGAGCGCGTTGTCATCGAAGTTGAACTTCGCGTCGATGGCCATGACCACGCCGTCGGGCTGCGATTCGGTCGGCGGCGTGACGATGAGCGGGTTGATCTCCGCCAGCGAACAGTCCTTGGCCATGAACAGCTTCGCGAGGTTGAGCATGATCTTCACCGCCTGACCGACCTGCGCACCGGTGAAGCCAAGGCGGAACGCCACCTCGCGTGCCTGGTGCGCCTGCAGACCCACCAGAGGATGCAGCGGCATCTTGATGATCGCCTGGGGCCGCTCGGCGGCGATCTTCTCGATCTCCACGCCGCCCTCGGCTGAGGCGATCAGCGTATTGGTGTTGCGCGAGCGGTCGGTGGTGATGGCGAGGTAAAACTCGCGGGCGATGTCCACGCCCGCCGCGATGAGCAGTTTCTTGACTTCGAGCCCTTCGGCTCCCGTCTGCGGGCTGATCATGCGGTGGCTGAGCATGTACTTGGCGGCGTCTTCGGCTTCCTGCGCCGAGCGCACGAGTTTGACAAAGCCCGCCTTGCCGCGCCCGCCCGCGTGCACCTGCGCCTTGACCACGGCCAGTTGCGTGCCCGCGTCGCGACAGACCTGCTTGTAGATTTCAGCAGCGCGCGTCGCGTCGGTGCAGACCACGCCGGGCGGAACGGGAATGCCGGCATCGGCAAGAAGTTGACGGGCCTGGTACTCGTGAACCTTCATGGGCAGGCGCCCTTTCAGCCTGAGAATTGAGCATGAACCGCGATCCGCATCGCGGAAGCGGAAAGTGTAGCCCCGCCCCCGCAGGCGTCATCAGCAGGCGATCACTTCCGGAGAATCACCTGCATCCGCCAGGTTGTCTTGCTCCAGGCTCTCGTCGGTGAAGCGCATGGCGTGCACCAGCCGCCGCAGGCCGCCACCCTGCGTGAGCCAGGCGAGGCGCAGCCGCTCGCCCCTGGAGCCCAGCCACGGCGCCCGGCCGGCGGCGCGGTCGGTGCGGAGCAGCGCCGCTTCCAGGTCCGCCGCGGTAACTTCGCTTCGCCCGTGCGCTCCCGCGTGCAGTCGCGCCAGCCATCCCGTTACCGCGACCATCATCCACAGCGCCTCGAGGCCTTCGACAATCGGCCAGCCGTAGTACCCCGGCCCCCACGCCCGGCCGGTGATGATGCGCGAGCGCAGGTAGCGCAGCATGATGGCGTCAATGGCGCCGATCTGCTCGTCAGCCGTCGCGGGGCCGGCTCGATCGACCATGTCGAACGTGAGTCGTTCGGGCCAGCCGCGCGCAATGGGCGGCACGGCGCCACTGCCGCGGCCGAACGTGCGATGCCGCCACAACTGTCCGATCGCCAGCCCGCCGATGCCGCGCCGGTGTGCGGCGCCGATCTTCACATCTTCGACGTGCGCGAAGACGATCTGCCGCAACACCTTCATCTGCCTCTTCGTCGGCGGCTCCGGCGGTGCGGCTTCGATCTCCTCTTCAAACGAATCGCCAAGCAGATCGAGCAGATCGCCCAGCCGGCTGCCGCGCACGTTTTCCAGTTTCGCCTGCGCGAGCATCTCCGTCAGCCACGCGGCGCCGTCGAGGCGCGTGCTCATCGGCAGATCGACCCGGCCCAGCACGCGCTCGAACGTGCGGACGATCTGCTCTTCTTCGCCGCCGGCGGCCTGCAGGCTCGCGTTGAGTTGCACGGGGCGCACCTGGCCCTGCGCGATCTCAGGAATGAGCCGCACCATGCGCCGCACGTCATCAGCGTGAGAGGCGATCTCGGCTCCGCGATTGTGAATCATCGAAGGGCACGCAAAGCTCAACCCGATGCGCACCCCCTTCTCGCCCGGCGCGAGCATGAATGGGAACATCTGGCACGCCAGCGGCTTGGCTTCGAGGCCGAACTCGGCGTGGATGCTGCAGCGGCCGTCCGCCGCGAGAAACACGCACGCACCGTCTTCGCGCTGGCGCAGCCACTGGCGGCCGCGAAACTCGACCACCGGCGACTGACCCAGCCGCTGCGTCCAGTTCTGCGCTTCAAGTCGCGCGAGATCATCCGGCCGCAACTGCACCGTAAAATCGCGGCAGCAGCCGGCGCAACCGTGGCACGAATACCGCTGCTCGCTCGTGCGCGGCATCAGGATGGGAAGCGAACGCGTCGTCATTCAACTGGAAGTCGGCCGCCGGTCAATGCAAACACCCCCGAGTATACGACCCGGGGGTATTTCGATGTTCGGTTGGTCGCGCCGCGTGGCGGATCAGCCTTCGATGCGCGTCATGGAAGACTTCACGTGCTGGTGCTGGTCGGTGCGGACGGTTTCGCCCTCGAAGATGCCTTCCTGCACGATGAGCCAGCGGAATTCAAGTTCACCGATGCGCTCGATCAGTTCGTTGTTCACGGGGTCCCAGCGGTAGCGGAAGTCGCCGCGGAGCATGTCGAACTTGGTTTCGAGCACCTTGAGCATCCCCTCGATCTGCACATCGGGCGGCTGGAACTCGAGATCCATGACCATCTTCATGCCCAGGATGATTTCCTCGGGCGTCTGGTCGAGCAGCTGGTAGTCGCTGGTGAACGTCCACATGCCGAGGCCCTCCACGGGCGTCTTCTGCACGTCCTGCCAGGGCTCGGTGACGTTGCGCGAGTAGGTTTCGTTGCCCACGCGCCAGGTGCTTTCGAACAGTTCGGCCAGGCCGTTGGAATTGAACTCGCCGACGCGTCCTTTGAGCGCCACGATTTCATCCATGGCGGCGCAGGCGGCTTCGGTGCCCGTCACGCTCGCCGGATCGACATTGCCCTGTGCGTCGGCGTGGAACTTGACGGTCGAGTTCGCCAGCATGCGCAGCGCTTCGATGATCTTGGCGTCGGTGTCGGGATCCTGCGCCTCCTGCGTCGAGTCGAAGACGTAACTGCCGCCGAAGTACGCCTCGCCCGAGGTGAAGATGCGGTCGTAGGTCATGGTCAGGTCGGCCGAACCGTCTTCCTTGACGTCATTGACCGTGAAACGCATGACTGAATTGACGAAGTTGGAGTCGATCATGTTCAGTTCGTTCTGCGTCTGCACGCTCATGTTCTCAGCGCGGAACTCGTAGACAACGACGTGGTCCTTCTTGAACTTGGGCCCGAAGTAGACGTCACTGTTGGCTGCGGTCCCGCTGGCCGCGGCGGTGGCGGGCGGCGGCGTCGGCTGATTCTGTCCGCAGGCCACAGTGGCGACAGCAGCCGACAGGATCAGGCCGCAGGCCCAGCCGCGCTTGATACCCTTGCGGCTCGAAGCATGTTCAATGGAAAGAAGGGACATCTCAGCCTCCTGGAATGTGGTCGTGTGCTCAGTGCGGACCGGGCCGCTGTGCCGTCCGGAATGGTTCCGCCTTATGGGTCGCAATCATAGCGCCGGCCCCCGGCCGGACATGCTCGTTCAGCCTGTCACCATCGGACAGATCGCCTCGTGGCGACAGCGCCAGCCCGCCGGGCCAGCCCCGACTACGAGACGCCCCAGACGGCCGCTCCCGGCACCAAAGAAGCGTCCCCGACCGTTTCATTCCCTTCCAGTGGCTCAGAGGGCCGGAATTTCTCCCACACGGCGGGCATCCGCGGGCCGGCCGAACTGCCCGGGAACGGCCTCCTCAATGATGAGCCGATTATGGGAACGGGGCAGCACGAAGATTCCATAGGGTGTCACTTCCACGAGGCGAGCGTCTTCGCCGCTGCGAACCGAGACTTCAAAATCCAGCCGCTCGTAGCGCAGCAGCAGGCCGCCCTCGATTTCGTCGATCCGGGCGATGCGGGCGCCGTTGCACTGCGTCATTTCGCCGCAGAAGACCGCCACCACCATGCACGAGTCGAAATCGATCTCGGGAATCACCTGCACGTTGGTCGCGTTCCGCTCGCCTTTGCGGCCAGCATGGCGCCGCCACAGCACTGCCCACTGCTCACGGTTCACCGCCCGCTCGATCGTCGACTGGCGGACCGCGCTGAACGCGCCGGACCAGGTGACATACGGCGTCATCGGTCGCGACTCCTGCGCGGCCGGACGCGGCCCCGCGGCGGCCAGCAGCACTCCAGCGACGATCGAGCACAGAACCGAAAGGGCGAAAACCAAGTGGCGTGTCTGCACGACAACCTCCCGCGCCGCGGCGCTGCAGGCAGATGTCGCGATGAAGCGCCCGCATGGCACCGTGCGGAGGAAATCGCCAATGAACAGGGCCCGCGACCGACGTCGCAGGCCCTGATGAATCGGTCGAGAAAGCCCGCCTCAGGCGCTGGCCATCTTCGCGGCCTTGGCGCGGGCGTCGTCGAGCGTGCCGACGTACATGAACGCGCCTTCGGGCAGGTCGTCGCCCTCGCCCCGGCACAGCGCCTCGAACGAGTCGAGCGTCTCGGTCAGTTTCGAGTCGATGCCCGGCTGGCCCGTGAACACCTCGGCCACGTGGAACGGCTGCGAGAGGAAGCGCTCGATCTTGCGGGCGCGGCTCACCGTCAGCTTGTCTTCTTCGCTCAGTTCATCCACTCCGAGAATCGCGATGATGTCCTTGAGGTCGCGGTAGCGCTGCAGAATGCCCTGCACCGTCTTGGCGATGTTGTAGTGCCGCTCGCCCACCACGCCCGGATCGAGGATGCGGCTCGTCGAAGCGAGCGGGTCGATCGCCGGATAGATGCCCTTTTCCGCGATCGAACGCTCAAGCACCACGAATGCATCGAGGTGGCTGAAGGTCGTCGCGGGGGCCGGGTCGGTCAGGTCGTCGGCAGGCACGTAAATCGCCTGCACCGAGGTAATGGCGCCGCGGCTGGTGGAGGTGATGCGCTCCTGCTGTTCGCCCATTTCCGTACCCAGCGTGGGCTGGTAACCTACGGCCGAGGGCATGCGGCCCAGCAGTGCCGACACTTCCGAACCCGCCTGGGTGAAGCGGAAGATGTTGTCCACGAACAGCAGCGTCTCCTTACCGGATTCGTCGCGGAACTGCTCGCACATCGTCAGCGCCGACAGAGCGACGCGGAGACGCGCGCCCGGCGGCTCGTTCATCTGGCCGAACACCATGGCGACCTTGTCGAGCACGCGCGCCTGCTTACCGTCGGCGTCGGTGTACACGGCTTCGCCCATTTCGCGCCACAGGTCGTTGCCTTCGCGGGTGCGCTCGCCCACGCCGGCGAACACGCTGTAACCGCCGAAGTTCTTCGCCACGCGGGCGATCATCTCCTGGATGATGACGGTCTTGCCCACGCCGGCACCGCCGAACAGGCCGATCTTGCCGCCGCGCACGAACGGGCACAGCAGGTCGACGACCTTAATGCCGGTTTCGAGCATCTCCGTCTTGGCGGACAGTTCGCTGAACTCGGGCGGCGTCTGGTGGATCGGCCGGGTGTCCTTGGCGTGCACCGGGCCCTTCTTATCCACGGGTTCGCCCAGCAGGTTAAACACGCGGCCGAGCACCGGCTCTCCCACCGGCACACGCACCGACGAACCGGTGTCCAGGCATTCCATCCCACGGCTCATGCCGTCGGTCGATCCGAGCGCGACGGCGCGGACGCGGCCGCCGCCAAGGTGCTGCTGCACCTCGCCGGTGATCTTGATCTCGACGCCGCGATTCTTCGCGTTCACCTTGACGGCGTTGTAGATGTCGGGGATGTCCGTTTCGGGAAACTGTGCATCGAAGGTGGAGCCGATGACCTGGATCACTTCGCCCTTGCTAGCCATGCTGGGAGGGTCCTTCTGCTGTTGCATGCCGGGGCCGGGGCGGCCGTTGCGGCGAATTCGTGACATATTTCACAATGTAGCCCGTTGAGAGCCCAACAGTAGGAACGCACCTGTGCACTGGCAACGCGTGCGACCGGCGCTCCAAAGCGCCGATTGCAGGTTTTTTGTCCACGAGCGGCTGGTTCTGCGAGTGTGCAGGTAGAGCCGGGCCTCGTGGCCAGCCTCAGGAGGGCGCCGTTCGACCGCGGCGTCCGCCTCCCAAGCCCCGGTTTGCGGGCCGCTTCACCGGTGGCCCCGGGCTCTCGCTTCCGAAAGGAAGCCGAGCCCGTTTCAATCCGCTCTCTCCTTCTTCCTGTTCGTCGTCCCCTACTGCCCAGGGTCGGGGACGGCGAACTTGATCTGGTTCCGCTCGAGGCCGATGCCCATCGCGTTGTAGAGATTGGCCACGGCGATCTGGTAGTTGACCACCGCCCGGATCTCCTCGAGTTCGGCCGCGGCGAGCAGCTCCTGCCGCTGCAGTTTCAGATTCAGGAACTCCGGAGTCCGCGCCTGGGTGAACTCCTCCTTCACCTCGATCGTGCGCAGGTTTTCGGCCGCGGCGAGTCGCGCATCGCGCGTCGGCCCGAGCAGATCGAAGTTGAGATTCACATCGTGCAATGCTGTCTTCACATCCAGCGTCACGTTCTGCACGGCCTGGCGGTAGCCCAGCACGGACTGGACGCGCATCAGGCGCGCCGAGCGGTAATTCGCCTGGGCCTCGCGATTGCCGATCGGGTGTTCGAATCGGAGCTGGAGGATGTAGTCGATGAAGTCCTGTTCGCCGAGCCGGTTGTAACTGTCTTCGAACGAGTTGTCCAACCCGTTCCAGCGCACCGTCGTCGAGAGGTTCAGAGCAGGCAGGCGAAGATTCTCGGCAAGCATCTGCCGAATCGACGCATCGTCGATGGCCAGCAGCGCCTGGCGGAGTTCGGGCCGGTTCTGAAGCGCCGTCGAGATGATGTCGGCGTAGTTGAAGGTGATGCCTTCGGAAACCGCCACATCCACCGGCTCGACGAGCATCTCGCCGCCCACCGGCAGCCCCGGCGCGTTCATCAGTTGCTTGAGACGATCCGAAGCGCGGAGCACCTCATCGCGCGAACGGCGGAGATCGACCTGCCGATTCTGCACGCGTGCGATCGCGTCTGAAATCTGCGCCTGCTCGGTGTCGTATTTGCCGCGCTCCACGAGCACTTTCTTGGTGTCTAAGCCGCGGTCCAGCAGGCGCTGGCGCACGAGCAATGACTGCCGCGCCGCCACCAGGTTCCAATAGGCCGCCTCGGTGTCGCTCACCGTCTGCAGCAGCGTCGATCGGTACTCCTCGATCGCCCGCCGGTGCGCATTGCGATTCAGGCGAATCTCCGAGAGGTTTTCTTCCGATCCGAAGCCCCGGAGCAGCGGCTGCTCAAGCACGAGTTCGACCGTCGATGCATAGGCGGGATCGGGCGTGGTCTCGCGGCCGGGCGATTCATCCTCCGTGCGCGTGATCGACGTGGTCAGGCTCACGTTGCCGCCGGTGATGAGATTCTTGCGGATGCCCGTGCTGAGTTGGCGTTCATCGCGCTGCAGGATGCCCAGTCCGATGGGCGTGCCGCGGATCAGAGCCGTCGGCGCCGGCTCATCGAGTTTGGTGAAGATGAGCGACGAGAAGAACACCGCATCGAAGCGGGCCTCGGCCCGCGTGATGTCCGATTCGCGAATCGCCGGCGTGATCGCGCCGATCTGCACCGAAAGGTTGTTCTCCACCGCCGACAGAATCGCCTCGCGCAGGCTCACCGGGACGGTTCGCGTCTCCTCGCCCTGCAGATTCGCGCCGAATTCGATGACCGGCATCGCCGCGTTGGCAACCGGCCCGGCCATGCGCTCCAGTTCACCGATGCGGCTCTGGGGAATGAACTCTCCTTCGAGGCCGCTTGGTTCGGGCGTCAGCGTCAAGTCGCGCGGGAGGCGCTCTCCGACCTGGTCGTGCACGACGGACTGCAGCGACCGGCGCAGTTCGGCTTCCGAGGCCGTCTTGAGCGGACTCTTGCAACCCTGCAGCGAGGCCGTGATCGCCGCGATGCACGCAAGGAGTACCGCAGCCGGGATGACGGAACGAGTGGGCATGGCAGTCACGCTAGGTCGAGAATCGTGCATGGGCTGGCGTCATCCTGTCCATCGGGTTGTGGCTTTCCGCGACCGGGTCGCCGGCAGACGGCCGCGGCCGGAGCGTTCGTCGGCCGAGGGGCCCTCTCCTGAAACTGCAAGGTGAGGAAGCCGGCGATCGCGTCTACGATGTCCATGATGAACGACACCCAGTTTCCGGGAGGCCTCATCATGGGTCGATGGCGTACTGTAGGTCAGCGGTGGAGCACGGTCGTGGCGGTCGCCTTGGCGATCCTTGCCGCGATCGGCCCGATTCAGCACTCGGCGCGCGCGCAGAACCCGGCCGGGTCCGATGCGTGGCACGCGGTGGTCGATACTGATCGCCTCAACATCCACAGCGGCCGGGCTGAGCAGTTCGAGAAGATCGGCACGCTCAAGAAGGGCGATGTCGTGCTCGTCAAGAGCGTCAACACGTTCGGCTGGGCGGCCATCGCGCCGCCGCGCGGCCTGACCGGCTTCGTCGCCCGCCAGAATGTGGCCGACGGCGAGAAGCCCGGCACCGTCCGCGCAATCGGCCGCGTGCCCGTGCTGTATCCCATCAGCGAAGACCCGGCCCAGTGCTTCCGCAAGTCGCGCATCGAGCCGGACACGATCCTGCACGTACGGGGAGAAGTGCCCACGGCAGAAGGCGCTGTCTTCCTCAAGGTTGATATGCCCGAGCAGGTGGATGTCTATGTGCTCGCCCAGTTCCTTCGCAAGGCGACGGATGAGGAGATCGCCGCGTGGAAGAAGAAGCTGCAGGAGGAATCGGAGCAGGCGCAACCCGAGCCCGCCGAACCGACCACCCCGCAGAACCAGCCGCAGGCCCAGCCCGAAGTCCAGCCCGCGCAGCCGCAGACGGAGCCTCAGGCGGAGGCCGAGCCGATTCAGCCGCCTTCGCAACCCGAGCAGGCCCAGCCTGAGCCTGCCCAGCCGCAACCTCAACCCGAGGCCGAGCAGCCCGCCGAGCAACCGGCGCCGCAGCCGGAAGTCGAAGCAGCGCCAGCCGAACCCGGCCCCAGCGAACAACCCCAGGAGCAGCCCGCCGCACCTGAGGAAGAAAAGATCGAAGTCACGCTGGCGAACCTCGAGCAGTTGTACGCTGAGATGACCAAGGTTCGGATCCTCGACGCGGAGATCGAACCGCTGCTGCGCTCCTACGAAGCGTTCGCCGCCAGGACCGAAAAGAAGGGCGAGAAGCGCATCGCCGAGATCCGCATCGACCTGCTGAAGATTCGCCTCGACCAGCAGAACGCGATGCGCAAACTCAAGCACGCCGCGCAGGTCGCCTCGGAACCCGTCGTCATTGAGAAGGTCGAGATCTGGCGCGACGAGTCCGGCCGGCCGGTCTTCAACGCCCAGGGACGTCTCGCGTCATCGAATGTATTCGACGGAAGGCGCCTGCCGCTGCTCTACCGGATTCAGGATGAACTGACCGGCCGCACCATCGCGTATCTCAGCGTCGAGCCCGAAGCTCGTCTGGACGTCGAGCGCCGCCTGAACCTCAACGTCGGCGTGATCGGCGACGTCGTGCACGATCCCGGTCTGCGCATCGACGTGATCGAGGTCAAGCGACTCGTTGACCTGGATGAAGGCGAGTGATCGCTACTGTTGGGGCTCCATCATCCGCTCCAGCGCTTCGAGTCGCCTGGTGTGCTGCTCACGATCGGGTTCGAGCAGCGTGAGCGCGACGAGGTGCCGCCGGGCATCATCGAGATCGCGCGCCTGGATGGCGATCGCCGCCGCCTGCTCGCGCAGGCGGGCGTCATAGGGCGCGATGTGCACGGCCGTGTCGATCCGGTCCAGCGCCACGTCAAAGCGAGACTGCTGCTGATAGAGCCGCGCCAGTTCGACGGCGTAGGTGTCATCGTACTTCTGCAGCCGGTTGATCGACTCGAGATACGGAATCGCCCTCTCCGGCTGATTCGATTCGAGGTGGATCGCCGCCAGCATCTGCTGCGGCAGCGGATCGACCGGCCGCGCCGCGGCATAGCGGTCCAGCAGCGGGATCATGTCCGGCCCCAGCGGCCGGCTGCCGCGCCATCGCGTGATGTGCATGCGCAGCAGATCCGGATGATCAGGATACAGCTCCAGCCACCGACCGAGCATGCCGTCCGTGACCGTCGGCCGCGGCAGGCGCGGATCGGGAAGCGAAGCCATGGCGCGGCGGACCAGATCCACCGGATCGGTTGCGTGCTTTGTCGCGGTCCGGATCGCGCGGGCGAGCAGGCTGCCGTATTCACGCTGGGACTCTTTCCGCTGCGCCGCGTACTCCGGATCGTCGCCAAGGTGCTCACGGATGATGTCTTCGAGCGGCGGCTCTGGCGCCATGCCCCACTGCTTCACCTGCGCTCGCGCCCATACCAGAAAGTCGTCGTAGAACTGCATGCGGCCGACACCCAGCGCGCTGGGAATGGCGATGTCCTCGCGGAAACCCTCCGCATACTGATCGAGCAATTCGAGCAATGCCGCGTGGCCGAAGCGCTCGATCATGAACTCCACCATCCAGTGGCCCTGGGCGTAGGCGAGCGAGCGGTCGTTGGGGCGTTTGGGGCGCACGAAGGCCCAGTTGATTTCATCGAGCGTGAACAGGTCGTCGTCGAGGCTCGCCCTGGCGAGCATCTGGCAGGTATTGAAGTCGCGCGGCGCATCTTCCAGCCACACGGCCGCAGCCTCGGTGAGCCAGTGCGGGATGCGGTTCTTCGTCTGGCTCAGCGTCACCGTGTGCACGTATTCGTGGCGCAGCACGCGCAGCCAGTTGTAGGTGCCAAAGTGATCCGGCCCCTCGCGCGGCGCTTCCATCGCAATCACCGGCCCCGTGCATGCCGCGATCGTGTGGATCTGCGGCATGCCGGTAATGCGCACGGCAAAACGGCTGTGGTTGGGCATCAGTTCGATGCGCGTCGGCCGATCCGGCGCGTGGTGCAGCGCCGTCGTGATCTCGCGGTGCATCGCCTCGAGAGGCTCGAGCATCTCCAGCGCCAGGGCCCGGTCCGACGAAGTGGGATCGAAGCGAATCTCGAAATGCTCCGACGCAACCGTCTCGTACTGCTGCAGGCTCTCGATGAGATGCAGGCTGAACGCGGCGCGGACGTTGAACGGATCAAGCGAGCAGGCCTGCCGCAGCGTGCTCAGCGCTCCCTCGTCATTGCCGGACTGAAGATACATCAATCCGAGTTCGACCTGCGGCGCCGGCCAGTTCGGCTGGCGCTCGATCGCCTCGCCGAGGATTTCGGCGGCAAAGTCGTACTGCCGGTTGCTTGAGAGGTACAGCCCCGCCGTGTACCACGCCCACGGGTTGCGGCCCGAAATCTGCTCGAAATCGCGCAGCGCCAGGTGCAGGCCGTCTTCGTCATAACGGATCGCTTCCACCGCCGCCCGCAGCGCCAGCGCATCGCGGTGCTGGGGCATCTCGCCCAGCAGCAGGTCCACGCGATGCTCTGCCGAGTCGGCCATCGCCTGCACCAGGTCGAGCCGCGTCAGCAGCAGCCTCGCGCCGATGTGATCGGTCGCGAGGCGGTCGAGTTCCTGCACCACCGAGTCGGCGCCCGCGAAGTTGTAACTGTCGAGGTTGAGTTGCCCGATGATCGCCCACGCGCGGGCGCACCGCGGGTTGAGCGTGAGCACTTCGGTCGCGGCGGCCGCGGCTTCCTTCGGATTGTTCTTGTCGGCGAGGAGTTCGGCCTCGACCAGTTTGGCCGGCCAATAGAGCCGGTCGATCGTCTGGTGAACGCGGCCGGTGACGGCGAGGATGGCGCTGTACTGCGACGCCGGCTCGCCGCGCAGCCGTGCCCGGAGCGCCAGGCAGCGCGCGGCCTCGGTCAGATCGACAGCCGAGGAAAGCTCGCCCGCCTCCAGCGCCGCCACGACCGGATCGATCGCCGCATCCGCCGCCTCAAACTGGCCGTTCCAGTCCAGCGCTTCGGCCCGAAGCCGGCAGGCCGTCGGCGAGCGATCATCATCGAGCAGCGCCAGAGCCGCGTCCGTCTCGCCGATCGCCACCAGCCGCTCGGCCTGCAGCAGCACCGGCGCATGCGAGCCGTCGAAGACGGCGTTGAGCCAGTCGCCGGCGATGCACGCCGCCAGCGCGCGGCGAGCGGGGGTATCGAGATCGGCGTCGCTCCACACGCCGTGAAAGATCCGCTTGTCGCGGCGCTCGTCTTCAGAGAGGTAAGCCGCTTCAACGGCACGCCGCGCCGCCGGGGCGAGTTCGATCGTCGCCGCAGCGGCCTCGTCAGGATTGACCGGGATCTGCCCTGACGCCGGCCGCGCCACGGCAACCGCAAGCATGACCGCCAACAGAACCGTTGCCGCGAACCGACTGCACCCGCCAAAGAACCGAATCGACTTCTTCACTGATCACCTCGCACCCACTACATCGACCCGCCCGCGCGGGCCGCTTGACCTCCGTCCCCAATGATACGAGCAATCAGTGCCGCGCCCCGCTGCCGAGCCGTGCACGACCGCACAAACGAACGACGCAGTGGGTGGGGCCCACTGCGTCGCTGGAAATCGTGTTGAGCGGGCGCAGGAATCAGCTGCCGGCCGCCTCGGGCGCGGGTTCGGCGCCTGGCGCGGCGGCCTCGGCGCCTTCGCCGTCACCCTCCGCCGATTCCTCTTCTTCGGAGCGGCCGAGGTTCAGCTCGCGGTCCGCCACGACCCACAACTTGATCTCCGTGCGCAGGTCCTTGTCGAGTTGCACGGGGATGTCGTATGAATCGATGCGCTTGATCGCGGCGCCGATGCGGATGTGCCGGTCGCTGACGCGGTTGAACCCCGCCTCGCGCAGCGCCGTGGAGATGTCGTGCTGCGTGACCGAGCCGTAGAGCCAGCCCTGATCGTTGCACGAACGCTCGAGCGTCACTTCAAAGCCCTCGAGTTTCTCAACGAGCTGCTCGAGTTCCTTGCGCAGGGCGGCGAGTTCGCGCTCGACCTCGGCGCGGCGGGCGGCGAGCGCCTTCTTGGCGCCTTCCGTGGGTTTGACGGCGTAGCCCAGCGGCACGAGGTAGTTCCGCGCGTAGCCGGGCTTGACATCGACGACGTCGCCGACGATGCCGAGGTTCTCGATGTTCTCCGTGAGGAGCAATTCAACAGTCTTGGCCATGATGCTGTCCTTCCATCATCTGATGGGTTTGGAAGTTAGCGGCCCGGCACGCGCCGGACCGCAACGGGAAATGCATATCAGAACGGGATGTCTTCCTCGTCGATGGGTTGATGCGGCCCGCCGGACGGCGCGCCGCCGGTGCGCGCCGGACGCGGGGCGCCGGGCCCGCGGCTCTCACCGCCGCCGCCTTCTCCGCTGCGCGAATCGACGAACTGGAATGATTCAACGACGACTTTGTGGCGCGAGCGCTTCTGCCCCTGCTGGTCTTCCCACTGGTCGAGTTTGAGCCGGCCTTCGATGAAGATCGGCCGGCCCTTGGTGAAGTACTGATTGATGAGTTCAGCCGTGCGGCCCCAGGCTTCGCAGTCCACGAAGGTCGTCTCTTCCTTCTTTTCGCCGCTGCCCGAGGTGTAGTAGCGATTCACCGCCAGGCCGATCTGCGCCACGGGCTGGTTGCTCGCCGTGTAGCGCAGTTCCGGGTCGCGGGTCAGGTTGCCCATGAGCAGGACTTTGTTGTAGGACGCCATGTTGCTCCACCTTTCGTCGCTTCGACGATCGTACGCTCAGGCCGCCGCTCTTACTCCTCGGACGCCGAATCCGAATCCTCACCCGCCGCAGCGCCCACCGGCTGGCGCTCCTCGCGCGATGAACCTTCCGAACGCAGGCTCGACTCGGCGCTGAGGTTGTCGCGCCCGTCGGTCGCCTGCATCTCCTCGAGCGTGAGATGATCGGCGCGGATAATGAGGAAACGCGAGATCATCTCCGAGAGGTTGCAGTCGCGCTCGATGTTGGCCATGCGGGTGCCGCGGGCGCGGAAGTAGGCCAGCAGGAACAGGCCGCGCTTGTTCTTGTCGATCGGCGTGGCGAGGTTCTTCTCGCCCCACTTGCTCAGAGCGATCAGTTCCGCTTCCGAGCGGTCGATGATTTCTTCGATGTGCTTGACGGCCCCGGCCAGGTCGCTCGTCTGCGACTGGGGGAAGACAAACATCGCCTCGTACTCGTACACGTTGTGGTCAGTCATGTTCAATTCCTTTTCCCGCCGGCTCAACGGCGGAGGGGTTGCGGCCGCGCCGCGGCCGGTGTGTTCAGTCCTCTTGTTCTTCCGATGCATCCTTGCGCGCCTTGCGCGTGTTGAAGCGGTTCATCGCGGTATCAATACCATCGTTGGCCCAGCACCACGCGGCGTCGGCGATCACGCCCAGCCGCTCCTCAATGACCGGGCCCTGCTCGGGCGTGAACCGGCCCAGCACATAGTCGTGGCGCGCGATGCGCCCGGGCGGATCGATCCCCACCCGCAGGCGCGGGAAGGTCTCGGTGCCAAGCCGGCGCGTGATGTCCGCCAGGCCGTTGTGCCCGCCGTCCGATCCGCCCTTGCGCAGGCGGATGTCGCCCAGCGGCAGCGCCACGTCGTCGGTGATGACGAGCAGGTCCGCCGGATCCATCTTGTAGAATCGCACGATCTCGGCCACGGTCGTTCCCGAGAGGTTCATGTACGTCATGGGCTTGACGAGCAGGCACTTGTCCGCGTCGGCCCGGACCTCGGTGACGGCGGCCTGGAACTGGCTGCGCAGCGGCGCCCCCGGGGCGAGCCGCTGCGCCAGACGGTCGATCGCCATGAACCCCACGTTGTGACGCGTGTTCTGGTAGGCGGGACCGGGATTGCCCAGGCCGACGATCACCTTCATTCCTTCTCCGCTTCCTCGCCTTCGCCTTCGGCTTCCTTCTTCTCGCCGATGATCTCCGGCTCGGCGCCTTCGACCTCGGCCGGGGCTTCGGCTTCTTCGGCGACCACCGAGACCATCGCGATCACTTCGCCGGCGTCTTCGTCCAGCTTGAGACCGGCGGGCAGTTGAATCTGTCCCGCGGTGAGGAAATCACCGGCATCCAGCGCCGACACATCCACCACGATCGCCTCGGAGGGCACGTCGGCGGCGAGGCAGGAAATGCCGATGCTGTCCTTGACGAGCCGGAGAATCGCGCCCTCGGTCTTGAGGCCGACGGGCTTGCCCGTGAGCTTGATGGAGACGTGGATGCTCACTTCCTCGGTGAGGTCGATGCGCGTCATGTCCACGTGGATGACGTTGTTGCCGAGATAGTCGAACTGCAGTTCGTTGACCAGGCACGTCTCCGCGCCGCCGCCCTCAACGGCCACGTTGAAGACGCGCTGGCCGTGCGTCAGGTGCGTGATGAGTTCTTTCTCGTTGACGCTGACGGCGAGCGGATCCTGCTGGTGGCCGTAAATCACGGCCGGAAGTTCGCCGCCGGCGCGAAGTCGGCGGGCATAGCGGCTTCCGAGACGCTCGCGCTTTCTGGCCTGAACGGTTGGTGTGCTTCCCATGTCTTTTCCGATCTCAACCCTGGGGGTGAAATGAAACCATCGCCCGCTTTCGGACGATTATCGTTTGCTTCCGACGCGGTTTCGGAACAGCGCCGATACCGAAACATTGTGATGAATGCGGCGGATCGCCTCGCCGAACAGCGGGGCGACCGAAAGTTCGACCAGTTTGTCCGCGATCGGGCCGCAGCGCCCGTTCAGCGGGATGGAATCCGTCAGAATGATGCGCTCGATAGGAGCTTCGGCCAGCCTTTCCAGCGCCAGACCCACGAGCACGCCATGCGTCGCGGCGACGATGACGCGCCTGGCGCCGCGATCCATCACCACGCGCGCCGCTTCCGTCACCGTGCCCGCCGTGCTGATCATGTCGTCGATCATGAGCACGGTGCGGTCGCGCACTTCGCCGACCATGTTCACCGCTTCGACCTGCTTGCCCGAGCGGCGGCGCTTGTCGATGATCGCCAGATCGCCGCCGAGCACGTTCGCGAACATATTGGCAACCTTCACGTTGCCCACGTCCGGCGAGACGAGCACGATCTCGCCGAGTTCTTCGCGCACCGACTGGAGGTATTCCACGATAACCGGCGCGGCCATGAGGTGGTCGAGCGGAATGTCGAAAAAGCCCTGGATCTGGGCCGCGTGCAGGTCGAGCGCCAGCACGCGGTTGGCGCCGGCGGTGGTGATCAGGTTCGCCACGAGTTTGGCGGTGATCGGCGTGCGGCCCTCGTCCTTGCGGTCCTGGCGCGCGTAGCCGAAGTACGGCATAACCGCGGTGATGCGCCGCGCCGACGCCCGCCGCAGACAGTCCATGAAGATGAGCAGTTCGATGAGGTTGTCGTTGACCGGCTGGCACGTCGGAAGCACGACGAAGCAGTCACGCCCGCGCACGTCCTCGTCGATCTTGACGATGATCTCGCCGTCGGGGAACAGTTCGGTCGTGCTCTGGCCCGGCGGGATCTCGAGGTGGGCGCAGATCTTTTCGCCGAACTGGCGGCTGCCGCGGCCGGCGAAGATGCGCAACATGCTCGTGTCGGAATTGTTCAAGGCGCCACTCCCTCGGCAAGTCGTTTCGCGAGGATGGAAGAAACGTGTTCGAGCTGCTCTGCCGTGTTGATGCTGTGCACTTCGTCGGGGCTGACGGCGTCGATCACTTCGACGCGCTTGCCGTCGCCGCGCAGGATGCCGCACACGTCGGTGAGATAGTACTCGCCGCTGGCGTTGACGTTCGTGAGGCGCCGCAGCGACGCGAACAGTTGTCGTGCATCGAAGCAGTAGTAACTCGGATTGATTTCGTTGATGCGCTTCTGCTCGGCCGTCGCGTCTTTGTCTTCAACGATGCGATCGAACCGCCCGGCTGCGTCGCGCACGATGCGGCCGTAGCCGGCCGGGTCGGCGATCCGCGCTGTCGCCAGCGTCGCCGCGGCCAACGTGCGCCGATGGGCTGCGATCAGCTCCCGCAGCGTCCGCGCGCGAATCAGCGGGCCGTCGCCGGCCAGCACGAGCAGGTCGCCGTCAAAGCCGCTCAGCGCCTCTTCGGTCTGCATGACGGCGTGACCGGTCCCAAGCGGCTCGCGCTGCTCGGCGAATTCCACATCGTCCTGGCCCGCAAACGCCTGCCGCACCTTTTCACCCTGGTAGCCGATGACCAGCAGAATGCGATCGCACCCCGCGGCCCGGCACGCCTCGACGACCCACTGCACCATCGGCCGCTCGCACACCGGGTGCAGCACCTTGACCAGATCGGACTTCATGCGCTTGGAGCGCCCGGCGGCGAGTATCACCGCCGCCAGAGCGCGCTCGCCCCGGGCGGCAGTGGAGTTCGAATTGATCGAAGCGCTGGCCATGAACGGATCTGACTGGGCGTGCGCCGCCGGCACTGCAAAAGCTGGCCCGCCTGGACTCGAACCAGGAATAACAGTACCAAAAACTGCTGTGTTGCCAATTACACCACGGGCCAGTGGTGCGCGATCAGGCGATCGCGAGCAGGCAAAGCGGCGTCCGCGTGTGCTCCTGAATGTGGCTCGTAGCCGAGACGAGTCGAAACTGCGTAATCGCGGCCCACCGAGCCTGCCGACGTGGAGCGCCAGCGCGGGACGGTCAGATCCGCGGCCAAGTCCCCTGCAGACTGGAGCATCGACCGGCCGCGCCGCGATACCCCATGGATGGGCCAAGCCACAAGCCAGCCCCATCCGGTCCCTGATTGGAGACCGGCAAGTGTAGACCCCGGTGCAATGGGGTCAATCACCACGCCCGCCTGCACGCCTCCCACTCACCCGCCCCGCGGCACAAACGCGTAGTTCAGATACGCTTTGTCGATCCCCGGCCGGATCCGGTCGTACTCGCTCATGGGTACCAGTTCCGACCCGCAGAGCATGAAAGCGTCGTAGCCCGCGTCGTCGAGCAGGGAAAAGAGCGAACCCTCCCGCACGTGCCGGTCGTGCACCTCGACGAGCAGCGTGGGCCGGTCTCGCTCCAACAGGGCCCGGCCGCCCTCGAACACCGCCGCCTCGTGCCCTTCGACATCGCACTTGATGAACGCGACCGGCGGACCATTCCACGCGTCGAATACCGCATCGAGCGTCTTCACCGGCACCTCGAATGACTCGAGCGAAGCGCCGCCCGCACTGCCGGACCGATCGAGCCGCGCGCCGCCGGTGTGGTGGGGATCGCGCACCAGCCGCATCGCGCCCGGCGCCGAGGAGAGGCCGCAGCGCTCGATCGTGACCCGGTCAAGGTGAAACGACCTTTGCGCCTGCCGCAGGCACCGCTGCATCTCGGGCTGGGGTTCAAAAGCGACGACCCGCCCGCCGGGCCCCACGGCGCGGTGCATCCAGTAGGAGTAGAGCCCGCGATGCGCGCCGATGTCAATCGCTGTCCTTCCTCTCAGGGCGCAGCCGCGCATGAACGCAAGTTCGGCGCGCTCGGAGCGCAGTCGATAGCGCCAGGCGCGATGCAGGAAGTGGAGATAATCGAGAAGCGAGAGTCGCTCAGCCACGGCGGTACCATAGCCCGAGCTGGTCGCGCCGCCGCGCGCCGCCTTCCTATCCTGTCTCACCATGTACCGATCGCTTGGCGAGTTCATCGATGCGCTGGAGAGGGCCGGGGAACTCGTGCGCATCAAAGCGCCCGTCTCGCCACTGCTCGAAATCACCGAGATCACCGACCGCGTGAGCAAGGCGCCAGCGCCGACGCGCGGCCTGACCGGCCAGATCGTCGATCCTGATCACGCTGCTCTCGGCGGCCCGGCGCTGCTCTTCGAGAACATCCAGAGCGACGAGTCCGACATTCCCGTCGCCATCAACCTGTTTGGCAGTTACCACCGCATGGAGATGGCCTTGGGCTGCCATGACCAGGGCCATACGCCCGGCGGCTTCGAGGCCATCGCCGATCGCATTGCATCACTCACCCGGCCCGAGCCGCCCGCGGGATTGGGCGCGATGCTGCGCAAGGCGCTCGAACTGGCGCCCCTGCTGCGCACCCCGCCGCGCCTCGTGCGCTCCGGCCCGTGCCAGCAAATCGTCAAGACCGGCAGCAGCGTGAATCTGCTCGAACTGCCGATCAACAAGTGCTGGCCGCTCGATGGCGATCTGGCCGCAGTCGGCTACCCGACGCCAGCCGGCCAGCCCGACATGAGCCTCGGCCAGGGGAGGTTCATCACCTTCGCCGGCATGTACACCATCCACGCCAACGACGCCGGCAAGGCCAGGCCGCCCAGCCGCAACATCGGCATGTACCGCGCGCAACTGATTGACCGCACGCGGCTCATCATGCACTGGCACATGCACCACGATGGCGCACGCCACTGGCGCTCATGGAAGCGCCTGGGGCAACCGATGCCCATTGCGATCGCATTCGGCGGCGAGAGCGTGCTGCCTTACGCCGCGACGTGCCCGCTGCCGCCGGGTGTGAGCGAACTTCTCATGGCGGGCTTTCTCAATCGGCGCGGCATCCCGCTTGTCAAGTGCCGCACGGTCCCGCTGCACGTGCCCGCCAATGCCGAGATCATCATCGAAGGCTGGGTCAGCACGCAGGCCGGCGGCATCGGCTTTGACCCCCGCGCGGGCGACGAGCCGCTCGGCCCCGGCGCCGCCTTCGAAGGGCCCTTCGGCGACCACACCGGCTACTACTCGCTGCCCGACCGCTATCCGATCGTCGAAGTTTCAGCCGTCACGCACCGGCGAAACCCGGTGTACCCGACGACGATCGTCGGCCTGCCGCCGCAGGAGGATTACTACCTCGGCAAGGCGACCGAGCGGCTCATGCTGCCGCTGTTGCGCACGATCATCCCCGACATTATCGATTACGACCTGCCGATGTTCGGCGCGTTCCACAACTGCGCTTTCATCCAGATCCGCAAGGAGTATCCGCTGCAGGCGCGGCGGGTCATGCACGCGGTCTGGGGCGCCGGGCAGATGGCGTGGACCAAGTTCATCATTGTCGTCGATGAAGAGGTCAACGTGCACAAGCGCGATGAAGTGCTCTCAGCGATGTTCCGCAACTGCGATTTTGAGCGCGACCTCGAACTCGTCAACGGCCCGCTCGACATTCTCGATCACGCAGCGCCGCGCCTGGGCGCCGGACACAAACTCGGCATCGACGCGACGCTCAAGATCGCCGGCGAGGAAGTGAACGGCATCCCCATCTCCCGACCTCGGCACAGAGAAACCCTCGCCAGTTCCCTCGAGTACAGCGGCGGCGGGGTCAGCGGCTGCATGCCGAAGTTCGGCCTGGGCCGCTGCCTGCTGGCGCGATTGGAAGATCCGGGCGCCACCGACCACCGCGCCGCCCTCGAAGCGGGGCTTCAAGACCCCAGCCTAGAGGCCCCCGACTGGATCATCCTCGTCGATGACATCGACCCGCGCGACATCGACGGCGTGCTCTTTCTCTGGTGCGCCAACTGCGACCCGGGCCGCGACATGATCCGCCGCGGCGCAAGGGTCGCCTTCGACGCGACCGCCAAGAAGGCCGGCTCGATCATGAATGGCCATCCGGTGCGTGACTATCCGCCGATTCTCGAAATGAGCGAGGAAATCAGGCAGCGCGTCACGCACCGGTGGTCCGAGTACGGCCTGGACCGTTACTGAATCGTCTCCTCCAGCACATTGGAAGTGTTTCCATTCTCGGCCGCCTGGAGCCACAGCGTGAGCCCCGACGTCCCCTGCGGGACGTTGCGCATGAGCGATGCCTCGCCGTTGCCATCGGCCGTGGCGCTGCCGATGAGCACGGGACTGGCCAGGTTGAGATACACGTTCAGCGCGTTGACGCGCGTCCACGCATCGCCGCCCACCAGGCTGTAGATGAAATGCACGCGCTGGCCCGGGGTGGCCCGCTGGACCGAGAGCGTCGCGCTCTGACCGGCAGTGAGCGTCGTGCTCGCCAGGTCCATTCTCGCGCCGATCGCCTCGGAAACATCGACGACGAACAGTCCGCGATCGCGGTCGTTGACGATCACCGTGCCCGATTCGAAGAACGGCCACGCCGTCCACGCGCCGTGGGCGTAGCCGGGCGCATCATTCTCGGGATAGGTGTCGAACCAGCCGACGCGCACCGGATTCTCCGGATCATTGCGGGCGTCGAAGAGTTGGAAGCCGCTGGAGTAGTTTGCTTCGTAGATGAACCCGTCCTTGACGAACAGGTTGTGATCCGTCGCCGTCATGCCGGAGGTGAACTCCGAAACGAGCGTCGGGTTGCTCAGATCCGACACGTCGTAGACCAGCGTGCGCGTCGTGGGCGTGTAGCCGTTGAGTTCATCGAGTTCATCGTTGAGATAGAAGTACCGGCGGTCGGCGCTGAGCCATCCCTGGTGGCAGTAGTTCAAGCCGGGATACACATCCGAGCCGAGCAGCACCATGTTCGACTTGTCCGTTACGTCGATGATGTCAAAGCGCCAGTACCCGCTCGGGCAGAAGGCGATCTCCTTACCCGCATAGGGGCCATCGTGGTAGGTGACGACCTGCGCGTCGTGCACGTGCCCGCCGGTGGGGTTCGTCGAGCCCGCAACGGTCGGCGTCGTCGGGTCGCTCAAGTCGAGCGCCACGATGCCGCTGCCCTGGCTCGACGCCGTCATGTACGCAAAGCCGCTCTCTTCGTTGAGCGCGAAATTGTGGCTCCGGTAGGGCCGCTCGTTGACCTTGGTGACCACGCCGCTGTCGATCTGGCTCAGATCGAACACCTGGAGGTTGAAGTAGTCGCCGATGCAGTAGGCGTAGTGGCCGTAGACCTTCATGTCCTCGGTCGTGCTCTGGCTGTGCGGCTCGATGTGCACGATGACGGGATTGACGGGGTCGGTAACCTCGACGAAGGCCGTGCTGGTGTAGTTGCCGATGATGCCGTACTCGCGTCCCGACGGGCTCGTGTAGCCCCAGCAGTCGTTGCCGCCCGAGCCGCCCATCTGCTGTGGCGTGAGTTGGCTCATCAGGCGCACCTTGTGGGCGTTATACTGGGCAAATGTGGCGGTCGAAGCACCCACCACCGCCAGGCAGGCAAATCCGGCGAGCCGCCGGCGCGCCACAACGTTCATGCAGTTCATCACGCACAATCCTCCAGGAAAGACGATGCGGCAGACGATCCGCCCGCGTGGCGAACCTGACGCGCCGCACCGCGCACAGCGTAACCTCTAAGGGCCACTGTTGTCAACGGGTAAACCGGGAAACAGCGCGAATCATTCCGATCTCCGGCTGGTGAGCCAAAATACTCCAGACTACCATGCTGGTCGCGACGGGCGCTTAGCTCAGTTGGCTAGAGCACTGCTTTTACACAGCAGGGGTCACTGGTTCGAGTCCAGTAGCGCCCATTCTCCGTTGGCCGCGAGCGGCGGCGCGCCTTGCGATCGGCTCCGGCCGCCGCGCTAGGATTGTGCACGGCCGTCGGCTGGGTGAGACAACCGCTTCGGAGAGTCGCGAATGAACAAGTCAACTGGACCATCTTGGCGTCGGCTGGCGATCGGCGGACTCGTCCTTGCCGTTGCCATGGCGGCCGTCAGCTGCGAGACGCACGTGGTCCGCCGCGAGGGCATCGGCGCCAGCAGCGCCTACCCGGACGCCGAGCAGCAGGCGGGCAGCGACCCGCTGAGCAAGAAGGTCTGGGGCGATCACTGAGTTCCACCAATCGGCCGGCGCGCACGGAGTAGATGCCATGGGAATCGAAGCCGCACTGCCTCAGGACAGTTTCCTCACGACGCGGTTGCGCGACGTGATCAACTGGGGCCGGCGCTCCAGCGTGTGGCCCATGCCCTTCGCCACCGCGTGCTGCGGCATCGAACTCATGGCGACCGCATCCAGCCGCTACGACCTGGCCCGCTTCGGCGCTGAAGTCATGCGCTTCAGCCCGCGCCAGTCGGACCTGCTCATCGTCGCCGGCCGCGTCGCCATCAAGATGCTCCCGGTGCTCCAGCGCATCTACATGCAGATCACCGAGCCCAAGTGGGTCATCTCGATGGGCGCGTGCGCTTCGACGGGCGGCGTGTTCGACACCTATGCCGTAGTGCAGGGCATCGACCAGTTCATCCCCGTCGATGTCTACGTGCCCGGCTGCCCGCCGCGGCCCGAGATGCTCATCGAAGGCGTTATGGCGATCCAGCGCATCATCGATCGCGACGGCATCCCGCCGCACGGGCCGGACGGCAAGCGCATGCCGCTGCGCCTGGCCATCGAACCCAACTACCAGCCCCGCCGTCAGCCCGTGCCGCTCACCGTCGGCGGGCTGTAGATCAACACATTCACATCCTCGAGCGTCACCAGCCCTCCGCCGACCATTTGGTCCAAGTGCGGTCGCAGCTCCGCGATTTTCGCGGCGGTGTCCACGATCTCGATGACGATCGGCAGGTCTTCGGAGAGGCGCAGGATCTTGGCCGTATGGATGCGACTGTGCGCGCCAAAGCCCATCGGCCCGCGCAGCACCGTGGCGCCGGCCAGGTGCAACTCGCGCGCCTTGAGGACGATGGCTTCATATAGCGGCGTGCCGCGCCACCGGTCGCTCTCGCCGATGTAGATGGTCAGACGTTGAGCCGGTTCGGGCGTTGCGAATACCCCGTGTTTGAGTGACTCGCTCATGATGCCCCCGCTCCATAAAGCCGGATCGACAGCGCCGCTCCGGCCCAGACTGCGGCGAGGCCCAGGCCATTGCTCAGGATCACATTCATCGCCGCCAGCGCCCACTCACCGTCGCCGACCAGAGTCATCGTCTCGCGGCCGAAGCTCGAGAACGTCGTAAACCCGCCAAGGAGCCCGACGAGGATGGCGATGCGGTACTCTTCGCGCATGATCACCGGGCCCGTCAGCGCCGTGGCGAGGAATCCCATAAAAAAGCAGCCAATCACATTCACCGTCAGAGTGCCGATGGGAAACGTCGGCCCCCACCACGAGTGCATGACGCCGGACAACGCATAACGCAGCACCCCGCCGATTCCCGACGCCAGAAAAACCAGAAGTGCGTTGAGGGCCATGCGACTCCCGCTCTGGCGACTCCGGTGAACTCGCGACGCAACGCTTGCCGCCTCACGATCAGGAGTCGCCGACGCAAGTGGATCGAAGAACCGTTACAGCGGCTCGTAGCTGAAGTTCTGTCCGCCGATCGACGCTTCGTACATGAGCCCCGACTCGCCGAAGGTGAACACCGCCACGCCGTGCGCGAACTTTGCGTTCGCCCCTGCGCCTGACGTCACACCGACTGCAGTCGCCTGCGCGTCGAAGCGGAAGTTGCCTCGCTTGAACGTCTCAATCGCCTCGCTGGTCTCGAAGACGATCACTTCGGAGTACGACTGACCTCCGAGCTGGAAGCCGATCGAACCCTGGCTGAGATCGCAATACCCGACCTGAATGCCGTCCTCGTAGAGAACTCCCTGCCCGTAGGCCCCGCCGACGCCGATGGCGCCCTTGCCGACCGTCGGGAACACCGCGTAGCCGGCGCTTTGATCGAGCAGTTCTCCAAGCGACGGATCATTGCGCCGCGCGCGTGACAGGGTCAGATCCGCCTCCGCACGGATATTGGTGCGCCCTTCAACCGTCTTGGGAGCGGTCGAACAGGCGGAAGCCGACCACATGCCCGCCGCCACGGCAATCAGCACCAGCATCCGAATCATTGCGCCAGCCATAGTTGCGTCCTTTCACTGGGTTCCACAACAACCTGAACGGTCGTATCGGCTGCTCAGCGCAGTTTCGATTCGACTTTTTGCTTCCACTGCTCGTAGCCCTGCCTCCCCATCAGGCCGAACGTCGCCACCTTTCCCGTCTCCACCGCCGGCTGGTCGTAGGCGTTGATGTTCAGAAGCAATCCGGCATAGGCCGTGATGACCTCCCACAACTGGATGAACTCACCCACGTGGTGCGCGCTGAGGCGCGGCAGGGTGATCGTAAAGTTCGGCCGCTCGCTCTCCACCAGCGCGTACTCCGTCGCTCGCTTCTCCGCCGCGATCAGTTCACCCAGCGTGTGCCCCTGCAGATACGCGATTGCATCGACGTTGAGACTGCGCGGGATCGTCACGTCCCGCTCCCATTGCTGCACCTCCGCGAAACCGATGACCTTGTCGTTGGGCCCTTCGCGATACAGCTGCACCTGCGAATGCTGGTCGGTCGTGCCCAGCGCCTTGATGGGCGTAGCGCCCGCGAAGACTTCCTTGCCCTGCAGATCGACGCGCTTACCGAGGCTTTCGGCCCACAACTGCCGATACCAGTCGGCGAGGCTGTAGAGCGCGTTGCAGTACGGCATGAGCACGTGGTTGCCCTTGCCGCGCCGCGCAAACTCCACGAGCAGCCACGCCAGCGCCGCCGCCGGGTTGCTGTCGATCTCGCGCAGCCGGCAGCGCAGGTCCATGGCTGCAGCGCCCGAGAGAAGCGATTCGATGTCGATGCCGCACATCGCCGCGCTGAAAAGACCGACCGGCGAGAGCACGCTGAATCGCCCGCCGACCCCGTCGGGCACCGGCAGGGTTGCGTAGCCCTCGTCATCGACGATCGAGCGCATCGTGCCCCGGCTCGGATCCGTGATCGCCACGATGTGCCGGCGATACGCCTCGCCGAGATGCGACTTGAGCCAGTCGCGGAAGATCATGAACTGAGCCGCTGTCTCGGCCGTCTCGCCGGATTTGGAAATCACGTTCACCGCCGTGTGCGCCAGACCGGGATCCTTGATTTCGAGATGCCGCATCAGATCGCCCACAAAGTGCGGATCGACGTTGTCGAGCACGTACAGCCTCGGCCCGACGCGATGCGAGCACGGCGTGAGGTTGTGTACGTGCTCTTTCAGTGCATTCTGCAGGGCGATGTTGCCCAGCGCCGAGCCGCCGATGCCCAGGACGATGAGGTGTTTGCACCGCTTGCCCTTCGAATTGGCTTCGAAGTGAGCGTTCGTCTGCGCGACGACCTGGTTCACCGCGGCGAGATGCTCCTTGCGCATCGGATCGTGGCACAGGCCGCGCCAGCGCGTCTCGCCGTGCTCATCCATCGAGGCAAGGCGGTCGGTCAGATCCGCCATGCGCGACGACGCCGCCTTGAGTTCTGCAGGCGCGATGCCGTGCACGGCGCCGATGCGATCCGCGAAACAGTTGGCGTAGTTGATCTGAAGTTGCTGGGTCATGGGGAAGGGTAGCCGCACTTCATCGGGCTTCACGCGCGGCCGCTGGCCGCGGGTCGAACTCCGATTCCTCCCCGGTTTTGCCGCCGGAGACGGCATTGCCCGCAGCCATCCCCTACCATCCAACCCTCGGCCCAAGCGCTACTGGAGCACTGTTTCATGCCGCTGACCAAAGACGATGTCATCGCCGCCCTGCGGACCGTCAACGACCCGGACCTGCACAAGGACCTGGTCACTCTGAACATGGTCAAGCACGTGGCCGTGGACGGCGGCGCGGTGGACATCACCGTCGAACTGACCACGCCCGCCTGCCCGCTCAAGGACAAGATTCGCGCCGACATCGAAAAGGCCGTGCATGCCAAGGCGGCAAGCAAGGCCGAGCGCATCAGCCGCATCGACATCGACTTCACCGCGGACGTGCGCAGCCCGCAGGAGCGCCTCGCCGGCAAGGAAAACCCGCTGCCCAACGTGCGCAACATCATCGCCGTCGGCGCGGGCAAGGGCGGCGTGGGCAAGTCCACCGTCGCCGTCAACCTCGCCGTCGGCCTGGCGCGTTTCGGCGCTCGCGTGGGCCTGCTCGATGGCGACATCTACGGCCCGTCCATGCCCACCATGCTCGGCTTGCGCGCGACCGAAGTCAAAGCCCGCGGCAACATGATCCAGCCGTTCCAGGCGCACGGCATCGCCGCCATGACCATCGGCGTGCTCGTCGAACCTGAAAAGCCGCTCATCTGGCGCGGCCCCATGGCCCACGGCGCCTTCCGTCAGCTCGCCACCCAGACCGAGTGGGGCGAACTCGACTACCTCATCATCGACCTGCCGCCCGGCACCGGCGATGTGCCCCTCACCCTGGCACAAATGCTCGCGCTCACCGGCGCGGTCATCGTCTGCACGCCCCAGCGCGTCGCCCAGGACGACGCCCGCCGCGCCGTGCGCATGTTCCAGCAGCTCGGCGTGCACATCCTCGGCGTGGTCGAGAACATGAGTTACTTCATCTGCGAGCACGGTACCGAGTACGACATCTTCGGCCGGGGCGGCGCGGAAGTTATGGCGCAGGAAATGAACCTGCCCTTCCTCGGCGGCATCCCCATCACCACCGAACTCCGCGCCAATGGCGACACCGGCAACCCGACCGCCAACTTCGAACAGGTCGGCCCGCTGGCCGATTCGCTCAACCGCATCGTCCAGAACCTCGCCGCGCAGGTCTCCATGGCCACGATGCGCAACGTGGTCGCCCAGCCGACTTTGTCGATCACCTGATGGCTTATTCCGGCCGGCGCAGAGGCAAAGCGCGAATCGTAACAAACATCCACGCCATCAACGCCGCCATCACCAGATCCGCCACGGCAAACGGTTTCCAGATCCCCGGCAGGCCGTCACCCACGAACCAGTGGTAGAACACCACGCCGCTGTAGGCGATCTTGAGCAGGAAGCAGTACGGCAGCAGGTTGCGATTCGCGACCGGACGCCGCGCCGCCGCCAGGAACATCAGCGCGAAGACGAGCAGCAGAGCCGCGCTGAACTGGACGTAACCCCAGTGGTTCGGCGGCGGCACCTCCAGCGCTTCAAACAACTTCGGCCCGGCGAACAGGAAGGCAATGCCCAGCAGGCCGTCGTACAGCGCCATCAGCGCCAGCAGACCGCGCGCAACCATGATGTTCTTCATGATGCTCTCCTTGGCCGGAGTCGCCTCGCCTGACGGTACTGCCGGCGGAACCCGGCTCGGCGCTCGTGTGTGAATTCATCACTGTAAAGCCGCGTCGCCAGGTCATGGAATCCGGCTCTGAGTTCAGCAGCACTCATCGGATGAGGATCGAAGGTGAGATCAAAAAGCGTGCACTTGCGCCACGGCCTCTCCTCGGTGAGGCGTCCTTCCCGGCGCAGTTTTTCGTAAAGGGCCGTGCCCGGAAAGGGCGTGGGCAGGGTGATCTGCACATCGAACAGACTCAGTCGCTGCGCAAACCGGTGAATCGAGTCAAAGATCTCGGGCGTGTGCCCGTCAAGCCCGACGATAAAGCAGCCGTTGACGCGGATGCCGTGCGACTGAATGTTCCGCACGGCTTGCTCGTAACGTGGCCACCGTTTGTGTTTCCAATTGGTGCGCAACTCCAGCCCCGTGAGCCCGTCTTCGACCGGGCTCTCCAGGCCGATGAGCACCTCGGCGCAGCCGGCCCGGCGCATGAGATCGAGCAGCTCATCATCCTCGCCGATGCGGATGTCCGTTTCGGTAAACCACTTCACCCCGCGCTTTGCCAGTTCCGGCAGCAGCCGCTTCCAGTAGGCGCGGTTGATGAAACTGTTGTCATCGGCGAACTCGATGAACGGTCGCGGCCAGAGTTCACAGATGCGATCAATCTCCGCCAGCACTTTCTCGAGAGGCTTCTGCTTGTATTTCGGCGTGAGCAGGATTGAACTGGCGCAGAAGGAACAGCGCAGCGGGCAGCCGCGCGAGGTCTGCACCGTGAGACGGTTGTACTTCTCCAGATCAAGCAATTCGAACGCAGGCATCGGCGCTTCGGCCAGGTCGAACTCGCGCGGCTGACTGCGGTAGATCGGTTGCAGCCGCCCGCTGGCCGCATCCTCCACGACCGGCGCCCAGCAGACCTCTCCTTCTCCGACGATCACCGCATCGCAGTGCGCAGCGGCTTCTTCCGGTAGCGTGCTCACGTGCAATCCGCCCATGACCACGGGTGTCCCCGTGCGGCGATATCGATCGGCGAGGGCATACGCCTCGTCGATCTGTGCCGTGAATGTTGAGATTGCCACGAGATCGAAGACGTCAAGATCAGGGCCGAGCATCGCCACGTCGTCAACTTCGCGGTATATGACTTCGTGCTCGCGCGGCGTCAGGGCGGCCAGCGTGAGCAGACCGAGACTCGGCAGCGAAGCGATCGTCTTGCTCCGCTCGACAAACCCCGGCAGCGTCAGCCCCAGGCGCAGCAGCTCCTCATCGCACGCCCGCACACCGCTCATCGCGATGAGTCCGATCTTCATGGCGCCGCTCCTGCAAGATCCGATGCGAGGATCACGTACACGAACAGGCCAACTCCACCGATCAGCGAGATGACAGGTACGACAAACAGATTGCGCAAGGACTGGCGCCACGCCGCGAGATAGCACATCAGTGGCATCGACACCGCGCCGACGATGAGCAGCCAGCCCGCCAGCGGGAGCATCGATGCGTGCAACTCAAAGAGCTGAACCGTGAAAGCGAAACCGAGATTGATCATCGCCGTGCCGAGGAACGCGATGTGGCCCAGTCGCATGAGCCGCCGGCGCCACGAGTCGAACCCCCCCATCCAGTCTTCGCGATGAAATCCAATGCCCAGCACGGCCCCGGCAATCAGACCCAGGACAATCCAGATCCAGGCAAAGACCAGGTTGGCGTGGTGCATCGCTCCCTCGATAGCCATCCGGCATCGGGCTGACCGACTCACGCAGTATTCACGCAGTATTAAAGGCTCGGCCCCGAGACTTCTTCCCGATCCACGCGTGGGAGTTTCACATTTCGCGGTCGTTTTCCCGTTCCGGAGATCGAGGTCAACCGCCTGACCGCGGACCCTTCTTTGGAATCGGCACAAAGCCGCGCACCGCGGCGCGATAGCCGAGGTACTTCTCGCCGAAGTACGTCACGAGGTCGCGCTCTTCGAACCACACGCCGATGAAGATGTAGATCGTCGTCATCACCGCGAAGAACAAGTGGCCCACCGTCATCTTCGGCGTGGCCCAGAACGCGATGAGGAACCCGACCATCAGCGGGTGGCGCACGAGTTTGTAGATGCCGCGAATGTTGAACGGCAGGTGGTGGTAGTCCGTCTGCCGCCAGTGCAGGTACACCTGCCTCAGCCCGAAGAGATCGAAGTGGCTGATGACAAACGACGAGAGCAGCACCGTCGCCCACCCCGCCAGCGACAGCAGAATCAGCGGCCACTTCGCCCACGTCGCGCTCGCGTCATAGATCACTCCCGGCGCCGGCTGCCAGAACGCAAAGACGAGAATGAGCGAAGCGCTGGCCAGCAGCACAAACGTACTCCGCTCAATCGCCACGGGGATGAACTGCGTGATCCACTTCTTGAATCGCGGCCGGGCCATCACGGTGTGCTGCACCACGAACACGCTCAGCAGCAGCGCGTTGATGATGAGCGACGTCGCCAGCGGACCGGCTTCGCCCGAGTCGATCGTCTTGGGCACCACCCAGTTGCCGACAAACCCGATCGCGTAAAGAAACGTGAAGAAGAACACGAAGTAGGCGATGACGCCATACGAAAGGACGGCCACGCGCGCAAACATGGGATGTCTCCGCAAAAGGAAATGTTGGGACACTCGCTTCGGATCCGGCGTGGCAGCGGCCCGGGAGCGGTCCAGTGTAGCACGCGCACCTTCCCGAGACTGTCCGCAGCCGGCGCGATTCCAACCGGCCGAGCCGATTACAATGCGGCCATGATGACCAGACCCATCCTGCTCCTCACGGCGGCCACCGCGCTCTGCCCCGCTGCCGCGCTCTTCGCCCAGGACGCCATCGACGACACGCCCGCGCCCGTCCGCGCCCTTCGCGCCATGGCCATTCCCGACGGCTTCGAGTCCGCCTTATGGGCCGCCGAGCCGCTCGTCATGGATCCCGTCGCCTTCTGCATCGACGAGCAGGGCCGCGTCTTCGTCGCTGAATCCTTTCGCCAGGAACTCGGTGTTGAAGACAATCGCGCCCAGCCCTACTGGCTCATGGATGACATCAGCAATCAGACCGTGCAGGACCGACTGGCGATGTACGAGAAGTGGGCGTTCAAGCGGTCCAACGGCATGGCCCACTACACCGACCACGAAGATCGCGTGCGCCTGCTCGTGGACATGACCGGCGACGGGCGCGCCGATGATTCGCACATCTTCGCCGATGGATTCAACAATCCTCTCGACGGCACCGCCGCCGGTCTCATCGCCCGCGACGGCGACGTCTACCTCACCAACATTCCCAACCTCTGGCTGCTGCAGGACCGCAACGGCGATTTCAAGGCCGACTTCAAGGCCGCGCTGCACACGGGCTTTGGGGTGCGCATCGCGCTGCGCGGCCACGACATGCACGGCCTCACCTGGGGACCCGACGGCCGGCTCTACTGGTCCATCGGCGATCGCGGCTATCACGTCACGCTTCCCGACGGCCGCGTGCTGCACAGCCCCGACGCCGGCGCCGTCTTCCGCTGCGAACCCGACGGCGCCAACCTCGAAGTCGTTCATCACAGTCTGCGCAATCCGCAGGAACTCGCGTTCGATCAATTCGGCAACCTCTTCACCGGAGACAACAACTCCGACGCCGGCGACCGCGCCCGGCTCGTCTACCTCGTGCCCGGCGGCGAAACCGGCTGGAACATGAACTACCAGACCCTCGAAGGCGACAACCTGCGCGGCCCGTGGTGCCAGGAAGGCATCTGGGAACTGCGCCACGAGGGCCAGCCCGCGTGGACGCTGCCGCCCGTCGCGCACGTCACCAGCGGCCCATCCGGGTTCGTCTACTACCCCGGCGTCGGTCTGCCACAACGCTACGACGGACACTTCTTCCTTTGCGATTTCCGCGGCGGCAACGACAGCAGCCAGATCGTCTCGTTCGCCGTCGAGCCCGACGGCGCCGGCTTTCGAATGGTCGATCAGCACACGTTCGTTTCGCACGTGCTCGCCACCGATGTCGATTTCGGCTACGACGGGAAGATGTACATCAGCGACTGGGGCGCCGGCTGGGTCGGCAACGGCGAGGGCCGGATCTACACCGTCTGGAATCCGCAGACGCTCGCTGCGTCGCGCGCGGCCGAGGTGCAGCGCCTCTTTCGCGAAGGCTTCAAGCAGCGCAGCGATGAGCATCTCGTCGCACTGCTCGAGCACCCGGACATGCGCGTGCGCCTTCGAGCCCAGTTCGCCCTGGCCGATCGCGGGCTGTCAAGCGCCCCGCGCCTCAGCGAAATCGCCCATCAGAGCCGCCATCAACTCGCGCGCCTGCACGCGATCTGGGGCCTGGGCATCATCGCCCGGCGTTGCGATCTGCCGCAATCCGACCCGGATTATCCTCTCGCGCGCGTTGCCGATCTGCTCGATGATCCGGACGCCGAAGTGCGCGCCCAGGTCGCCAGCGTGCTCGGCGATGTGAAGTTCACGCCGGCCGGCGAAGCGCTGCGCAACGCGCTGCTCGATGATTCGCTGCGTGTGAAATACTTCGCCGCGATGGCGCTCGGGCGATTGCAATACAAGCCCGCCATCGATGATCTCATCACGCTGCTCTGGACCAACGACAACCGCGATGTGTATCTCCGCCACGCGGGCGTCATGGCGCTGTACTGGATGGATGACCTCGACGCAGTGATGAACTACGTCGCCGACGAGTCGCCCGCCGTGCGCCTCGCGGCTGTGCTCGTGCTCCGCCGCGCCGGCGACCCGCGCATCGCCGACTTCCTTGCCGACAAGGATGAATCACTCGTCACCGAGGCCGCCCGCGCCATCAATGACCTGCCCATCGACGCCGCCACGCCGGCGCTGGCGGGCCTGCTCAAGCCGGCTTCCGCGGAAATGCTCGACGTGAGCGAAGCGGCCCGGTCGCCTCACCGCTTCACCCGCGCCTGGTACCGCAGCGCTTCTTCGCGCGTGCTCCGTGCCGCGGCTGGAAAGCCGATCGACCAGCTCGCCGCCGCCGACTTCTCCGCCGTGAAACCCGATGAGTCGGATGAAACAGACATCTTCGCCGGCCGCGAGAGCATCGCCGATGATTTCATCACCCGCATCACCGGCACGATCATCGCCCCGCAGACCGGCGCGTATCGCTTTCAGATCGCCAGCGATGACGATTCCATTCTCTATCTCAGTACCGATGAAAGCCCGGCACATCTCCAGCGCATCGCGTCCATCGACGGCTGGGTCGGACGCGATCAATGGGACGCCATGGCCTCGCAGACCTCGCAACCGGTTCAACTCGTCGCCGGGCGGCGCTACGCCGTCGAAGTGCGCCATCGCGAAGGCGGCGGTGAAGATCACGTCGCGGTCGGCTGGATTCTTCCCGACGGCGCCATCGAGCGGCCCATCGGCGCCGGCGCGCAGGTGCAGGGCAACGAGCCTCTGCTTCGCCGCGCCATCAACGCCAACCTGCGCCTCGGGCAGGCGCGCCACGCCGCCGTGCTTGCCGACCTGGCGCGCAACCCCCAAGCGCCCATGTCGATGCGCCTCGAAGCCATCCGCGCCCTGGCCGACTGGATGGACCCCTCGCCGCGCGATCGCGTGAACGGCTTCTATCGCCCGGTCGACCCGGCGCAGCGCGACCCGGCGTCGATCCTGCCCGTGCTCGAGCGCAAGCTACCCGGCCTGATCGAACACGCCGCCCCGCCCGTCGCCAGCGCCGCCCGCGCGCTCGCCGGGCAATACGGCATCCAACTCGACAACACCGCCAACCTCAACGCCGTGCTCAACGCGTCGCTGCCCGATGTCGATCGCGCTGCGGCGCTGCTCCAACTCAGCCGCGACCGCGATGAGAAGTTCGACGCCGCGCTGGCCGCAGCGCTCGCCTGCGACCGGCCCGCGCTCCGCGCCATGGCCCGCGATGTGATCGCGCGCATCGACCCCGATCGCGCCCGCGTCGCCTTCATCGAAGCGCTTGATCATGCGAGCATCATCGAACAGCAGGCGGCGATTCGCGGGCTGACCGCGATGGACCACCCCGATGCGCTGAGCGCGCTGGTCGGCCTGGCCAAGCGCCTGCAGTCAGGGACGCTGCCCGCCGAACTGCAACTGGAAGTCATCGAAGCCGCCGCCGCCAGCAAAGCGCCGCAACTCGCGGCACACCGGTTCGACGACATCGCAGCGCCGCCCGACGTCGATCTCTCGGGCCCAATGCCCCAGGCTCTGCTGCAGGGCGGCAGTGCCGACGCCGGCCGCGAAGTGTTCACGGGCGGTTCGGCCGTGTCGTGCATGCGCTGCCACGCCATCAATGGCCAGGGCGGCGAAGCCGGGCCCGATCTCGCCGGCGTCGCCTCGCGCCTCACACGCGCGCAACTGCTTCAATCGCTGCTCGACCCCAACGCGATGCTCGCCGAAGGCTTCGATCCACCCTCGGCCATGCTCCCCGTCGCCCCCCACCTCACCCGCCGCCAGATCCGCGACCTCATCGAATACCTCAGCACGCTGAAGTAACACGGCGAAGCGCCGAGATTGGCGGCGGCGCAGCGCCGAGATTGGCGGCGGCGCAGCGCCGAGAGAGGTGAGAAGAGAAAGGAGAACGGAGACCTCGCCCTTGCTGCCTCGCTGCCCTCCCCATTGCCAAGTGCCAAGTGCCTGATGCTTCTCCGCGATGCCTTGATGCCTCGATGCCTTTCCCTAATGCCTAATGCCTAGTGCCTAGTGCCTCGAGCCAAGTGCCTGGTCCCTTGCATCTTTCACTCAAACTCATGCACCACCAACTGACTGATGGCGCACTCGTTCTGCACCACGGCCTGGAAGAGGATGGTCTGGCCGCGGGCGATGAGGGGGACGTTGCGGGTGATGGTGGCCACGCCGTTGGCGTCGGCGATGGCGCTGCCAATCACCGTCGGCTGATCGAGTTGCAGCGCGTTCTGCTGCAAGTCGCAACCGGGGATGCGCGTGCCACCGCCGCGGCGGGAGTAGAGAAAAACGACGCGCGCGCCGGGGGTCGCGCCGGTGATACTGATGGTGTTGCTCGTGCCCGCGACACCCGGTGATGGCGCCGCCATCTCCATCGTCGGATTGACTGGACTCACAAGGAACGGCACGAGGATCAGGGGATGACCAGCCTCGACGCCATACGCGGCGATCTGTCCCGCATCGTTGATGTCGTGCGCCATGGTGATCGACCAGTTCTTCCGCAAGCGAGGTGGCGCCAAGCTGTCGAGCGTTCGCATGCCGCCTTGCTGTTCCCAGAGAAATGCCTGGCGAACGAACAACGTGCGACCGTCACCGAGCCACCCGACGACCTGGCCGACATTATTGATGCCCCAGGCGGAACTGTCGCGCCCGAGGCTGGCGCGGTGGAGGTCGTAGATCTGGCCGTCCACCCACGCGGCCGCGTGATACTTGGACGCCGAGTATTCGGCTTGCCCAACGATGTGGCCAAGGTCATTCACGGCGAACGCGTCACTGGGACCGATCCATCGCGGCAATTCAACAATCTGTTCGTTCTCCCAGTAAACGGCGATGTGACCGGATTGCGGTGGCCACGAGTACCCGACAACACGGCCGGCATTATTGATGGCAAACGCCTGCGTTGACTGACTCTCGTCGAGTCCACGGAGGGCCCGCATGGCCCCACCTTCCCAGACGAAGGCCAAAGTTGTGACCTCGGTCGTTGAGTACCCGACGATCTGACTGGATTCGTTGATGTCATTCGCGACGCTGACGACGCCTCCAAGAGTGCCGAGGTCGATCATGTGACCGTCGCGATAGAGGAATGCGCGACGTGGCCCGAATGTGTCTCCACTCGACCCAACGATATCCACAGCGCCGTTCACGCCTCGCGCCTCGGAGTCATCGCCGGAAAGCGTGCCGAGATCTACCGCACCGCCGAACGCCGGCCACAAGACTGCGTGCAACTCGGGGCCGGTGTCGGAGCCGCCAACGACGCACCCGTTTTGAGCAATTGCCCGAGTGGCCGAGTGCGGGGCCTCCGGGTTGAGGACCTGCAGATCGAAAACCGCATATGGGTACTGCTGGGCGCCGGCACCGGCGGGTCCGAAGATGGTCATTACGCCGGTCAAGCACAAAGGCAATGTAGCGATGCGTGGCATGTATGGCATCTCCAAATGAAGTGGTGGGCGGAGAGGCGCTCCGCCCACCTGCGGCCAAATCACTGCTGCGGACACTCCGGACAGGTGTGCTCGGGATCGCACGCGTTCGGATGCACGACGAAGTTAGCGATCTTGTGCGCCGGCGCGGCGTACTGGTCGAGGTACCAGTCGGAGACTGGAGTGAACAGATACTGGCGCCCCGTCATGTTCTCAGGATCGATCAGTTGCGTCGCACGCAAGCCCTCAACCTGGTGTCGACTAGGATCGTCCACCGTTCCGGAGTCGAACTGGAGCGCGCTGTGACAAGCGGTTGCGAAGCCAGCACTGGCAAGCGCGTTGGGCAGGAAAACGGGACTGGTACGATTGTTTGGCATGGCCTTCTCTCTTGCGGCACGATTGCGACCACCAGTCGCGCCGGCAATGGACGACAGCACTGCGAGACGCTGCTCCAACCTACCAGCAGACGACCGCATCGTCGAGAACAAAGCGATAAAGCGACACTCGATCAGGGTGGATTTCTCGTGCCGAACACGCTGTGGTTGAGTGAGAATCTGCGCACCAGCGCGCAAGACGGCGGCTGACGAGTGACTCCTGAACGTGACGCTTTCATGTGCCTGAGCAACGCGCCGCGGCCTGCAACGCGCGCAGCACAGCGGCCCTGATTCCCGTGCGAGGGTCAGGGCCGCTGGGCGAGTTGGGTGCGTTGCGTTGGCGCGGCCGGAGGCTATGGAATCTGTACGGGATTGCTCACCTGGCACGGCGAGCCGAAGTTGGTGACGGCGATGAGGTAGCGGCCGCACGCGCCGGCCGAGGCGGTGCCGCTGATCGATCCCACGCCCGCCGTGCCGGTCGAGAAGGGCGTGCCCACCATGCCGACCGAGCCCTGGATGCAGATGACGGTGCCGAAGCACGCCCCAGGCGGAATGGTGAACGAGCCGAGCGTGTTGCCGATGATCAGCGCCTGGGTGCTGGCCGGCGGCGCGCCGCCCCAGAACACGGTCACCGTGCCGGGGCAGGTGCCGGTGATCGACAGCTGGTAATCGTTGCACTGGGCGAGCGCCGAGCGGCCGACGAGAAGCAGTGCTGCGGCAATGATCCAAGAGTACTTCATGTTCAACTCCTTCCTCGATTCCGAGGTGCTGTTGCGCCGGGGGATGGAACTGGGCTGCGATCCTGCACAACGCAGGAAGCGGCATGGTGAAGAGCGCTGCGACGGGCGAGAACATCCGGCTGCACCATTGCACTCGCAGAAGAACGCCCGCCCGGGCAATCAAATGCCAAGGCGCAGAGCGTTTTTTCAACTCAGCGGCCAGAAAAAGAACCTCACCCCCTTGCGGGGGTGAGGCGGGTGATCTCAGGAGAGATCGATTTCAAGCGATCCGGGAAACCGGATTACGGGATCTGATCCACGTTGCTGGTTTCGCAGGGGCTCGAAATGGTGACCAGCTGGAGGTAGCCACCGCAAGCGCCGCTGCTCGCGTTGCCGTTCACGTTGCCCGAACCGTTGCCGGTGGGAACCGTGTTGACGAGGCGGAGCTGCTGGGTGCCCAGACCGAGCTGCGTGCCGGCGCAGGGGCCGCCGGGGATCGTGTAGCTGCCGGTGTTGGCGGCGAAGACGATGCCCTGCTGCTTGTTGGGCTGAGCGCCGGCCCAGGCGACGTTGACGGTGCCGGGGCAGTTGCCGCTGACGGTGAGGCTGTAGCCGCCGCCGCCGCCGCTGGAAGCGCGGACGCAGAAGTTGGTCGGGAAGCCGATGCTCGTCATCTCATAGAGGATGTTGTTGAGCGTGTCGCCGGGCATGTTGGGATTGAACGAACCGCCGTAGCCGTTGTAGTTGCCGAACACGTAGGCGCGACCGGCGATGATGTTGCCCGAGTTCTGGTCCATCGGAGCGACGAACTGACCGGCGTTGTGGGCAATCCAGGCACCGATGAAGAACCGACCATTCACCGCCTGGCCGCCGGGGATGGCGACGGTCTGGTAGGTGTCCGTGTCGATGTTCTGGACGGTGGTGTTTACGCTGGTGAGCAGGACGGAGTCACTGGGCTCGCCGTCGCCGTTGGGATCGCTCCAGATGCCGACGGAAACGGGCGAACCGTTGCCGTTGCCGTAACCCGGATACAGCGCCGAGCCGTTGATGATGCGGATTTCGCTGATGGTGTCGCTGCCGCCGGCGGCGTCGAACCACTGAATCCAGGCCATGGTGCCGCCGGCCGTCCAGCCGAGAAGGTTCTCGGTGCTGCCGTCGTCCCACATGTACTCATCCTGAGCGATGATGCTGTTCTGACCGCTGGTCGACGGGGCGACCGAAGCGATCTGAGCGTTTGCCGCAGCGGAAGCCGAGAGGGCCATCGCTGCTGCACCAAGGAAGAACTTCGTTGACTTTGCCATTTCTTCTTTTCTCCGTTAGGAAAGAACACAAACGACTCACAGACGGCAACGCGCCGTCCCGAGTTTGAAACCGTGCGGTGTACTACATCAGTCGAAGCGTGGGGGCCGGGCACGCCGGAAGAAGCAACCGTCTGCGAACTCCGCGCAAGCCCGCGGCTCAGCGCCAGAGTCGGTGCCGCGTCAGAAGCGACGCGATTGCTCCTCTGCTCCCCCTCTCCTTTTCTCTCTCAATCCTCAATCACCACTCTCATCCCACTCAGCGGAGCCGGAGATTCGCTGACGACCCTGTTTCGAATCGTCCACTCACCAGCCCGTCAAACTGCCCGTTCGCAGTTGAGTCCGCCGCGTACGGCGGCATCAGACCGGCACCCGCAGGATACCGATCATTCTCCGTTACAGTGTACAGGGAAAAGCGCCAGATGCAACGCGTTAGCCAGGCAGAATGTTTTTTTTCCAATGAAAAAGGCTTAACCTTGCTATCTTCACACCATACAGATTGCGAACCTACTCCGAAGTGGGCGGTCAATGGCCTTGTCCGCCCCGCCCGTCGGGCCCGCTGAAGCCGGAAAACCGGAATTCTGCCCTGATCTTCTTGTGTTTTCAGGAATTGCGCTTCGCTTTCCGGTGGGAATCGGGTATCTTGATTGCAGGACGGAGAGGGGTTCCGCACGGGGGTCGGAGCAAAGTTCCGTTTCGAGAAGTGAAATCCACCATCCTGCGGGAGTTCGGGATGGCGGCGGTGCTTTTTGCTCGTCAGTTCGGCGGGCGGCATCAATCGCGGGGCGATTCCAGCCGGAGTTGGCTGGACGCCTCAAAGTGTTCTGTCCCATTTGAAAAGGAGCGGATTTTATGAAGAGCAAACTCACCGGATTCGGGCTCGCCGCGGCGATGTCCCTGGGCAGCGCTGCCTTCGCGCAGGACTGGAGCGATGACTTCGAGTCCTACACCGACGGACAGGTGCTGTACAACGTGGGCGGCTGGACCGGCTGGGATGACACTCAGTCTGTCTGCGGCTCGTGCAGCACTGCGCATGCGCACGGCGGCACCAAATCGATCCTGAGCGAAGGCGCCGACGACGCCGTCCATCCCTTCACGGGCCTGACCTCCGGCGCCGGCACCTTCACGGCGTGGGTCTACATCCCCGTCTCCCAGTTCGTCTCTGACACCTACTTCATCGTGCAGAACGAATATGCCCACGGCGGCCCCTACCAGTGGTGCATCGAACTGCAGTTTGACTTCGAAGGCGACGCAGGCGGCGGCCCCGGCACTGTGGCCGACGACTTCCGCACCGAGACCAACTTCCCGTCCATCGCGTTTGATCAGTGGGCGGAAATCCGCTGCGAACTCGACGTCGACAACGACACCATCACGACGTACTACAACAACGTCGAAGTGTCAACGGGTCAGCTCTTCATTCGCGGCGGCGCCATTGAGATCGCCAACGTCGATCTCTACACCCTCGGCACCTCCACCTACTACGACGACATGTCGCTCACCGGCCTCGGCCAGGGCGGCGGCGGATACACCTGCACCGTCACCGGCACCTGCCCCGGCACCGTCAACGTCGCCTGGGATGGCGCCCAGCCCAACAAGCAGCAGGGCATCGTCTTTGCCGGCAACACCGGTTCGTTCGTCGTTCCCAGCGGTCCCTGCCAGGGCACGCAACTCGGCCTGGGCACCCAGAACATCCGCCTGGTCAATACGGTTCCCACCGGCAGCGGCACGGGCAGCGTGAATGGCAATGCCAACAACGCCGCGTGCGGCGGCTACCTCCAGCTGGTCACCATCGCCAGCCCCTGCGAGGCCAGCACCGTCGGACAGATTCCGTAAGCAGTCCAACTGCTAGTGATCATCTGATCTCCTGAGATCAAGGGCCTCACCTCCCCGCGGAGGTGAGGTCTTTTTTTCTCGAGAGCCTGCCAGCCGCCGCTCCAACAAGACCGGGGACTTTGCCTCCTCTCAGGTTTTTCCCGTATACTCGCCTTTCCCGCCCGACATGGGTGGCGCCTGGCGAGCTGAACCTCGAGAAGGAGTGAACATGGCCGAACATGCCTATGTCGCCCGCGCGCTTGAAGAGGCGCATCGCCGAAACCCCACCGAGCCGGAGTTCCTGCAGGCGGTGGACGAGGTCTTCGAGACCATCGGACCCGCGATCAAGCGCCATCCCGAATTCGAGCAGGGCCGCATACTCGAGCGCCTGCTCGAACCCGAGCGCATCATCTCGTTTCGCGTGCCCTGGCTCGACGATCGCAATCGGGTGCAGGTGAACCGCGGCTACCGCGTCGAATTCAACAGCGCCCTGGGCCCGTACAAGGGCGGCCTGCGCTTCCACCCGAGCGTCAACCAGAGCATTCTCAAGTTCCTCGGCTTCGAGCAGATCTTCAAAAACGCGCTCACCGGCCTGAGTCTCGGCGGCGGCAAGGGCGGCTCCGACTTCGACCCCAAGGGCAAGAGCGACAACGAAGTCATGCGCTTCTGCCAGAGTTTCATGACTGAACTGGCGCGCCACATCGGCGAATCGACCGATGTGCCCGCCGGTGACATCGGCGTGGGCGCCCGCGAGATCGGCTACATGTTCGGCCAGTACAAGCGGCTGCGCAACGAGTTCACCGGCGCGCTTACCGGCAAGGGCCTGCTCTGGGGCGGCAGCGAAATCCGGACCGAAGCCACGGGCTACGGCCTCGTCTACTTCGCGCACGAAATGCTCGCGACCAAAGGCGACTCGCTGGCGGGCAAGACCTGCATCGTCTCCGGGTCCGGCAACGTCGCGCAGTACGCCGTGCAGAAGCTCATCCACGAACACGCCAGGGTCGTGGCCATGTCCGACTCAGGCGGCTTCATTCACGATCCCGAAGGAATCAACGCCGAGAAGCTCGAGTGGATCCTTGAACTCAAGAACGTCCGCCGCGGCCGCATCTCCCAGTACGCCGAGCATTTCCGCGGCGCGACGTTCACCGCCGTGAACGGCAAGACCAATCCGCTCTGGTCGATCAAGGCCGACGGCGCCTTCCCCTGCGCCACGCAGAACGAAATCAGTTTCGAAGACGCCAAGCGTCTCGTGAAAAACGGCGTGAAGTTCATCGGCGAAGGCTCAAACATGCCCATCGTCAACGAAGGCGTTGCCCATCTCCTGGACCATGGCGTGCTGCTCGCCCCGGCGAAGGCGTCAAACGCAGGCGGAGTCGCCACCTCGGGCCTTGAGATGGCCCAGAACAGCCAGCGCCAGGCCTGGTCGCGCGAAACCATCGATCAGGAACTGCGCCGCATCATGCACGACATCCACGCCGCCTGCGCCCGCACCGCCGCCGAATACGGCCAGCCAGGCAATTACATGCTCGGCGCGAATGTGGCGGCGCTGCTCAAGGTCGGCCGCGCCATGCTCGAACAGGGCGTCGTCTGAGTCCAATCGGAAACGAGTCACGGCGCCAGAACCGTCTCTCGACTTCATTCGAACTGATGCACGACAAGTTGGCTGATCTGGCAGTTGTCGGCATCGACGGCTTGGATGAGCACCTCGCCGAGGTTGGAGGCGTTGCCGGGGATCAAGCGCGTGAGCGTGGCGATGCCGTTTGCATTGGCGGTGGCGGTGCCGGCGCGGGTCCTCCTCAATGTCGCCGCGCAGATCGGTGAACAGGTTCGCGTCATCGATCTTCCATTCGAACGCTGTCAGATTACCACCATTTCGCGGGCGACACAACGAGAAAAGCGGCACTTGGAGGAGAATCTGCACAGTTCGGAGGAGGGTGACATCCACGCTGCCTGCGCCTGGGGAGGCTGCTCTGGTGCGTGTTTCGCTTCGGCGCCTCCTGTTGGCGCAGGGTGAAAAACGATCCTCGGTACAGATTCAACATCTGCATGCTCGGGCCGGCTCGTGCGAGCGCGCCTACCGGAGGGCTATTTCACGTGACATACGAGGCACATCTGGCTGCCTGCATTGTCGATTCGAAGCATGCCCTGGTAGTTTCCGCGGCCGTGCGGCTCATGGCAGGTGGCGCAACTCACGACCAGCCGTTCCTCGCCATTTATCGACATCGGTCGAAGCCCACCCATGCGCGAGCCCCCGAAAGTCTGATTCTCCCAGGTGCTGCGGGGTCGGAGATAGGTGACTTCAGGATCGGGCCAGACGCCTCCGGCGCCGACGGGATGGTCATCCGTCAAGTCGATGCCGATAAGTCCGCCAATGGGGTCCGGCGCCGCGACGTTGTTAATTCCAACAAACATGGAGCCCGCACGCCCGCCATAGGAATCCAGCGCCACCGTGCCGTCGTGGCAGCCCATGCACAGCAGACTGTATACGTCTAGCGCATCATCCCGCGTCAGGTCTCCGGCCAGAGTTGAATAAACCTGGCTCGAGGCGGAAAGAGAATGGTTCCAGAGGCGACCGGCCAAGTAGCCGTTCACTTCGACCCGCAAGGCGTTGTGCGGAGTATGACAGGGCTTGCAGATCTGCGCATCGGCCCAGCCCTTGCCGGAGAAGTCATGCGCGCTCCCGGAAATCTGAGCGTGAGCGCTCAGCGATGAAAGGGCGATGCACAGTACGACAGCACATGATCTGACGATGCGGGTGCGGCGGCGCGTGGTCACAGTTCACTCTCCATTCGAGCATCAGCGATGGGGACAGGACAGGGCGACGCAACGGCCGAAACAGAAGAGAATGGCGCATCGGTGAGTCGTCGCGGAGGCCAGAGCGATGCGCACGCTCCAGGACTGAGCATACCCGAACTGCGGTGTGCCGGGTAGAGGAAACCACCCTGATCGGTGGATGCGATTCAGTCTCTCGCCTCTCGCCGACGCCGTTCCGGGATCGGCGCGTCGGGGCGATTGACCGTCGCTGCACTCATTTCGCCCCACCCGTATCCGCCGCCACCGGCGACTCTTCATCCCGAAGCACCCTCAGACGGATGCGCCGCAGCCTCGTCCGCTCCACGTCGAGCACCGTCACTTCGATCGAGCCGATGCGGAACACTTCCCCCTCGGCCGGGATGCGGCCGAGATTAGCAAACACCCACCCCGCCACGGTGTCGTAGTCTTCATCCTCGGGGAGATTCAACGAGAGTTCGTCGTTGAGATCGCTCACGCGCACGCGGCCGTCCACGTCGGCGGTCCCGTCGCCGTTGGTCGTGACCTCGGGTTCGGGGAGATCATCCACATCGTGTTCATCGCGGATCTCGCCGACGATTTCTTCGACGATGTCCTCGATGGTGACGAGCCCCGCCGTGCCGCCGTACTCGTCGAGCACGATCGCCATGTGCACCTGCTGATTGCGGAACTCGACGAGCAGATCGCTGATGCGCCGCGACTCGGGCACGAGGATCGCCTGCCGCAGCAGCGGCTTGAGGCGGAAGTCCCCCGAGTCTTCGCCGACGAACGGCAGCAGGTCCTTGGCGTAGAGAATGCCCACGATGTGATCGAGGCTGTCGATGTACACCGGGAAGCGCGAGTGGCCGTCGTCGATCACCTTCTGCTTGACCGCCTGCAGGTCGTCGGTCAGTTCCAGGCCGTCCACGTCGATGCGCGGCGTCATGATCTCGCCAACCGTGCACGTGCGGAAATCGACGATTGCTTCGATCATCTCCTTTTCGGCGCCGCTGATGTGTCCTTCGCGCTCGCCTTCTTCCATGACCTGGCGCAATTCATCTTCAAGGTCATCGCGCATCTCCGCACCCACCAGCCGGCGCACGACTTCGTTGAGCCAGTTCAGCGGCGCGATGAGCGGGATCATCAGGAAATAAAGCAGCGGCAGCACGCGCAGCGAGCCGGCCACGACCGGCGCGGCGACGTGATCCGAGATGGCCCAGGCGAGCCCGATGTGCGTCAGCCAGATCCAGATGAACACCGCAAACGACCAGCCGAGGATGGCCCACGTCGGCTGCGCGCTGCCCAGCGCGAACGCGGCCAGCACCGCCGCCAGCAGGGCGACCGCCGAAGCACGGCGCCAGATGGCGACGGCCAGGATCAGATCATCCAGATGCTCCATGAGCCAGTTGACGCGGGCCTGGCTCTTCCCGTTGCCAAGCCGGCTTTCGAGTTCGCCGCGCGTGAAGTCTTCCAGCGAGAGTTGCAGGGCGGACAGATACCCGCCTCCAAGGGCGGAGACGAGCGCCAGCCATATCCAGGGATCGGACACCGAAGTGCGGACCTCGTTCACGAGTCAATCGATCGGCCGGCCGCGCGGCCGCGTGATCGGCTCGCGCTGCGTCCGGGCGAAGCCCCATCGACCCACGGCGGGGCGTCGCCGGCACTGCATCATAGTCGCCGTCGGCCAATCCGTTAGGCCTCGTCGTGGAACACCGAGCCCAGCCCGATCGCTGACAGAAGTTCATCCTCGCGCCGGTGCATTCTGCGGGCCTGGGCAGGTTCATGATCGTCATAGCCGAGGCAGTGCAGCAGCCCGTGGACGACGTAGAGCAACGCCTCGACACCGGCTTGCCGCCCGCGCCGCCGGGCCTCGCGCTGCGCGACTTCGGCCCCGATGATGATCTCGGCTTCCAGGTGCTTCGGATCCGTTGCGGTCTGGCTGAAGTGAAACGTCAGCACATCCGTCGAGCCGGCCAGGCCCTTGTGCTGCTCGTGCAGACCGCCCATTTCCGCATCATCCGCCAGGTGGATCGACAGGTCGCCCGAGCGCAGCCCCAACAGCCGGGTGATCTGCCGCGTTTGCGCCGCCAGTCGGCGCCGATTGATCCCGCGGAACAACCCCGATGCGGAAACCTCGATGGTCAGCCTCGAACGGGGATGTGGCGGGTCGGTGGGCATGGTGAAAATTCGACCGGACCGTGCAACTGACGGCATGCGACAACCGGTTTTACCCGCGATTGCACTTGCACAGACGCCCGGTCATCGGGTATCCTCAAGAGGACCGCAACGTCCACGCGAGGCTGCGGTATCAGGATCGTTGACTCCTTTCAGAGGCTCGGCATGCTACGCGCTCAAGAGCAGCAACTCATCAAACGGGCCAAGACCGGTGACGCCGAAGCCATCAGCTCGCTCATTCGCGCGCACCAGGAGTCGCTCTACGCGTTCATGCTGCGCATGTCGGGCCGGCCCGAAGTCGCCGAAGACGTCGTGCAGGAAGCGTTCGTGCGCGTGCTCAAGAACCTCGACCGCTTCGACCCAAAGTATCGCTTCTCGACCTGGTTGTTCACGATCGCCAAGCGGCTGTACGTGAACTGGGTTCAGAAGTTTCACCCGATTGCCGAATCAGAGATTGTGAACGGATGGCGCAGCGATGATGATTCGCCGGTGGCCGACGCCGTCGGCGTCGAGACGCGCACCACCGCCCGCCGCGCCGTGGCGCACGGCCTGGCCAGCCTCGGCGATGCGCAGCGCGAGATCGTGCTGCTCTTCCACCAGCAGGAGTGGTCGATTGCCGACATCTCGCTCTACCTGAGCATGCCCGAGGGAACGATCAAGAGCCATCTCCATCGCGCTCGCAGAAAGATGCGCGAAGCCATCGAGCAGGCCGAACTCTACGAGCCCCAGGCGCTGCCCGAGACGCCGACGCCCGAGACTGCATCATTTGAAACGGCGGATGCGACATGAGCGCTGACGATCATCTCCATCCTCGCGATGCCGATCGACGCGATACAGAGTCGCAGCGCATCGACGCCTACTTCGATGCGCGCGGTTCGGGCAAGCCTGCACGCTCCATGCTCGATGAAGTCCTGCGCGATGCTTCGGTGCTTGACGATCTCGCGCGCGACCGGGAGTGGATCGACGAGGTCCGCGCCGCAGCGCCCGCGCCCGATCAGACGATGCGCATCCTCGACCGCCTCGGTGTCGATCCAAACCACTTCGACCGCCGCCGCCACCGCTTTACCATCTTCACCCGCCGGCTTGCCAGCGCGGCAGTGCTGATGTTTGCGTTCGTTATCGGCATGTGGGCCCGCTCCACCGGGTTCCGCCCCGCCGCCGCCGAGCGCGTCGAAACCGCCCGCCAGTTCGAGCGCGTCATCGAATCGCTGCCGATTCAACTCGACCCATTCGATCGCGTGCGCGGCGTCATGCTCGAGGTGGGCTCCACGCTCGCCGAAAGCCAGCCGGCCCCGGTGCAGGTCAGCCAGCCCGAGTCTGCTCGGCAGGATGCCCCCTTGCGCCAACCGCCGCAGCCGCGCCGGCCCGCAGTCAGGCGAGCCGGAATCGAGCCCTCGCCTGCCATCACCGATGACGGGCTGATCGACGAAGAGATCGACATCGAAACCCTCAAGGCGATCTACAAGGATCTGGGGATAGTCTGAGTCGTGCCCGCTGTGCGCCCAATCCGGTCTCGCGCGCTCGCTCTGGCGGCGGTGCTATTGATCGCCGCGTGGCTGCCCGTTCCGGTGCGCGGCGGCGAGGCATTCCCAGACCCCTTTGAAGACGCCCGCTACCTGCCCGCCACCATCACCCAGTACTACTGCTTTGTCGACGCCGGCGAGAGCCTCGCCGAACTCATGAACTCTTCGCTCGCACCGGGCCTCAAGGCGTTCTATGAAAGCGGCCAGAGCGGCAGGTCGTGGAAAGACCTCGCCGCCGCCACCGGCGTGCAGCCCGACCAACTCTTCGACATGCTCGTCAGCAAGCGCGTCACGCTCGTGACCGATCAGCAGCCCGAGGCGCACGCGGGTCGCGGCAAAGGGCCCGACTTCAGCCGATGGGTCATGATGGCGCACGTCGACGAACCCTTCGCGCGCGATCTGCTCAAGATGCTCGGCGGTCGCGTGCGCGAATTCGTCAACGACACGCCGCTCTACGCCGCGGAAAACGGCGCCCTGCGCTTCGCCTACAGCGACGGCCGGTTCTACCTCACCGCCTCCGACGGCGAAGCCCTGCTCAAGGCCATGCTCGGCATGCCCGCCGGACCGTCGCTCGCCGACGACGATGAATTCCGCGACGCCCGCGCCGTCGGCCCGGGCGACTTTGGTATGTTCGTGCGCGGCTCAGGCGAAGGCCAGTGGAAAGCGGGCGCCGCCAAGATGCGCCGCGACCGCATGTATCTCAACTTCGCCTCCGTCCACGAGCCGCGCGACATCGACCGCCAGCCCGACGACGCCATCAACCTCGGCCTGCTCGGCACGCTCGCCGAACACGCGCTCTACGTCAGCATCGAGCGCACACCCGAGCCCGGCGATCCGCCTTGCGATCGCCGCGCCGGCCCGGCGCTGATCGCGCTCGTGCCCATCGCGCTCGCCCAGCCCGAGATGCTCGAGCACCTCGGCCCGACCATGTTCACCGTCATCGATTCACCCGACGCCACCGCGGCCGGCGCCACCGGCGTACCCGCCATGACCGTCGGCATCGAGATGCGCCAGCCCGCCCAGGCCGTCGGCGAACTCGACGAGTTCATGGGCCACGCCACGGCCCGTCTCTCCAGGTTCCGTCGCGATGGAAAAGACAAAGACGAGCAGCCTCCCGCCGTCTCGTTCACGGGCACCGATCCCGAAGATCTGCGCACCGCTGAGTGGCGCGGCGCCGGTCTGCCCATGAACACACTCGGCCTCAGCGGCGCGTGGCCCGAGCGCGTCGTCTGGTCGAGCGTAGATGGAAAAGACCGCTCGTGGTGGGTCGCTTCCACCGACGAACAGTGCCAGCGCCGCATCGCCTCCAAACTGCGCGACGTCGATCCCCCTTGCCGCACCGCTTCGCAGACGCAGGCGCGCGGCGTGATCTTCGGCGGCCGCGTCGCCGCGCTCATCGCGCAGTGGCCCGCCGTCAGCGCCGGCGCCGAGCATGCCTTCTTGGCCGAACTCTTCGGCTGGCGCGAACTGCTTTCGGCCGTCTCCGAGATCCGCTGGCGCGTCTCCCAGCCCACGCCCGAGCGCACCGAGACCGGCATCTCCATCGCATGGAAGTGCCGCGATCGCGATTGATCGCGCCGAAGCCCCGATCCAAATAGTCGATCGAATCAATCCACCCGGCACGCCGGCTCTGCCGCATCGCGCGGCCGCCGCCGCGCAAATGCATCGTACCCCAGCCGGCCAAGGTGGCTGATCCCCGGCACATAGAGCAGCCAGCCCAGCAGCCAGCCCATCGGCGTGTGAATAAACGCATGCCGGATCGCCGGAAAACCCACGAGCAGCCGCCCGTCGCGCGTGCGCAGCGGCATGCCGCGCATGAAAACCGATTCCTCTACCGGTCTCTCCGCCGGCGCCAGCGACGTGTAATCAACCGGCTCGAGCGCCCCGAGCCAGTCCAGCCGCCCAAGCCGCTTCACGCCGGCCCGGCACACGCCGCACCGGCCATCGTAATACATCGTGATCTTCCCGCCGCGTCCCGCCATCATGCCCATGCCTCGGCCGCTCAGCCGCCGCTCACCGGCGGGATGATCGCCACCGTATCGCCCGCAGCGAGGCGCGCCGACAGCGGCGCGTACCGCTCGTTCACCGCCACCGCCACGCGCTCCAGCAGCGGCCGCGCCGCCGGATGCGCCGCCCCCAGCAGCGCCAGCAGTTCGCCCGCCGAACAGTCCGCGCGCACTTCCATCTCCAGCCGCGACACGCCCACGGCATCCGCGGCGGCAGCAAACAAAAGAATCGTCACCGTCGTCACTACGCGCTCCTCGAACGAGCATAGCGCTGCATCGCTGACGGCGCAGCCCGAGCAGGTCGCCCGGGCATCTCCCGCAGCGCCAGGCTTGATATGACCGCCCGGCGAGCCACAATCGATCATGACCGCCGGCGAAGAACCAACCTGCACCGCCTCAGATGCGCGCGACTTCCTCCGCCGCCACACCGTCGCCACGCTCGACCGCGACGGCTTCTACTCGGGCGTGCGCTACGTCCTCGGTCCGCGCGGCGAGCCGATCATCTGCGGCAGCGCTGACATCCTCACCGCCGACTCCACCGTCCTCTTCATCCCCTCCGATGTGCCCGATGTGCTCGAACTGCTCGCCACCGTCGAGGCCGTCGAGAGCGAAAGCCACGAGGCCGATCGCTGGCGCATCTACCACGGCAAGCCGACCGACATCGCCTTCTACCGCATGAACATCGACGCAGCCAAGTGGCGCGGCCAGGTGTTCGACGGTGAGGATCTCATGGAGCCCAATCCCCTCGCGCAAGTCGAGCCGGCCCTGTGCCGCTGGATGAACACGGAGCATCGCGCCGATCTCATGGCCATGAGCCGCCACTTCAACGGCGTCGAGATCGACGAGGCCGTGCTTGTGGGCGTCGATCCGAGCGGCATCGACATCCGCGCCAAAGCCGGCATCATCCGCATCGACGCCCCCCAGCGCCTCAACGACGAATCCCGGGCCCGCGCCGCCATCGACCAGATGCGCCGCGAAGCGATCGCACCACGGTGAAGCGCCGAGAGAGGTGGCGGCGCAGCGCCGAGAAGAGTGAGAAGAGAAAGGAGAAAGGAGAAAGGAGAGCTCGCCCTTGCTGCCTCGATGCCTTCCCCGATTGCCAAGTGCCTAGTGCCTGGTCCCTTGCATCTTTCACTCAAACTCATGCACCACCAACTGGCTGATCGCGCACTCGTTCTGGTCGAGGGCTTGGAAGAGGATGGTCTGGCCGCGGACGATGAGCGGGACGTTGCGGGTGATTGATGCAACGCCGTTGGAGTCGGCGATGGCGGTACCGATCACCGTCGGCTGATCTAATTGCAGCGCGTTCTGCTGGAGGTCGCAGCCGGGGATGCGGGTGCCGCCGCCGTGGCGGGAGTAGAGAAAAACGACGCGCGCGCCGGGGGTCGCGCCGGTGATGCTGATGGTATTGTTCGTACCCGCGATACCCGGTGAAGGCGCCGCCATCTCCATCGTCGGATGGACCGGACTCACAAGGAACGGTACGAGGATCAGGGGATGACCGGCCTCAATGCCATACGCGGCGATCTGTCCCGCTTCGTTGATGTCGCGCGCCACGGTGAGAGACCAGTTCTTGCGCAACCGAGGCGGCACCATGCTGTCGAGCGTTCGCATGCCGCCCTGCTGTTCCCATAGAAATGCCTGGCGGACAAACAGCGTTCGGCCGTCGCCGAGCCACCCGACGACCTGGCCGACATTGTTGATACCCCAGGCAGAACTGTCCCGCCCGAGGCTGGCGCGGTGGAGGTCGTGGATTTGACCGTCCACCCAAGCGGCCGCGTGATATTTGGACGCCGAGTATTCGGCTTGTCCGACGATATGGCCGAGATCATTTACGGCGAACGCATCGCTGGGTCCAATCCATCGGGGCAATTCAAATACTTGTTCGTTCTCCCAGTAAACGGCGATGTGACCGGATTGCGGTGGCCACGAGTACCCGACGACGCGGCTGGCATCATTGATGGCATACGCCTGAGTCGACTGTCCTTCAGCGAGTCCTGGCAGAGCTCGCATCTCTCCATCCTCCCATAGGAACGCACTGCTTGATCCACCGCTGGTCCCCGACTTCCCGACAATCTGCTTAGAATTGTTCACTCCTCGGGCTGAGCTGAATTGGCCACCAAGTGTTCCAAGGTCAACCATCTCCCCATCTTGCCACAGAAACGCCCTGCCATCGTCCGGGCCGCGCCCAGTCCAGCCCACTGCCTGGCCAAGGTCATTTAGATCGTGCGCCTCGCTGCTGTTGCCTCCGATCGCACCCAGATCAACCACGTTACCGGCGGGATCCCAAATCGCGCCATGAACAGCGCCGATCAGAGACACACTCGAACCACAAACGTAGCCTCTCTCGTTGACCGCGTACGATGCGCCATGCAGTTCATCTGGGTTTAGTCCCGGTAGGTTGAAGACCGCATAACTGAAGTCCTCGCTGAAGGCACAATCGCCACACAAGACCACTGCCAAAACGAAGATTCGGTGGGTCGGGTTCATCATGTCACCTCGTCAGTCGAACGGTGGGAGGGCGCGGCCCTCCCACCGAGATCTCAACATCACTGCTGCGGACACTCCGGACACGTGTGCTCAGGATCACAGGCGCTAGGATGCACCACGAAGTTTGGGATCTTGTGCGCCGGCGCGGCGTACTGGTCGAGGTACCAGTCGGAAACCGGCGTGAACAGATAATCGCGTTCCGTCATGGTCTCAGGATCAAGCAGTTGCGTTGCACGCAAGCCCTCAACCTGGTGTCGACTAGGATCGTCTACCGTTCCGGAGTCGAACTGGAGCGCGCTGTGACAAGCGGTTGCGAAGCCAGCACTGGCAAGCGCGTTGGGCAGGAAAACGGGACCGGTACGATTGTCTGGCATGGCCTTCTTTCTTGCGGCACGATTGCGACCAGCGGCCGCGCCGGCAATGGAGGGCAGCACTGCGAGACGCTGCTCCAACGTACCAGCAGACGACCGCATCGTCGAGAACAAAGCGCCAAAGCGACACTCGATCAGGGTGGATTTCTCGTGCCGAGCACGCTGTGGTTGAGTGAGAATCTGCGCACCAGCGCGCATCTCCCGCACCTTCTCGCCTTGAAATCACCGGGCGGCGAGCCACAATCGAGGCGTCGGTAGCGGACATGATGAAATCGAACCCCGGACGTGCCGGGTACAGGGCGCCGCGAGGCGCCGGGAGATGGATTGTGAAGGTGGTGGTGACGCGAACGCTGGCTGGTGGAGTGGAGTTGCTCGAGCGCGAGCCGGGCATCACGGACCTGTGGGTCGCGCCACCGGGCATCGGGCCGGATCGCGGCGAGCTGCTGGAACGCGTCGCGGGCGCGGATGGACTGCTGTGCCAGTTCAACGAAGCGGTGAACGCGGAACTGTTTGACGCGGCGGGGCCGAATCTGAAGGTGGTGGCGAACTACGCCGTGGGCTTTGACAACATGGATGTGCCCGAGGCGACGCGGCGCGGCATCTGGCTCACCAACACACCCGACGCCGTGACGGCCCCGACCGCCGACATGGCCTGGGCGCTCATGCTTGCCGTGGCGCGGCGGCTGCACGAGGGCGAGCGCGAAGTGCGCAGCGGCGAGTTCAGCACGAGGCGCGGCTACGACCCGAGGCACCTCATCGGCGGCGACTTTGAGGGGCGCACGCTGCTCATCGTCGGCGCGGGGCGCATCGGCTATGCCACGGCGATGCGCTCGCTGGGCTGGGGCATGCGCGTGTTGTATGTGGCAAGGTCGGCGCACGAGGAGTTTGAGCGGCCGCCGCTGGGCGCGCAGCGGGTGGAGCTGGAGACGGGGCTGCGCGAGGCGGACTACGTCTCGCTGCACACGCCGCTGACGCGCGAGACGCGGCATCTGATCGGGCGGCGCGAGCTGGGGCTGATGAAGCCGACGGCGTATCTGATCAACACCTCACGAGGGGCTGTAGTAGACGAGCGGGCCCTGGTGGAGGCGCTGGCGTCGGGGAAGATTGCGGGTGCGGGGCTGGATGTGTACGAGGATGAGCCGCGCCTGGCGCCGGGGCTTGGCGAGCTGGGCAATACGTGCCTGATGCCGCACGTGGGCAGCGCTTCGCGCAGCGCGCGGCCCGAGATGGCGCGGATGGCGCAGCGGAATGTGATCGCCGTGCTGAAGGGTGAAACCCCACCGAATCCGATTAACCGGGTGGAGCGTCGGTGAAGTGGTTTTCGCCTGAGTGGCTGTGGCTCCTACACTTGCCGCGTGAAACGGGCGATCTTCCTCGATCGTGATAACACGATCATTCTCAACGACGGCGACCTCGGAAACCCCGATGAGGTGCGGCTCATCCGCGGCGCAGCTCACGCCATCGGCTCACTGCGGCAGCTGGGCTATCGCATCATCGTCGTGAGCAACCAGGGCGGCGTGGCGCGGGGGCGCTACACCGAGCGCGATGTCGATGCGGTGCATGAGCGCATCGCGCAGATGGTGCACGACTCGGCTGGGGCGATTATTGATCGGTTCTACTACTGCCCGTTTCACCCGGAGGGGACGGTTGCCGAGTATTCGAAAGAACACCCGTGGCGCAAGCCGCAGCCGGGCATGCTGCTCGAGGCGGCGCGCAGCCTTGATCTCGACCTGAAAGAGTGCTGGATGGTCGGCGACGGCGAGCGCGACATCGAGGCCGGCCGGGCCGCCGGGTGCCAGACCATTCTCATCACGCGCAAGACGAGCGTTAATACCAAGGCCGACTTCCAGGCCGGTTCGCTCGCAGAGGCCGCGGCGATCATCGCGCAGAACCGCGTTCGCCCGCGGCAGATCATCCCACCGGCGCCGACGGTGGTCGTATCCCCCAAGGTCGCGCACGAAGCGCGCCACGCCGAGGCGCTGACGGGCCGGGCCGGCGCTGCCATCGCTGCCGACCACGGGCCCGATGAGCGCATCATCGCAGCGCCGGCGCCTGCCGCGCGCCCGCAAGCCACAGTCGACGTCGAAACCGCCGTGGCGGTCGAGATCGAATCGGATGCCGTCGAGGACGCATTTGCGACGCAAGCCGAGGTTGAGCAGATCGAGGAGTCGACGCAAGCGGCAGATGCGGTCGAAACCGACGAGCCGGTCGCGCCAGCGCAGGAAGATGCAGAAACGCCCGATTCGCCGACGCCCGCGGCGCCGCGGCGCGATCCGTTCCGCCACATCCCGCTGCGCGTGCAGGGCATCGAACGGCCGCAACCACATCGTGAAGCGCCGCCGGAGCACGCGGAGCGCCTGCTGACCGAACTTCTGGGCGAGGTGCGCTCGTGGCGGCACAGCCAGCGCGAATTCACTCCGCCGCTGCTGCTGGGCTCGCTCACTTCGCTGGGGCTGGTGATTCTCGCGGTGCTGCTGGGCATCTATCTCGAACCCGCCGTCGCCACGCCGTGGATCGGCGCCACCATCGTGGCCCAACTCGGCGTGGTCGTCTTCATTGCGATCAATCTCCGCCGGTGATGATCTCAAGCCGTGCTGCGCACTCTGCAATGAGCACCACCCCGACAACCCGCGTGACGCTGCGAGCGCTCGAGGGCACGCCGCTCCAGCACGAGAACATCCGCACGATGGTAATCGCAACGGCGCAGGCCCTGGCCGAGCGGCAGGGGCTGGCCATTGTGCAGATCGATGCAGATGAATCAAGCGTGACGGCGACGGTCGCCGCCGAGCGCATCGTGGCGATCGGCTTCGCGGCGGAACTGCGCCGGATCACGACGAACTGGTACCGGCACAAGTTCGGGGTGGACACGCTCTGGGGCGAGCCCCACACATGAGTCGCGCCGCTGCCGCACTCGACTGGGCTGCTCTCGAGCGCCTGCTGATCATCCTGCCGTCGTGGGTCGGCGATGCGACGATGGCCACGCCGCTGCTCCGCGCGCTGCGCACCAATGCGCAGTCGCGCCACCTTCGGCTGGTGGGTTACATGCGGCACGGCCTCGATGAACTGCTCGACGGCGGCGGTCTGCTCGATGAGATGATCGTCGGCCGGCCCGAGGGCGCCACCGGGCCGTGGCGCGAAGGGCGGCGGCTGACGACGGCGCGGTGCGATGCGGCCATCCTGCTGCCCAACAGTTGGCGACTCGCTGCGACGGTCCGGCTCGCGGGCATTCCCATCCGCATCGGCTACAACCGCGAAGCGCGCGGCTGGATGCTCACGCACCCGCTGCCCAGCCCGGCGCCGGGTGGATGGAAGCAGCCGATACCCGCGATCGACTATTACCTCGCCATCGGCCGCACACTCGGGCTCGCCGCAGATGATCGGCGCATGAGTCTGCGCGCTTCGCCCGAGCAGCAGCGCGCTGCAGAGGAAATCCTCGAACGCGCCGGCGTCTCGGCCCGCGCGGGCTACGCGATATTGAATCCCGGCGCAAGCAAGGCCGAAAAGCGCTGGCCTGCTGATCGATTTGCCAGCCTGGCCGATCATCTGGCGCAGCGGCACGGGCTGCGCGTGCTCGTGAACGGCTCGCCGCGCGAAGGCGATCTGATCGAGTCGATCTGCCGCAGCGCTGCATCGCAGCCGGTGAACCTCGTGCAGGCCGGCATCGCGCTCGGGCCGCTGAAATATGTGACATCGCGGGCCCGACTGCTGGTGACCAACGACACCGGCACGCGGCACATCGCCGCGGCAAGCGCGATGGACGCGCAGGAGTCAGGCCATGCGGAGGGGCCGCGGCTGGGCATCGTGTCGCTCTTCGGTCCGACGGACCCGCGCTGGGCGCAGATTGAGTACCCGCGCGAGAAGCAGATCAGTACCGGCGGCGAGCCGATGACGGAGATCGCGCTCGATCTGGTCTGCCGCGCGTGCGATGAAATGCTCGCGGCACAGGGTTGAAGACCCACGGCTGGCGACGCCCCCACCAGCCAGCGTTCGCGTCACCACCACCTTCACAATCAATCTCCCGGCGCCTCGCGGCGCCCTGTACCCGGCACGTCCGGGGTTCGCAATTCGTCATGTCCGCCACCGACGCCTCGATTGTGGCTCGCCGCGCGGTGATTTCAAGGCGAGAAGGTGCGGGAGATGCGCGCTGGTGCGCAGATTTTCACTCAACCACAGCGTGTTCGGCGCAAGAAATCCACCCTGATCGAGTGTCGCTTTATCGCTTTGCTCTCGACGATGCGGCCGTCTGCTGGTAGGTTGGAGCAGCGTCTCGAAGTGCTGTCGTCCATTGGTCTGGGGGGCCGTCCGTTGCAGAGGCTACGGCCGCCAATCTCAGTCGGTGTTTCGATAGATGGAGTCGCCGTCTTGTCGATGGCCATTCGTCGCCGCCTTCTTCGAAGGAGGCGTCCTCTGAGACGTCCTTTCAAGCGCGTTCACGGTGGATTCTCGACCATCTCGCTGCTCGGAGCCAGTACGATCCTGCTGTCGGCTGCGGGTGAAACCGTGTGGCACGCCAACTCGGCGGCCAGTTCAGAGGGAAGGTGGGCCGCACCGACAGTCGGGGTGGAAGCCGCGGCTGCCGCCGGTTCGGCGACCAGCGCGGCGGAAGAGGTTGCCTCGATGACCGCGCCCATCTTCAAGCCGTTCGTGCTCGTGCGCATCCCGCTGCCCAGTGGTTGCACGCTTCTGCCCGACCCGGGCGTGCACATGAACAATGATGGGGTCGTCGTCGCCACGATGAACAACGGCAGCAACAACTACGGCTACATCTGGTACGACGAGATGTACACAGACGGCTGGCAGGGACCGCTCGAAGACGGCTCGGGTGACATCATTCTCGACAACGCCGGTCTGCGGGGCATCAACGATGAACTGGAGATCTGCGGCACGCGCAGCAATTCCGGCCCCAAGGCATTCTTCCTCGCGCTGACCAGCACCTATGCCGGCACGCTCACACAGATCGGCACCAACGACGGCTATGCCAAGGACATCAACAACCAGGGCGTTGTCGTGGGAACATCGGTGAACGGCACTCCCGTCGGCTGGTGGGATAGTGCAAATCAACCTGTTCCGCTTCCCGCGCTTCCAAACGGCAGCGGAACCAACGCAGTGGGCATCACGCTCAACACCGCGCCGTTAGGGAGTCTTGCCGTCGGCCAACGCCAGGACGCCAGTTCGAGGTATCAGGCGGTGGTCTGGTACTACAGTGGAGGATGGCAGGTCGAAGACCTCACAGGCATCACCGGATCGGATGTCGGCTTCGCCGTCGACGTCAATGACGATGGCGTGATCATCGGCGGCCTGCTCACCAGCGACTCGATCAGTGACACGATCCACTGGTACTACGACGAGATCGGCGACGAGTGGACGGGCGTGAGCCTGGCCGCCTCGCCAGTCTTCATTCCAGAAGCGATCAACGATCAGGCGAACCCCGAGATCGTCGGCGACAAGTATCTCTGGGTTTCGACGAGCGTTGCATCCGGCACGGGCGAGCAGATCGACCTGACGTCGATGAGCCTCGGCCTGCCGAGCAACATGATCAACATGCGCTGTACCGATATCAACGATGCCGGCGAAATCGTCGGGGTGGGCCAACTCGGCAGCGGCGGCGACTGGGTGGCCTTCAAACTCGTGCCGTATGACGTGGACAACGACCACGAATCAGATGTGTACGAGATCGCGACCGGCGCCGAAGACGACACGAACGGGAACTGGCTCATCGATTGGGCTGAGTCGATCGAGGTGGATGAAGATACGTACGTGGGCATGCGCGTCGGTCTGCATGCGGCCGGGTACTCTGATAGCGCCGCCCACGACATCCCTCACACTCAGGCGGTCCGCCTTGCTCTTCACCTGCTCGCGCTGCCCAATGACTCCTGGCCGGAAGGCGAGTACGTGCTCAACGAGATTCTCGATCCGCAGATGGATGAATGTAGCTTCCGTACAGACATCGAGCGCTGGGCCCGCGGCGACGACTGGCAGCGTGAGATCGTGGTCTGGATGCGATCGACGCTGGAAGGGTCAGAGAGCGAGCAGTTTGACTTCTTGCCAACGACGACAGCACAGCGAGACTTGATTCTCGGCGACTTGCGGGAGTTCGGCTATAAGTACGCGCGCTGCATCGACTGGGTGCAGTTCGGCAACGAGGCTTTTGGTGGAGCCGGCCAGTACTACTTCCGTACCGGAGAACTCGGCGGTAGTTGTGGCGAACCTCTCTCGTTCGGCCAAATACAGAATCAGGCCTGCTATGAACTGGCGAACGCCACAATTCTCGATTGGCTTGATGCGCAGATGTGGGCGACGCTGGAGGGCTCGGCTCTCGCGGGTCGGCCCCTGCGCATGATCTCAGCTGCGGTGAGCCAAACGGCCGTCAATGACGGATATGAGAATGACAACCCACACCGGTATCTCGTTTCGGAGGTATCCGACTGGGTGAATGGTCGCCAGATGTACTTCGACATGCACACCATCTGGGACTATCCCGATGACGCCGTTTCGGCAGCACATCGGCTCAAGGGTATCAGCCCATTCGACCCGCCTCCGTGGACTCCGCCGAATCTCGCAGTCGCCTTGGAGTGGAGGCCCAAGGTTGACAATGGCAGTGACTGGTACACCAACAACTTGCTCAGATTCAGCAAGTTCCACAAGGACAACGGCTGCAACGATCCTCCCGGCATGTCCTGGGATGACTTCGTCACGAGTTGGCGCGTGGCGCAATTCGGCCAGAACGAGTCCTTCGGCATGGCGGCGGTCCTCGAGGCACTGAGTAGTGCCGGTTTCACCGTGGCGTGCTATGGACAGACCTGGATGCAGCCGCAGCCGAGCTTCATCTACGACACCGCGACGTTTCTCGCCAATGGGGTGTGTGAGGAATACCGGACTCGATTGCTGACGAAGTGTTTTGACGAGTTCCATGATGACGTGAGCGACGAGTATTTCATCAGCGACTTCACACCTCATGGTACGGCATGTCCTCAGTGTCAGTGACTCTTGTTCTCGCCGGCGAGTGCTAGAGCATGCGCCGGCGCTTTCATCGAAGTCCGATTGGAGGTTCCATCATGGGACATCGAATGTTTCTCGTCGCCGGCTCAGTGTTGCTTGCGTTCCGCGCGGGCGGTGTATGTGCTCAGCAGCCGCCCGAGTACGCCTTCTTCGCTCTGCCGTCCCTTGGTGGATCAGATAGCGCCGGCTACGGAATTAATGAGCATGGCCATGTAGTAGGCGGCGCCTTTCTCCCGGAGAACGTCTTTCATGCAACGCTGTGGATCGAAACGGAACCTATCGATCTGAGCACGTTGGGAGGCACCGATAGCCAGGCGTTTGCTGTAAATGACAACGACTGGGTCACTGGTTGGTCGAATCCGCTTGGCGGAACTGGATTCAACAGCCGCGGCTTTCTCTGGCGCGATGGCCAGATGGAGGACATCGGGTCACTGGGTGGTGACTGGGTCGAAGCCAATGAGATCTCGAACAACGGGCAAGTCGTTGGATGGTCGGAGCTGATTCCAGGCGTGCGAGATCGTCGAGCATTCTGCTGGACAAACGGCGCGATGATTGATCTGGGCGACTTCGAAGGCAACGGAAGTGAAGCCCGGGATATCAATGAGGATGGCTTGATCGTCGGACAGGCGTGGAGCGCCGCTTACCACGGGTGGCGGGCCGTGACCTGGTACAACGGCGAAATGTCGGATCTGGGAACGCTCCGCGCGGGAGATGTTGGCCAGGCGTTCGCAAGCGGCCTAAACAACGCAGGCTACGTCGTGGGCAGCTCCGATGTTGACTTCTACTCGGAACGTCGATTCGCATTCATCTGGTTCCGCGGCCGCATGTACGACCTCGGCAAGCCGCCAGGGACTGTCGGTACCCTTGGATACGCGATCAATCGGCATGGCCATGTCGTTGGCCGGGCGACGCGCGAGGGAATGCGCAATGTCGGCTTCATCTGGGCTCCCGCACGAGGTATACGCAAACTCGACGACCTGCTGCCGGCGAAATGTCGATGGCGCACGGAGTTTGCATGGGACATCAACGATGCGGGCCAGATCTCAGGAACGGGCTACTTCGTCGATCATCCAGGAACTTCCACAGCGTTTCTGATGTCGCCGGTCTACCCGACATTGGAACTGTCCACACCCACGCCGGGCACGGCGGGAGTCGCCAATACGATCACCGTGACTGGCGTGACGCCCGGCGCGCGGGTTGTCTTCCTCTACTCCCGCCACGGCGGCGGCACGCGCATCCCCGGCTGCGACCTGCAGCAGAATGCCCTGCAACTCGATCAGCCGACGGTCATCGGCACCGCCGTCGCCGACGCCAACGGCGTTGCCTCCATCACCCGCCCCGTCCCCCTCGTCGCCCGCGGCCAGACCATCCTCTTCCAAGCTGTCGTCCAGAACGAGTGCGCCATCAGCCAGTTGGTGGTTTGGGAGTTCGAGTAGTGGAGAGGCATTAGGCACTTGGCATTAGGCATTAGGCGCTAGGCACTAGGCACTAGGGAAAGGCATCGAGGCATCGAGGCATCGAGGCATCGCGGCGAGGCATTAGGCACTTGGCATTAGGGAAAGGCATCGAGGCGCCGAGGCAGCAAGCCAGTTCGGCTCTCCAGCTCTCCCGTCTCCTCTCACCTCTCTCGGCGCTTCGCCGCGGCTGCCGCTATGATGGGGGCGAACTGGAGGAGCCGCAGCCGATGGGTCGCCTTGTTCTCAGCGCCGGGCACGTGATTGATCCAGCCAATGGCGTGGATGGGCCGGGCGATGTTGTCGTCGAATCGGGGCGGGTTGTGCATGTCGGCGCCCCCCTGCCGCCGCGCGCGGATGATGAACGCATCGACGTTTCGGGCTGCTACGTCACTCCCGGGCTGATCGACCCGCACGTGCACCTGCGCGAGCCGGGCTTTGAAGATGCCGAATCGATCGCGACGGGGACCGCGGCGGGGGTGGATGGCGGATTCACGACGCTGTGCTGCATGCCCAATACGAATCCGGCGCTCGACAGCCGGGTGATGGTCGAGTTCGTCAACCGGCAGGCGGAGTTGCGCGGCCGCTGCCGGGTGTTTGCGGTGGGCGCGGTGACGGTCGGGCGCAAAGGCGAGGAACTGGCGGAGATCCGGCTCATGTCGCGGGCCGGGGCGGTGGGCTTCAGCGATGACGGCGACGTGGTGGAATCGCCGGCGATGATGCGGCGGGCCCTGACGCAGATCCGCCTGACGGGGCTGGCGCTCATGCAGCACTGCCAGGAGCCGACGCTGACGCGCGGCGCGGTGATGAACGCCGGGCCGACGGCGACGCGGCTGGGGCTGATCGGCTGGCCGAGCGTCGCGGAAGAACTCATCATCGAGCGCGACATCCGGATCAATCGCAGCATCGGCTGCCGCTACCACGTGCAGCACCTCTCGTGCGCGGGCGCGGTGGAGATCGTGCGGCGGGCGCGGGCGGAAGGTCAGCCGGTGAGCGCGGAGGCTTCGCCGCATCACCTGCTGCTAACGGATGAGGCGTGCGAAGGCTACAACACGATGGCGAAGATGAACCCGCCGCTGCGCAGCGCGGCCGATGTGCGGGCGGTGCGCGAGGGCGTGGCCGACGGGACGATCACGGTGCTGGCGACGGATCATGCGCCGCACACGGCCGAGCGCAAGGCCCTGCCGTTTGATCGCGCGCCGTTCGGCATCGTCGGGCTCGAGACGGCGCTGGCGCTGTACATCAAGGCGCTCATCGACACGCAGACGATCGGCTGGCCGCGGCTGATCGAACTGATGACTGTCAATGCCGCGCGGCTGTGCAATCTGGATGCGCCGGGGGATGGACCGGGGCGGGGATTGGGATCGCTGACGATCGGCTCGCCGGCGGATGTGACGGTGATCGACCCGGAGCTGCGCTGGACGATCAAGGCGGCGGATTTCCCGGGCAAGTCGCGCAACACGCCGTTTGAAGGCTGGGACGTGCGCGGCCGGGCGGTGATGACGATCGTCGGCGGGCGGATCATGCTGGACCGGCAGGGCCGCTCGGCGCTTCCGGCGGCGGATGTGCCGCAGGGGCAGGCGCAGGCGGTCTAGCCGCGCCGGGTGGGCATTCTCCCTACACTCCCATAGTCCGAGAAGCGATCGCCGCCAGCGACACGGCGGCCGGGCGACGGATTTGCGGCTGTGGAGCGTCTGTATGGAGCGAATGGATTCGAATCCGACGCCCCCCGACGAGCACGTGTCGGACGGTTTGTCATCGACACTGAGCCCGTCCGAGGTGGATTCGCTGTGGCGAGAGCACCGGCGCTGGGTGGCGGCGGTGATTCTTGCTCACATGCCGCGCGATGCGGATCTGGAAGACCTGCTGCAGGATGTGGCGCTGCTCATGGTGCGCTCGCTGCACACGCTCAACGACCTGAACGCGATCCGCCCATGGCTGCGGACGATCGCGATCAACACTTCGCGCTCCGCCGGGCGCAAGCGAAAGGTGCGTCTGCGGATGCGGCGTGACGTGGAGGACCTGGACACGATGTCGGGCACCGAGGCGGGGGTGATCGCCGCCGAGAAGGACCGGGAGGCGCGGCTGGAACGCGGGCGGAGGCTGATGGAAGCGGCCCAGGGCCTGCCGCCGGCTTATCGGGAGCCGCTGATACTGCGGGCGGTGCGGGGAATGTCGCAGAAGCAGGTGGCGGAGGTGCTGGATCTGCCGGAAACGACGGTGGAGACGCGTCTGGTAAGGGCGAGGCGCATGGTTCGCGAGCAGATCGAGCGCGAAGATGCGATGCCCGAGCCGCGCGCGGCTGGATCACTGTCTCAGGCTGAGTTGGCGTAGCGCTGCTCAAAGGGGAAAGACGAAATGACGGAGTCCATGGAATCACAGGAAGACATTCTCATCAGCCGCGTCATCGACGGGCGAGCCGGGGCGGAAGACCTCCGGCAACTCTCGGCGCTGGCGCAGGCGGACGGGGCGGTGTGGGACCGGCTGGCGGCGGCGGATGCGGATCGCGCAGCGCTGGCGCTGGCGGTCGAGCGCGAGATCGCCGTGGCCGAACTCATCGAAGCGCCCGGCGCCGATGAGCTGGAGCACGAGCCGTACCGCTTTGTCGGCTGGACGGGTTGGATGGGCTGGGCGGCGGCCGCGGCGGTGGTGTTTGCGTGGACGATCACCGGCAGTGGGCCGGGGCGAAGTAATTTCCCGCCGCCGACGGTGCAGAACGTGTCGCTGTCGGCTGACGATGCGCTGGCGCGCTACATCGAAGCGAGCAAGGCGGAGGATCGGTTCATCCGCGAACTGCCCAAGGTGATGATCGAATCGCATCTGGCGGCGGACGGGCGGGCGACGGAGGTGACGTACCTGCGGCAGTTTGTCGAGAAGGCGACGGTGGACAATCTGTATGAACTGAGCACGGATGAGCACGGCCGGCCGGGCGCGGTGCGCGTGAGCAGCCCGATCGGCTCTTCGTCGCAGTTGTATTGAGTTGAACGGCGGGCGCGGGAGCGCGGCGCCGGTGGTCTTGGAGGTTTGAAATGAACAGCATTCTTGCGAGTACGGGTCTTGGCGCGATGGCGCTGGCCGCTGTGGCGGCGATGAGCGGCCCGCCGACCGCCGAGGATAGGGCGCCGCAGGAATCGGTCACGCGGCAGTTCTTCATCACGCGGCAGATCGAGGCGGCCGAGCCGATCGAGGGCAGATGGGAAGCGAACCTGCCGCCCGTGGGCCAACTCACCATCGTGGTGGATGACAAGGGCAAGCGCGTCACGCTCAACGGCGAAGCGCTGTCGGCCGATCGCGTGATCTGGCAGCCGCACAATCTGGTCATGCTCATCGACGAAGCGCGGCGGCGACAGTTTGAAGTGGTGCTGGGAGAGAACGGTCGGATCACGTCGGTGCGGCCGAATTCGTGGCTCGAGTACCGCGGCTCCGGTGCGCCGCGCGTGGCCATCGGCATCTACACCGACCCTGTGCCGGCGCCGCTGGCGGCGCATCTGGGTATCGAGCCCGAGAAGGCGCTGCTGGTGAGCAACGTGGTGCAGGACATGCCGGCGTTCAAGTCAGGCGTGCTGCAGTTCGACGTCATCACCGCCGTGGACGACGAGCAGGTGGTGAACCAGAACACGCTCAAGGATGTCGTGCTCAGCAAGGAGCCGGGGGAGACGATTCAGCTGCGACTGATCCGGCAGACCAGGCCGCTGGAGGTTTCGGTGGAAGTGGCGAAGGTCGAGGCGCTCGATCCGAACGCGGTCGATCCGATCTTCAGTCTTCCCAGCGGCCCTGGTGAGATCATGTTTGACCCCCAGACGTTCAGTTCGCCCGACCTGTCGGACTGGGCCTTTGGTGGCTCCGGGACGCGAATCATCCAATTCGAGGATGGCAAGGCGCTGCTGGGGCCGGCGGTGGCGGGTCGGTTCAATGATCCCGGCAGCGTGCAGAGCCTGCAGGCGGAGATCAGGGCGCTGACGGAGCGCATCACGAGTCTCGAAGCCATGATCGCGCAGTTGCTCGCCGAGGAGCGCGGCAGCGTGAAGCCTGCGGGTGTTGACCGGTGAGGTAATCGCCGGGCCGCGCGATCGATTTCGCGGGTGCCACACACCACTCCGCTTCGGATGCTGTGTGCGAAGGTGCAAATGAGCGCGACCACAACTGCGGGCGACCCGGGCCCAACGAGGAAGCAGCGCGTGGCATGGCGTCGGCTCTGCGTCGCTGTGCCCGGCGTGCAACGGCGGGCAAGGATCCACGGGCGCTCGTTCTTCAAACGCTCGCGACTTCTCCCGTCGTCGAGGCCGAAGGCCTCATCGTGAGTAGACGGGGGTCCAGGGAGCGAAGCGAGCGCGACCCCCGGAACAATCGGCACGAAGCACCGCACCCCGAAGGGGTGCGCGTATCATGCGGCATGAATGGCGCGCTCCGCGCGCCGCGCGCCACGAGAACTCCTTCGGAGTTCAGAGGAATTGCGCACCGCATCCGGGCGTGGCGCTCGAAGACTCGCTTCACGCCCGGCTACTCACGATTACGCCTTCGGCGTGCAAACCATCCGCTGGGACGACCGATCGCGAATGACGCCCGCACACATCGCCAAGACCGGCGAGGTACGGCGCCCCCCCCGGCGCATCAGCCGCGGCGCCACGTCGCGGAGCCGTACACGGCGGTGTCGCCGAGTTCGCCGGCGATGCGGAGGAGCTGGTTGTACTTGGCGGTGCGATCGCTGCGGCACGGCGCGCCGGTCTTGATCTGGCCGCAGTTGGTGGCGACGGCGAGATCGGCGATGGTCGCATCTTCCGTCTCGCCGCTGCGATGGCTCATCACGGCCGCCCAGCCGTTGCGCATCGCCAGGCCGACGGCATCGAAGGTCTCGCTGATCGTGCCGATCTGGTTTACCTTGACGAGCACGGCGTTGGCGCAGTTCTCATCAAGGCCGCGCCGCACGAACTTTGGGTTGGTCACGAACAGGTCATCGCCGACGAGTTGCACCTTCTCTCCGAGTTTCGCGGTAAGGCGGGCCCAGCCGGACCAGTCGCCTTCGGCGAGGCCATCTTCGAGTGAGCGGATGGGGTACTTGCTGCACCAGTCGGCCCAGATGCCGATCATGTCATCGCTGCTGAGGATTTCTTCGGGGTTGCTCTTGAAGAAGCAATAGCCCTTCTTGCCGCGCTGCGCGGCTTCGTTCCACAATTCGCTCGTGGCGGGGTCGAGAGCGACGAAGATCTGCTGGCCCCACTGGTAACCGGCTTTCTCAGTGGCTTCTTCGATGATGCCCAGCGCTTCTTCGTTGGTCTTGAGATCCGGCGCGAAGCCGCCTTCATCGCCCACGGCGGTTGACAGGCCGCGCTTCGCGAGCACTTTCTTGAGCTGGTGGTAGATCTCGACGCCCGCGCGGAGCGCAGAGTCGAAATCATCAAAGCCCCACGGCTGGATCATGAACTCTTGGAAGTCCACGGTGTTGTCGGCGTGTTTGCCGCCGTTGAGGATGTTGAGCATCGGCACGGGCAGCGTGCGCGCTGCGCTGCCGCCGAGGTAGCGGTAGAGCGGCAGCCGGCACTGGGCTGCGGCGGCCTTGGCCACGGCCATGGAGACGCCGAGGATGGCGTTGGCGCCGAGGCTCGACTTGTTCTCGGTGCCATCCATCTCGATGAGCAGGCGGTCGATGAACTGCTGCTCGCGGCCGTCGTAGCCGATGAGTTCGGGCGCGATGCGGTCGTTGACGTTGGCGACGGCGCTCTGGACGGACTTGCCGCCGTAGATGCTCTTGTCGCCATCGCGCAGTTCGCAGGCTTCGTTCTCGCCGGTGGAAGCGCCGCTGGGAACGGCAGCGCGGCCGAGCGCGCCGCCGATGAGTTGGACATCGACCTCGACGGTCGGGTTGCCGCGCGAGTCGAGAATCTGGCGTGCTTCGATGAATTCGATTTCGAATGACATGGCGGTCACCTTTCGTTGGACGGCGCATGGTATGCCGCGGCCGGCCGGCGCAGGCGCGCGGTTCACGAGCCGCCGGCGTGGAGAGCCTCAGAGAGTTTCACGAGGCGGCTGAGGCGGATCCAGATTCGCGCCATAGCGAGCCACGCCACGGGCACGACGAGCAGGCCACCCATGAGGCCGCCGAGGATCAGAAAGCCCATGATCCCCGTCAGGACGATCGCGAGGCTGGCCAGCAGATCGGCAGGATCAGTGAGCAGCGTCAGCCGGGCCAGAACGATGAATACGCTCGCTCCGGCGCCGAGAATCATGAAGACGATGCCATCATGCGCTCCGTCGAAGTGCTCGGCCACCACATGGAGATCGATGCGTGCGGCGAGCCAGCCGCAGTAGGATGCGATGGCCCAGAAGGCGGATACGCCGGTGCAGATGGCCAGCGCGATGGTGAGTAGCGACTCGGGCGAGAAGTTCAGCGGCTGCGCAACCATGGCCAGGGCCGCCAGCGCAGCCAGCGGTGTCATAATTCGCACCATCCGCCGCCTCAGTTCCATGTCTCGTGGCGGCTTGAGCGGGCGCGGCGGGGCCGAGAGCAGGACGCCCGAGATCGCCACCCAGACGGCGGCGGTAACGGCGAGGGTCGCGTCGAGCGCGATCGAGGCAGCAGCGCGATGCATGAGCGCACCCAGGAGTACGACGCCCGGGGCCAGCACCATGCCGGCAGCGCCGTTGCGGATGCGCCGCAGCGATCGCGCATCAACGCGCACGAACCGCTCGGGGTCGATGGATGCCGAAACCGGGCCGCCGCATTCGGGGCAAATGCCATCGCGCCGCAGGCCGCGCAGGATGTACTCGCAGAAGAGGCAGGTGAAGTCGTCGACGGCGGGCGCATTGCCCTGCGTCGCGGGAGCCGTCGCGCTATCTGCATCCTGGTGAGTCATCGATGCCCGGCGCCGCGCGCCGCTCTGAGTGGACGATTCAGTGCGAGTGACAGCTGGAAGAGACGAAGCGGCAGCACGATGACGACGACCAGAGCGCTGGGCCCGCCGATGACCCAGATGGGGAAGAGCACGACCATGAAGATGCCCCAGAGGACTCCGCCGACGTCATCGATGAATTCACCCAGAAATCCGGTCAGCATGGCGGTGAGGGTCGCGACCGCCATGGCGAGGTAGAACGGCGTGATCTCGCGGAACTTGCGGCTCAATCCTTCATCGTCGGAGTACAGCGCCAGACGCCAGGCGTACTCGTTGATGGCGTGGCCAAGCCAGAGCATCGCGCAGACCGCCGCGGGTCCGAGCAGGAGAAAGGCAAACAGCCAATCGAGCATCGCCGCCGAGACCGCACCGATCAGCAGGCCGGCGCTGAGGAGGGAAAGGCCGCGAACCGCCTGCCGCAACGTCTCGGTCGGAAAGCCGATCGCGGCGGCATGCGGCCGGACGCTCAGAAGCATGAGCGAAGTGAAGAGCCAAACGAGGAGGCAGACGAGTGCGGCGAAATACGCGAATTCCGTGCCGATGGATTCGGCGATGATGAACGCGACGGGCAGAAGCGCCTGAGACAGCGGAATGCCGGCAAAGCCGATCTGCATCTGCCGGAGGCGGCGCGGGTTGGCGTGAATCAGCCGGTGGGGATTGAGAGAGGTGGCGATGCTCGTGCCGCATTCGGGGCAGTCGCCGCCCTCGAGCAGGCCGCGCAGGAGGTAGCCGCACTTGATGCAGGTCGATTCGTCGATCAGTCGGCGCTCGACGGGCAACGCATCGAGATCGGCCGGCGGCTCACTCATCGCTCACGACTGCATTCCGCGGCGTCTCTCCGTTGAGGATGCGCCACACGTCGTGGACCACGTCGCTCATGCGAGCCATGGCCGAGCGCGTGCGGCCGGCGATGTGCGGCGACAAATACGCATTGGGCAGCGCCAGCAGCGGATGATCGGGCCCGAACGGCTCGGGCTCGTGCACGTCGAGCCGGGCCTGGGCGTTCGGATGGGCCTTGAGAAACGCGGCCAGCGCCGCGGGATCGATGACAAAGCCGCGCGATGAGTTGATGATCGTTGCATCATCGCGCATCATCGCCAGTTCAGAGGCGCCGATCAGATGCCGGTTGCCGGTCCGGCCATCCACGTGGATCGTCAGCACATCGCTGTCATGCAGCAAGACGTCGCGATCGACCGGCGCAGCGCCGGCCCGCTGCGCCAGCGGAATGTCGAGCAGATCGCAATAGATGATGCGCATGCCCAGCGCCGCCCCCACTGCCGCGATGCGCTTGCCGATGCGGCCGAGGCCGAGGATGCCCAGCGTGAGTTCATCGAGCTGGCGCGGCGCTTCGAGCGCATCGCGAAGTTGCCGCCACTGGTTCGCATCGACGGCCTGCGTGAGCCACTGCCGCGGCCTCAGCGCATCGAGCATCGCGGCCAGGACGTACTCCACCACCGCCTCGGTATTCGCGTCGGGCGCGTTGACGACGACCACACCGCGCGCTGCGCACGCGGGCAGGTCGATGTTGTCCACGCCGACGCCGGCGCGGGCGACGACCTTGAGGCGCGGAGCGCGATCGAGCAGAGCCGCGTTGACCTGCGTGTAGGTGCGCACGACCAACGCATCCGCTTCGGGCAGCAGGGAAGCAAGCTTCGGATCGTCGTGGCGGCAGACGATGAGATTCACCCGCTCGCCGAGCCACGCGGCGGCGCGGGCGTCGAGATGCTCGGTCTGTATCACCGTCGGTCGGGTCTGGCTCATGACTATCTCAGCAGCACGTCGACGTGCGAAGTTCCAGTTCGCGGCCTCTGCTCATCGGCCCTCACCCCGGCCCTCTCCCACGGGGAGAGGGAGTGTTCATCCAGCAGTCATCGGCAATCGGCGCACAATCAGCGCCGTGCGGTCGTCATCGGGCGGTCGAGTGCCACAGTATCTGCCGAGCGCTTCGATGAGCCGTTCGATCATTTTCTCAGCGCTGCAGTCGAGACTCGCGGCAATCACCTCGACCACGGCCTGCGTGCCGAACTGCCGCCCGCGGGCATCCTGGGCTTCGAAGAACCCATCGGAAAGGACCGCGTAGACATCACCGGGCGCCATCAGGATGCGGCCCAGTTCGACGCCATCGACAACGCCAAAAGGCATGATGCCCAGCGGCAGTCCCGTGGCCTCCGCGGCATCGGCAGTGCGGGTCGCGGCGTGAATGTGCAGCAGCGGCCCCTGGCCCGCAGAGTGGAATTCGATCGTGTGCGCTTCGGCGTCGAGCCGGCCGAGAAAGGCGGTAATGAACCGGCCCGGCGGGAGGTCTTCGCAGAGCTGGGCGTTGATGTGGCGCACCGCCTGTTCGAGCCCCACGCCGCAGCGCATGGCGACGCGCGCCATGGAGCGGGCCTGGGTGACGCTCAGCGCCGGGCCGATGCCGTGGCCCGTGGCGTCGGCGATGAAGAGCACCGTGCCGCCGCCGGGCACGGCAAACACATCGCAGGCATCGCCGCCCGTCTCTTCGGCGGGCTGGAGGTGGACGGCGATTTCGTACCCTTCGGGCTGGGGCACGTGCGCCGGCCAGGTTGCTTCCTGCATGCGCTGGGCCAGGGCGATGTCCTGGTCGAGCTTTTCCTGCCGCAGTTTGGCTTCAAAGAGCGTGGCCCGCTGCAGCGCGACGGCCGCCTGCATGGCGAGGGCCTCGGCGATGAATTCATCGGCGGCGGTGAACGCGCCTCCGTGCTTATTGAGCACCTGCGCGACACCCACCGTCGAGCCGTCGGTCGCCACGAGCGGGATGCACAGCAGGTTGCGCGTGTGGTAACCGGTGCGGCGATCGACTTCGGCGCTGAAGCGCGGATCGGCGTAGCAGTCGGGGACGTTGATAATCTGCCGCTTCGTGCAGCACTCGCCGGCGAGGCCCTTGCCCACTGGAAAGCGAAACTCCCGCTGGGTCGATTCATCGAGCCCGTGGGCCACGCGCGAGTAGAGTTCGTGCCGCTGCGGGTCGTATTGGAAGACGGTCGCCCGGTCGGCTCCGAGCAGGTCGCGCAGGGCGTCGATGATGAGCGAGAGGATTTCGGGCACATCGGAGGTGCCGCCGAGTCGGCGGGCGACTTCCAGAACCCGAATCAGGGGCGCATCTTCGCGGCCCGGGCCCGCTGAAACGGCCGGCGTGGAGGATGAAGATGGCGGCGATGGCGATGTCACTTGGGCGGTCAACAATACTGGTGTTCCCGGCTTCCCCCGGTCGATCTTGAAGGAACAATACACGCTCAAGCGCCGCCGCGCCGCGTTGAGGATCACGAACAAGGAAATCGCATGACCATCGCCATTGCCACGTTGAAGTTGTCCACGCGCTCGATGCTGCTGGCCGCGCTGTGCAGCGCGGTGCTGGCGTCGGGCGGCTGCAAGTCCACGAGCAACACCGAGATCGCCGAACCGGTCGCAGCCAAGAACTACACCCAGCCGCTTGCGCCCGGGGTGAATCCGCTGCGCAAGGTGGAAGACCAGGCGGTCTATCGCCGTCTGCTCGAAGCCTCGTACAGCGCGGATGACCCCCTGCTGCTCGAAGCCAGCAAGCGGGCCGCGGAGTGGTTCCGAAAGCCGTCGGCCAAGGGTTTTTTCCCCGTGGCCGGGATCACGTTCGACCGGGCCCAGGCGAGCGTCGATGCGCTGCTTGAGATCCTCAAGACCAATCCTTCGCAATCGCAGTACGTCGCCAGCGTGATGGATCAGTTCGACCTGTACGAGTCGGTCGGCTGGGACGGCAGCGGCGAGGTGCTCTTCACGGGCTACTGCGCCATGGACTTCGACGCCAGCCGCACGCGCAGCAGCGAATTCAACTTCCCGCTCTACACCCGGCCGGCGGACCTGGTGGTCGATGAGAAGACCGGCAAGGTGCTCGGCCAGCGCGTGGGCAACACGACGCGGCCGTATCCCACCCGCCGCGAGATCGAAGAGAGCGGCATGCTCGCGGGCACCGAACTCGTCTACGTGCGCAGCCCGCTCGACGCGTACTTCATCCAGGTGAACGGCTCGGCGAAACTGTGGCTCGAAGATGGCAGCGTGATGTACCTCGGCTACAGCGGCACCAACGGCCGCGAGTACACCGGCCTGGGCGCGACGATGATCAAGCGCGGCATCGTCGATCCCAGCCGCGTCGGCCTGCCGTTCATCAGGGACTACTACAAGGCCCACCCGCAGGAAGTGCTCGACATGATCCGCGACAACGACCGGTACGTGTTTTTCACGGCGTACGAGTCGAGCAAGTGGCCGGCGGGTTCGCTGGGATATCGCGTGACGGAGAAGCGCACCATCGCCACGGACAAGGACGTGTTCCCGCGCGGCGGAGCGGTGATCGTCGATACGCGCATTCCGACCTTCGGCCGCACCTTCGAGCCGTTCACGCAACTCATGTTCGACCAGGACACGGGCGGCGCGATCAAGGCGCCGGGCCGCGGCGATCTGTACATGGGCGAGGGCGCGGCGGCCGGGCTGATCGCCGGCCGGCAGTACCAGGAAGGGCGGCTGTATTACCTCTTCCTGAAAGAGTCCACGCTGCAGGCGGATGCGGGCGCGCGGCGGTAGGCGATGAGGAATGAAACCGAGCCCCATGCGTGAGCACGGGGTTTGCGCGGGCGGGTCTTGCAGCCGTCGGCGCACGGGCCGGTGTGTCGGCGAAGGCCCTCCCTCACGGTCGGGGCTCGGACTGGCGCGACTTGCGAGTGACGATTGAAACCGAGCCCCTCGCGTGAGCACGGGGTTTGGGCGGGTGCCCTTTGCCGGTGTGTCGGCGAAGACCCTCCCTCACGGTCGGGGCTCGGATTGGCGTGAGCACGGGGTTTGGGCGGGCGGGTCTTGCAGCCGTCGGCGCAAGGGCCGGTGTGTCGGCGAAGACCCTCCCTCACGGTCGGGGCTCGGATTTGCGCGCGGCGAGTTCGCTGCCGGGGCTTGGTTCGTCCGACATGAACCGCAATCCATCAGCCGGCCAGGAGGCTCGCTGCTGCGCGATCCAGCGGCCGGCGTCAACCGTCGGCGGCTGAATCTCGCCGCGATCGAACACGCAGTGCAGCAGTGGGCGCCCGGGCAGCGGGTCGCCCGCCAACGGTGCCGCGGCGTCTTGCGCGATGCGCCCCTGCTCATCGACGCTTCGATAGATCTGCCGCGGCGCCGCGACGTAGCGAGCCCGCACGGGCGCGAGGGTCTCGACGAGTTCGCGCAGTGCAGTGCGCGTCGCGTCGGCCGCATTGACCTGCCGGCGCCAGCAGCAGCGCACATCGGCTCCGGCGGCGAATCCAACGGGCTCGCCGGCGACGAGCAGCGTGCCGGGCCAGGCGAGATGGAGCGAGCCGTCGAAGTCAGCGCCGGCGAGGCGCTGGAGCGCCGGGCGATAATCGCTGATCTCACGCGGCTCGGTTTCATCATCAGGCACGAGCCATTCGATGCAGCAGCCGAACATGGCGGCGCGAAGAGCCCCGGCCGCGTCGTTCATGAGTTCCAGCAGCAGCGGCGGCATCGGCTCGCCACGCCACGTCTGGTTGAGCCGGCCGGATTCCTGCCGCAGCAGGATTTCCGCGCGGTCGAGGCCGAGAGCCCGCTCATCCTCGGCCAGGTCGTTGAGTTGGCCGAGCGCGAAGGTGATGGCCTGCAGGGTGATGACCGGCGCGACCGACGCCTTCCAGCGCTGCCCCTCGGCATCGGCAGGCAGCGCGACCGAAGCGCGCGCGAAATCCAGCCACCGGCCGAGCAGCGCCGCCCACGTGAGTTGATCGACCTGCAGCGGTTCGTCGTGGGGTTGCATGCACGAGTCTAGCCGGAAGTGAGCCGAGCCCGACAGGCGCATCCATCCGGCGAACTCGAAGATTCTCAGGGAAACACCCGAGGTGGTTCGATATCATGAGCAGGCGGTTCGATGCCGCGGATCGAGAGACCAGGCGGCTGCACTTGCGGTCGCGAAGATCGAGGGAGCCATCATGGACGACCGTCGCGCCTGCGCGCCAAGCGGCAATCTCCGCCGCGCGTTTACGTTGATCGAACTGCTCGTGGTCATCTCGATCATCGCGCTGCTCATCGGGCTGCTGCTGCCTTCGCTGCATCGCGCCCGATATGCGGCCAAGGAGACCAAGTGCCTGAGCCAGTTGCGGCAGATCGGCCAGGCGCAGTACGCGTACTCGACTTTCTACAGGGAGTACTTCGCGCCGGGCTATCTCACGGACAACCGGAGCCTGCTGCTCGAACACTCGTGGTATCGCGGGCTCAAGGAGTTCACCTCCGGTAACGAGTACATGTGGGACTGCGACATCGCACCGGAGCGTTATCCGAATTACGCCGGCTTCGACGACATCATTCCGGGATTCGAGAAGCTGAAATGGAAGGAAGCGAACTACGGAGTTCCAGTGTACGCGTTCGGTTTCAACTATTACGGCCTCGACACGCCGGCAGGCGCCATGGGGCTGAGCCACGAACCGGGTTTGAATTACGGACCCAATTCCGAACAGCGCAACATGTCGCCGTGCCGGACGGACTTTGTCAAGCGACCTGACACGTTCGCCATGGCTGGCGACATGAACAACGTGGGCATCAACACGCGGCGCGAAGCCGACATCCGCCGCATTGGATTCCACGGTTGCTACTACGTCCAGTGTCAGAACACGGCGCACGGCAATGTCGAACCCGGCCACGAGCAGGAGCGCAACGACGCCGCCACGAACCAGTGGATCTTCGGCGACGGGCACGCAAAGAAGATGACCTACCTGGAAGTGTACGAGACGAAAGGCCGCATGTTCCGCCGCGACGGCGGATGGAGCGCGCTTAGTCGCGGGCCGTGACGCGCGGCGGCCTTACCGGTCCACCTGGCCCATGACGATGTCGATTGAGCCGATGATCGCCGGCACGTCCGCGAGCAGGACGTTGCGGCAGAGTTCCGGCAGGACGCTCAGATTACAGAACGCGCCGCTGCGCGCCTTGACGCGATAAGGCTGGGTCTGACCCTGGCTCTCGATGAAGAAGCCAAGCACGCCGCGCGGGTTGTCCATCTCGACGTAGACCTCGCCCGGATCGGGCTTGAAGTTCTTTGGCAGTTTCACGCGGTGGCGCCCGCCGGTGGCGCTGTCATCCGAGGGGTCGGGGATCATCTTCAGGCACTGGCGGATGATCTTGACCGATTCTCTCATCTCGAGCATGCGCACCCAGTAGCGGTCCCAGCAATCGCCAACCGTGCCGTAGGCGCCGGTGCCGACGCACACATCAAACTCGAGTTCGGGGTAGACGGACCACGGCTTGTCGCGGCGGAGGTCGTAGGGAATGCCGCTGCCGCGAATGACCGGGCCCGAGCAGCCGTAAGCGATCGCGAGTTCCTTGCTCAGCACGCCGACGTTGCCGGTGCGGATGGTGAAGATGCGGTTGTGGCTGAGCAGGTCGTTGTACTCTTTGATCTTGGGCTCGAAGTAGTTGAGAAACTCAGTGAGCTTGTCGAGCCAGCCGTCGGGCAGGTCCTGCGTCAGGCCGCCGATGGTGTAGTACGAGTAGGTGAGGCGGGCGCCGCAGACCATCTCGAACAGATCGAGAATGTACTCGCGCTCGCGGAAGGCGTAGAGAAACGGCGTAAAGGCGCCCATGTCCAGACCGTAGGTGCCAAACGACACAAGGTGGCTGGCGATGCGCTGGAGTTCGCCGATGATGACGCGGATGAACTCGGCCCGGCGCGGCACTTCGATCTCGGCGAGTTTTTCGACCGCGATGCAGAACGCCCAGTTCTCGTTCATCCCGGCGACGTAGTCCATGCGGTCGGTGTACGGGATGTACTTGTAGTACGGGATGCTCTCGCCGATCTTCTCGGCGCAGCGGTGGAGGTAGCCCAGGTGCGGCACGGCTTCGAGGACCAGTTCGCCGTCGGTGCGCAGCACCACGCGAAGCACGCCGTGCGTGGCCGGATGCTGGGGCCCCATGTTGACGAGCATTTCCTCGGTCTGCACGTCTTCGAGTTCGATGCCCGAAAGAGCCATCTGCTGGACCGGGTTGAAGCCGTTGCTGCCCGGCCCGTCCGTCTGGCCGTCGAAGTCGGCGGTGCGGGGGACTTTGAAGTCGATCTCGCGTTCGGTCGTGCTCATGGCGCTGGGAGGTTCCTCGAGTCGTGTCCGCGATGCTAGGGCCGCACGGCCGAAATGACCATTGACGCTCGAGTCGCCGAAGCCCGATTCCGGATGATCCCCGCCCGGAAAATGCAGGCGCTCCCGGAATGACCCGGGAGCGCCGGAAGGACCATTGAAATGGCTGGCGAGATCGTCAGCACGCGCGGCGGCGGCGCGTGCCCACCGCGACCGCGCCGATTCCGAGCAGGGCCGCCGAAGCGGGCGCCGGCACGGGAACCTTGTCCGAGCCGCCATTGGCCAGACCGCGGAACCGGACGACGAAGTTGAACTCGTTGGGTCCGTCGATGAAACTGGACGCGGTGAGCGCGCTGGCGAAGTCGGAGGTTACCTCGAACTGGAATGCGCCGCTCGAGCCAACGCCGATGCCCAGGTTCGGATTGCCTCCGCCTTCGAACTGGCCGCCGATGCCGGCGCCGGCGGTGAAGTGTCCAAACGGCATGCCGTTGATGCCCGGGCCGGGGATGTTCACAATGGAGGGATGTGAGGAGAGCAGCAGCGATGCGGTGTCCGCCGGGCTGTACTGCGGCGCGCCGATGTTGAAGACGAAGCCGGTGATGAAACCGCCGCGCAGCGGATCGGTCGTGTTCGTGAGGTTGATGTCGAGCAGGCCGGTTGTGCCGGACTGGAACTCATACTTGATCGAACCGGAGAAGGCGCCGAGGCCTTCGGTGCTGTGGCCGGAATCGCCGTGGATGTTGATGATGTCGGCGGCCGCCAGCGAACTGATGGAACCGATCACGCCGGCTGCAACAGCCGCGCACACTTGTGAACGCATGAATCGAACCCTCTTTCTCACTCGTGAATGGAACGGTCCTGTGTGAAGTCCGGCGGGCTGTGCATCGCCACGCCGGAACAGCGACCATCAAGTATGAGATACGAATGAGCAGATGTAAAGCCGCGGGCCCCGCACGGCGGTGCGTTTCGGCTCAATTCCGGAGCCGATAATGCTCGGCGCGGGCGCGACGGCACCAGAAAAGGCGGAAAGGGCGGGGCCATAGGCCCCGCCCGCGATGGAGACACGAACCGGATGTCCAGCAGGTCAGTTGATCTGGTCCGGGTTGCTGGTGTTGCAGGATCCCGCTTCGACGAGTTGGAGCCAACGGCCGCAGGCGCCCGAGCCGGCGTTGCCGCTCACCGTGCCACTGCCGCTGCCGGTGCCGATGACCATCACGAGTTGCACGCCTCCCTGAATCCCGAGTTGGGTTCCGGCGCACGGGCCGCCGGGGATCGTCGTGGTGCCCAAGCTGTTGCCGATGACGATTCCCTGCTGCACGCTGGGAGTGGCGCCGCTCCAGGAAACGCGAGCGGTTCCGGGGCAGGGGTTTGCGTCGACGTTGAGCGTGTAGCCGCCGCCGGCATTGCCATGCTCCATGTCATCGATGGCGAAGGCGTTGAGAGCCGCTTCGTTGTGCGTGTCGCGCGTGGCGGCGTCCTGGTAGGAGCCGATGCGCAGTTCGTCGAAATTACCCGAGAAGCCGATGAGCACGCCGGCGGAAAGGTCGGCGTCAAAGTCCTGCACGGGATTGCCGTCGAGGTAGGCGGTGGCCCACATGAACACGTTGCAGCCGGCGAAGCCGTGCGAAGGAGACATCTCGAGGTGGGAGAAGTCGCTGCCGTCAGTCTTGGTGATGACGATGCGCTCGAGCACGCCGCCGTTGGGGTAGTAGATGTTCGGGTTGGTGAATCCGCAGGGCGTGAAGACGAATGCGAAATCGTTCACATCGACCGTCAGCCCCTGATCCATGTAGTTGACCAGCGTCTGGCCGTTCGAAGTGATGTCGCTGAACGAGAGCAGGCCGTCGGAATTGACGATCTGGCTCGCGCCCGTGTAGAAGGTCACCTGTCCATTGGCGGCGCCGGCGGTGAGCAGGGCGCAGGCCGCAAAAGTCCCGATCGCGAGAGTCGATTTCATCTCTTCCTTCTCCTTCAAGGTTGGTCGTGGAACATCGCCGCCCGGCCACGTTTTGGAGCGCCAATTGCGATCCCGCCGGTCGGCGACAATGGTGTTTATACCAGAAGCGCGCCAGGGTTGCAAGGGCGGATTGTCGAAAAGTGACCGATTTCGAGCCCAATGACCTCGGATTCCGCGGTGCTGGGGTGAGAAAGCGGCCGCGGCCCCGCTCGGGAGAGCGGAGCCGCGCGCCAAGGTGAATCTGCGCTGGTCGGGGGATTACGGGATCTGGTCCACGTTGCTCGTGTCGCACGAGCCGACCTCGACGAGTTGGAGGAAGTGGCCGCAGGCGGCAGTGCCCGCCGCGCCGTTGACCGAGCCGTTGCCGTTGGCGCCCGAGCCGACGGTGCGGATCAGTTGCACGCCGTTCTGGAGTCCGAGTTGGGTTCCAGCGCACGGCCCGCCGGGGATGATCGTCGAACCCTGGTTCTGGCCGAAGACGATGGCGAGTTGAGTGTTGGGCGTGGCGTTGTTCCACGCGACAGTCACCGTGCCCGGGCACGTGCCGGTGACGCTGAGCGAGAGGCTCGGCGGGCCGGCGATGACTTCGATGTTGTCCCATGCCGTGTTGCCTTCGATCTGGCTGCCGCCGTTGTTGGTCGAATCCATCACGATGCGCGAGATGCCGTTGTTGCTCGTGGCGGTGTAGCGGAATCCGGCGCAGACGTTGCTCGTGCGGGTGACCGACGGCACATCGAGCACGATGTTGCCGCTCATGTCGTAGACGGTGAGTCGCTGATCGACGTACGCGGACAGGTCGAAGGCGAAGGACGTGATGCTGGCGCCGAACGAGGGATCGAAGCTGATGGTGCTCGTCGGGCCGCCGTTACCGCCGCCGCAGGTCTGCGTGTCGGTGATCCAGAGGCCGCAGGGGTTGTTGCCGCGGTTGTTTTCATTGCAGTCGCCCGAGGCAACGTAGTAGTTGCCGGCGTTGGTGTTCTGGTAGAACCAGCGAGTGGTCCAATCGCCGAACGGATCGTCGAAGTTCTCGTTGTAGGTCTGAGCCGAGGCCGAATTCGCCAGTGCGGCGACGCAGCAGGCTGCCGATGCCAGAAGTGCCAGTTTGCGCATTTTCTACTCTCCTTGTGGTGCTTTCTCTTTCAATGTCGCGGCCCCGGCCGCGCCGGAACCCGCACGTGCTCAATGTACCGGATTTCCGGCCGCGCGTCTACGGCTGGCGGAGGTCTCATCGCAAAATCATGAAGTTTCTGGCGCGATCGCGGTGAAGGCGCCCGCCAGTCTGGGGGGCTGGTGGCGATAAGTGCATGGAACCCGCGTGCAGCCGCTCCTATCATCTATTTCGCCAGCAGCCCGGCCCGACGGCCGCCGGGGCCGCGGCCCATTCCCCTGTCCGGAGGTCACGACGTCCCATGATCGAAGCGCTCAAGGATGATGAACTGATGCGAAAGGTCGGCGGCAAGTTCCGCCTTGCCTCCATGATTCAGCGCCGCTGGTGCCAGTTGATGGATGGCGCGCGCCCGCTGGTCGAGCGCGCCGGCCGCACCGACCTTGAAATCGTGGTCGAAGAGATCCGCCAGGGACTTCTGACGTACGAGCGTCTCACGGCATCCGAGATGGGCGCCGCGCCCGCCGAGGTGCTTTGAGCCGACTCGTCCTGTTCACCGCCAATCGGTGATGCATGAGTGACGGCCGCCCTGTTCAAGTGTCCGGAGTCGATCTTGCCGGCCGCGTCGACGGCAAAGCGATCGTCGTGGGCGTCACGGGCGGCATCGCGTGCTACAAAACCGCCCACATCGTGAGCCGCCTGGCGCAGGCCGGCGCCAAGGTGTCGGTGTTGATGACGGACGCGGCGTGCCGGTTCGTCACGCCGCTGACGTTTCAGGCGCTCTCGGGCCGGCCCGTGTACACGAGCCAGTGGGAGCACGTTGAATCGAGCGACCCGCAGCACATCAGCCTGGCGCGCAGCGCGGCTGTGCTGCTCATTGCACCATGCACGATGGACATGATGGCCAAACTTGCCACGGGGCGCACGGATGATGTCGTGTCGCTCGTTGCCTCGGCGGTGGATCGAAGCAAGCAGCCGTGCCTGCTGGCGCCGTCGATGAACGCGGTGATGTGGAACCAGCCGGCGACGCAGCGGGCTCTGAATCAACTCATCGAAGACGGCTTCGCAATCGTCGGCCCTGATGCGGGCTGGCAGGCCTGCCGCACCGACGGCGTGGGCCGCATGAGCGAGCCCGATGAGATCCTCGCAGCGGTGGCGGCCCGACTGGCCTGACTCTGTCGCCGTCGCGGCTCCGCGGCGTCTGATCTGGTAGTATCACGCGGCCTTCGGGCCTCTGACTCAGAGGAGGTATCGTGATGCTGCGCCTGTCACTTTTGATTGTGTTGGCCGCCGCCGGCTGTTCGCGGCGCGCCGAGATGAGCGCAAGCCGCAACCATGCATCGGCGCCTCCTTCCGCGACCGCGGCGGGCGAACTCCGCCGGCCGGTGGCGACCTATTCCATCGTCGCGCGCGATGCGGCGACGGGGCAGATGGGCGTGGCGGTGCAGTCGCACTGGTTCTCCGTCGGACCGATCGTGCCCTGGGCCGAGGCAGGCGTCGGCGCAGTCGCCACGCAATCGCTGGTCGATCCGGCGTACGGCCCGCTGGGGCTCGAGATGATGCGCCTTGGCCGCAGCGCGCCTGATGCGCTCGCCGGCCTGCTCGCCAGCGACGGCAACCGCGAGGTGCGCCAAGTGGCGATGGTGGATGCGCGCGGCGGCATCGCAGCGCACACCGGCGCGCGATGCATCGCCGCAGCCGGCTGCATCGTTGACACCGAAAACCAGTTCTCGTGCCAGGCGAACCTCATGGAGAAGGACAGCGTGTGGCCCGCGATGGCGGATGCGTATCTCTCAACCCAGGGTGATCTCGCTGACCGCTTGCTCGCAGCGCTCGATGCAGCGCAGGCCGAGGGCGGCGACATTCGCGGCCGGCAGTCGGCGGCGATTCTGATCGTGGCGCCGCAGTCAACCGGCAAGCCGTGGGCCGATCGGCTGTTTGATCTGCGCGTGGAGGATCATCCCGAGCCGCTCAAGGAACTCCGCCGGCTCGTCGGTGTGCAGCGGGCGTACAACCACATGAACGCGGGCGATCTGGCGATGGAACACGGCGACTTCGAAGCGGCGAATCGCGCGTACTCGCAGGCCGAACAGTTGCAGCCCGACATCGTGGAAATCTCATTCTGGCGTGCGGCGACGCTGGTCGCCAGCGGTAAGGTGGATGAATCGCTGCCGATCTTCAAGCGCGTGTTCGCGAAGGAACCGAACTGGGCCGTACTGGTCCCGCGCCTGGTTGACGCGGGGTTGCTCACCGATGATGAGGCGGTGATTGCGCGGATTCTGGAGCAGCGGTAGCGGTTCACGACCACTGACACCTCCCCACCGGTGAGTTCCCCGATTTGGCGGGGCGGGGGTTGCGGGGGGCAGCGCGTTTGCCGTGGCGGGCTATGATGCGCTTGATATCCGATTGTCCGTCTTTTTTCCGGGAAGGAAGGCGATCATGCCCGCACGTGCGAAGATCTCGATCATCGGTGGTGGGAACGTCGGCGCTTCGTGTGCCCTGTGGGCCGCGTCGAAGGAACTGGGCGACATTGTCGTGCTCGACATCCCGCAGGCGGAGAACCTCGTCAAGGGCAAGATGCTCGATCTCGCCCAGTGCTCTCCCATCGAGCGCTTCGACTGCAATATCGTCGGCACCGCGGACTACAAGGACATCGCCAACTCCGACGTCGTCGTCGTCACCGCCGGCCTGCCGCGCAAGCCCGGCATGAGCCGCGACGATCTCATCCAGACCAACGTCAAGATCGTCAAGAGCGTGAGCGAGAACATTCGCGAGTACGCGCCCAACTCGATCGTCATCGTCGTGTCCAACCCGCTCGACGCGATGGTCTACACGGCGTGGAAGACGACGGGCTTCCCGACGCAGCGCATCGTCGGCCAGGCGGGCTGCCTCGACGTCGCGCGTTTCCGCACGTTCCTGGCGATGGAGACGGGCTTCAGCGTCGAAGACATCAACGCCCTGCTGCTGGGCGGGCACGGCGATGACATGGTCCCCCTGCCGCGCTACACCAACATCGCCGGCATCCCCATCACGCAGTTCATCAGCGAAGCCAAACTCAACGAGATCGTCGAGCGGGCCAAAGTCGGCGGCGGCGAAATCGTCAAGCTCATGGGCACCAGCGCCTATTACGCGCCGGCCAGCGGCGTGATCCAGATGGTCGAAGCGATCGTCAAGGACAAGAAGCGCATCCTGCCGTGCGCCGGCTACTGCAACAAGGAATACGGCGTGGGCGGCTACTTCGTCGGCGTGCCTTGCGTGCTCGGCGCCGCGGGCGTGGAGCGCATCATCGAAATCGACCTCAACGAAGGCGAGAAGAAGCTCATGGCGGAGTCGATCACCCACGTGAAGGACCTCGTCAAGGTCGTGCGCGAGATGTTCCCTGAACTGGCCTGATCGACCGGCTGAAGCCCAGGCCGGCGCTGAACTCAGGGCTCGTACTGCTCCAGCGCGACCATGTAGGTGGCGGTGATCATGTCGGTGGGGTCGATGTCGATCTGCCCGGCGTGGCCGTCGTAGAAGAGCATCGAGTGCCGATCGACCGTGCCGTGGTGCGGGATGGAGTTGGTCCGGTGGAACCACAGGGCCCACTCGGCTGAGTCATCCATCACCGAAACGTAGCGGCTCGCGTCGTTGAGGATGAGCGAGCGCACCCGCCGGCGGGCGCTCTCGGGCGATGGATCGAGCGCCCAGAACGCGTTGAACGAATAGCTCGTCCCGGCCGAGTCATAGGCGCTCAGGCCGTGGCGAGCCTCGGTGGCGTAGAAGGCTTCCTGGTAGTTGAAGCTCTTGTCTGACGGGCAGGCGAACAGCGGCAGTTCGATCGCGTCGATGACGGGATCGGGATCGGCCGGCCTGCCGAGGTTGACGCCGGACTGCACGTAGCGATTGAGCGGGCGTTCGAAGGGCTTGGGAGCGGCGAAGATGCCGCTGCGGAGCAGGCTGTCCTCCTCGACCCATTTGCCGCCGAAGGTGAAGCCGCGATAAGTGGGCCCCAGAGGCTCTGCGACGGGCAGCCCTTCGTTGTACTCATCGAGATACAGGCCCACGCCGATGGCGATCTGCCGGAGGTTGCTGATGCATGCCGTAGTCCGGGCCGCCTCGCGGGCGCGGGACAGCGCCGGCAGAAGCAGGCCGATGAGAAACGTGATGATGGAGATGACGACGAGCAACTCGATGAGAGTGAAACCACGTCGCCCGCTGCGTGCAGCGGTCATGCACTTCCCTTCCTGGACCAGGCCGGGCGCGGCCTGGGCCCACGGCCCCCGGGCGTGCTGTTCATTGCGCAGATCATAGGCGAGGGCGGCCGGGGCGAGTCCGGCTCTGGCCGCGCCGGCCCTCCTCCACCGCTATCATCGACCTCCCTCAGACGCCGGATATTCCCGCATGAGCTGCTCGTGATGCCCCAAGCCCGAAGTTCACAAACCGTTGCGGGATATCGGCCCTCGATCGGCGTGCTGATCAGCGGCTCGGGCCGGTCGCTCGAGAACCTTGCCCAGCGCATCCGCGACGATCGGCTCGGGTGCGAGATTGCGCTGGTCATCTCATCGAGCCCGAAGGCGGGCGGCATCAGCCGGGCCCGGCGCTTCAACCTGCCGTTTGTCATCATCGATCGATCCTTGTATGCCGACGATGCGGCGTTCTCGAGGGCGGTCTTTGATGCGCTGCGGCGCGTCGGCGTCGATCTCGTGGTCATGGCCGGCTTTCTCAAACTGCTCGTCATTCCGGACGATTTCGCCGGGCGGGTGATCAACATCCATCCAGCCCTGCTGCCCCGCCACGGCGGCAAGGGGATGTATGGCCATCGCGTGCACGAGGCGGTTCTGCAGTGCGGCGACGCGGAATCAGGCTGCACCGTGCACTTTGCGGATAACGAGTACGATCACGGGCCGGTCATCCTGTGCAGGTCGTGCCCCGTGCAACCGGGCGACACCGCCGAGACGCTCGCGGCCCGGGTGTTTGAACTTGAACTCGAAGCGCTGCCCGAGGCCATTGCCAAGGTGCTCGCAGAGCGGGCCGCGCGCGAGCGGCGCGATGAGCCGCGTTGAACCCGGGCCGGCCGGGCTCAGAGGAGTTTGCATGAAGGGCCAACTGCACGCCGCCATCCGCCGGATCATGCTGTGCGCCGCCGGGGCGCTGGCGCTGGCCGGCGCGTGCAGCGCTGTGGCGATGCAGGAGCCGGCGGCCAGCCCCCCTGCCCAGGCCCCGCCGCCGCGCCTCGACGCCGAAGCGATTGACAAACTCCACGAGCAGGCGATCGAGAAGTACGAGAACGGCGAGACGGAAGATGCCCTGGCGCTGTGGCTCGAGATCCTGCAGGCTGAGCCGCGCGACACCCAGGCGCTGTACAACAGCGCCTGCGCGGTGACGAAACTGGGCTACAAGGACGAGGCGTTTCAACTGCTCGACCGGGCCGTGCAGATGGGCTTTGTCAACTTCGAGCACCTCAAGCACGATGCCGACCTCGCGCCGCTGCGCGATGACCCGCGCTACGCCGCGCTCATCGACTCGGTCGAGAAGCGCTACGGCGAGGCGGCGCAGTACATGGAGCAGTGGTCGCGTCAGGTGCTCGGCGCCGAGGCCATCGTCGAACGCGATGATGATCTGCGCCTGGTGCTGGCGACGAACCTCGACCGCGAGACCTTCGAGCACATGCGAAAGACGATTCGCGCGCAGTTCCGCATGCAGATCGATACGATCTTCGACGGCCCGCCCAACTCGTACGTGCTCGTCATGGTGCCCACGCCCGAGAAGGCCGATGAGATGATCGGCTCGGTGCGCGTGGCCGGGTTCTACGACCACGACACGCGGCGGCTGGTGCTGCGCGACATCGGGCCGTCGCTGCGCCACGAACTCACCCACGTGCTTCACCACGCGCAGATGGACCGGCTCAGCCAGGATCACCCGATGTGGATCCAGGAGGGGCTCGCCTCGATGTTCGAGATGTACGACACCGACGAGAGCGGCCACTACCGCGTACTCGACAACACCCGCATCAACATCGCCATCAACCTCAAGCGGAGCGCGGCGCTCACGAAGTGGCGCGACTTCTTCGACCAGGAAGATCGAAAGTTCAATCGCATCCGGGCCGGGGCGAAGTACGCCGAGGCGCGGGCGATCTTCCAGTACCTCGCCGAAAAGGGTCTGTTTGAGAAGTGGTACGGGCTGTACCTCTCGACGTGCAGCGAAGACCGCAGCGGCGCGCTCGCGTTCGAGCGACTCTTCGACAAGCCGCTCGATGAAATCGAACTCGACTACCGGCTATGGCTGGGCGGCAAGGAGAAGATTCCCGAAGAGGTGCGCTGGGGGCAGCCGTCGATCGGCGTGTGGCTGGCGGACCAGGCGGCCAACGACGGCGTGCTCGTGCTGGATGTGAATCCCGGCGGAGCGGCGAAAGAAGCGGGCATTCGCGCCGGCGATGTCATCACCGCCATCAACCAGCGGCCGATGTACGCCGTCGAAGAAATCGTCGCGGACATCCTCAAGCGCGGAGACGGCGAAGAGGTCACGCTGCGCCTGCGCCGCGGGCGGGTGTATCGCGATGTGAAGGTGACGCTGCGGCCGATCCGCGAGGGCCGCGCCACGCGTGACCTCATCGAGCCGGGCCCGGCGGCGTGAGGTCGTTCATCGCTGAATCCTGCCGACGGCCTATTTGTGCAACTCAGGGAATCCGACTTTCGCCTGCTGCTGTTCCGTCAGTATGGGCCAAACCACCAAGAGGACATCGTCCATCAAGTCGTTTCGTTTTTTGATCAGCGAGGCCCTCTCGTCTGAGATTTTCGAGTTCACTCGGTTCAAGTCCACGTCTTTCCAAGCGTCCTCCTCCCTATCCTTGAGCGCCTGCAGCGCCAGATCGTATTGGTGCCGATAGGGATTGTAGTAGTCGTGAATGGCGCCTGAAATCCCATCACGTTGCGATCCTGCGAGTTCCAGTGCGACGACAGTGTCGAGCCAGGCATCCAGACGCGTCTGGCCGTATATTCCTGGATATGCCGATGCCAGATAGCGCTTTCGCAGATCATCACCCCGATCCGAAGACAGCGCACCCGCAATCGCATCCACCGTTGATCGATTCAGATCGCGAATTTGCCGATGAATTTCCATCTGCGGCTCCTCCTCACGGAGCCTTTCTTCCATCAACTCAGCGGCCTTTCGCTGATAGTCCGAAAGAATCGCTCGGATTTCTCCTGGAGGCAGATCCTTGGGAATTCCCTGAAGCTCGGCACCTTCTGGTTGCACTTCCCCGCGCAGAGTCGCAATTTGGCGCGCGTAAAGGGCGCGCTCGCGGTCAACGCAGCCTCCATTGCGCCTTCTCAAAAGTAGATCAAGCTCGGCGACATACTGATTCTCGATGCGCTCTATTTCCGACGAGAAAGCGTTACCAAGCTCGCAAGAGCGCATGAGTTCGATGACGTCCACTCCTTCCCCTGAGAATCGCGTTGCGCGATCCAACGTGCGATTACGCCGACGATCCATAAGGAATCGACTCCAGACGGCACGCTGATCCTCTGTGAGCGACTCCGCTATCCGACGTAGCGTCTGCTCGTTTTGCAACTGGATCGTATCGATTTGATCAAGAACCGACTTTCTCAGTGCGGCGAGTTCGATGGCTTCCGGCGATCCCGGCGCCGGAAATGCATCCACGCCATCCAACAAGCTCTGGTAGCGGCGCTTCGTCTCGGCGATTCTCGCGAGAGCCGGGCCGAGATCACTTGAACGTTGCTCCAAAAGCGCATCAACGTAGTCGACCTGCCCTTGGCTCAGAGATAGTTTTTCCCGCAGCCCGGCCTGCTCGCTTTCAGTGACGAGCGGCAATTCCGGGTCGTACACGGAACCTGCCCACTGCGCAACAGTGGTTCGGGCGAACACAATGCATGGCACAAGCACACGAACGAGCCAGCAGCAGCACACCGCAGATCGTTGCGCACGCCGACCATGCATGACACGCTCTTTCATTAGCTGCTCACCTTCAGGAGGAAGCCTTGTGGCTGGCTTCGCGAATCAATGGACCGAGAAGAAGTAGTATCAGGAAGACATTTCGCACGGCACCTTGGATAGGAGAGTGGCCAAGAAGCTTGAGCACATATGCTCCAAAGCAACCACAACTAGTTGCGTCTCTTGTGATAGCAAGTTTAACGAGTATCAATATAAATATCGATAGCAAGAGAATGCCGGTGGATAAAATCCATGCCGAGTGTACTTGGAGAACCAACAGCAGCCCGAGTGATAACTCGATGATGCCAAGACAGACGGCTGCCTGATATGCAATAGGTTTGAGCATGGCAAACAGAGCGATTGTCTGTTGCGCCGCATGCGGATCGACAAGCTTCGCCCAGCCAGATAGGACGAAGAGTACCCCAACGATCGACGGCGCCACAATTAGTAGCGGTGCGCGCACCGCCTTTCGACGCGAGGTTCTCAACTGTTGCCTGCTCATGGGCGTAGCAGCGAGGGAAACATCTCAGAGGGACTGAGCGACCGTCCACTCTGGGATCTGCCGCCACGCAGGATTGCCCTTGTGGATCCATCGCCATTCGAGGAACGACAGATCAGTTTGCGACGCCAGTGCAATTGCTGCCCGTGTACTTTCCGCTCTTGCAGCCGGGGCCGAAATCGTCGCAATCGATCAGCCGGAAGCCGCAGCCATTGCATTCGTACTCGCAAATCTGAGGAAAGACGGTAGCCCCCTGATTGTCGCAGTTAGTGCTCCCCGAAACACCAGGTGGTGCTGTCTCACACCGCCATACTTGAGTCGGCATGACGATGTACTGCGGGTACTCATTGCCGCAGCAGTCCAGAGCGCCGAGCTCGGTGTAGGTCCCACACGGCGGCTGATCTTGAACAAGGGTGAGACATGCTGCGCCTGCAATGGATACGCTCAGACCCACGGTCAACAATCCAGCCACGACTCTGAGAGAGTTACACATGAGATGCCTCCATTCCTCATTTGACCTGACGGCGAGAGAACCGGCCGACGATGACGCTGACAATGATCAACACAATCGGCAGAGAAATGCCGAGTCTTATCCAAGGACTTTCTCGAGTTACAACCGCGGAGGGTCTTGCGACGGGAACGTCCGCTGGCCAGCCTAGGCTATTCGTCGCATCGACAAAATGCGCCCCTGACCATGCAGACAGCGTAGCATAAGTGGCTACCAGATCAGCGGGCTCCTCGGGAAGAGTGCTTTCGATAGAAATGATCGGCTTGGCGCGAATCGCGATTAGTCGGGATGTACCGCGAGCGGAATCGCGAACAATCAGTCGAAGCGAGAGTGCATCCGAGTCAGGGGACCGAAGTACAAACGCATCGCTCTCGCTTGCCGGGTCCGCGATCCGCGTGCCCTGCCACAGCGCCCCGAGACCCGGATCTGAAAGCGAGGCGAGCGCTTCTCGGCCGTTCTCGAACCCGGAGTACTGGCGTAGCGTCTCCGCTGGCTCGAGCACGAGATCGATTAACAATTCAACCGTATTAATCGAGCCTGCAATGTAGAGTGTCTCCTCCGAGCGGAGAGAGATGTGGATATCTGACTTCACCGCACCCGCCCATGAGAATCCTCTCACTCGACCGGCAACACGTATGAATTCTACAGGCCAGGAGCTCGGATCTTCGAAACCCTCCCCCCCCCCCCCATACCGTGCAGGTACTGCACTGCGAAGCCCCGACCCCTTTCCCCCCAAGCACGTCCGGCAAAGGAGAATCCCTTTCTCGCGGAGAGGGCATTCATTGCCGTCTCCAAATCAGCGCCCCGCAATTCGTTCGACACACGCGAAGGGGGCGGGGCACCGAGAGTAGGGCATTCAGGTCGAGCGTGTTGAGGGTCTGCCAGTGGCCTTCAAACTGGAAAGCGAAAGTCTCTCGCTCGCGTGCGAGTTCTTGCTGACCGAGGGAAGGCGGCTGAACGAGAGTCACCAAAATCAATATCTGCGCCAGAATTGACATATCACACGCCCTTGGGGAACGAGCGGTCCAGTCAACTAGCCGAGTCTACTCCTCCCGCTCCTTGTAGTCAAGCGGCCGTCGAGCCGAGTGGGACAGGTCGAGTCTCGACCCTCCGGCGTTCACCCGCCAGCCAGGAACGAGTGCGTGGGACGGGAGGCATCGATTAGGTCGAGATCAGTTCGGATAGCGGCCGAAGACGAGGGTGACGTTGTGGCCGCCGAAGCCGAAGCTGTTGTTGAGGGCGTAGCGGATGTTGCCCTTGCGTTCGTGGTTGGGCACGAAGTCGAGATCGAAATCGGGATGGTCGAGGTTGGCCGTGGGCGGGATGACCTGCTCGGCAAGCGTGCGGACCACGGCCATGCTCTCGATGCCGCCCGAAGCGCCCAGGGTGTGGCCGGTAACGCCCTTGGTGGAACTGATGGCGAGTTTTTTTGCGTGCTCGCCGAAGACGCTCTTGATGGCCATGACTTCGGCGGCGTCGCCCAGCGGCGTGGAGGTGCCGTGCGCGTTGATGTAATCGATCTGCTCGGGCTTGAGGCCGGCGTCTTTGAGGGCGAGCACCATGCAGCGGGCGGCGCCGATGCCCTCGGGATCGGGCGCAGTGATGTGGCCGGCGTCGCCGGATGAGCCGAAGCCGAGCAGTTCGCAGTAGATTCGCGCGCCGCGCTTTTTGGCGTGCTCGAGTTCTTCGATCACGAGGATGCCGGCGCCTTCGGCGAGGACGAAGCCGTCGCGATCGTGATCGAATGGGCGCGAGGCGTGGTTGGGATCGTCGTTGCGCGTGGAGAGCGCCCGCATGACCATGAAGCCGGCCATGCACAGCGGCGTCATCGCGGCCTCGGCGCCGCCGGTGACCATGACGTCGGCATCGCCGTCCTGGATGAGTTGGAAGGCGTCGCCGATGGCGTTGGCGGCCGAGGCGCAGGCCGTGGCGGGCGCGCTGTTGGGCCCCTTGAGGCCGTAGCGGATGGAGACGTTGCCCGAGCAGGCGTTGACCATGAGGCGAGGCACGAGAAAGGGCGTGACGCGATCAGGCCCCTTGACGTGCATCTTGTCGATGTACTCTTCGATGGTGTTGACGCCGCCGACGCCCGAGCCGATGACCACGCCGCAGCGGAACGGGTCTTCCTTTGAGAAGTCGATGCCGCAGTCCTGGACGGCTTCGATGGCGGCGTAGAGGCCGAGCATGGTGAAGCGGTCGAGGCGTTTGAGTTCGCCGCGTTCGAGGCGGTCGCTGCCGTCCCAGTCGATGACTTCGCCGCCGAATTTGACAGACCAGCGCTCGCCCTGAAATCGTTCGATGGGGCGCATGGCAGGACGTGCCTCGCGCATGGCGCGCCAGATGTCCAGACTGTTGTGCCCGACGTTACAGATCGCCCCCAGTCCGGTGACGACGACACGACGTGAGGGTTGAGTGCTCATGGAACGGGTATGGGAGGGCGCGTGGACTGCATGGGCGGAGAATCGAACCGAGCGGCCGGGACGAGGCGGCTGCGGGCGATCCCGCAGCACCGGCGCTGCGGGGGATTGTACGGAGGCTCACTCGCCGCCGGACGTCGCTTTCATGATGAATTCGACGGCCTGTCCGACGGTCTGGATTTTCTCCGCTTCCTCGTCTGGAATCGAAGTCTCGAACTCGTCTTCGAGTTCCATGACCAGTTCAACCGTGTCGAGGCTGTCGGCGTTGAGGTCGTTGACGAAACTGGTGTTGCGGGTGATCTGCGCCTTGTCGACGCCCATCTGCTCGGCGACAATGCTGATCACCTTGGCTTCGATTTCGGATTCTTGCACGTTCGAGTCTCCTCAGGGGTTTGGTACGTTCGTTTCCACTCATCTGACGAAGCGTCGCGCCCGCAGCGAGGGGCAGAAATATAGCCTTCCGCACTGCAGCCTACAAGCCCCGACGCATCGTGAAAGCACGATTGGGCGGAGCGGCAATCCGGATCAGAACTCCGCCGTCACATCCCCATTCCGCCCGCCACCGCGAGCACTTCTCCGGTGACAAACCCGGCATCTTCGGCGGAGAAATAGGCCACCGCCGCGGCGATTTCGTGCGCCTGGCCGAACCGCCGCATGGGGGTGATATTTCGGGCTTCATCCTTGACCAGATCGGGCAGATCGGCCGTCATGTCCGTTTCAATGAAACCGGGCGCCACCACGTTGGCGGTGATGCCCTTGGTCGCAAACTCTTTGGCGATGGCCTTGGTCATCCCGATGAGCCCCGACTTGGCGGCGCAGTAGTTCACCTGGCTGGCCCGGCCGACGCGGCCGGAGATGGAACTGATATTGACCATGCGGCCCCAGCGGTTGCTCATCATCGGCCGCGCCGCGGCCCGGCAGGCGACGAACGCCGACTTGAGATTGACGCGAATGACCTCGTCGAAGTCTTCATCGCTCATGCGCAGCAGCAGGCCGTCGCGGGTGATGCCGGCGTTGTTGACGAGAATGTCCAGCCGCCCCAGGGAGCGGGCGGTGTCGCTGACGGCGTCGGCAAGGGCCTTGGAGTCGCCCACGTCGCAGCAGACGGTGGTCGCTGAGCCGCCGGATGATTCGATCGATGCCTTCAGATCGTTCAGAGGTCCGGCGGTGCGGCTGACGAGCACCACGTGCCGGCCCTCGCGGGCGAGGCGCTCCGCCACTGCACGACCAATGCCCCTGCTGGCGCCGGTCACGAAAGCCACGCGCTTCTCGTCGCTCATTGCCATCCCAACCCCGAGACTTGCTGTCGAAACCGAGTTACGGCGAACCGGGACTCTTGCCCGGCGGCGGACTGCCCGGATCGGTCGGCTCCGGAATGCGCCGGCGTGGATCGCGGTTGCGGTCGCGGTCGTCGGGCGGCTGGTCACCATTCTGGGCCTGCTCGCCGCCCTCCGCGGCCTTGAGCGCATCTTCGGCGGCCTTGAGCGCCTGCTTGCTCACGGGCACGATCGCGAAGGGGGCGAAGGTGTAGGTGTCACCTCGCTGCGTGACAAGCCAATCCTGCTGGATGCGCCCCTGCTGAGGCATCACCACACTGAACGAAACCACGTTGCCCGCGCCCATGGGGATAGAAGTGCGATCGATGAGATCAACCTCGACGATCTTGGATGTCTCGCGCTCCCATACGCCGCTGTCCACGAGATCATCGAGAACCTTCTTGCCCGTGGAGTCCATCTTCGGTCGCAGCGACTGGGCATCGCCGGCGGCGAAATCGCTCATGAACTGAAGGATCGCCTTGACCTCCTCTTCGCTGCATTCCATCGGCTTGGCGTTCTGGAGGCTCACCTTGGGGTCGAGCGTGAGATATTCGGCGACGGTGTTCGGATCGACCGTTACCGGGCCGCGCGGCGGCGGCGGAGGCGGCGGCGGAGGCGGCTCTTCCTTCTTGCAGCCCGTCACGAATGCAGCCATCGGCAGCGCGACGGCGCAAAGCGCGAGCAGCGACAGCGATTTACGAACCAGGCTGGTCATGGTTCACCACCTTCACTTCGCGGTTGATTCGCCTCATCAGCCCCATCAGCACCTTGCCTGGAGCCAGTTCATGATAGCGACCCGAAACGCGGTTCCCAAGCCACTGGCAGGACTGGCTCCAGCGCACCGGCGAGGTGATCTGCTCGACGAGTCGGCTGCGGATGGAAGCGGCGTCGCCGTCGTGCGGCTGGGCGGTTACGTTCGACACGACCGTGAAGGCCGGAGCGGCAAAAGCCACCGCGGCGAGCGCTTCACCCATGCGCCGAGCCGCCGGCGCCATGAGCGCCGAGTGGAACGCACCGGCCACGGCCAGCGGCGTGGCGCGAAGGCCCATCCCGCCGGCAGCGTCGAGCGCATCTCTACAGGCGTCGGCATCACCGGAGAGCACGATCTGCCCCGGCGCGTTGAAATTGGCGGGCACGAGCACGCGGCCGTGCGCCACCCGCTCGCACAATTCGTGCGCCTGGGCGTCGTCAGCGCCGATGAGAGCGACCATCGACCCGCTGCTCGCCTCTGCGGCGTCCTGCATGAAGCGACCGCGCTGCGCGACGAGGCGCAGGCCATCTTCAAATGAGAAGACGCCGGCGAGATGCAGCGCGGTGTATTCGCCAAGACTCAGCCCCGCGCAGGCGGCGATGCTGGCGGCGTCGATTTCCTGACCAAGCGAACGAAAGCAGGCGACGGAAGTGACGTAGATCGCGGGCTGGCTGACGTCGGTCTGATTGAGCCGCTCGACCGGCCCTTCGAAGCAGATCTGCGAGAGCGGCGCGCCAAGCGAGTTGCCGAGGATGCGGTCTGCTTGTGCGAAAGTTTCGCGGGCGGCGTCAGAAGCATCGGCCCAGGCGCGGCCCATGCCCACGACCTGCGCGCCCTGACCCGGACAGAGAATGATGGTGCTTTCGGCCATGTGGTCCATTTCGCGTTGTGAGTCTTCCGGAGCCGCGCCGAGGAGAACCGTGAAGCGGCTAGAGGCGCCAGATGCTCGTGCCCCACGTCATCCCGCCGCCCATCGCCACAAACGCGACGACGTCGCCGGCGCGCACGCGGCCGGCGTCGCGCAGTTCGTGAAGGCAGATGGGCACGCTTCCGGCGCTCGTATTGCCGTAGCGATCGATGTTGACGTAGAAGCGATCTTCGGGCATGGCGAGTCGTTTTCGCGTGGCCTCGATGATCCGCGCGTTGGATTGGTGAGCGATGATCATGGCCACGTCATCCATCGCCACGCCCGACTTCTTCAGTGCCTCCTCGAGCGCTTCGGGGAACTTGGTGACCGCGAACTTGAAGACCTCGCGGCCCTTCATCTGCAGGTACTCGAGTTTGGTCTCGTTCCAGTCCACGTCCGGCGGGGCGTGCTCCTCGCGCATCGGGATGTAGAGGTAGTCCCAGAGCGTGCCGTCGGAGTACATCGACTGGAACAGGCAGCCGCGCGATGCGTCGTCGGTGCGCCGGAGAATCGCCGCGCCGGCGCCGTCGCCCGAGAGCACGCTCACCTTGCGATTGGTGTAGTCGGCGACGCGGGTGAGCGAGTCGGCGCCGATGAGGGCGATGGTGCGGTAGCCGCCCTGGCGGATGAGCGAGTCGCTGACATTGAGGCCGTAGACGAATCCGCTGCACGCGGCAGTGAGGTCGAAGGAGCCGGCCGGAACGGCGCCGATGCGGCCCGCGACGCGGCTTGCCGTGCTCGGGCAGGTCATGTCTGGCGTGCAGGTGGCGACGATGAGCAGATCGAGTTCGCGCGCCGCGACGCCGGCGCGGTCCAGCGCCTGGCGGACGGCCGCTTCGCACAGCGACGTGACGTCCTCGCCGAGCTTGGGATCGCTGCGATAGCGCGTCTTCACGCCGGTGCGCTGGACGATCCACTCGTCGCTGGTGTCCATCATCTTCTCGAGATCGGCATTGGTCAGCGCCGTACTCGGAACCGCCATGCCGGTGCTGAGAATCTCGACCCCGAACTGACCTGCGCTCACCCCACACCCACCTTAGTTTCGGCTTCGGCGATGCGCTTGACCAGCGCCTGGTTCACGCCCTGGCTGACCATGTTGCGGCTCTTGAGGATGGCGTTGGTGATGGTGCGAGCTTCGGATGAGCCGTGGCAGATGATGCAGATGCCGTTGACGCCCAGCAGCGGCGCGCCGCCGTGTTCGTGGTAGTCGTGCAGCGCGTAGATGCGCTTCTGCACGGGCTTGAACCGCTCCACCAGCCCCGGGTCGATCGCGGCGATCTCCCGCGCGATGGTGCGAAACAGGCCGGAAGCAAGGCCTTCGGCGAGTTTGATCACCACGTTGCCCACGAAGCCGTCGGTCACCACCACGTCGGCGGCGTGGTCAAACAGCGACCGCCCTTCGACGTAGCCGACGTAGTTGAGATCGGGTGTGGCGCGGAGCAGGTCGCGGGTGGCCTTGATGAGCCCGGTGCCTTTGCCCTCTTCGCCGCCGATGTTCATGATGGCCACGCGCGGGTTGGCGATGCCGAGCACCTCGCGGGCGTAGACCTCGCCCATGAGGCCGTACTGGGCCAGATGCGATGCGCGGGGATCGGGATTGGCGCCGACGTCGCAGAGGACCACCGGGCCGCCGAATGTTGGGAGGATGACCGCAATGCCCGGCCGGTGCACGCCTGGCAGGCGGCGAAGCGACATCTGGGCCGCAGTGACACACGCGCCGGTGTTGCCTGCGGAGATGATGACGTCCGCACTGTCTTCGGCCCGGCGATGGGCCAGTTCGGACATGACGACGATGGAACTTTTCGGCTTGGAGCGGACGGCCTCGACCGGCTGTTCATCCATGCCGATTTCATCGGGCGCATCAATGACTCTGATCCGCCCGTCGGAGACGGCCGCGGCGGCCATCGCCTGACGGACGACGGCCTCCTTGCCGACGAGCAGGAGTTCATCACCGGGATCGAGTGATTTGAGGGCAGCAAACGCGCCGTCGAGGATGGCGCCTGGCGCATGATCGCCGCCCATCACGTCGATGGCGATCCGCATGGGTTAGTCTTCCTCGGAAGTCTCAGTCTTCAACTGGAGACCGGGCCGAACGTACCCGCAGTTGGCGCAGGCGCAGTGCGGCAGTTTGTTCTCGCCGCAGTTGGGGCACAGCGTCGTGTGCTCGCCGCGCAATGCGTGGTGGGAGCGACGCCGGCGCTTGCGACCGGGTGAAGTTCGATGTGTGGGATGCATGACCGAAGGCCTCGCAAAGATCGGTTCAATGATAGCGCGGGGTTGGGCCCAATCCGGCCCGCGGACGGGCGCGGCCGACCGGCCGGCGGCCGCGCGAAAACGGCAAAAACACGTCCCCAAAGGTAGTTCAGATGAGAGAATCAGTCAAGGCGCGTGCTCGATTGCGACTTGACCCGTCGCCGCGAATCGGTACGCTTGAGTTCAGTCGGCCCGGTTTACCCAGGGCCCCTGCCTCCCTAGCTCAGTTGGTAGAGCAGCTGACTCTTAATCAGCGGGTCGAAGGTTCGAGTCCTTCGGGGGGCATTCGCGCCGGACGGCGCATCTCCGCGCCGCTCAGCGCGTTTCGCACTGGAAAACACGGGGTTTTCGTGTTCGCTCTCGTCAACGTCGCGCGCCAGTTTCAACGCGGCTCGGCGCGGCTCCGCGCTTTGTTTCGCGGGACCGTTCCTACCACTTTGACTACCAGTCGCCGCGCCGTCATCCGTTCCCGTCGCCCGCAGTTCGACCGCTTCCCGCTCCGGCGCATCGCTCGGGGCCGACAGGTCCGGCAGCGCATCGAGCGCCCCGGTCAGGTCGTGAACGCCCAGCCGCGTGTACGTGTTCATCGTCAGCACCGGGGTTGAGTGCCGGGCGAGCGTCTGCGCCACTTTGACCGATGCCCCGCCCCGCACCAGCGCCGTGATGTACGTCGCCCTCAGCGCGTGGAAGTCCGCCACCCGCCCCGCCTCGTCAGCGGGCCGCAGAAAGCAGCCTGCCCGCGTCTCTCGCCTCTCCGGCCCCGGCGGCAGCTTCCGGGCCCAGCGGGCATGAGCAACCGCCATATCGAAGCGGAGCAGTTCGGCCGTCCGCTCCAGCCGATCGCCGAACACGAGCGCGCCCTTGCGCTTGCCGCACAGCCACGGCCTGAGCAGCGCCGCCAGGTCCGGCCGGATCGGTTGCCGGTCATCGCGCCGGCGCTTGCTGTACGCCGCCGAGACGATCACCGCGGGGTTGTCGCCGTCGAGACTGAAACTCTCCGGCGTCAGGCTCGCGAGTTCGCCAGCGCGGAGCCCTGAGCCCGCGGCGAGCCGGTAGAGCATCGCGCGATCCTTGCCGCTCATGTCGGCCCACTCCCGGCCCGTCTCGGCCGCGTCGATGATCCGCCGGAGTTCATCATCGCTCAGCGCGCGGCGCACCCGGCGCCGGTCGCTGTCCACGTTGAAGCGAGCAACGCCCGCGATCGGGTTCGCCGACAGCCGGCCATCCTTCACCGCCCAGCGGCACAGCGCCCGCACAGAGCCGAGCGCGTGGTTCTTTGTCCGCGCCGACGCCTTGCCGCCCTTCATTGCGGCGACGGCCTCGAGGATCGCCGACGGCACGATCGCCGGCAGCGCCTTCACTCCGGCGGATTCGAGCAGGCGCGTGGCGACGTTGACCGTGTGCTGCACGTGCCGCGGAGTTGCGCCGGTGCTCTCCAGCCACTTGCGCCAATCGTCCAGGTGTTCGCTCAGTCCCCGCTTGCGCTGCTCGGCGAGACGTTCGGCCGCATCGTCGATGAGCCCTTCGCGGCGCTTGGCCTCGATCGTGGTCCACTTCTCCAGCAGTGCGAGCGCGGCCTGCCGGTCAGTCGTGCGCGTCGATCGCTTGCGCGGCTTGCCGTTGGCGCCCTTCCACTCCGCGGTGAACGGCGCGCCCGGAGTGCGCTGGTAGACAGTGCCGGTCCCGTTCGATCGCTTCAGAGGTTTCTTTCGTGCCATGCTGTGCCTCGTCTTTCCCGGCCGTCGCCGGTGTGTCCAACATCAAGCGCCGTCGCCGGTCTGCCAGCGGTGAGACTGGGCGCGGGTGATGCCAGCGTCGGCGAGCGCAATTGTTTCGTCGCGTGACAATTGAGGGTTGCCAGCCCGGACCTGCACCGCCAGCATCTCGCCCGCGCGCCGCTCGGCGCGGAGCAGATCGGCCGCGATGGTCAACCGCTCAGGCCGCGAATCGAATCGCCTGCGTTCGCTGTGCCGTGCTTCGACGGCCTCGGGTGATGCTTCGGCCGTCCGGACCCGCCGCGGCTTGTCCTGCGCAATCTGCGGCGGTCGCGCGGTCATCGCTTCGCCCCCGGCGCCTTGGCGAGAATCCGGTCGCTGTGAATCTTGATCGCCTCCACGAGTTCGACCGACCGCTCCATGCACAGGCCCATTTCGGTCTGCGCCTCGGCCTTGACCCGAAGCGGCAGGTCCGGCGAGTCGGTGAGTCTCGCAAGCGGCACGGCGAGCGCCTTCGCTTTTTCGATCGCGACGTCAATCTCGCGTTTCGGCCACTGCGCCGGCGTCTGGGCCTGCAACATCAATTCCATCGCGCGCACGTGCGAGTCGAGACATTCGCGCCGGGCCCGGTCCAGTTCATCCGCCATGATGATCGTTCCTTCCATTCGCCTCGTCGATACCCGCCACTTCGTAGGCTTGCATGGTCACGCGCCTTTCACTTCAACCGACAACCGGCCGCAGCGCCGCGACCTGCCGCTCTTCGGCCAGCCGCCCGGCTTCGGTCACGGCCCACCACGCCAGCACCGGCGAGATGCGCATCGCCTCGGGCTCATCGACGGGCCAGCAGCGCAGCGCCGGGGGGCGCTTCGCCTCGGGTTGAAACTCGATGAGCACGAGCGCCCCGGGCCCGGCTATCGCCGCCGGCGAGACGATCACGGTCGCCTCGATCCAGCCGCCGCGGAGCCCCTCGGGAACGTCGGCGCTGCCATCCATGCGGACCGCGAACGCGCCCGCCTCGCCGCAGCCGAGCAGCAGAATCGGTATGCTCAGGTCAATCAGCGTCATCGGTTCAACCCTCTGGCGTCGATGCTCCAGGTGAATTCTCGCCGCGATCCCCGCCGCGGGCCCGGCTGCGCTGCTCGCCGATGAGTTCGTAGCCGACACGCGCGTAGCGGTTCGCGGGTCTGTACGTGGCGCGGCCGTTCGCATCGAACAGCAGCAGGCCCCGTGCGCCGAGTTCGACGTCGCCGCACAGATCGAGCGCATCGCTCGGGTCCGCCGGATGGATAAACGTCTCCCCCGGGCTCTCATGGCAGATATACCTGAGCCAGAAGCGCCCTTCCCGCTCATCGATCCGGTAGACGAGATCGCCATCATGCCCGCCCACGTGTGTGTTGGCGAATCCGATCCAGGTGCCGCGCGGCAGTTCGGGCCCGTACTCATCCGTCTCGATGCGCATGATGTAGTCCGGCGCATCGTTGCCGCAGCGGCCGCCGTGCTCGAGCCAGAGGCGCTCGGCTTCTGCTGCATCCTCGGCGATCACCCGCAGCCCCGTCTGCTCGTATTCGAGTTGCCGCTGATCCGCGCGCGACCACGCAAGCGCGAGTCGTGGTTGAGTTGCCTGCATCGTCCACCTGCCTTTGTTGTCGATGCCCCTTGCTCGCCGCCTCGGGGCCAGACTCAACCTCTCACGCTTCGACTTCGCACTCTTCGTCTTCCAGCGGCCGGGCCAGCCGAGCCGCGGCCTGCAGATCAAGTATCCAGTCGGGATGCTGTCCTGCGGAACCGACAGCGATTAGGATTGCACCGCAGGATCGGCACTTCATGCCTGGCCCGTGAAGCGTCATCATTTCGCCGCAGCCGCAGCGCGTCAGATTCACCCCGCGCTCCACGCCGATGTAGCCGTACCTCAGTCCCATGATGTACCTGCCTTTCGAGTTCGCGCCATCATCCCCGCGCCGGACCGCCCGGCGCGCCCGTTCACGCGCTCAGCGCCGGCATGATCCGCCCGGCCACGCCGCGCCAGTAAGCCGCGGCCAGGAAATGCCCCTTCAGCGCCCGACGCCTCGGGTATCGCCCGCAAGGCGCATTGTCGAACGTCAGCACGCCGTAGTACGGATCGATGCTGATGTCTTCTGCGCCGTCGATCCGATGCTGCTCGCCTGGCGCCGGCCCGCGATTGCCCGGCGCCCAGTCGATCGACGGATGGACGATGCGCACCACCGGTCCGTTTTCACTCCAGACGCGCCGCACGTGGATGTTCATGCCGCGAGCCCGATCATTCGGCGGGAATGTCCAGACGGCGCACAGATCACCGGAGAAATCGCGATCGCGCCAGTCATCAGGCTCGATAGCGCTCCGAGCAACGTAGTGCAGAGACTCGGTGCAGAGCAGCCACGATCCGATCGGCAGATCCGGCGCGAGCCTCGTCAAGCTCTGGTCGATGCGCGCGAATCCGGGCCCGCCGGGAATCTCGCCGCCGCGCATCTGGAACAGTGCCAGCGCCTCTTCGCCGCAGAGTGAATCAAGCAACTCAACCTCGCATCGTCGCTGTTTCATATCGCCTCCCGTCTCTCTCCGCGCCGGCGCGCTTCGGCGACGTCCTGACCGATCCGCGCGTAGACATTCGCGGCGCGATAGTGGAAGCCTGCGTCATCCGGAATGAGCAGCCCGCGGTACGGCCAGAAACCATCGATCAGACCGGCGACGGCCACGACTTCGCCGACTTCGCCCGGATCACCCGGGAGCCAGCCCGCGTCGGGCGGCACAGCGCGCACGTGCGTTTCATCCTCGTAGAAGACGTAGCGCAGCACCTGATCGGGCTCGCCGTCATCACCCGG
>CAUJHZ010000043.1 GCA_963205185.1 Planctomycetota bacterium | reverse complement strand
ATCGCCTGGCTGCACCAGTACCGCCGACTTCGCATTCGCTATGAACGCACCGGCGAAATCCATCAGGCCTTCCTCTCCATCGGCTGCAGCCTCATCTGCTTCAACAAACTCAAACCGCTATTGTGTTAGGGGCTCTTACGGTCAGGGCTCGGATCATCGCAGAACGCCGAGCGGCGAAGGCCCTCCCTCACGGTCAGGGCTCGGATCATCGCAGAACGCCGAGCGGCGAAGGCCCTCCCTCACGGTCGGGGCTCGGATCATCGCAGAACGCCGAGCGGCGAAGACCCTCCCTTACGGTCAGGGCTCGGATCATCGCAGAACGCTGGCCGGCGAAGACCCTCCCTTACGGTCGGGGTTCGGATCATCGCAACGCGACGATTGGACGCTTCAGCACGGGTTGCCAGGGGGGCGCATTCCCATCACCGCTCCTGTTCGAGTTCGCTCAGGCGCCGCAGCAGGCGGGAGACTTCGCGGCGAAGTTCATCGACGGCCGCCTCGCGCTGGCCCTCCGGCGGCGGCGCGGGCGCGGGAGAAGCAGAAGCGGCGGGCCAGGGCATCCACGGGTTCAGTCCGCTCACCGCCCCGGCGCCGGGCCAGGCGCTCGCGGGTGAAGTGGGGGCCCGAAGCGGCTGCCAGAGGCTGCTCATCCAGCCGCCCAGGGCGTGCTCGTGCAGGCGGATCATCTGGTGGAGCAGCCAGGCGGGCATGAGGCGGAGCTTGGCCGGGTCATGCTCGATGAGGGCCATCGCGAGCGTCTGGTTGGTGATGTCTTCGCCCGTGCTGGCGTCGAGGATCTGCACGACCTGCCCGCGGCTGACCATGCGGTAGAGATCTTCCTGGGTGATGTGGGCGCTGGCGGCGGTGTCGTAGAGGCGGCGGTTGGCGTATTTGCGAATCACCGTCACGCCCGGCGGGGCGGGCGGGGCGCCTGCGGCCGCGTTGGGAGCGTCCGCCTTGGCCCGGCGGGGCTTTGAAGGCGCGCGGCGGCCGGTGGACTTGCTCTTTTTTCTGCTGGCCATGGAGGTCGCCTCGGGTGATCGCCTGAGAATGGGTCCGGCTTGTGCTCGTGCACAACTTTTTGTGCAATTGCACAATACTCGTACTGGACGCCGGGCCGATGTGAAGTATGATAGACCGGTGGAATGGCCGATTTCTTCAAGAAACCAAGAGGCCGCCCGAGCCGGCCGGGAGCAGCAATCATGAACGCAAACGCACAACAGATGAACGAGACGATGGTGAACTGGAACCGCCAGTGGGCCGACGCGGCCCTGGGCGCCGTCAAGGCGCACGAGCAGTTTGTGACGAACATGATCGGCGCCATGAGCAAGCCCGTCGCCATGGAAGCGATGCCCCAGCAGGCCCGCGAAACCGCGGAGAAGTGCATCGATTACACCACCCGCCAGGCGCTCGAGGGCGAGAAGTTTTTCGCCAACATGATGCGCGACGGCATCGAGCACAGCCGCGAGTTTTTCAAGGCCCAGCCCGAATTCGTCTGGCCGATGGACGCTGAGAAGACCCGCGCCGCGACCGACAAGTTCGTGCAGGAGTCCGCCCGGACCACGGCCGACGTGATCAACCGCGAGATGGCGTTCGTGAATGAGCGGCTCAATGACGCGGCGGACTTCGGCCGGGCGATGCTCGGCAACATGACCGCCGCCGCGACCGATTCGGTCGACGGCAAGGGCAAGGCCCGTCCGGCCGCCAAGGTCTGAGCGCGCAGCGGCGAAGGTGAAGGCGACAAGGCCGCTGCCACGCTTGCGCGAGGCAGGCGGCCTTGTTTCACGTTGGCGGGATTGATTTCGCCATCGGCGCCGAGATGATGGTTCGCGCCGCCGGAGATGGCGCGCGACTGCGAGGAATCCGCGATGACCCAATCGTCGAACCAGAACCCGTTCAACATGCCGCCGTTCGACCCCGCAGCCGTGCAGTCGGCGTGGCAGCAGATGCTGGGACAGTTCGCCCGGGCGACCGGCCAGCCGGCGCCGGCGTCGATGCCCGAGATGCCTGCCGAGGCGTTCAGGCAGATGCAGAAGGCGTGGCTGGACGCGATGGCGCGCTGGGCCGACGAATACATGCGCAGCCCGCAGTTTCTCGAGCAGATGAAGAAATCGCTCGAAGGCGCCCTGGCCATGCGGCGGCAGGTCGAGGAGTTCATCCGCAAGGCGACCGAGCAATCCTACGGGGGATCGCTCGGGCTGTATGACGCGGTCGGAGCCGTGCGCGACGCCGAATCGTGGCTCACGCGGCGCCTCGACGAGATGGACCAGCGCCTGGTGGCGATCGAGGCGAAACTCGATGGGCGCGGCGGCAAGTCCGCGTCTCGGGCGGGCGCGGGTTCGCGAAAGGCCGGGGCGACGAAGAAGTCGAAGAAGAAACCAACGAAGCGCACCAGCAAGAAGGCGCGATGATGCTTGGCACCACGGAAACGGCGATGCAGGGCTGGCTCGAGCGCATGAACATGATGCCCAGGGTCATGGACTACGCCTGCAAGGCCCGCAAGGGAGCGACCGAGTTTGAAGTGGCCTTCGAGTCCGGGCCGGTGAAGGTGCGGCGGTATCGCAGCGACGTGCCCAAGCAGCACGCCCCGCCGCTGCTGTGCGTCTTTGCGCTGGTGAACCGCCCGTACGTGCTCGACCTGCTGCCGCACAAGAGTGTCATCCGGCAGTTCCTCAGTCGGGGCTTTGATGTGTACCTCGTGGACTGGGGCGAACCCACGCCTGCCGACAGCGATCGCACGCTGCACGACTATATCGAGGTGCACCTGCACCGCATCGTGCAGCACCTGCGCCATTCGTGCGGCGTCCATCAGATTTCGCTCATGGGCTACTGCATGGGCGGGACCATGAGCGCAATGTACACGTCGCTGCATCAGGAACTCATCCGCAACTTCATTCTCATGGCGGCGCCGATCGACTGGTCGGACCGCAGCCAGTTGCTGGCGCTGTGGACGGACCAGAAGTACTTCGACGTGGACAACCTGGTGGACACGCTGGGCAACGTGCCGCCGGAGTTTCTGGGCAGTTCGTTCCGCATGCTGCGGCCGGTCGATACGTACATCAACAAGTGGCTGGGCTTCTACGAGCGGATGACCGACGAGGCGTTTCTTGAAGAATTCTTCGCGATGGAGACGTGGAGCAGCGACGACATCCCCATCGCCGGCGAGGTGTATCGCGATTTCGTGAAGTACGGCCTGCAGCAGAACCTGCTCGTGCAGGGGCGCTTCCCGCTGGGCGAGCACCGCATCGACCTGCGCCGCATCACCTGCCCGGTGCTCAACCTGACGGCGGATGCGGACCATCTTGTGCCGTGCGGCCAGAGCCTGCCGTTCAAGAACTTCATCAGCAGCGCCGACTACGAGGCGATGAGCGTTCGCGCAGGGCACATCGGCCTGGCGGTGGGAAGCAAGGCGCACCGCGAACTCTGGCCGCGCGTGTGCGACTGGCTGGCGGCGCGGTCGGACCCGGTTTAGCCGCGACCCGAAGGGTCGCCGCGGCGACCGCTTGAATACGCAGGAGCGATGCACGGAGGCGGAAGATGCAATTGAACCATCGAGTGGCGGTGATCACGGGCGGCGCGAGCGGCATCGCTCGCGCCACGTGCCTGGAACTTGGTCGCGAAGAGGTCAAAGCCATCGGCGTGGTGGATGTGTCAGACGACGTATTTGCCGCATGTGAAGAGGGCAACCGCACGCTCGGCCGCGACGTGCTCGTGCCGTTCAAGGGTGATGTCAGCAGCACGGCGTTCCGCCAGAGCGTGTACGCGCAGATGGTGCAGCGCTTCGGCCCGGTGCACATCTGCGTGCCCGCGGCGGGAATCGTGCGCGATGCGCTGGCGGTGAAACTCGACGAAACCGGCAAGGCGGTGCTCTACGACGAGCACCTCTTTCGCAAGGTGATCGAGATCAACCTGCTGGCGCCGATCTACTGGGCGATGGAGATGATCGGCACGGTCGCCAAAGACCGCGCGAAGCGTAATCTCGGCCGCTGGGAACCCGAAGAGAAGGTGCAGGGGACGATCATCTTCATCGGGTCGATCTCCTCGGTGGGCAATCGCGGGCAGGTCTCTTACGCGGCGACCAAGGCCGGGCTCGAAGGCGCACAGGCGACGCTGGCCAAGGAGGCGATCTACCACGGCGTGCGGTGCGCGATCATCCATCCGGGCTTTACCGACACGCCGATGGTCCGCGCGATGGATCCAAAGTTGGTGCGCGAGAAGATCCTGCCGCTCACGCAGTTGCGCCGGCTGCTGCGGCCCGAGGAAGTGGCGGATGCGATCCTGTTCATGATCCGCAACTCGGCGGCGAGTGGCGCGCTGTGGGTGGACGCCGGCTGGCATCCGCCGGCGTGAGGGTAAGCAGGGTCTCGCGATTGCAGGGTATTCACCCCGTGGCATTGGCTGGCGGCGGCTGGTACACTGACCGATAACCGGCGCGGTTCTGCATCGGCCGTCGCGCCATACCGCGAGAGAGGTGCAACATGACACAGTCGCTTGAGGGGAAGATCTGTCTCGTTACCGGGGCCGCGCGCGGCATCGGCCGCGCCATCGCGCTGGCCATGGCCGACGTCGGCTGCGATGTCGCCATCAACTTTTCGACGTCTGAAGAAGCGGCCCGGGAAGTGTGCGACCAGATCGTGAACAAGGGCCGCAAGGCCAAGATCTACCGCGCCAACGTCGCCAACGACGAAGAGAATCGCGAAATGCTCAGCCACATCCACGAGGACTTCGGGATCGTGCAGATCCTCGTGAACAACGCCGGCATCACCCGCGACCGCACGTTTGCCAAGATGACACGCGAGCAGTGGGAAGAGGTGATGGATGTCAACCTCACCGGCCCGGCGCTGATTACTCATGCCATGCTCAAGAAGATGATCGAGTCCGGCTGGGGCCGCATCATCAACATCACCTCGATCATCGGTCAGACGGGCAACTTCGGACAGGCGAACTACGCCGCGGCCAAGGCGGGGCTCATCGCGCTGACCAAGTCGCTGGCCAAGGAAGTGGCGCGCAAGAACATCACCGTCAACTGCGTCGCGCCGGGCTTCGTGACCACCGACATGACCGCGAAGGTGCCCGACAACATCCGCGAGCAGATCACCTCGGGCATTCCCATCGGCCGCTTCGGCGAGCCGGAGGAGATCGCGCACGCGGTGGCGTTCCTCGCCTCGCCGCTGGCTTCGTACATCACCGGCCAGGAGATCAACGTCAACGGCGGTTTGTACATGTAACCGCGACGGGCTCACTCTGCGCTGGCGCCATTGCGGCCCATGTCGTCATGCCTGCGCACACATGTTCGTGGATTCCTGCCTTCGCAGGAATGACGGGCTGGGCTTCAGCTCCACTGCCCGCGAGGGAAGCCGAGGCGCTCCATCGTCGAGCCGCAGACTTCGTCGAAGAACGCCTTTTCGGCGTCGGTCCAGTCGCGCCAGTGCGGGACGCGGTACTCCTCGGCCGAGTTGCCGCTCTTGCGCGCCTTGTGGGCCGTCCACGTTTCTTCGGTGATGTGCAGGCCGACGGGATCGAGCACGTTGGCCTTGAGGTAGTCGTAGTCTTTGAGCGTGCGGTTGAACTGGATGATGGGCTTCTCGGGCAGGTCGCGCAGCAGGGTGCGGTAGGCGTCCATCCACCACCAGCAGACTTTTTCGAAGTGCGACATCGACGACCACCGGCCGTGGAACGCATCGCCGGGCAGTGGCCGCACCGGGTCGTGCGACGCCTGAAAGCCGCGGCCCATCTGGCGGTTGAGCGCGCTGCGGACGGTGTCGCGGCCATCGCGCGCGAGGATCATCATGTGCGCGTGAGGGAAGGCGCGGTGCAGCGCGCCGCCGAGGCAGCGCAGCGGCGACGAGACTTCGCCGTAGGCCTTCTTACCTGTATCGACGATGTCGCGGTAGATGACGTACTTGCGGTAGTGCTGGATGTAGTAGTCGGCGAAGGCCGGTTCGCGGCGCGAGCGCGGCCGGGACTCCATGTCGGGATGGCCGCGCGGCTCGTGGCGGACGGTGGCGGCGGGGTCTTTGGCGAGCAGCGAAGAGAGAAACAGCGTGCCGCAGCGCCCGCTGCCCAGCAGGAAGAAGAGATTGGTCGAGGCGAGGCGGGCGTTGACCTTCTTCTCGCCCAGCAGGATCGGCTCGAACCAGCCGCGCACGCGCCATGTCTTGCCCGCAGCGATGCGCAGCGATCGCGGCGACCTGGCCCATACTTTTCGGATGACTCTCTTCATCTGCTGATACGCACCTCGGCGTCGCGTCCATGCCCCGCGGAGGTGGCGACGACGTCGTCGCCTCCATGGCGATGGGGCCGATTGTAGTCGGGCGGGCACGAGTCTTCATTGGCACCCGCCTGCGTTCTGGCGGGTTCAGCGCTGGATCGGCTGAGTCACAAAGCCCGACTTGGCCCAGCCACCTTCCCGCTGGCCAGACTCGGCCACCGCCTGCAGCACGACCGTCGCGTGCGGCGCCAGCGAAGGAACCGGCCGCGTCAGGCGAGCGACGCCCTGCTCGTCGGCGATCGCTGTACCGAACGCAATGATGGAACCGCCCAGATCAAGTGAAACCCCGCCAAAGGGGAGCATTCCGATGCTGTCGTCGATGCCGTCGAGGCTGTAGCAGAAGTGGACCTCGGCGCCGGCCGCCAGATTGCTGACGCGGAAGGTCGCAGTCTGCCCCGCGTTGAGTGCGGAAACGACCAGGCGAGGGCGATCGGGGCGAAGCGGATTGGTGGTGATCCGTCCTCCCTTTTCGGGAAAGCGCTGACCCGTGACCAGATCGAGCAGGCCGTCGTCGTCGATGTCACAAGGCTCCGCGGCCGTGCCGCCCTGCGGCGTGTAGTTGACAAAGTCGAAACCTGGAGCCTGATCGCGGTTCAAGGCGATCCTCGTCTTGTCTTCAGCATAAAGCGGAACCAGCAGATCAACATCGCCGTCCCCGTCGATGTCGGTTGAACGAACGATGCCGTCGTGAGCGGTTCGCAGGTCGGCGACAAACTCGAATACGCCGGCGCCATCGTTGGTCGCAAGGTGCAGATGCGAACCGTGGTTGTACTGGTAGTTGGCGAGAACGACGTCAAAGTCGCCGTCGCCGTCAAAGTCTCCCAGATCGAGATTGGCAAGTGAACTCCAGAAGTGCGTGGAGTTGGGAACGTTGAAGGCAAAGGTTTCCCAGGTAATGCCATCACCCAGATTCAGCATGATGTTGAGTACGTGCTGTGTGTTGTAGCCGTACTGGTCGATGATCGAGCTGGTGAGCGCCACATCCACATCGCTGTCGCCGTCGAGGTCCCCGGCGACGAGTCCGTAGTGGTAAGACCCGGCGGCCGGCTGTGCTTCGTTCAGCGTGGCGAGGTGACCCGCGCCGTCGTTCTCAATCCAGTACAGTCGACTTGACGGCAGGAGCGGGGCAGGCTGGATGTACACGACATCGCGATCGCCGTCGCCGTCCATGTCCGCCAGTTCGATGTCCGGAATACCGTCCCTGCCGAGTGAGCGCGTGGACCACTCGGTGTCGAACGACCCGTCGCCGGTGTTGCGAAGCACGGCGAATCGCGCCGGTGTCCCCGGGCTCATGCGCATGGCGACGACCAGATCGAAGGCATAGTCGCCGTCCATGTCAGCCGCGCTCGCATTGACGCTGTCAAAGTGCAGGTCGTAGATGACCGGGGGGAGCAGCGTCCCGTCGCCGGCGCTCAGGTAGACGTGGATTCGTCCGCCAAGTTCGAACAAAGCGAAGTCGGACCAGCCGTCGCGGTTGAAGTCCGCTGACTTGATCTCGTTGAGATTGTTTTCCGTCGGGAAGAACGTCTGGCCCATCGCGACGCCGGCGACACAGGGCAGAACGGTCAGGCCGAAGCACATCAGCTGCGGCCGTGCGGCCATCCGGGCCGCCGTGTCGAAGCGTCCAGAGTTGTTGCGGAAGCGAACAGGCATTTTGGACCTCCTCAGCATGGAGCCAGCCGTCGTGCCGTCTCAATGCTAAGTGCGCGGAGATTGTGCCTGGCGATTCAATCTCCAGTTCAAGCGGGAATGGGGGATATGGACCTATGCTGCTGACGCATTTTGGGGATATCGCCCCGTCTGTGTTGATCGGTACCGGGAGGAAGCTGTTGATGACAATTGCGAGACTGACGACCGCCCTTCTCACCCACGTGGCGCTGCTCTCGACGATTACTGCCTGCGCCGCCACCAGCCCGCCGGTGGAATACACCGTCGCGCTGCCGGCCCCGCAGACGCAGATGGTGGAGATGTCCGTGGTCGTGCCCGAGGTGGATGGCGAGACGATCGAGTTCATCCTGCCGGTGTGGCGGCCGGGGCGCTACACCGTGCTCGACCCGGCCGGCACCGTGCGCGAGGTGCGGGCCAGCGATGCGGCAACGGGCGAGGGCCTGCCCATCGAAAAGGTCCGCAAGAACGCGTGGAGCGTGCGCACGCAAGGCGCGAAATCGGTCCGGCTGGATTACCGCGTCTACGCCAATTCGCTTGCTGACCGCACGCGGCACGTCGATGACACGCACGCGTTTCTCTCGCCGTCTTCGGTATTCGTGTACGTGCCCCAGCGGCGCGATGATCCGCTGGTGGTGCGCGTGCAGGCGCCGCAAGGCTGGGGCATTGCGACCGGGCTCGAAGCCGCCGCCGATGATCCGCGCACGCTCATCGCGCCCGATTACGACGTGCTGGTCGATTCGCCGCTGGAGATCGGCGTGCACAAGCGGCTGACGTTCGACGTCGATGGCGTGCCGCATGAGATCATCCTCTGGGGCGATGAGGACATCGAGTACGACGAGCAGAAGCTGACCGATGACTTCGCCGCGATCGTGCGAACGCAGCGCGACATCTTCGGCGCATTCCCTTACGAGCGCTACGTGTTCATCACGCACGTGGGCATGGGAGGAGGCGGGGGCACGGAGCATCTCAACTCGACCGTCATGCAGACGTCGCGCCGCTCGTTCGAAGATGACGGCGCCTACGACCGGTTTCTTGGCCTGGTGGCGCACGAGTTCTTTCACACGTGGAACGTCAAACAGCTGCGGCCGGCGGGCATCAACCCGTATGACTACGAACGCGAGAACTACACGAAACTGCTCTGGGTCGCTGAGGGCACGACGAGCTACTACGACGATCTCACGCTGGTGCGGACCGGCCACACGAAGCCGGCGAAGTATCTGCAGAACATCGGCGAAGCGATCGATGAACTGCGCCGCCGGCCGGGCCGGCTCGTGCAGAGCGTCGAAGAGAGTTCGTTTGACGCGTGGATCAAGTTCAGCAAATCGACGCCTGACGACGTGAACTCGACCGTCTCGTTCTACACCAGCGGCGCCATGGCGAGCCTCGCGCTCGACTGGGCCATCCGCAAGCGCAGCGCCGGCGCTGCCGACCTCGACGACGTCATGCGCGCGATGTACGAGCGCTTCCCGCTCAGCGGCGGCGGCTACACGCCGCAAGACCTGCTCGCCGTGATCAATGAATTGAGCGGCGGCGACTTCGGCGATTTCTTCGCTCGGCACATCCGCGGTACGGAAGATTTCGACTTCGAATCGATCGCCGATGCGTGCGGCCTTGAACTCGTCTTCGAGCCGGCCGAGCGCGATGAGGATGAATCGAGCAGTGAGAACGGCGAGACGGATGCCGAAAGTGACGGCATTCCGCTCAAGCCCTATCTCGGGCTGAACATCAGCGGCACGCGCGTGTCGTCGCTGCTGGCCGACAGCCCGGCCTATACCTCGGGGTTGATGGTGGGCGATGAACTTGTGGCGGTGAATGGCAGGCGGATCGCTTCGCAGGGCGATCTTGATGATCGCATCGAGGCGCTCGAGCCGGGGCAGACGATTCACATCGCCTTCTTCCGCAGGGATCACCTGCGCGAACTGGACATCATCCTCGCCGGCGTACCCGATGGCACGTGGACGCTGCGCAAAGTGGATGAACCGACGGACGAGCAGAAGACCCAGTACGCCGACTGGCTCGGGCAGGAGTGGTGAGGCGAGGGGGGCGGGCTGCATGCGCTTGACTCAGGACGCCGAGACTTCGCCGCTGATGCAGCCGCTGCCATCGGGTGATGGGACGTATCGCGTCGATTGAAAGCGGCGCCTCCGGACTGCTCTACTTCGCCGGTTATCCTGTGAATGCCATCACCGCCGCGCCGGCGACCATCGCGGTGTACGACCGGGATTGGAAGACGTATCTCCAGTCGCTGCAGCTGCCGCGGCGCACCGGCGACATGAACCTGTCCATCTCACCCGACGAGCACTGGGCGCTCACGTGGCACAGCGAGCCGACCGCCGGGCCGTGCCTGTACATCTTCGACCTGCATGCGATCCACGGCGGCGCTTCGCAGCAGCCGGCGAGGTGATCTCCGCTACTTCGCGCGCTCCTGAATTACTCGCACCAGCCGCGTTTTTTCAGGGCTGTCCTCCAACCGCGCCAGCATCAGCCGCACCCATGCGCGGCGGGCCGGGTCATCGCCGGTGGCGAGACTCACGAGCGTGTCGAAGTTCTGGGTGATAAACACGGAGTCATCGGAGAAAGAGCCGTTCATCTGCGCTGGCGTCCACTGCGACTCGGCTTCGCTCAATTCAAAGCGGCCCGCCGACTCGCTCCATCGGCAGCGGATGCGGCCGGTGCGCTCGAAGACATCGCCCAGGTCCGCCACCGCGGCCACATCCGCCGGGTCGCAGCGATCATCATCCTCCCACGACACGTCCGCATTGCTGACCGTCAGCCTGAGCGTGTGATCGACGAAGCGGCCGCGCTCGTCGCTGCCCATGACTGGCGAAGTCACTTTGAACTCGTGGTTGAACGGCCCGCCGCCGTAGGACTCGTGCCCACCGGTGCACCACGCGTGGACAAAGTGCAGGCCGCGCTGGTCGATGCGGCACCACCCGGCCGCGCCCGTCTGCGTCCCCGTCCCGCCGGTACTGATGGATGAGAGTTCGACGATGGTGTCGTCGCCGTGCATGTTGTGCACGTGTGGGTCGGCGTACTTGCTCCAGATGTCATACGCGCCGGCGAAGCGCCACTGGCCCTCCACCTTCTGGGTCGCGACGAGCCAGAAGCGCTGAAAACTCGAGACGAGATACACCCGCCCCGGCCCGCCGTCGGCGGCTTTCACGTCGAGCGACTTGACGCTCAGATTCGAAACGTAGCCGGGCAGGAATGCATCCGCCGGCCACTGGAGGCGCTGCACGAGTTCGCCGAAGCGCGCGCCGCTGGCGTCGCGGTCGAGCGCGAGCATGTCTTCGTGCGTGAGGATCGGCGCCTGCGCGGGCGGAGCCTGCGCGAAGACATCCGCGACCGATTGCAGGTGCGCCAGCGCCGCCTCATAGCGCGATGCAATCAGCCGCCACTGCCACCGCCAGAGGGCATCGCGGTTCCATCGCTGCACACAAAGCAGCGGCGACGCCCGGAGCCGCCAGTATAACTCCTCCTCCAGTGACACGGCATCGATCGGATCCTGGATGCGGTCGCTCGCCAGGATGAGAATGAGCACAGTATCGGGAAGGCGATCGACAAAGCGCACCGCGATCCACTGCCAGAACGGCACAATCGCGATGAACGGCGCCAACAGCATCGCCCCGATCGCCGTCTTCCAGCGCCGCCGCGTACGCCGCCAGTCGCGATCCCGTCTGACCGTGCGGCCGCATTCCGGGCAGGTGCGCCCGGCGGTGCCGAGCATGTCATACCAGCACTTCGGGCAGCGAAGGCGGCCGCGATACCGGTCCCAGAAGAGCGCCCAGCCCAGCGCCGCCAGGCACGCTGCAAGACTGATCGACCAGGCTGTCCACTGCAATGGCGTCATGTGAGGCGATGGCTCCTCCGTAAAACCGATGTTGCAGCCCAAGCGGCGCGACCTACCGCGATGCTTCGGCGATCGCCCGCTGCAATCGCGACTTGGCCGCACCATCCGCCAGCCGCGTGAGAACCAGGCGAACCCACGCGCGGCGGGCGGGGTCATCGCCGGTGGCGAGGTTCACGAGCGTGTCGAAGTTCTGGGTGATGAAGACCGCGTCCTTGTCGACGCCATTCCAGTAGGACCAGCCTCCGATCTGTGACTCGTTCCATTCGGATTCATTACGGCTGAACGCGAACCTTCCAAGAGTCGCATTCCAGCGATAGCGGATGCGGCCACTGCGCGCAAAGACCGTGCCAAGATCGGCCACGGCAGCGCGGTCCGCTGCGGTGCCGACGTCACTCGTCCAGATGACGCGATCATTGTTGATCGAAACTGTGAGCATCTGGTCGATGAAGCGCCCTCGGGTGTCCGTCTTGACTTCGGGCTCCTCACATTCGATGTCGAGTCCGGCAATCGGCGATCCGCTGGGACCGATGTGCTGACCGGCGATCCACCAGTGAACGCAGTGCAGGCCGCGCTCGTCCACCTGCACCCACGCGACGTTCTGCCACTGATTATCGATCCCCGATAATGCGTAATCGAGCCGGATTTCGCCGATCGTGCTGTCAGTCTCCAGCAGATTGAATGCGGTGCGATCGGTGTACCCGCCGACAATTAGTGCGCCTGCAAATAGCCACTGGGCTCCCGCGCGCCGGGTCGCATAGAGGTAGTCATAGCCTTGCGACGTAGTGACCAGGTGCAGGTATGCCTCAGCCCCATCGACCGTCGAAATCGCCAGCGAGTCAATACTGAGAGGTCTTGCTGGTCCCGACGGGAACTGAAGTCGATCATTCAGGTTTGCGAATGCGGCGCCCGTCGGATCATTCTTGAGCGACAGAATCTCCTCTGGGGTCAGAACGATGGCGCTTTCAGGGCGCGGCTGTGCGAACACCCGGGCCGCGGGAGTCAGCAGATCGAACGGGCCGCCTGAGAGAGTTGAGGTGCGCCCATAAAGCAGGCTCCACTGCCAGTCCCACAGAGCGTCGCGATTCCAGCGCCACACCGGGGAGCCAGGAGAATCCATAAGTCGCACCAGCAGGTTTGCTTCAACTGAAAACTCATCTGTTCTTCCCGCGAGAAGAATCAGTGCGGTGTCTGGCAGGTGAGATGCGCTGGCCCGGAGTAGGAGACGCCACGTAGGAATGATCCCGATGGCGAGCGAAGCGACGAGTGCGATCAGACCGAACTTCCAGCGTCGTCGCGTGCGCCGCAAGTCTGTTTCGGCTCGTGCCTCATGGCCGCATTCCGGGCACGTCCGCCCGGCGGTGCCGAGCATGTCGTACCAGCACTTCGGACACCGCAGGCGGCCGCGATGCCGGTCCCAGAAGAGCGCCCAGCCCAGCGCCGCCAGGCACGCCGCAAGACTGATCGACCAGGCTGTCCACTGCAATGGCGTCACTGCGCAAGCATATCGGCACGGCTGTGCCGACGTCGTCATGCCTGCGGAGGCAGGCATCCAATCGAGCGTGAATGGATGCTCGTTTCTCCGTTTTGACGTCGAACGTTGTTGCCCGTTCGTGGAGACCTGCCCCTGCCTTCGCAGGGGGCAGGCTCTGCGCAGGTATGACGGGTGTGCATCATTGGCCGTTCCGGCCCGAGGACGGTCCGCGCGCAACTGCGGCCCGGGCGGGTTGGCGTCCGGGCCGCAGGGTCGAACCTCGCGCCCGTGGTCAGGCCGTTGCTTCGAGCACGAGGTTGAAGGGAGATTGCGCCGCGATGCGGGTGCTCTTGAAGCCGCCGCTTTCGACGATGCTCGTGAGGCGCGCCGGTCCGGCCTGGGCGCCCAGCGAGTCGCCGCCGCTCTGGCTGAGCGCCGACGGCACGCACACGGCCGCCGAGAAGGCGTAGTACACGCGGCCGATGGGATTGAGATTCTCTTCGAGCCGATTGCTGGCCGCGGGTTCGACGATCATCCACGTGCCGCCGGGCTTGAGCGATTCGCGCACGTGCCGGGCGGCGCCGCGCGGATCGCCCATGTCGTGCAGCGCATCAAAGACGCACACGAAGTCGTAGCCGGCGGCGTCGTGTCTCTTGGGAAAGTCCTGGGCCGTGGCGATCTCGAAGCGCACGTTGGTGAGCCCCGCTTCGCGCGCGTGCTGCCTCGCGTGCTCGATCGACGGGCCGTGCGGGTCGAAGCCGATGAACTGCGATTCGGGAAACGCTTTGGCCATGATGATCGTCGAGGCGCCGTGCCCGCAACCGATGTCTGCGACGCTCGCGCCGCGCTCGAGTTTCTCGCGCACGCCATTGAGGGAGGGGATCCAGGTCTGCACGAGATTGCTGGCGTAGGACGGCCGGAAGAATTTCTCGGTGCCGCAGAAGAGGCACTCGTGGTGATCGCCCCAGCCGATGCCGCGGCCGGTGCGGAAGGCTTCGGCGAGCGCTTCATCGCTGCGGATGAGCGAGCCGGCCGAAAAGAAGCCGCCGGCCATGTAGAGCGGACTGTTCTCATCGGCGAAGAGCATGGCCTGCTCGGGGGTCATGCTGAACAGCTCCGTCGCCGCGTCGTACTCGACGTAGCCCGAGGCCGCCTGAGCCGAGAGCCACTCGCGGATGTAGCGCTCGTTCGTGTTGGTGCTCCTGGCGAGTTCGGCAGGCGTGAGCGGGCCGATGCGGGCGAGCGTCTCGTAGAGGCCGAGGCGGTCGCCGACGATGACGAGCAGGGCGTTGGCGGTGCCGCCGAGGTCGGTGATGACTTTTCCAACGAGCGATTCGAGTTCCGGAGTGAGTGTGGGCATGAGTCTCTTTCCTTTCCAGAGTTGCCGGTTCCAAAGCGGTACCGCGAGTACTAAAATAGACCGACCGGTTGGTATCAGGCTGAATGACAAGAAGTTGGCGGCGCCGTGGCCGCCGTAAGTCCTTTCAGTTCGATTGGGTGAGCAGCAGGGAGAGGTAACGGCGGAAGGTGCGCAGGGCCTGAGGCACCATGCGGATGTCGTTGTGGGCCCGCGAGAGCACGACGCCGCCTTCGATGACGGCGATGTACTGCTCGGCCAGTTCGCGCGCTGAGGGCGAGCCGGCGCCGCGCACGGCCTTGGCGAGGGGTGCGAAGATGGATTCCATGTAGTCGGCCAGATCGCGCAGAACCTGCGAGACCTCTTCGCGGATGGCGGGCTGGGTTTCGCTGAGTTCGAGGGCAAAAGCGCCCACGAGGCAGCCGTCGCGCCAGATCTCCTCGGCGCCCTTTTCGATGTGCTCGACGTATTTGACGGCTGCTTGCGCGGGAGAGAGGCCGGTGAGGTCGAGCCCGGCTTCGATTTCATCGCGGGCCCGGCTCATGTGATCGCGCAGGGCCGCCAGGGCGCAGTGCTCCTTGCTGTCGAAGCAGTGGTAGAAGCTGCCCTTGCTCACGCCTGCCGCCGAGCAGATGTCGGCCACGCCGGTGGCGGAATATCCATTGGAGAGCATGAGTGCGTACGCAGCCTCAATCAGACGGGATCTGGTCTCGGAGTCGGTCATCCGACGGTGACATTAGACCGACCGGTCGGTTCAGTCAAAGGGGCGCGGTAAAAAAAATGACGCTCAGGTGAGCGGCCGTCGAGCAGGCCGGTTTTGCCCAGATTAACAAAAGGGGCGCCAGGCGCCCCTGTTTTACTCGATGTAGCCGAGGCTGCGCAGGCGGTCTTCGAGGACCTTCTGTTCCTGCTCGCTGTATTCGGTCTGCTCCGCTGCCGCGGCCTCGCTGGCCGCGACCGCCGCCTCGGTCGCTCGCTCATCGGCAGCGCGCACGGGGTGGTCCGCCAGCCAGCCGGGCTCCATCGCGGCCTTCATCACGCGACCATCCATGTGGCTCGGCACCGGCTGGTCCTGCAGGTGCAGGATCGTCGGCGTCATGTCGAGCAGCCGCAGGCCGCTGCCGATGCGCTCGCCCTTGCGGAACGCCGGCCCGACGCCGAGAAAGATGCCGTGGATCTGGTGGTCGCCCGAGATGACGCGCGGATCTTCGCCGGGCATGACGGAGAGTTCTTCCTCCGGCGCCTGATAGCCCTCGGGCATCTGCACGCCGTGGATCACGATGTCTTCGCGCCAGCGCACGAGGATGTCTTCGCCGGGCCCGGTGTGCGTGCCCTTGTAGATTTCGCTGCTGAAGAACACATCGCGCACGATCGGCTCGCCGGAGACGCTGTCGCGCATTTCCTTGAGCTTGCCGCGCAGCTCCTCCATCAGCCGCGGCGCCTCGGCCTGGTCGACGATGCCCTGGCCTTCGCGTCCCTTGATGTTCAGCCGCAGTCGCGGGAACTGGGCGTCGCTGTACACGCGCGTTCTGGACCAGTCCACGCCGGAGAACAGCGCCTTGCTCTGGGCCCAGTTGCGCACGCCGGGCATGAGGCGCGCGAGCTTTTCCTTGGTGCCGCGACTCGTGTGCGAAGCGACGAACTTGAGCGCTTTGCTGACGGCGTTGGGCTTGCCGCCGCCTTGCTCGTACACGAGATAGCCATGCGCTGCGAGCCAGCGGTTGAGCTGGCTGCTCACGGGGCACTTGTGCCCGAAGCCGTGGTCGCTGATGACCATGAGATGATCATCGGGCCCGATGCGATCGAGCATGTCGCCCAGTGCTGCGTCGAGCTTGATGTACACGCTGTCGATCACGCCGCCGAAGCGCTGGATCTCTTCCTTGCTGCACTGTGCGTGCTTGGGGTGCGTCGGGTCCATCCACTTCCAGAAGCAGTGCTGCGCCGCATCGAGGCTGCGAAACACGAACAGCAGGCAATCGACCGGCATCGAATCGAGCATCGTTACGAGCGATCTGTGCTTGGAGTCGAGTTCTTCTTCGAGCAGTTCGACGGCCTCCTCGGGCTTGCCGCGCGCGATTGCACCCGTCAGGCCCGGCTCGATGACGTAGTCGCAGCCCATCTTCGCTTCGAGCTTTTCGATGAAGTCATCCGGCGAGCAGAAGCGCGGCGACGCTTTGCCCGGCCCGTCGAGGCCCGCGATGACGTAGCCGCCTTTGATCGGTTCGGCGGGATAGGTCATGGGGGTGTTGATGATGCCGGCCGTCTGCCCCGCCTGCTCGAGGTAGGTCCAGAAGCCGGGCACGTGCTTGTACCCGCCGTGGATGTACTTGAGCGAGTAGGTCTGCGGCAGGAATTCGTAGAACTCGTAGATGCCGTGCTTGCCGGGATTGCAGCCGGTGAACATGCTCGTCCACGCCGAGGCGGAGCGCATGTTCTCGACGCTCTCGAGCGGGCCGTAGACGCCTTCATCGATGAGCCGCTGAAAGTTGGGCACGCGCTTCTCGCGCAGCAGGCGGGAGAGCACGCTCCACGTGGCGCCGTCGGCGCCGAGAATATACGTTCGACCTCGTGGCATGGGGGGAATCGTAGACGGGTGAGTTTCACTCCCTCCCCCGGCTCTGTGGGGGAGGGCCGGGGTGGGGGCTTTTCACTGAGTCAATCGATCGATTCGCTCCCCGCCGACCGGGCAATCTCACTCTCAGCACTCTCCACCATCGACCGGAACCACCGCGTCATGCAACCGTGATGCGAGGATTCACTCGCCAATCCGTATCTCTCCGTGACGGCTGCAAGATTCTGACTGTTCAGCACGCCAAGCCGGAACTCCAGATTGCCGCTCAACTCGCGATCAAACGGCTTGTCGTACATGCTGATGTGGGCGTGATCATCCGGGTCGGCCCATGGTTCCGGTGGTCCACCCTTGCGATGAGCCATCGCTTCAAACGTCCTTGCCTGGTGAAGGTAGCCTCCCGCATTGGCGAGTATGAGTATGACCGGTTGGGCGATGTCAGGTCCCGATTCCTGGCACGTCAGACCGTACTGGATGTCGACGACGATCCGCGGCTCATCGGTCTCCTCGCCGCGATGGTGTTGCGCATTCATGCCGTTCTCTCCGCTCTTGTGCGCCGAGGATACAGGTGCGACCTTGTGGCATCGGACGAATGGTAGACGGTGCTGGCGCCGCTACTGGTCCGGCGAGCCAGTGACTGGCTTTGGCCGGCGATCCACTTTGCTGATCGGCACATTCTCGAACGTCATTTCACCGCCCCATGCCTCGCTGGGAAAGATTGTCATCCTGTGCTCCACCACGGCGGGATTCGGTCGCAACACGACTGTGATCTGCGAGGCGTCAAACTCCGGGATGCGGTACTCACGGCCGCCGAACGACTCAGCGCCCCTGTTGTCAGCCTTCACCGCGAGTACTCCAGCCAAGTACTCCTCACCATCGATGACGAAGAACACATCGCAGCCGAGATTCATGGGCAAGCTCCTGACATCCGCCGCACACCACGGGTGGCCGGTGTCTGAGTCAAAATACACGGTCAGCGGGCGGAAGGAAATCGCGTCGCGCATCGCTGACGCCAATTCCTCTGGCGATTTGAGTGTCACCACGGTTCGGTCGCGGTCAACAAAGCGGATGCCCCGCTTTCTTTGGCCGTCGACGCGCAGATTGCGGGGTGTTGGAGAACCGGGAATCTGGATCCAAACCGACCAGTTCACCTCCAGCTCCTTGTCCGTGGTGTATTCGCCTGGAGAGAAACCTGGTGGTGCGGGAGGCAGATCCGGCGCTGAGCACAAGTTCGTCCTGATATCCTGGTTGAGACCTGCTCGACCTGTTCTGGGCATGCCAATCTGTAGAAAGTCGGCCTCCGAAACCGGGCCGTAAGCGCAAACTGTCTGGCCGTCGATCGACATCCGAGTGATTGAGCGGCGCATGAATATGGCCGTTGAAGGAAGTGCTTTGAAATCATCGACGCGCTCGGTGATCGCGAACGGCTCGCCCATTCGGATTTCAGCAAGATGGTCGAGATGCCAGCCGGACATGAGATTCTCGACGAATGCCATTACCTGTTCGTCATCTACCTGCCCGGCATTCCAAGCCGACTCGAAGACGGCATCCCACTTGCCGAACCACTCTCCGTGGGAATCCGCCTGCTCGCGCAACGCGCGATCGACGACGAATGAAGCGGATGCACCCGCGAGCTTGCCTGCTGCTAACCTCGCAACGAGTTCGTCCATAGCTGGCGACGGGTTGTCATCGCCATCCGCGAGCGCTTGGCCAACCAACATCCACGTAGGTGTCACCGTGTACCAGTTGAACCGCGTGACGCGACCCCACACCCACGCCCCGGAAATCGCGGCCGCCAGGATCAGCAGTACGAAACCAATTGAGAGCAGCACCGGTCGGGCAGCATGTCGGCCGGCGCGGATGGCGCCGGGGCGACTCAGATTCGAGCCGCACTCAGGGCAGATCTTCGAATCGTCGGGCGAACCTCCAAGGTCATACCCGCAAAACCGACAGCGCGGCCGGTTGTCAATTGGACGACCGCGCCAGCCGAACACGAACGCGGCGAAACCCGACAGGAGGACCACGCTGAAAATCAGGACGAACACACAGCAGTCCCTCGCGGCGGTGGTGCCGTGCACATGATACAACTGGTTCCTGTTCGGGAACCCGTCTGCATGCCGCGATTGCGCATTCCCCATCAAAGCCGACTTGAGACTCGGCCGATGGTTCCTAACCTCCACCCGCCGCTTTTTTCGGACTCATCCACCCTCTCCTGAACCACGCAAGAGCCCTCATGGCGAAAAAACGCCCGTCGAAGAAGAAGACCTCCTCGAAGCGCACCAAGAGCGTGCCCGAACGCAAGCCCGCCGGCAAGTCGCCTGCGACGTCGAGCCGCAAGTCCGCCAAGCGGCAGGACGCGCACGTCGTCGGCCGCATCGAGCCCGCCGAGCGCACGCCCAACGCGCGCGTCATGGGCAACCAGTCGCTCGCGACGGTGCCCACCGCCGGCCCGATCATCGGCCACGACAAGCCGAGCCAGGTCGGCACGGCCATCCTCGGCGCCGGGATCGCCGGCATGTCCGCAGCGCTGCACATCAAGAAGGACTACGCCATCTTCGAGCAGGCCGAACGCATCGGCGGGCTGTGCTGCACGGAGAACTTCGGCGGCTACCTCTTCGACCGCTCGATCCACATCCTCTACACCAAGCAGCCCTACGCCAAGAAGTTCATCACCGGCCTGCTGGGCAAGAACTTCGACCTGCGGCCCAAGTACTCCTACATCCACAGCCACGGCGTGTACACCGCCTATCCGTATCAATCCAACACCTTCGGCCTGCCGCACGAGGTCGTCGTGCGCAATCTCATGGGACTGATCGATGCGACGTATTCAAAGCCCGATCGCGAGCCGCGCAACTTCAAGGAGTGGGCCTACGCGACGTTCGGCGCCGGCATCACCGAAGAGTTCTTCCTGCCGTTCAATTACAAGGTCTGGGCGATCGACCAGGAGCACATGAGCTACGACTGGATCGCCGATCGCGTGCTCACGCCGCCGATCAAGACCGCCATCGAAGGCGCGATCGCGCCGAGCAAAGGCGACTACGGCCCCAACGCGAAGTTCTGGTATCCCAAGAAGGGCGGCATGGAGAGCCTGCCGCGCTCGATGGGCAGCCACCTCAACGCAGGCAGCGTGCACACCTTCACGCGCGTCAAGACCATTCACGTTGGCAAGCACATGCTCGAGTTTGAAGACGGCTCGACGTGCAGGTACGACTCGCTCATCTCGACGGCGCCGATCAGCAAACTGGCGCAGCTGGCCGACAGCGTGCCCGCCGAGGTGCAGGCGGCGGTTGGTAAACTCAAGTGGAACACGGTCTACACCGTGAACATCGGGCTGGAGATTCCCAACCTCACGCCGATGCACTGGGCGTACTACCCCGATCCGAAACTCATCTTCCATCGCCTGAGTTGGCCCAAGAACTTCGCGTCGAGCATGGCGCCGGCGAACTGTTCATCCGTAGCGGCGGAGATCTCGGTGAGCCAGTGGAAAGACGTCGGCCCGACGGACGCCAAGACGCTGCTCCGCAAGACGATCGAAGGCCTCATCGCCATCGGCCTGATCACGCGCCAGCAGGCTGCGAAGATTAAACCCGAGCACTGCGGCGTGGTGCGCCTCGACCCGGCCTACGTCATCTACACCTGGGATCACCGGCCCGCGACGAAAGTGATTCACGACTGGCTCGAGAGCCACGACATCTACGCCTGCGGCCGCTTCGGCGACTTCGAGTATCTCAACATGGATCACTCGATCTTGTCGGGCAAGCGCGCTGCCGAGAAGCTGATGAAGCGCGATCTCAACGCGTTCCCATTGAAGGGCGTGGATGAGAAGGCGCTGGAGCGCTGGATCGCAGCGGACTTCCAGATCGGCGTGGCGCACACCGATGCGGCGATCGATAAGAAGTTGAAAGCGCACGGCGCGTAAACGCGCGCGCCACCAGACCGAAGCGCGAGCGAGGAAGGCCGATTGGTGGCACGGGCGTCGCGCCCGTACAGATCCAACGGGCCAGAGGTCCGTTCCACCGTCAATTTCAGCCGTCCCGAAACGCCGCGATGGAGACATGTCGCTGCGCTGGCGGCGTGTAGGATGATTGAATGGACCGGACCCGGCCAATTCGCTGGCTCACCAGGCGGCGCATCGTCTGGACCATCGCCGCGCTGCTCGCCCTCTGGCTCGCGTGGCAGGTGTACGACATCTTTACCGGTAAGCCGCGGCCGACCATTGATTACGCGAGCCAGTTCTACGAATTGTGCAGCAGCGCCCAACCCGAGGGTGAGAACGCCTGGCCGCTGCTGGTGGAGGTGCTGGAGCGCGTCGATGAGGCGAAGATGCAACTCGAGCAGGACCCGCTCGCGAAGCAGTACTATCGAGATGGCTCAAGCTATCCAGGAGGGTTCGATGATATCGGCTACATGCCTCAAGGTTCGCCCAGACTTCGTCCTCACATGAAGACTCTCGATGCGCTGGCGGCCGACGGTACGTTCGACCTCATCGCACAGGTCGCGGCCATGCCGCGCTGCGTGCGGCCGCGCATCGACGGCACGCCGTTTCACGAGGTGCACTTCAAGGAGGTTCTGCCCCGGTTCGCGCAGGTGCGGACTCTCACGCGGCTGCAGGTCGCGCGCCTTCACGTCGCCGCTGACAGTCGGAATTGGCAGGAGTGTCGCGACATCGTCGATGAGTCGCTTTCGATTTGCCGACAGTGGTCCTTTCATCCGACGCTGCTCGATCAACTCGTTTCCGCGTCGTGCATGGAGGCGGTGCTTGCAGAGGTAGGCACCATACTCGACGAGCGCTCGCTCGATGAGCGATCTGCACGGGCATTGCTTGACGCCATCGATCAACGATCGGGCCTGTCATCTGTCGAGTTCACCATGGAAGGTGAACGACTGTTGTTCCTTGACAAGATTCAACATGAGTACACCGCCTCGGGCCGCCTGCCGTTGAGTTCCTTCAGTCGGTACACCACTCCACCAACGATGCCCGGAACGCCGCCGCCGCCACGGTCGGCCAGGGCGACTCTCGCCGGTGTTGCCGCCCTTGTCATTCCGGGGCGAGGCGCCGCCGAGCGCCTCAGCGTTGAGTACATCGAGGATCTGGCGCGCGTGGCGGGCGAAACGGATCAAGCGAGTCGTGAGGAGATTGATGATTACTGGGATGACCGGTTGCCAATGCACCAGGTCGTGCTGCGTGACTCGATCTTCCGGCCATCGCTGATGGTCGGCTCGCTGTCCTCGATCCACCACTCCATCGCCGCGACGCGCCTGATGCTTGGCCTTGAGATCTACATCAGGCGGCACGGGCTGGCGCCGGAGAGCCTCGATGATCTCGTGCCCGACTGCCTGCCTGCGATACCCGTCGATCCGCTCAACGGCAAGGGATGGGGGTATCGTCTGCGAGGGCCAAGCGCGAGCATCGCCAATTACGACCTCTGGTCCTTTGGCCGCGACGGTGAAGATAACAACTGCTACGAGGGCGATGGCACGGTCAGCCTCCGCCACACGCCCGGCACCGACATCTGGATCAACAAGCCGCGGCACATCCCCGAAGGACTGAAGCGGTAGAGGCGCTTCGCGCCTTGAGTACTTTGATGCCCGGTACAACCCTGAGAAGACCGGCGTCGATCACGTGATCAACAAGGCGCGACCTGAGAAGTAGGCGGACTTTGCCCGCCGCGCTCCCCTGCGCCGAGCCTTCGGGTCGCGGCTGAACATCGTGCGCGACGCCCTCACCCCATCACGCCATCACCCCATCACCCCTTCAGCTACTCACCCCATCAGCCCGTCAGCCCGTCACCCCTTCGCGCCTCCTCAGGCATCACCCTCACTGGCGAAATCGCCCCCTCGCGCTATACTGCCGCCCATCGCAGGCCCCAGGCGCCCGGCCATCGCAGCCGGCTGCCGGTGGGTCAACCCGGCCTGCGAGGCATCCGAAGTCCCGTGCGGGATTTCAAGCCCATTTCTGACCCGCGGCCCCGGCCTGCACCGCAGCCGGCCGCTTCACCCCTGCGACTGTTGGAGAGGACTGCTGACCATGCACGGACTGATCGCCCCCCACGGCGGAAAACTCATCAATCGCCTCGTTGACGCCGCCACGGCCGGCAAACTCAAGTCCGAGGCCCAGGGCCTGCCGCGCATCAACCTCACCCCCAAGCAGTCGTGCGACCTCGAACTCATCGGCAACGGCGGCTACAGCCCGCTGACCGGCTTCATGGGCAAGGCCGACTTCGAAAGCGTCTGCACGAAGATGACCCTCGCAGGCGGCGACGTCTGGTCCATCCCCGTGCTGCTCTCCGTGGACAAGTCCAAGGCCCCCAAAGTCGGCGACCGCGTCGCCCTGCACGCGCCCAACGGCGTGCTCCAGGGCGTCATGACCGTCACCGAGACCTTCCCCCACGACAAGAAGCTCGAGATCCCCAACGTCTTCCGCACCGAAGACCCCGCCCACCCCGGCGCCGCCAAGGTGCTTGAGGAGGGCGACACCTGCGTCGCCGGGCCCGTCGATGTGCTTACGCTGTGCGTCGATCCCGAAGGGCCCGAAGCCTTCCTTGACATGCGTCTCACGCCGATCCAGGTCCGCGAGCAGTTCAAGCAGCGCGGCTGGAAGACCGTCGTCGCGTTCCAGACCCGCAACCCGATTCACCGCGCTCACGAGTACGTGTGCAAGTGCGCTCAGGAGATCGTGGATGGCCTGCTCATCCACCCGCTGGTGGGCGAGACCAAGGCCGGCGACATTCCCGCCGACGTGCGGATGGAGTGCATCAACATCCTCGTGGCGAACTATTTCCACCCCGAGCACACGCTGGTGAGCGTGCTGCCCGCGGCGATGCGTTACGCCGGGCCGCGCGAAGCCATCCACCACGCCATCATGCGCAAGAACTACGGCTGCTCGCACTTCATCGTCGGCCGCGACCACGCCGGCGTGGGCAACTACTACGGCACCTACGACGCACAGGCGATCTTCGACGAAGTGGACGGCGACAACCTCGGCATCCGCCCGCTCAAGTTCGAGCACTCGGCGTGGTCGAAGAAGTACGGCGGCATGGTGAGCCAGAAGTCGTTCCCGTGGACCGAAGGCGACATCATCAACCTCTCGGGCACCAAGGTGCGCGACATGCTCAAGGCCGGCCAGCGCCCGCCCGCCGAATTCAGCCGCCCCGAAGTGGCGGATGTGCTCATCAAGTGGGCTCAGAGCACCGGCTGAATCAGCACGCTCGATTTGCGAAATCTTCAAAGCCCAGGCATGGCCATGCCTGGGCCTTGTCATTTGCGCGAGATGCGCACGCGCGCTTCGAGGCCTTTCGCAGTAATGAAAACCTGCCACGTGCTGCGGAAGATCGGCGCATCGATCGGAATCCGCACGTGCAGCAGCGAGCCATCCAGTGTCTGCTCCACGGCCCACTGACACGGGCCGCGCGGCACCTCGCGCTCACCGCCGGGCGTGGTCAGCGACTCAACCTCGACTGATTCGACGTCCGACCAGCCCTCGGGCAGGTTGAACACGCGATGCACTTCCATCTTCAGTTCATTGAGCACATCGGCAGTCAGCACGCTGTAATAGTCCATGAGCCGCGCCTGCGGCAGCATGGCGTCCAGTTGGTTTACAGTGCCGTCCCTGAGCGGTTTCATGGTCACGGTGCATCGCAGCGTCGATTGATCAGTCTCTTCAGTGCTGTGCGACAACAGGTGCGCCGCACGCTCCTTGAATGGCGCAAACGCAGGGTCGCCGTAGACGATCATGCCGGCGCCATTGCCCAGGCGGTTGTTCACGCCCTCGCCGGTCCATCGCCGCTCGCTCATCGGCGCGTAGTCGATGCGCTGAGGCGCGAAGGCGAGCGCGAGCCGGTCGTACATGCGCTTGGCGGCTCCGCCCAGGCTCAGGCCGTCATCAGTCAGCAGCAGAAACACCTGGTTGGCCAGCGGACCGTGCCACGGGTCGATGCCGCCGATGTAACCAGCCACGCCCGAATCGAGCACCGCCAGCGCGATGGATTTCTCCGGTTCGATCACGCCGCGATCGATGTACTCACCTGTCGCAAAGTTCGGCTCCCACCAGCGCCCCGGCGCGCCGTTGTAACACGCGCAGTTGACCAGGATCGCACCGTTCAGATCGACGTTCCACGCACGAAGGTCCGGAGCCTTGAAACAGGACACCATCTCGTCGGGGTAGCCGTGCGAAAAGAACAGCAGCACATCGCGCGTCGCGAAGTCGGCCAGCGCTGCCTTGGCCTTGCTTTCCCGCCACTGGTCGAGTTCGTTCACACCAATCAATTGCGCCGTCATGTCCAGGCCCAGCGCCTTGGCTGCGCCGCCGCCACGATCGATCTTCGGAATCGGCATGCCTTCCCATGATCCCAGGAACCCCGCTCGCAGGCCGTACTCGCGCTGATGCGCGGCCTTGATGCGCTCGACGAACTTCAGCGCGGCGCCGCCGTCGCGCCCCGTGATGAACGCGTACTCGAAATCAACAAAGGGATCGTCATCGACCTGCGTCGCCACTTCGAGCAGCCGGTGCGCTGCCTGCACATCAATGCGCTCAGGCGGCAGGACGAACACGACCCAGCGCGGCTGGTGCGCTTTCAACATCGCCAGCAGGGCCGGCGCATCATCGATGTTGCAACGCTGCACCTGCCCGTCGTGCAGTTGAGCCATCGCGCTGGCCGCGGGCAGATAGGCCTCCTCCGCCCCCGGCTCGACAAGCACGAGATACCCGCCCGGCGGCGCGGCGAGCGCCATGCCGAGCAACGCCTGGATGACCAGTGAACTCATCATGGAACGGCCTCCCGATGCCTGCCCGTGCCGGTACGATACGCAGGAGCGGCGACGAGCGACCTGGCAGTCGATCCCGGCCGGGGCGGGAATGCAATGCGTCGAACGGTTTTCTGCAAGCCCGCCCGGCTGATGCGACATCGCCCCAGGGGCGATCGCCCTTCGCGTCCGCCGATCACGCCGAGCTGGAGGAATCGTCATGCATCGCATTACCTCGTCATTGGCCGTCGTGGCTCTCGTCGCCGCCGCAGCGCTTGCGCCGGCTTCACCTGCCGCTGCTCAACTCGTTCCCTTCCAGCAGCATCGCAACGTGTTCACGATGCTCAACACCGAGCGGTGCGGTCACGGCAGCCAGGAAATGACGAAGACGACCATCGGGGTCGAGCCATTTGAGTCGCGGCTGATTGTCCGCGACACCTGCCCGGAGGGTCGCGCGATCGCCGCCGTTGCGCAGCGCTCGACCATCGATTCCGAAGCGATCGCCGCGGAAGGCGCGGCCTACACCGCGATGACGGCCGGCGGCGAGGGGCTGCTGGGCACGCTCAACATCTCGACCGCCACGTTTGACTTTCAGGCGCCCGCCGACACCGAGATCGTCATCAGCGGCACCGTCTCGGCACGCGCCAGCGCCAACATCGACCTGGCCGACGCTTCGCTCTTCTTCGGCCTGACGCACGGCAACCCGACGTTCGTCCAGCAGGCTCGCGCAGAGAACACCGGCGAGCGCATCACCATCCACTTCGAAGAGCGCATGACGCTCGAAGGCGGCCTGTATCACCTGCAGGTGGCAGCGCGCACGATCTTCGCCAGCCCCGAGACTTCCGCCGAGCGTGCGGATGCGTATTTCAACATCCGCGTGGATGTGGTGAAGTAGCCGCGATTGTTTCCTCCGTTCACGGATCAGGTTGCGGAAAAAGCGAGACGCGGTAGACGAACAGCCTGGGTCCGTATCCAACGACGATGATCCATTTGCCATCCTGCTCAAAGTGCGCCGCACCGCCGGAGACGCGGGTCAGACCATCTGCACCCGGAAAGATCCATGTCGCTGAGATCGGCTCGCGGTCGCGATGAATCGAGAGATGCAGGCGGCTCGTCTCGATACCGACGAACTGATTGCCCTGACCGGCAATTTCCTCAGTACGAAAGTAGTATCCGCTCTTACCGAATTCAGTCTCCGGTCGATAAGGCGATGGATCATTGACCGTAGCGAGCAGTTCTCCCCCGGGACTGAATATCTCGTATCTTTGCCCGTCGACCGTCTTGTCGTAGTAGCCGATGCAAACGGCGTTGCCACCATCTCGGCCAGGATAGCGAGTCGGGAAGACATCATTGAGGAATCCAGGGCGCGTAGGCGCAATGGTGGTGACGATGGCGCCGTCAAGTCGACGAACAACGAGGCCTTCTTCTGCGGGGCAGGCGATTTCGTCGGCGCCGTCGCCATCGACATCCCACGCAAAGGGATTGCTTCCTGAACGCTTCCAACTGTATCGAAGGGGCTCGCGGCTCCCCGGCAGGACCATCGCAATGGTGTCGGTGGCGTTGAACCCGATCGCGAAGGCGAGGCCGCCCGGAGTCCGAAGCGGTATCGCAAAATCGACAGCCCTCGCGTCCTTCCAGTCCGGGGATCGCGGATCAGGCGGCACCCGCCACACGAGTTGACCGCTTTCGTCGTAAAACTCAGCGGCAGTTGCCCAGTGTTCGTGCCCTCGAAGGAACCAGAATCGTCCCTCGTCCTCGACGATTCGCCCGTTCAAGGCGGAAGCGAACGCGGTCGGTTCGTTGCACTGAACGGCCGGCAGACGATCGAGTTGACATGTTGTGAAGCCAAGCATGCCCAGCACGACGACGATGGGCTCGCCATCGGGTTCTCCGTACTTGATGGCGATGTCGCAGATGTCGCCTATCTCCTCGAGCCGCCGAAAGGTGAGCTTGGAGAGAATCGGCTCTGGACGCCCGGCCGGAGGTTGCGCGAGTGTGAGCGCGACTGAGAGGCAAACGTCGATGATCATGTCGTGAACTCCTTCGTCGCCGCACCGATCTCAATGACAGGTGATTCTAGTCGGGCGCAGCTGATGCACGGCGACTTGATGGCAAAGAGCACCCCGTCATGCGGCAGGGCTCCACGCCTCTATGATCCCCGCGAACGGAGGTCACGACATGCCGCAGCCGCTACGCTCTCTGCTCTGCAACCGGACCCGATTGATTGCCCGCAGCGCCGTCGCACTGGCGATCATCTCTCTCGGCTCGTGCGCTGCGCCTCCGGATGCAACGCGCAATCTGGAGCCGATGAGCGGCCCGGACTATCCCGGGGCGATCATCACCGACAGCGATGGACGAGTCATTGTCGTTCAGTCATCGTGGTCTCCGAGTCTGCGATCGTGGATGCTCGTGCAATCGGAAACCGGTGCGCCGCTCTGGCGACCGGTCGGCCAGGTTGATGCATCCGATGAGCCATGGACGCCCATGCTGCTCAAGAATCCGCGAGGGCAGGTGGCCAACTGGGCCGCCACCGTCGTCGTCAATGAGCAGGGGCAGGTGATGCTGCTCAGCAGCGGGGCGGGCAGCTACGTGCTGAGCCGGCAGCCTGATGGAGCCGTGGTCTGGCGCCGACTCGACGGCCAAGAGCGACTGGCGCATGCCGATGATTCGCCGGCGCTCGCGCCCGGAGGATTCGGCGTGTTCTCAGTGTTCGACGCTCCCTGGCCGCGCTAGCGCTGGCGTTGACGCAGCCGCGGCGTATCTCCGCTGACCATTAATAATCCCGCCCGCTGTGCGTCGTACTCAGGTGCAGCGCTGCTGCAGTGAGGAGATGCCGTGCGAGCGACGGCGTTTGGATCTCTCTTTCTGGTCATTGTTGCCGTGCTCGCGGCAGGCTGCTGCTGCCGGGAGTGTCGTTGCCGCGCTGCTGCCACGCCCGCTGCCGCTGCACCTGCTGACGACGACGTCCCGCCCCAGCAGATCATCATCGACTGGCGGCAACTCGAGCCGCAGCCGCCTCTGCAGATGCGGCCGCCCGGCGGGATCTGGATCCGCCCACCGGTGATCGTCGATCCGCCGCCGCTGCTGCTCAATCCCGATGATCTGCCGCCCAAAATCCACGATCTGCTCCGCCAGCTCGGGCAATCGCCCACGCCGCCTGCAGACGATTGATGCAGGTGTGCCGCGATTATTTCGCACTGCCGCGATCGCTCGGCCGCGCGGCCGCATCGCGCTGCGCCTCTTATAATTGTCTGACCGCACATGAACCGACTCCTGCACATCATCGCGCCGCTGCTGACGCTCGTTCTCCTTGCCGGCTGCGGCTCCGAGAACGAATGGCGGATGTCGTATCGCACGCTCAGCGAGCAGACCTGGGCCGCGCTGCCTGAAGGGGCGAGGGTCGAACTCGTGGACTGTTCAACGTTCGCTGATGAACTCTACCTCGCCAAGGTCCACGACGCAGAGGAAGCGGCCACGCCCATCGGATCGAGCAGCTTCACCTTCGACCGCACGCGCGGCTACGGCTCGAAGATCGAATCCGAGTATGTCCCCGAACTCGAGCAGTTCGCCCGCTCCATCGGCGCTGATCTCGTGCTCTACCGCATTCAGTACATCGGCAGCGACCGGGCCCGCGAACTCGACACCTGGGACACGCCGCGCACCGACACGAGTTACATCACCACCACCCGACGCAATCCAGACGGCACGAAGTCGCGCTCGACCACGACCGTGACGACGACCAGTTGGGAAACGCGCCTGATCAGCCGCACCGTTTCGATCGATCGCTACAGCGCCTCGGCTGCGTACTTCCGCACGAAGGCCGATGAAGCGCGCGAGCCGCGAAGCGAGCGCGACGAAGGCGACGAGCCGTAGCAGCGCTGCGCGAGGCTCGCGCCACTTCATGACTGAATCGCCATGACGCCCTACGCCGACATCCCGGCCGACCGCTTCGCCGCCCGCCGCCGCTCCGTCGGCAGCGGGCCCGAAGTTGCCAGGCGCCTGGCGCGCCTCAGTCGCCTGGCGCGGCTGCTCGACAGTTCGATCCGCCTGCCGGGCGGGTTTCGCATCGGTCTCGACGGCCTGATTGGGCTGATTCCCGGCGTCGGGGATCTCATCGCCGCCGCCATCTCGTGCTGGATCATCCTCGAAGGACTCGCGCTGCGCGCATCGCCGGGCGTGATCCTCCGCATGAGCGCCAACGTGCTCATCGAACTGCTCGTCGGTTCGATCCCGATCCTGGGCGACCTCTTCGACTTCGCGTTCAAAGCCAACGAACGCAACGTCCGCCTGCTCGAGCGGCATTTTGGCGCGTGAATGGCGCCGATGCGCAGGGTTGGCGAACCACTGGGCGCTGGCTCGACATCTCGCACCGCGCCAACTTGCTCACACCAGCCGCGACTTCAACTCGCCCAGCGCTTCAAGCCAGCGCGCGGTCTTGCGCGATTCATCCCACCGCTCGCGCAACTGCGAGTCAGCGCTGATGCGCTCGATCGCCCGACGCGCGTCATCCTGCAGCGGTGGCGTGCCGAAGACCGGCACCGTCGCCACGAACAGCGCCAGATCTTCAGGCAGATCGGCCGCGGGGTGGCCGTTCATCGCCGCCACCGCTTCCGCGGCCGCGATCGCCTGGCAGCACACCGTCGAATCGAGATATCCCACGGAGCCCGACACGCGTTTGATCGCCTCGGCGACCGGCTCGAAGTCACTGGCCTGGCTCACCGCTGCGACCCAGTCTGCCGCGTCATCGTTTTCGAAGCTCTTCACGCCCCACGCGCCCATGGCTCGCTCCTTCCGACACGCAATGACATTCCGCCGATCGCGCCAGAAGAACACCACCACGCGCAAGGCTAGCTGCGCCGTCATTGCGTCGACTTCAGGCAAATCACCCTGAAGGAGCGGCGCACCGCTTCAATGCGGCCTGCAGCGCCGCCACGGGCGCTATTTTCCAGCGCCAAAGAAGGTTTTGAGCGAGTCGTAGATGCCGTCTTTGTCGTTCACGCGGCTGGTGACGAGCTTGTCGTCGCGGTGATCGTCTCCGGTTCGGGGGAAGGCCTCGTGCAATACGTTGATGAAGTTGCCCGAGCCGTACGCGCTGGCCACCTGGCAGTAACCGAACATGTTGCAGCGCGGCAGCAGCCGCTCGTTGAGCACCTCGACACACAGGCGGTTGTCCACTTCCGAGGAGTTGTCGCCGTCGGAGAAGTGGAAGAGGTAGATGTTCCAGTCGGCGGGGTTGTACTTGGCGCTGAGCAGCTCGTCAGCGAGCTTGTAGGCGCTGCTGATGCGCGTGCCGCCGTCTTCGCGGATGCGGTAGAACGTTTCGCGATCGACTTGCCGGGCGGTCACGTCGTGCACGATGTAGCGGCTGTCGATGCCCTCGTAGTTGCGCCGCAGCCAGGTGTCGATCCAGAACGACTCGAGTCGGACGAGTTCCTTCTGTTCATCGCCCATCGAGCCGGAGACATCCATCATGTAGAGGATCAGCGCGTTGCTCTGCGGGCTCTTGACCTCGCGCCACGAGCGGTAGCGCACATCCTTGCGGATGGGGATGACGATCGGATCATCCGGGTCGTAGAGGCCGAGCATGAGTTGGCGCTTGAGCGCTTCGCGGTAGGTGCGTTTGAAGTGGCGCAGCGAATCGGGCCCGGTGGAGCGGATGCCGGAGTACTTGTCCTTGACGGCGGTGATGTTGTGCCTGCCGCGCGGCTCGATGCGCGGAAGTTTGAGTTCTTCGCCGAGGATGTCGGCGAGTTCATCGAGGCCGACTTCGACTTCGAGGATGTGGCGTCCTTCGTTCTCGCCGCCGGCGTTGTCGCCGCTGCCGGGCTGTCCGCTGGCGTCGCCCTCTTCGCCGGGCCCGGCGCCGACGCCCTCGGAGTTGTCGCCGTAGCGGAAGGTGGGGATGTCGATGTCGTAGACGGGGATGGAGACGAAGCGCCGCCCTTCCTTGCCGATGAGTTCGCCGCGCTGGAGGAACTTGCGCAGATCCTTGCGGATGCGGCCTTTGACGATGCCTCGAAAGCGTTGATGATCTTGTTCGATCTTAAGAACCATGCGTGACCTTGCCAGCCTCGGGCGCTGTGCCGGCCAGACGTGGGGCGACCATGCCCGTGAGTTGCCGGCGGATGCGGGCGGCGTGCGGACCGCCCTCAATGGAGGATAGAGCCGCATCTCTATGATCGGGCCGCAAGTAGGCGCGGTTCCGCAAAATCGGGGTTGGAATGGCAAAGCGGGCGGAAAGTCAGGTGGCGGATGGCGGGGCGGTCGGCTATTGTTTCCGCCACTCCGGTGGGATTGTGAAAAATGGTACGGAAGCGCGGCCGGGATGGGAGCCGGAATGACGGACAAGCCCAACCCTTCGCGGAAGGACTCGAAAGGCCGGTCCGGCTCGTCGGTCAGCCTCTGGGCGCTTTCCGGACTGTGGATGGAGATGCTGGCCTCGATCCTGGGCCTGGGGCTGCTGGGATACGGCCTCGACCGGTGGATCGGTATCTTCCCGTGGCTGACGGTCATCGGCACGGTGCTCGGAGTGGTCGGCGGCCTCTATAACGCGGTGAAAAAGGCGATGGGGATCACCAATCCTCCGACTCGCAAGAGAAATGACGAACGCAAAGACTGACCAACCTGCTGCCCCGCGATCGCTGGCGCTGATGGCCGCGCTGGTCGCAGGGGCGTCGCTGCTCGGTGCGGCCATGACGTTGGCCAGCGCTTCGGTCGAGTGGTACGAGGCGGCGACGCCGTGCCTGGCGGCCGGAATCGCGTTCATCCTCCACACGCGCTGGGCGCTGCACAAGGTGGCGGCGAATCCGCTTTCGGCCGTGGCGGTGACGATGTCGGGCATCGCCGTGCATTTCGGCGTGGTGGTGGTCGGCGGGCTGGGGCTGATCCTCGCCGCGGGCTTCGATCCACTGGCGACACTGCTGTCCGTGCTCGCTGCATTCGCGATCTGCCAGCCGATCAGCACGCTGGCCATCCGCCGGACGATTCTCGCGTCCAGCGCGGGCGGGGCCGGCCGCGCGGCATCAGGCACTCAAACGACTCGAACCCCCTTCGCGGAGGCCTCGGCGTGATCCCTGAGTCTTTGGCGGCCGGCGCATCGCTCGTGCTTGCGAGCGGCGACCCGCTTCACCACAACTACGACTACCCGATCCTGAGCCTGCCCAACGGGGTGGCGATTCTGACGAATCACATCCTGATGATGCTCATCGTGACGGCGCTGATGTTCTGGCTGCTGCCGCGCGCGGCGCGGGCGATCTCGACGGGCAAGACGGGCACGAGTCATGACTACGTGACCAAGGGCGTGCTGGCCCATTTCATCGAAGTGCTCTGCGTGTTCTTCCGCGACGACGTGGCGCGGCCGGTTCTGGGCAAAAACACCGACCGGTTCATCCCCTTCATCTGGACCGTCTTCTTCTTCATCCTCCTCAACAACCTGCTGGGGATGGTGCCGCTGCTTGACGCGACCAGCCTGCTCTTTGACGGGATGATCAACGGCTCGCACGAGACGGCGACGGGGCACGTCGAATCCGTCGCAGCGCACGACGGCGGGACGCAAGACACCCATGCCGCAGGCGGCGAGGCGGATCACGAAGTCGATTCGCATCAGGCCGCGGGTCACGAGGGCGAATCACTCGAAGCGGTCGGCCTGCTGCCCGAAGACGCGGGGCACGAGTCGCACGCGATGCACCTCGGGCCGTTCGTGCTGTTCCAGGACCTGACCAAGGACGAAACGGCGTCGCACTTCCACGGCATCGGCGGCACGGCGACGGGCAACATCGCCGTCACCTGCGCGCTGGCGGTGATCGCGATCTTCGTGGTCATCGGCTCGGGAATCAGCACGCTTGGATTCGGCGGCTTCGTTCACCACCTGACGCTGGGCGCGCCCGTGGCGCTGTGGCCGCTGACGATTCTGCTCGAGATCATCGGCCTGCTGGCCAAGCCGTTCGCGCTGATGGTTCGTCTGTTTGCCAACATGACCGCAGGGCACGTCATGCTCTCGGCGCTGCTCGGCTTCTGCTCGATGGCGTGGAACGGGGTGGGGCCGGTGGGCGGCGTACTCATCTCGATTCCGTCAATCATCTTCGCCACGGCCATCGGAATGCTCGAACTGCTCGTGGCGTTCATCCAGGCGTTCGTGTTTGCGTTCCTGACGACGATGTTCATCAGCATGTTCCAGCACCATGACCACGACCATGAGCATGAGCACGACCATGCCCACGGGCACGATCACAAGCACACGCCCGACTTCGCGGAAATGGGCGTGACGCCGGAGTTGTCATTCGAGACGTGAGTCTCGCGAAAGAGAAATACGGGTCGAGGCTGGTCGAGCAAGGCGGCTGGTCCGTGCCTGCGAGGGTAGACCCGAACGAGCGACACGATCTTGCCGTGTCAAAGACGTATGGAGTGTGTGACATGACGATTGGAAAACTGATGGTGGCCACGGGCGTCGCGATCATCGCGGCCTGCCTGCTGGCGGGGACGACGGCGTTCGGCGCCGCCGGCATGACGGTGTTTCCCGACGCGGGCCTGCGATTCGTGGGTCTGGGTCTGGGCCTGGGGCTGGTGATCATCGGCGGCGGCAAGGGCATCGGCAACATCGGCTCTTCCGCGGTTGAGTCGATGGCCCGGCAGCCCGAGGCAGCCAAGGACATCAACGGAGCGATGGTGCTCTCCGCGGCCTTCGTCGAAGGCGCCACGCTGTTCGGCGTGGTCGTGCTTCTGCTGGGCGTGTTCCTCCTGAAGCCGTAACGGCGGCGAGTCGGATGGTCATTCCGACCTCGGCCGCTGGCCGGGGTCGGGGATGAGGACCGGCCGGGCCGACCTTCATCCCCCGCCCCGTATGGAAGCAGTGGAATGCAAGCGTCATCAAAGGTGGAGCAAGACTGACCCGTTCTGGGAACCGATCCATGAAGAAACTGACCTACATCGTTCTGGGCGCGACGCCGCTTGTTCAGGCAACCATCGCGCTGGCTGAACAGGCCGAAGGCGAGACGGGCGCGCACGCGGACCTTCTGGCCAAACCCGAGACGGCCGTGCCGGCGATGGTCGCGGCGATCATCATGTTCGCAGCGCTCTTTTTCGTGCTGCGCAAGTTGGCGTGGGGGCCGATTCTCAAGGGCCTCAACGACCGCGAGACGAAGATCCGCACCGAGATCGAGTCAGCTGAAAACGCCCGGGCCCAGGCGACCAAGGCGCTGGAAGACTATCAGAAGGAGCTGGCCAAGGCGCGCGGCGAGGCGAGCGCGATGATCCAGCAGGCGCGGGCCGACGCCCAGCGCGTCGCCGATGAACTTCGCTCGAAGAACGAAGCGGAACTGTCGAGCATGAAGAACAAGGCCAAGGAAGAGATCGAAGCGGCCAAGCGGGCGGCGCTCAACGAGTTGTACGCCGAGACGGCGCTGCTCTCGACGCAGATCGCCGGGCGCATTCTGCATCGCGAAATCAAGGCCGCCGATCACGAACGGCTGGTTGAAGAGTCGCTGGCGCAGATCGGTTCGCTGGGATCGAAGAACGGCGGGTGAGGCGCGGCGGCGCCGCCGCATGATCGAGGAATCGGCTCCATGAGCAGCAACGGAACATCTCGAGTGAACTCGCTGGCCCGCGTCTACGCGGCGAGCCTGTTCGAACTGGCCGAGGCCGACGGGGGCCTGCCCAACAGCGAGACCATCGGCATCGAGCTGGCCCAGGTCGCCGCGGCGGCGCAGCAGGATGCCACCTTCGGCGAATTCCTGCGCAGCCCGGTGGTGAGCGTCGCAGAAAAAGAGCAGGCGCTCCGGCGCATCTTCGGCGACGGGCGCGTCTCCGATCTGCTGCTCCGCTTCCTGCTCGTGCTCAATAAGAAGGGCCGGCTCGATCAACTCGTCGGCATCAGCGAGGGCTACACCCAGCTGCTCTGGGAGCGCACCGGCCGCATCGAAGTCGAAGTGTTCAGCGCTCAGCCGCTCGACGAGAGCCTGGCGGAAGTCGTCCGCCGCCGCGTCGGCGAAGCGCTGGGCAAGGATGCGATTCTGCGCAACACCGTGGATGAAGACCTCATTGGCGGCTTGAAACTGCGCGTGGGAGACCGGATGATTGACGCATCGGTTGCAACGAGGCTGAATCGCATCCGCGAAACGCTCAACACCAGCGGCGCCGAGGCGGTTCGCTCCCGCACGGCGGCGCTGATCCAGGACTGACCGATCGAGGCGGGCGGCGATCGCCCTGAAAAGCAACACACAGGCCGGTCGACAGGCGACCGGCGGCCGGGCAGCCGGCGACAAGGAAACGAGGACCAGACGTGAAGATCAGAACCGACGAAATCACCAGTGTGATCAAGCAGGAGATCGCCCAGTTTTCCGATCGGCTCGAAGTGAGTGACGTGGGGCAGGTCGTCGAAGTCGGCGACGGCATCGCGCGCATCTACGGCCTCGGCGCCGCGATGGCCGCCGAACTGCTCGAGATCGAAACGAGCGAAGGCTCGGTCATGGCCCAAGCGATGAATCTCGAAGCCGACACCGTCGGCGCCGTCATCTTCGGCGACTACCTCAAGGTGCGCGAGGGCGACACCGTCCGCTCGACGGGCCGCCTGCTTGAAGTTCCTGCGGGCGAAGAATTGCTCGGCCGCGTGGTGAATCCGCTGGGCCAGCCGCTGGACGGTGGGCCGGCGATCAACGCCAGTGAGACGCGCAAACTCGACATCGTCGCGCCCGGCATCGCCGAGCGCCAGCCCGTGATGCAGCCGCTGCAGACCGGCATCAAGGCCATCGACTCGATGATTCCCATCGGCCGCGGCCAGCGCGAACTGATCATCGGCGACCGCAAGACGGGCAAGACGGCCGTCGCCATCGACACGATCATCAACCAGAAGAAGTTCTGGGGAACCAAGGATGCGGTCGTGTGCATCTACGTCGCGGTCGGTCAGAAGGAGTCGACCGTGGCGGGCGTGGTGGACACGCTCAAGAAGCACGGCGCGATGGACTACACCATCGTCGTCAACGCGTCGGCGTCCGACCCGGCGCCGCTGCAGTACATCGCCCCGTACGCGGGCTGCGCCATGGGCGAGTACTTCATGTGGAAGGGCCAGCATGTGCTGTGCATCTACGACGACCTGAGCAAGCAGGCGACCGCGTACCGCCAGTTGTCGCTGCTGCTGCGTCGCCCACCTGGTCGCGAAGCATACCCCGGCGACGTGTTCTACCTCCACAGCCGACTGCTCGAACGCGCGACCAAGCTCTCGGACGAAAACGGCGGCGGCTCGCTCACCGCTCTACCCGTCATCGAGACGCAGGAAGGCGACGTGTCGGCGTACATCCCGACCAACGTGATCTCGATCACCGACGGGCAGATCTACCTCGAGCCTGATCTCTTCTTCGCGGGCGTGCGTCCGGCAATCAACGTCGGCATCTCGGTCAGCCGCGTGGGCGGCAACGCGCAGATCAAGGCGATGAAGCAGATCGCCGGCTCGCTGCGACTCGACCTCGCGGCGTACCGTGAACTCGAAGCGTTCGCCCAGCTCGGCACTGAACTGGACAAGGCGACGCAGCGCCAGCTCGACCGCGGCGCCGCGATGGTGGAGCTGCTCAAGCAGCCGCAGTTCGTGCCGATGGATGTCATCGATCAGGTCATTTCGATCTTCGCGGGCACGAAGGGCTACCTCGATGACGTGGACAAGGACGACGTCGCCCGCTTCGAGCGCGACCTGATCGAATACATGCAAGGCGCGGGCAAGGCGGTGCGCGATGAACTCGCCTCCAAGCGGGCGTTCAATGATGAACTGACGGAGAGGCTGAACGCGACGATCCGCGACTTCAAGGCGAACTGGAAGTAAGCCGGCGTCAACTCGAAGTTCAACCAATGCCCAGGCAAAGCCTTGCCTGGGCTTTGTGTTGCGCGTCCGGAATTTGAGGAGACAGGACATGTCAGGTGGTCAGGGAGCGGTTATATTGTGATCGTTCCAGGATCTCAGAAGGAGACGCGATGCATAATGGATCATCGAACGCGGCGGCGACGGCGGGAAAGACCTGCATCTATTGCGGAGAGGACTGCTCCACAAGGCCGCGGGTGCGGGATCAGCAAGGTCGCTACGCCTGCCAGGCCTGCGTGAAGGCCGCTTCGCTCCAGTGGGAGAGCCAGGGGGCGCTGAGCGACGAGGTGAACCCCGAGATCCTGCTGGCGCCCGAGCCGGAACTGCCGCCGGAGGTCGTGCGTGTGGATTGCCCGATCTGTCTGCGCGAGATCAGACCACCTGAGACGCGCTGCGAGCGGTGCAACTACGACTCGAAAGTCGGCCTGACGCCCGAAACGCTCTTGGGGCAGCGTGAACTTGGTCCCGAAGCGCTGATCTGCGCGAAGTGCAAGTACGATCTGCGCGGGCTGAGGCAGATGCGATGTCCGGAGTGCGGCGAGGCGATCCGGCCGCGCGCCAAGAAGGGCAAAAAAGCCGGGCGGTTCAAGGACGACGCGACGCGCGAGGCATATCGCGTGCCGCTGCTGATGATCGGCATTGCAGGCGGGATCTACGTGCTCTGGGCTGGCTCGCTCGGCGGGTCGCTGGCCGTTCCCGCCGTGCTGTTGTACCTTGCATTCCAGGTGATCACGGGGATGATCGTGTTCTTCCTGTGCAGTCTGTTTGCATTCGGATTCGATGCGCCATGGCACCTCACGTTTCTGCGACTGACGGGCATCTATTGCGTCGTCAATCTCGCATCGCTGGCGATATCCGAGGTTGTCGGGGGCTCAATAATCCTGAATGTTGTCGTCCTGCTCGTCTTCATCCAGATGCTGATGTCGTTTCTCGAACTCGATCTCGTGCAGGCGATCGGACTCGGCTTTGCCCTGTTCATCTTCCGCATGCTGCTGGTGATCGGGCTCGTGGCGGTTGGAATGGCGCTGGTCTGAGCCATCCTGTTGGTGACCCGCCGACAGCAGTGATCCAGCCACGCTCGAAGAATCCGGATTCGGGAGATGCGGCGATCGCAGGAATGTGATATCTTGATACTGTGAGATTGGACGCCGGGGCCAGCGCATGCACGAAGCGAATCTGGAAAGCGCTGCGGGACCGAAGATCTGCATCTATTGCGGGCAGGACTGCAGCGATCGGCCGCGCGTGCGCGATCCGCGGAACCGGTACGCCTGCCGCGAGTGCGCCCAGCGCGCGTCGAAAGACTGGAACCGGCAGGGCCCGCTGGCGCAGACGCCGGACCCGGATCTGGTCTTCGACATTGAGCCGTTGCAGGAGGAGACCGCCAAGCCGGTGCACTGCGCCGTCTGTCTTAGGCCGATCGTGACGGGAAACTCGATCTGCCCGCGCTGCAATTACGACCCGGCCGTGGGGTTGACGGAGAGCACGCTCGTCGGGCGCGCCAGACTCGGCGCGGAAGGGCTGACGTGCATCAACTGCGGATACAGCCTGCGCGGACTCAAGCGCATGCGTTGCCCGGAGTGCGGCGAGCACATTCGGCCGCGCTCGACCGCCGACCGCAAGGCCGGGCGCTTCAAAGACGAGGCGACGCGCGATGCCTACCGCACGCCGCTGCTGATGCTCGGCGTGTCGATGGCCGTGCTGCTGCCGTGGATGGCGGTGGTCGATGGACCGGTGGCGGCGATCGTGTTTGCGATCGGTTTCGGCCTGAGTGTGCTGCTGGCGCTGGGCGGCCTGTTCATCTGCAGCGTGCTGTGGATGGGCTTTGATGCGCCGTGGCATCTGAGCGCCCTGCGCATTGCCGGGGTCTTCGCGGCCATGGACCTGACCGAGTACGCCATCGACACTCTGGCGGGTGGATTCTTCGTGCTTGACCTGATCAGTTTCGTGATCTTCCTGCGCGTCTTTGCGGAGATCATGGACATGACGTGGACCGATGTGCTCGGGCTGTGGGTCGTGCTGATCGTGATCAACATGGGCATCACGCTGGCGATGTTTTCCGCCGGGTGGTAGTGCGGCGCTATTTGCACAGGTCCGCGAGTGCGGCGTCAAGGTCTGCGAACTTGAACTCGAATCCTTCGTCGAGCAGACGGCGCGGGACGACGTAGCGGCCGTAGATCGCCAGTTCGGGATCGGTCTTGAGCAGCAGCGGCGCGCCAAGCCGCACCATCCACGCCAGCGCCGGCAGGCCGATGGGCACGCGCATGGCCCGGCGGAGCGACTTCATGAACTCGCGATTGGAAACGGGAGTCGGCGCGCTGGCGATGTAGATGCCGCTCATGCTTTCATCGGCGATGGCGCGTTCGAAAAGGCGCGTCATGTCGTCGATGTGCAGCCAGCTCATGCCCTGCGTGCCCGAAGCGACCGTGCCGCCCAGACCCAGCCGCGTGAGTGTCTGCAGGCGGGCCATGGCGCCGCCGCCGCGCCCGATGACGAAACTGGTGCGCAGCACGACGCCGCGCTGCGAATCAAGTTTGCCCTTCTCGTACTCGGCTTCCCACGCCTGGCCGACGATCGGCGCCATACCGTAGCCCAGCGCCGCGGATTCGTCGCAGATGACTTCGGGCGGATCACCGTAGATGTGCGCGGTGCTCATCTGCACCCAGACCGGCGGCGGGCGGTCGGCCGTGCAGCAGGCCTGGCCGAGCACGCGCGTCGCCTCGACGCGGCTGCGGAGGATCTCATCGTAATGATCGGGCGTCTTGATGCAGTCCACGCTGCGGCCGACGAGGTTGACCAGCGCCGCGGCGCCGTCCAGATGCGACGTCCATTCGCCAAGGCGGCGCGCGTCCCAGGTGACGCTGCGCCACTTGCCGGAGGTCGGCTTGGCGCTGCGGCCAAGGATGATGACTTCGCAGCCCAGTCCGGCGAGATGGCTGGCCAGGTGCGTGCCGAGAAACCCGCTGCCGCCGGCAATGACGATCCGCCCCGAAGGCGTAGGCCAGTTCATGCGGCATGATATCCGCACGTTGCATGCGTCGCGGATCGCGGCGGATTTGGCCGAGCCTTGTCCCGACCTTGTATCTTTCCTCTGTGGTCTGATTCGAGTATGACTGTGCCAGTGACAACGACGCCCCGCCGCGCGGCGGGGCGTCGTTGGCCGGTCGGCAGATCGTCCCGACCTCGGTCTCCCAAGACCGTTC
>CAUJHZ010000042.1 GCA_963205185.1 Planctomycetota bacterium | reverse complement strand
GCGTGGATCGCGATCCGCCGCGGCTTCACCTCGCCTGGCAGTCCGCGACCGGTGCCGAACTTGTGTAAGCGTCCGGTGCTGGCATCTCGCCGGCTAGTCGCGGAGGTGTTGCAGAGGGATAGCCGGGTGCTCCCGGCATCCGATCATTGATTCGACGGGGGGTTGATCTCGTCGATGCACTCGCCGGTTTCGCTGGCGACGGCGATAGCCTCGTCGAGTCGTTGGAGTAGTTCGAGCAGCGATTCGCCGTGCCGCCGCTGCAGCATCGCCAGGCACTGGTCTTCGTTGGCGGCCGTGGCAGCACAGCGGATCGGGCCGAACCGCCCAATCGTGATGTCGCCGTCGCCGTCGATCAGGAGTTCGATATTCGGGAAGGCGCCAGGCGATACCGCCGGTGGCGACGTACGCTTACGCCGCGAGCCGCTCATCGGCCGCCTGCGTCTGGGCGTAGTTCCACGGCAGCAACTCGGCGAGCCGGTTGCTCGGGTGCTCAGCGATGCACCCCAGCACGAAGCGCAGGTACGCCTCTGGATCGAGCCCGTTCAGCTTGGCCGTCTGCAGCAGGGTATAGAGCACCGCGGCACGCTCGCCACCGGAGTCGGAACCCGCGAACAGGAAGTTCTTACGCGATAGCACCGGCCCACGCAACGCCCGTTCCGCGGCGTTGTTGTCGATCTCGATGGCGCCGTCGCCACAGTAACGGGTCAGCGCCTCCCACCGGTTCAGGGCATAGTTGATCGCCGCGGCGAACTCCGACTTCGCCGATACCTTGGACCGCGTATCGACCAGCCATTGCCGCAGGTCCTTCAGCAACGGCACGGCGTCCGTCTGACGGGCCTCCCGCCGCACCTCGGGCGGCTTGCCTCGGACTCGCTCTTCGATGGCGTAGATCTTCTGGATGCGCGTCAGCGCCTCCTCGGCCAGCGGCGAGCGGGTCGCCACCTGCAGGTCGTAGAACTTGCGCCGCGCATGCGCCCAGCACGCGGCTTCGCGCACCCGGCCCTCGACGTACAGCCCGTCGAAGCCGCTGTAGCCGTCAGCCTGCAGCGTGCCGCGGAAGTCCCTCAGGTGCGCCCGCGGGTGCGCTCCCTCCCGGGTCGGCGTGTAACGATAGTATGCGGCCGGCGGGTCGGTGCTCGCGGCAGGACGATCGTCTCGCACATAAACCCATAGTCGACCGGTCTTGGTCTTGCCTCGTCCGGGATCGAGCACCGGCACCGGCGTGTCGTCGGCGTGGATCTTCGTCGCCGCGATCACGTGGCGACCGACCAGTTCGGCCAGCGGCGTCACCAGGCGGGTAATGCCGGCGATCCAGTCGGCGAGCGTGGAGCGTTCCAGGTCGACGCCTTGCCGGGCGTAGATCTCGGACTGTCGGTACAACGGCAGGTGATCGAGGTACTTCGAGATGGCGACGTGCGCCAGCAGCCCCGGACCGGCGATCCCCTTGTCGATGGGACGCGACGGTGCCGCGGCCTGGACGATGGTCGAGCACTTGCCGCAGGCAAACTTCGGCCGGACGTGGCGGATGACCTTGAAGTGCTCGGGAATGAACTCGAGCTGCTCGGCGACATCCTCTCCGATCTGCTTGAGCGTGCCGCCGCAGTCAGGGCAAGTGCAGGCCGACGCATGAACCACCGTCTCGCGCGGCAACGTCGACGGCAGCGGCTTGCGCACGGGCTGCGTGCGCGGCGACGGCGGGGTCGAGGGCTCGGTTGCCGCCGAGCTGGCCGCCAAGCCAGTTTCCAATTCCTCGACGATCAACTCCAGTTGCTCAACGCGCGCGTCGTGCTGCTCGGAGCGGCGGCCAAACTGGATTCGACGCAGGCGCGCAATCTGCAGCTTCAGTTTCTCGATCAGCAGCCGCGCCGTCAGCATCTCCGCGCGCTGCGCTTCCAGCTCGGTCAAACGTCGTGCGACCTCGGCGTCGCGTTCGACCAGCAGGCGCTTGAGCGTCGCAACGTCATCGGGAAGTTGATCGATTGCGAGCGCCATGGCCGCGACTGTACCGCAGCGTGCGCGCATGATGCACGCCTCGAACGCATCTCGTACCCAATCGCGATGGCAGTGTTGTTACGCCGCGACGTTCGGTTGCCAGGTGCGTGCCGGACGGCGCCAATCGATGCCTTCGAGCAGCATCGACAGCTGCGCGGCAGACAGATGCACGACACCGCTGGTCGCCTGCGGCCACACGAACCGGCCACGCTCCAGACGCTTCGCGTACAAATTCATGCCGTCGCCGCTCCACCACAGGAGCTTGATCAGATCGCCCCGCTTGCCACGGAACACGAACACGTCGCCGGAGAACGGCTTCTCGCCGAGGGCCATCTGCACCAAGGCCGCCAGCCCGTCCATGCCCTTGCGCATGTCGGTGACGCCGGCGCCGATCCACACCCGCGTCCCCAACGGCAGTCCGATCAACGTCGTCTCGCCAGGCAGTCCAGTACCGTCCGCAGCAGCGCCGGATCAGCGGCACGGCCGACGCGTATCGTTGCCACCGGAAACATCACTTCGATGCCGTCCTCCGGACGTGCATGCCGATCGCCGGCATTCGCGAGCACCGGCGCCACCGATTCGATCACCGGGAGCAACTGGAACGGCGCCGCCGGCGGTGGCGTTGATACCACCACCGCGACTTCCTGATCGATCGCGCCGAACTTCCCCGCTCGGTACTGGCGGCGCCATTTGAACAGCATGTTGACGTTAATCCGGTGCTCCTGCGCCAGCTTCGCCACCGAGATCCCTGGCAGGCACGCCGCCTGCGCCAACCGCCGCTTGAACTCCAGCGGATGGTTCGGCCGTCCCTTCCGCGATACCCGCTGCAACCCCCCTGTCGCCATTCTGGTCCCCGCTACTCAACTGACGGACACCACTATGGCGTCATCGCCCTTCCCAGCGGAAGACGGTACTCACCGGACGCTTACAGCTCTCCAAAGTCAGTCATCGAAGAAGCGCATGACCTTGCCGAACTCGGCGGTATCGGTTCCAAAGATGTCGCGCAGCGGGCGCCTCGAGGCTCCGATCAACGACCGCTCCATCAGACCCTCGAGGGGCGTGGCCGCTGAGATCACGCCTCGTTCGCGCGTCGGATTCAGGTGCCTCGCGAGGTCGGCACCTTCTGGAGCAATTACGAATAGTCTCAGTCCGCGCTCGACGGCCCGGCCTATGACGTCGTTAATGTGATCATCACGAAATCCGTAGCCAATGACCATGAG
>CAUJHZ010000041.1 GCA_963205185.1 Planctomycetota bacterium | reverse complement strand
GCACGGCAGCGGATTGGGCGTGACGCGCTGGGTGGTCGAGCGAACCATCGCCTGGCTGCACCAGTACCGCCGACTTCGCATTCGCTATGAACGCACCGGCGAAATCCATCAGGCCTTCCTCTCCATCGGCTGCAGCCTCATTTGCTTCAACAAACTCAAACCGCTATTGTGTTAGGGGCTCTTAAGGCCGCTCTTGTGTTTGCGCGCATCGGGAGATGAGGACAGCGCCGGTGAAGAGCAATGGTCACAGGCGCGATGCTGCCGCCGCGCCGCCTGAAAGGATCGATGCAACCCCGGGGCGATTCGTGTCGCGGTCGGATGTCGAGCGTCTGAACTTTTCGAATTTGTCGTATGTGGAGCCGCGGGGTGCGGCCTCCATCGACGGCCGAAACGGCGCCGGTCGCGCTGGTGAGACCGGCGCATCTGCGCGTCTTGATCGCCTGATCGAGGCGTATCGGCGCTACGGGCACCTGCTCGCGACTCTCGACCCGCTTGGCGCGCCGCCGCCGGGATCGCCGGAGATTCGAATCGCGGCGCGGGACTTGACCGAGTGCGACCGCCGCACGACCATCGGCGGGCGGTTTGGCGGGCGCAATGAGCGGTGGACGATCGGCGCCTGGCTCGCGCGCCTTCAGCGGGCCTACTGCTCGAGTATCGGCGCCGAGTTCATGCACCTGGCCGACCGCGAGCGGCGCACGTGGTTCGCCGCTGCGCTCGAGCAGCAGTCGGCGCCGAGGCCCGACGATGGAGGCGATAGCCGGATTCTGGACGATCTGGTCCGGGCACAATCCTTCGAGCGATTCGTGCGCAAACGGTTCATCGGCGCCAAAACGTTTTCACTCGAAGGCGCGGACTCGCTTGTTCCGCTGCTCTCGAGCATGATCGAGAAGGCCGGCGTCAGCAGGATCGAGCACCTGTTTCTGGGGATGGCGCATCGCGGCCGGCTCAACATCCTCGCCAACATCATCGGCAAGGACCTGGCGCTCATCTTCCATGAACTGCTCGACGAGGATCCGTCGGCCCACATTGGCGGCGGAGATGTGAAGTATCACCTGGGCGCGTGCGGGGTACGCCGCACGCAGAGCGGCGCCGACGTACGACTCTCGCTGTGTTTCAACCCGAGCCATCTCGAGTTTGTCAATCCCGTCGCCATGGGACGCACGCGCGCCGCTCGCGACCGCGGGCGCAATGCATGCTGCATACTCATACACGGCGACGCGGCGGTCATCGGAGAGGGGGTCGTGGCCGAGGCGCTCAATCTTGCCGGCCTGCACGGCTACAACGTAGGCGGCACCATGCACATCGTCGTCAACAACCAGATCGGCTTCACCACCACGCCCAGCGAGGCCCGCTCCACTCGATACTGCACGGATCTCATGCTTGGCTTTGACATCCCGGTGCTGCACGTCAACGGCGACGATCCGCTGGCCGTCGTGAGAGCCGGGTCGATCGCGATGTCGTACCGGGAGCGCTACGGACGCGATGTGGCCATCGACCTGTGCTGCTATCGGCGGCTGGGCCACAACGAGATCGACGAACCGGCGTTCACCCAGCCGGTGATATATCGCGCCATCTGCGCGCACCCCACGGTGTGCGAGATCTTTCTGCAGCGGAGCGGCGCGGCAGAAGGGAGGGAGTCTGCGCGCGCCCTTGAGCAGGATCTGCACGAGCGCTACGAGCAGAGTCTCGAGAAGGCGAAGCGAGGCGGGAATGCCATGCACGACGATGATGGCGTTGCGCTGAGCGCGACGTACTTCGGCGGCCGGGTGGCGGATGCCGATCACGTACAGACTGCAGCACCGCTGGAGAGGCTGCAATCGATTCTCCACGTCCTCAGCGCCGTGCCCGATGGCTTTCAGCTCAACGAAAAGATTGCGCATGGGTTGGAGAAGCGCCGGGACATGGCGCAGCAGCAGGCGCCGCTCGACTGGGCTTCAGCTGAGGCCCTGGCGCTGGGCAGTCTGAGCATGGAGGGTGTGCCAATCCGATTCAGTGGTCAGGACACGGTGCGCGGCACCTTCGGGCAACGGCATCTGGCGTGGTTCGACACTGAGACGGGGCAGCCTTACACGCCTTTGCAACACCTTGCTCCATCGCAGGCGCCGCTGACGCTGATCAACTCACCACTGAGCGAGGCGGCGCCGCTCGCATATGAGTTCGGCTACGGACTCGATCGGCCCGATGCGTTCGTCGCGTGGGAGGCACAGTACGGCGACTTCGCCAACGCCGCGCAGGTCATCATCGACCAGTTCCTCGCCAGCGCGGAGGACAAATGGGAGCGTCTCAACGGTCTCACGTTGCTGCTGCCGCATGGCTTCGAGGGTTCGGGTCCCGAACATTCGAGCGCGCGGCTCGAGCGCTTCCTGCTGCTTGCAGCGGAGGACAACCTTCAGATCACCCAGCCGACGACGCCGGCCCAGTACTTCCACGTCCTTCGACGACAGGCCTTGCACCGGTGGCGCAAGCCGCTGATCGTGCTCACGCCCAAGAGCCTGCTGCGGCACCAGCGCGTCGTTTCAGATCTCATTGAGTGCGCCCGCGGCTGCTTTCAGCCGGTGCTTGGGGATCCGCAGTTGGAGACCCGCGGCGGGGCGTGCAAGCGCGTGCTGCTGTGCTCTGGCAAGGTCTACTACGACCTGCTCGAGAATCGTGATCGCGGCGCGCGGGAGGATCTCATAGCCATCGTGCGCCTCGAGCAGTTGTACCCGTTCCCGCAAGGCGAACTCGGCGCAGCGCTGCGACACGTGCCGGACGGTACACCGCTCAAGTGGGTGCAGGAAGAGCCGGAGAACATGGGCGCGTGGCGCTTCATGCGCGCCAGGCACGGTCCGCGACTGCTCGAACGCTTTGAGATGGGTCTCATCGCCCGGTGTGAATCGGCGAGCCCCGCCACCGGATCGGCCAGCAGCCACCGTCTCGAACAGCACCAGTTGATCGAACGGGCTCTCGCGATCGACTGACGCCGCCGAGCCGCAAGACCAGGAGTCCAAAGGAAGCATCATGTCCACTGACATCAAAGTGCCCGAGATCGGCGAGTCCGTGAGCGAGGCCACTATCTCGCGCTGGCTGATTGCCGAAGGCGAGCAGGTCGAACGCGACGAGACCATCGCGGAAATCGAGACAGACAAGGTTTCGCTCGAGATTCCATCGCCCGCGTCGGGAGTGCTCGGCGAGATCGTCGTGCACGAGGGAGAGACGGCCAAAGTCGGCGATGTCATTGCGCGCCTGTCTGAAGCCAACGGCTCGCCGGCAAAGTTCGATGAAGAAGAGGCCGCTTCGCCGCGACGAGAGCACCCTTCGTCCGCCAAACCGTCGAAGCAGGAGTCTGCGGGGCAGCAGGAGGTGGAGAAGCGCGACAAGCGGACCGAACCAGAGACATCACCTCGTGAAATGGGCGAGCGCGACGGCCGGTCGAGCCGCGTGCGCAAGAGTCGTGGCGAACTGAAGCGGGAGCCGGAGCCGCAGGAGGCGGCCCAGCCGGCGCAGCCAAGCCCGCCCGACGCCCGCGGCGAGCGGCGCGAGCGAATGTCGCCAATCCGCCGCCGCATCGCCGAGCGCCTCATCGAAGCCTCGCAGACCTCAGCCATGCTGACAACGTTCAATGAATTGGACATGACCGCCGTTGCGAACCTGAGAACTTCATGGGGTGATCAGTTCGAGCAGGTGCACGGCGTCCGCCTCGGCTTCATGTCGCTGTTTGTTCGGGCCTCGATCGAGGCGCTGCGCGAGTTTCCGCGATTCAACGCCATGATCGACGGCGAGGACATCGTCTATCGCGACTACTTCGACATCGCCATCGCCATCAGCACCGAAGCCGGACTCGTCACGCCCGTGCTGCGCAACGTGGAGCAACTCAGCCTGGCGGACATCGAGCGACACATCGCCGACTTCGCCACGCGGGCGCGCGGCAGGGAATTGACCATTGACGAGTTGACGGGCGGCACGTTCACGATCACAAATGGCGGGGTGTTTGGCTCGCTGCTTTCGACGCCGATTCTCAATCCGCCGCAGACAGGAATTCTGGGCATGCACGCGATTCAGAATCGCCCGGTGGCTTCGGACGGGCAGGTGATCATCCGCCCGATGATGTACGTCGCGCTGACCTACGACCACCGACTCGTGGACGGGCGGGAAGCGGTTCTCTTCCTCAAGCGCGTGTGTGACGTGGTGCAGGAGCCGAGCCGAATGCTCCTGGGCCTGTGATCGGCGCGGATAGAAAAGAGGAGAGCGGGTCTGCGGAGCAATCACCACAGACCCGCCCGATCGAGGGTGTCGTTAGCGCCGGTTGGCCGAACGTGGCATCAACTGACCATGGAGTATCGCTCGATCGGCGCGCTCACGTCGTGAGCAGTCCGCACAGATGGACCAGCGAAAACCGCCCGCGCAGATGCCGGCATATTGCTGAGGCGGCTCGCTAGCGGATTCCCTGCGTCTGCTCGAGCACCCACTTCACGGCATACTGCGTCAGTTCGTTCGTCGTGGCGATGTCCAGCCGCCGCTTGATTTTCTGGCGATGGGCGTCCACCGTCTTGGGACTGAGACTCAGCCGCGTGGCGATTTCGTTCGTGCTCTGGCCGTTGCCGATGAGTTCGAAGACTTCGAGTTCGCGGTCGGTGAGCCGGTCGATGGGCGACTGGCCCAGTTCGGAATCGCCTCCCTGCACGCGGTGGAGCAGGTGATCGGACATCCGTTCGCTCAGGAAGATCTTGTCGCTCAGAACGGTGCGGATGGCGACGATGACGTCTTCCAGAGCCCGCTCCTTGCTGATGTATCCCATGGCGCCGGCGCGAAGCGATCGTTCGGCAAAGAGCATCTCATCGTGCATCGAACACACCAGCATGCGCAGCGTCGGGTGCTGCGCCTTGATCTGCTTGACGACCTCGATGCCGTTGGTGTCTTTGAGCGCGATGTCGATGATGAGCAGATCCGGCTTGGTCGCCTTCACCTGGTCAAGCGTCGAAGCGAGGTCATACGCCTCACCGCACACGCCGAGGTGGGGTTCGTGGGAAATCAGTTCCGTGAGACCTCGCCGCAGCATCGGATGGTCATCGACGATCAGGACCCGATGCACCTTGGCGGATGCTTTCGCAATGGTGCCGTTTGGTCTTGCACTCACCTGGCTCACGCGTTCCTCCTTCCGCCGATCGCGTGCCGGTTCTTTCGGCACGGGGCGTTGATTTATTGCACCGTCTCACAGACGTCGAGGTGCACTCGGGCACTGTTCGAGATTGGGATGCGGCCGATCCTCTTTCGTTCTCTCCCGGCGAGGCCGGACTGGCGGGCCGGTGGTGAAACGCAGCCCGCCAATGCCTGCTTCGCAGCAGTCGCCGGCAATCCATACACTACTCTCTCGGAATCAGCCTTGCCAGCAAGGCGCCAACTCCGACCGCGACGAGAACCGACGCCGCGGGATTCGCCGAGACGAATTGAACCATCTTCTGATGGGAGTTCCGCGCGGCGCTTGCGGCTCGTTCGCCAACCTCGATCGCGTGGACGGCACCCCGTCGCGCCGCGTCAAGGCCGGCGTGCGCCATCTCACCCGCGCCGCGCCTGGCGTCATCGCCGAGCCGGCTCACGTCATCGCGCAGATCGCGAAAGGCCGATTGGTCGTCGTGCGGAGGGATGCCGTCAGATGGACTGGTTCGGGCGGGTGCGGTCGTCATTACATGCATCTCCTGTTCGGGGCACTCCGGCTGCCGGGAAATGTCTCTATCCGGCACCGGCAATTCACTCTACCGGCGTCAGGTGAATCAGAACTGAGTTTACCATGAAAACCTGTTCATCTTGTCGATTCGAACACAAGGTCCATTGGCGGCGAAGCCGAGGTCGGCGCCGCGGCGGCCGCGGGTTGCGGGAAGCCGCATGTATGAAGCGCTTTTAATGCGCATTTCAGCACCCGCTCATGCGGCCCCGGTACTAATCAAAGGTCATCGCGAGATGGCCAGTCTCCGCCTTGCCCGCGTCGGCGGCGGAGTGGACGCGGCCTTCAGCCGGGAGGCTGGAGACCGAATTTCGAATCGACCCTGGGAACGGGCGATTCAACCGCGCAGGAGGGCGTTCGCCCGAACCTGCGCCTTGCAGGAGGATTGAAACATGTTGCGAAGACACATTCGCCTGGCTGCTGTTTCGTTCATGACCATGCTCTACGTCGTCATTCTGGCCGGTTGCAACACCATGGAAGGCGCCGGCCAGGACGTGGAGAACGCCGGCGAAGCAGTTCAGGACGCTGCAGACTAAAAGGAGGTATCACCATGCGCACCAGTACCTGGCGCTATCTGATGACAATCGTTCTCGCCGCACTCTTCATCGGCGCAGGGGCCCAGATGGTCGGCTGCGAGGAAGGTCCGGCGGAGAATGCGGGCGAAGAGATCGATGAAGCCGCCGAAGACACCGGAGAGGCCATCGACGACGCTGCCGAAGACTTGGATGACTCCGTCGATGATCTGGACGACGACTTCGACGGCGGCGGCATCTGATCCGCAATCCGCTGGTCCAGATGTCCAGAAACCGTTTTCTTCTCGCTTCAAGTGCGCAATGCGCGCGTCCGACATGGATGCGCGCATTGCGCCTTGGGGACAACCCCTTCGGAAGGGCTCACGCGCGTCCGGGCCTGACGAGTGCGGCGGGCGCCTCGGCCTCTGGTTGATCCATCCAATGGAGAAGTTTGATTCGATTGATCTGCACGTCACGCTCCTTGAGGAAGCGCTCCGCTTGCTCCTGGCCGTGGCGTGCGGTGCACTAATCGGTTGGGACCGCGAGTCAAAAGGCAGGGACGCTGGTCTGCGCACGCACATCATGGTGGCGCTCGGATCCGCAGGCTTCACGCTCATTGCCATGCAGATGTTCATGACGCTGGGAGCCGTTGAGACCGCGACCGGCGACGCCGTGCGCATCATGGCCGCCATCATCGGCGGCGTCGGCTTTCTCGGCGCGGGCGCGATTATTCAATCCGGCGGGCGCGTCCGCGGGCTGACCACTGCGGCGGGCCTGTGGGTGATAGCGGCGGTGGGCATTTCAGCCGGCGCCGGCTTCTACAGCAACGCGGTCTTCGTCACGATCCTCGCGTTTCTCACGCTCACGGTGCTCCGCCGCGTTGAAGTTCTCACAGGAAAACGGGATGAATGACCCTGAATGACCGGGCCGAGCGCATTTCGTTCACGCCCGAAACTGAAGGGGCCTATCGTGCCCCAGAGGAAGCAGGCGGCTGGGCGCACCATTTCCTCGCGGCCGCTCGCCGGAATTCAGAAGTTGAGAGATCGGGTGAAGCATGACTGCCGGAAGTGAAGCATCGAGTCCGTCGGCTGCACCACCCATGGCCAGGCGGCCCGTCTCGGTCGGCTCGCCGCCCGATCCCGTGGTGCACGCGGATCACGCCATCGTCCTGGCCGAGCGCAGAACTGAAACGAGCGACATCGTCATTCTCTCCAACAGGCTGCCGGTGCATCGCACCGAGCGCGATGGCCAGGCCGTGTGGGAAAGCAGCCCCGGCGGGCTCGTCTCGGCCATGACGCCGATTCTGCGCAACCGGGAGAGCATGTGGATCGGATGGGCTGGCGCGCCGGACGCGCCGAAGGGAGCTTTCGAGCACAACGGCATTCACAACGTGCCGATTCACATCACCGAGGAGGAACTCGAAGCCTACTACGACGGCTTTTCCAACCGCACGCTCTGGCCTCTCTACCACGACGCGATTCGGCCGCCCGAGTTTCGGAGGGAGTGGTGGGCGAAATTCGTCGAGGTGAATCGGCGCTTTGCGCACGCGGCGGCGGAACGCGTCAGTCCGGGCGGCATCGTGTGGGTGCACGACTACCACCTGCAACTCGTGCCGGCGATGATTCGCGAGCGGCGGCCGGACGTGCGCATCGGCTTTTTTCTTCACATTCCGTTTCCGCCGCAGGAACTGTTCGCACAACTGCCGCGGCGTACGGAGCTGCTCCGCGGACTGCTCGGCGCCGACGTCGTCGGCTTTCAGACGACGACTGGCGCGCAGAACTTCTGCCGCCTCTGCCGGCGCTTCACGCCCGCGACCGGCCGCGGCACCGATCTGCAGTTCGAGGGCCGGCTCATCCGAGCGCGGGCCTTTCCGATTTCAATCGATTTCAAGCGCTTCGAATCGCTGGCTCGGGAGCCGGCCGTGCAGGACCGGGCGAGCCAGTTTCGCGCCAAACTGGGCGGCGCGCGGCGCATCATCCTCGGCGTCGATCGCATGGATTACACCAAGGGCATCGAGCTGCGCTTGCGCGCTTTCCAGGAACTGCTGCGGTCCAAGCGAGCCGACCCAGCCCAATGTGTTTTCGTCCAGGTTGGCGTGCCGAGCCGCGAACGCGTGGCGGCCTACCGGGACATCCGGGCCCGCATCGAGGAAGTCATCGGCCAGATCAACGGCGAGTTCGGCGAACTCGGCCTGACGCCGGTCCACTATCTGTACCGGAGTCTGCCGGTTGAGGAATTGGCCTCGCTCTACGTCGCCGCCGACGTGATGGTGGTCACGCCGCTGCGCGACGGAATGAACCTCGTGGCCAAGGAATACATCGCCACGCGCATCGACGACACGGGTGTGCTGCTGCTCAGCGAATTCACCGGGGCAGCGCGCGAACTGCAGTCCGCGGTGCTGGTCAATCCGCATGACGACGTCGGAATGCAGCTGGCGTTCGAAACCGCACTGAACATGCCGCCCGCCAGGCAGCGGCAGCGCATCCGGGCGCTGCGGCGCACCGTCCGGCGGCACGACGTCTATGCCTGGGCCCGGGAGTTCTTCGAGGCGCTGACCGTATGACGACACTTGACGATCGACTCGCCGAGATCGCCACGGTGCCGATTCTCCTCGTGGCCAGTGACTACGATGGCACGATCGCACCGATCGTCGATGATCCCGGACAGGCCCGGCCTTATCGCGAAGCGATTGTCGCGCTGCGACTGCTCTCGGGCCTGGCGCAGACGCATGTGGCCGTGATCTCCGGCCGCGCGCTGGCCGATCTGGCCTCGCTCACCGGACCGCCGGAAGATGTTCATCTCGTCGGCAGCCACGGCAGCGAGTTCGATCTCAATTACGCCACCGCGCTGCCTGGCGAAGCGATAGCCCTGCGCGATCGGATCGCGCGCGAGCTGGCGGACATCGCCGGTTCGGCCAGCGGGCTCATGATCGAACAGAAGCCCGCCGGCGTGGCCCTGCACTACCGCCAGGCTGCCGCTGAAGATGCCGATCGCGCCCTATCGGCTGTGCGATCCGGGCCCGGCGCGATCGAGGGAGTCGTGACGCGGCACGGCAAGAAAGTCGTGGAGTTGAGCGTGGTGACGACGAACAAGGGCGATGCGCTCGATGTCGTGCGGCACCGCTGCGGCGCTTCGGCGACGGTCTTTTTCGGTGATGATCTGACGGACGAGGACGCCTTCTCGCGCCTGCGCGGTCCGGACCTGGCGATCAAGGTGGGATCCGGCGACTCCATCGCGCCGTTTCGCGTGCAGGGACCTGAAGAGGTCGCGCGCGTGCTGGCGCATCTCGGCGAGTTGCGAGCCAAGTGGCTCGAAGGCGCGCAGGCAGCGCCCATCGAAGAGCACTCCCTGCTTTCCGATCAGCGTGCCATCGCGCTGGTCACCAGCGGGGCCCGCATCACCTGGCTTTGCGCCCCCCGGGCCGATGCATCGCCAATTTTCGCCGAACTGCTCGGTGGACCGGCGGCGGGCCACTTCACGGTCGAACCGGCCGATGGAAGCGCGCCCCGCAGGCAGGAATACGACGGCGCATCGATGATTCTCCAGACCCGCTGGAAAGACATGCAGGTCACCGACTGGTTTGACTGTTCTGCGGGCCGGCCCAACCAGCGGCCTGGCCGCGCCGATCTCGTTCGCATCCTCGAAGGCGAGGGAGAAGCGGTCATTACCTTTTCGCCGCGGCTCGACTTCGGCCGCATCGGAACGCAACTGCGCCGGCGCGACGGCGGACTCGAGGTCGAAGGTACGCTCGATCCCATTGTGCTCCGCTCTCCCAACATTCAGTGGCAGATCGAGCGCGAGGGCATTCACCAGACTGCCACGGCCCGCGTGGCGCTCGTCGCCGGCGAGCCGTTCGTTCTCGAATTGCGGCATGGCTCGGGGCGCCTGCGCGACGATCGCATCCAGGTGACCGATCGGCTGCAGCTCACGCACCGCTTCTGGTCGGCATGGGCGGATCGGCTGCGCCTTCCGCCGGTGCGAACCGAGTTGGTGCAGCGCAGCGCGCTGGTGCTCAAAGCACTGTATCACGGTCCGACCGGCGCCATTCTCGCCGCCGCCACCACGAGCCTGCCCGAGCACATCGGCGGAGTGCGCAATTGGGACTATCGCTACTGCTGGATCCGCGATGCAGCAATGTCCGCAGCCGCGCTGGTGCGACTGGGCAGCCTCGATGAGGCGATGGGATTCCTCAACTGGATGTGCGGGGTGGTGCACGAGCGTGAATCGCCCGAGCGCTTGCAGCCGTTGTACACGCTCAACGGCCAGGAACTCGGCGCCGAAGCCGAGATCGCCGAACTTTCAGGATACTTGGGCAGCCGGCCGGTGCGCGTGGGAAACGCCGCTTCGCGCCAAGTGCAGCTGGACGTATTCGGTCCGATCGTCGAATTGGTCGCCCTGCTCATGGAAGCCGAGGCGCCGCTTTCCACCGAGCACTGGCGGCTGGTCGAAGCGATGGTTACGGCGGTGCAGCGCCGCTGGGATGCGCCGGATCACGGCATCTGGGAGATCCGCCGTCCGCGGCGACACCACGTGCACTCAAAAGTGATGTGCTGGCTGACGGTCGATCGCGCCATCGCCATCGCCGACCAGTTGCTCGAGCGCGACATGCCCGAGTGGAGGCAGTTGCGGGACTGGATCGCCACCGACGTGCTCGAACACGGCTACAAGCCGTCCGTCAAGGCGTTCACCGCCGCGTACGATGATTGCGATCTTGATGCAGCCGCGCTGTTCGTCGGCCTCACGGGCCTGCTCGCGCCGGGCGATGAACGGTTTCTCTCGACGATCGACGCGATCGGCTCGGGCCTCAAGGATGGCCCGACGATCTATCGCTACCGGGCTGATGACGCCCTGCCCGGGTCCGAAGGCGGGTTTCACATCTGCCTGGCGTGGTTCATCCAGTCGCTCATTCGCGTGGGGCGCCGCGATGAAGCGGAGAGGCTGTTCGACGAGCTATGCGAGCTGGCCGGCCCGACAGGCATGCTCAGCGAGCAGTACGATCCGCGCAGCGGCCGCGCGCTGGGCAACACGCCGCAGGCCTACTCGCATCTGGCGCTCATCAACACGGCGCTGGATCTCAGTCAGAAGTGGTAGCCGTGCAGACAGACCGCAGGAGGACCGGAGGTGATCGGCAAAGCGACCGGCACGGTGAAGGCGGAGACCTTCGCGCACTTTCTTGACCGGCTCGAAGATGTGCCGTGGCAGGAGTGGCTCAAGGTCGGCATCGCCATCGCCGTCGGCCTGGCGATCCACCTTGTGGTTTTCTGGATTCTGCGCCGGTTCGCCCGGCGCACGGAGACGCCGGTGGATCAGTCTTTTGTGCGGCGGCTGAGTCGGCCGTCGCGCGTGCTGCTTCCGCTGCTGGCGGTGCTGTTCGTGCTGCCCGGCGTCGTCGTGCTGTCCGAAAGCGCGATGCTGCGACACATCGTCAGCCTGCTGCTCATTCTGAGCATGGCGTGGCTGGTCATCGCTCTCGTGCGCGCCTCGGCGGATCTGATCAACAGCCACTACGACACGACCGTTCCGGATAACTACACCGCGCGGCGCATGCACACGCAGATCAACGTTATCTCGCGCGTGCTGGTGGTGCTCATCGTCATCATCGGGATCGGACTGGCGCTGATGACCTTCCCGCGCGTGCGCGAACTGGGCACGAGCCTGCTGGCGTCGGCGGGCATCGCCGGGATCATCGTCGGATTCGCGGCCCGGCCCGTGCTGGAGAACATCATCGCGGGCGTACAACTCGCCCTCACCCAACCCATCAACATCGATGACGTGGTCATCGTGGACGGAGAGTGGGGGCGCATCGAGGAGATCACCACCACCTACGTGGTCGTGCGCATCTGGGACGATCGCCGGCTCATCTGCCCGTTTACGAAGTTTATCTCGGAGTCGTTCCAGAACTGGACCCGCCGCACGGCGGATATTCTCGGCACCGTGTTCATCTACGCCGATTACAGCGTGCCCTTCGCCGCCGTGCGTGAGGAACTGCAGCGGATCGTGGAGCAGCACCCCAAGTGGGACAAGCGCGTCTGCCTGCTGCAGGTGACCGACGCCACCGAATCAGCGGTGCAGATGCGGGCACTCGTCAGCGCTTCGAGCGCCTCGAGGGCCTGGGACCTGCGCGTGGATGTGCGGGAAAAGCTGATTGAGTATCTCCAGCGCGAGCACCCGCAGGCGCTTCCCCAGACGAGGGTTCAGATGACGGACCACCATCCGGATCATGGGGGATCCGACGCGAGGTCGCAGTGACGGCGCCGGGCTACGCCGAAGGTGCGAACACGCCCGGGGCGGCGCCCAGTTCGGACATGAAGCGCCGAATCTGGATTGCCAGCCCGCGCGGCCCGGTCAGTTTGCACGCACACACGCCCTCGACGCCCGGATCGTCATCGGCCAAGAGAAAGACGCGGCGATCGCCGCGCTCGGCTACGAATGCCTCCACCCTCGCCGCGAGATCGTCAGCTCCATCGGTGATCCAGACCGCGGCCCGCTGGCAGTCTTCGGGGAGAGATGCCACGGGCGTGCAGCCGGCTGATTTGGCGAAAGACATCGCCAGCCCCCGCAACCGCGCATCGGCCAAATCGAGCACCGCCACCGCATCCACCGGCGGAGAAACGGAGACCGGCCGCAGCACGAACGAGAACGTCGTTCCCCGGCCCAGTGCCGATGTAATGGCCAGCTGTGACCCGGCCGAGCGGATGATGCCGTGCACGAGCGAGAGGCCAAGTCCGGTGGAGATGCCGCGCGTCTTGGTGGTGAAGTAGGGATCGAGGCAACGCTTGAGCACGTCCGGCGGCATGCCGGGCCCGTTGTCGCTTAAGCCCACGCGCACACCCTCGCCGGACTCGTCGGCTTCGGCCCACAGACGCACCAGCCCGTCATCGCGCCCGCGCAGCACTTCGCCCGCGTTCTGGATGAGGTTGAACGCCACTTGCGCGAGCCGGTGCGGCGCAATTCGAACGGCGGGTAGGTCTGCTGGAATGTCGGTCTTGAGGTTCACGCCGCGCGGCAACGAATTGCGCAGGATGGGCTCGATTTCCTCAAGCCACGCGGGCAACTTCACCAGTTCGTCACCGCTGCTTCGCGAAGGATCCAGCGACACCAGACGCAGCCCGCTGGCCAGCCGCCGCAGGTATTGCACGCACATCGTCAGGTGGCGCACGCCGTCCTCGAGTTCCGGCGGCAGGTCGGCGGCCTTAATGGAGTTCGTCCACACGCTCAAAGGCAGGAGGAGATTGCCCATGTCGTGCCCGAGCCCGGCGCACAGCGTGCCGATCGACGCCATGCGCTCCGAGAGCCGAAGTTCGCGCTGGCTCCGCTCGAGTTCGCGCGTGCGCTCGGCGAGGCGCTCGGCGTGGATGCGCGCTTCCTCGGATTTGCGATGCAGTTCCACGAAGACGGACACCTTGGCCCGGAGCACTTCGGGGATGACCGGCGCGAAGATGTAATCGACAGCGCCGAGTGAATAGCCCCGGAGCGCGTCGATTTCGTTCATGTTGACGGCCGAGACGAAAATGATCGGCGTCGTTGCCGAGCGCACCCGCGAGCGGATCATGCGCGCCGTTTCAAAGCCGTCCATGTCGGGCATGTTGACGTCGAGGATCACGGTCGCGAAGTCGCGCGAAAGCAGTTGGCGCAGTGCTTCGCGTCCCGACGAGGCGGCCACCACGTTCTCGCCCAGCGGCGACAGCGCGGCGTCGAGCGCCAGCAATTTGCCGGGATTGTCATCCACGACGAGAATGTCCACCGCCTGCTTCGGAGGCGCAGCCTCCGGGCTCGGCGGAGCACTTGAGACCAACTTGCCGTTGCCCTCAGACACTGGATGCCTCCGTCTGCACTTGAGCGGCCTCCTCGCGCGGCAACCAGGCGCAGAGCACCGAGAGCAACTGGTCCGGCGCCACGGGTTTGGGCACGTAATCCGAAGCTCCCGCTTCGATGCACTTCTCGCGATCGCCCTTCATGGCGCGGGCCGTGAGCGCGATGATCGGCAGCACCTTGAACCTGTCCAAAGCGCGGATCTCGTGCATCGCCTGGAATCCGTCCATGCCGGGCATCATGATATCCATAAGCACGATATCGATGTCCGGCTCGGCCTTGAGCATATTGATCGCCGCCTGGCCGTTGTCAGCAAACGCCACGTCCATCTTGTAGCGCTCCAGCAGACTGGTCAGCGCAAAGATGTTGCGCAAGTCGTCGTCAACGACGAGCACGCGCTTGCCTTCGAGCCTCGCAAGGTCTTCAGGGCCGGCCTTGGCCTGCGCCTTGCGGACCGAGGGGCTGATCAGGATCGGCGGATTGAGGATGTCGCCGATTTCTTCGCGCAGCCGCTCGGGCCGATCGACGATGCGGAAACTGGCCGCGGTGTCTTTCAGTCGCTCGCGGAACTCCGCGGTGAGCGGGCGGTCGGCGGCATAGACGAGAATCAACCCGTGCTCGCCGTCGGTTTCGCTCTGGACGCGCGCCAGGAATTCATCGGCGGCCATGTCGGCGAGTTGCGGCGGGACGACGATGCAGTGCGCTCCGTCGCTGTTGATGCCGGCCAGCGCTTCGGCGCCGCTGGGATAGGTCGCGACGATGGCGTCCTTGACCTCGACCAGCGCCGCCAGCCTGATGCACATCTCAGGATCCGCGGCGACGACGATGCGCCGCTGCTCGCCGCCGGACTTGATCTGCCGAAGCAGGTGCCGCAGCGCCGGCGGATCGACGGGCTTGAGCCAATAGGATGTCGCGCCCAGCTCCAGGATGCGATCGTGCCCCTCGGTCACGCCGGAGATCACATGCACCGGGATGTCCTGCGTCTCCGCGTTGGACTTGAGCGCGGCGAGCACGTCGGTGCCACTGATGTCCGGCAGGCGCAGATCGAGCGTGATGGCCGCGGGTCGGAAGCGGCGGGCGAGCGCGAGAGCCGCGTCGCCGCGCGATGCCACCACCGCCTTGAGGCCGGCATCGTGCGCCATGTCCACGAGAATGCGCGCAAAGCCCGACTCGTTTTCAACAATGAGCAGCACCTTGTCATCCGGCTCGATCGAATTGAGGTCATCGACGAGATCCAACGCCGCACGAGGCGCTGAGGCGTACGCTCCCGCCGCCTTCTCGGCCTCGGGCAGCAGTCGTGCCGGCAGCGCTCGCTCGCGATCGCTCAGCGACGGGTGCTGGTCGGGGATGTAGAGGGTGAAGTTCGATCCCGAGCCGGGCTCGCTCTGCAGCGTGAGTTCGCCGCCGAGCAGGCGGGCGATCTCGCGGCTGATGGAAAGGCCCAGGCCGGTGCCGCCGTATTTGCGAGCGGTGGAGCCGTCGGCTTGCTGGAACGCTTCGAAGATGGACCGCTGTTTGTCGGGCGGGATGCCGATGCCCGTGTCCTCCACCGAGATGGCGACGACCGAGTTGGCGGCGTCGAGGGTCGGGTGGTCCATGCTCCAGCCCGACTCGACCCGGCTGATCCGCAGCGAGACGCGCCCGTGCTCGGTGAACTTGAACGCGTTCGACAGCAGATTCTTGATGACCTGGCGGAGCCGCTTGGAATCGGTCGCGAGAATCGGCGGCAGATCGTCGGCGATCTCGATTTCGAAGATCAGGCCCTTGCCGTCGGCCACGTGCCGGAACGTGCGATCGACGAACTCGCGCAGATCGGCGAAAAGCACCTCGTCGATTTCGATGGTGACCGTGCCCGATTCGATCTTGGACAGATCGAGAATGTCGTTGATCAGGCCCATCAGGTCGGTGCCAGCGGTGTGGATGGTGCGGGCGAACTTCACCTGCTTGACGCTGAGATTGCCCTCGGGGTTCTCCGAGAGCTGGTGGGCCAGGATGAGCAGCGAGTTGAGCGGCGTGCGCAACTCGTGCGACATGTTTGCCAGGAACTCGGACTTGTACTTGGAGGTGAGGGCCAGCTGCGTCGCCTTCTCTTCGAGTGCGACCTTGGCCTGTTCGACTTCGCGGTTCTTGCGTTCGACTTCCGACTTCTGGTCGGCGAGCAGCCGGGCCTTCTCTTCAAGCTGCGCGTTGGTCTGCTGCAGTTCTTCCTGCCGGCTCTGCAATTCACTGGCCAGCGACTGGGATTGCTTGAGCAGCTCTTCGGTGCGCATGTTCGCTTCGATGGTGTTGATGACGATGCCGATCGACTCGGTCAACTGGTCGAGGAACATTTCGTGCATGGCGTTGAAGTCACGCAGCGACGCGAGCTCGATGACCGCCTTGACGTTGCCTTCGAAGAGAACGGGCAGGACGATGACGCTCGCCGGCCGCGCCGAGCCCAGCGCCGAACCGATGCGCAAGTAGGTGTCGGGCGTTTCGGTGAGCAGAATGCGCCTCCCCTCCAGCGCGCATTGCCCCACGAGCCCTTCGCCCAGTGCGATCTCCGGTTCTTCGCTGTCCTCGGCGCACGCGTATCCGGCAAGCATCCTCAGTCTCGGCTCTTCCTGCCCCGTGTCGATGAGATAGAACGCGCCCTGGTGCGCGCCCACCAGCGGCGCCAGTTCCGAGAGGATCAGCCGCGACACGGGAATGAGGTCGCGCTGGCCCTGGAGCATGCGCGTGAAGCGGGCCAGGTTCGTCTTGAGCCAGTCCTGGTCGGAGTTCTTCTGCGTGGTTTCACGCAGGTTATCGATCATCTCGTTGATGTTGTCCTTGAGCGCCGCCACCTCGCCGCGCGCTTCGACGCGGATCGACCGCGTGAGGTCGCCCTTGGTCACGGCGGTGGCCACCTCGGCGATGGCGCGAACCTGCGTCGTCAGGTTTTCGGCCAACTGGTTGACGTTGTCCGTCAGCGCCTTCCAGAAGCCCGCGGCGCCGGGCACGCTCGCCTGGCCGCCGAGTTTGCCTTCGACACCCACTTCGCGGGCCACGCTGGTCACCTGGTCGGCGAAGGTCGCCAGCGTGTCGATCATGCCGTTGATCGTGTCGGCCAGCGCGGCGATCTCGCCCTTGGCCTCGAGCTGCAACTTCTGCCGCAGGTTGCCGTTGGCCACGCCGGTGACGACGCGCGCGATGCCGCGCACCTGGGCCGTGAGGTTCGACGCCATGAGGTTGACGTTGTCGGTGAGGTCCTTCCACGTGCCGGCGACGCCTTTCACCTGGGCCTGGCCGCCGAGTTTGCCTTCGGTGCCCACTTCGCGGGCCACGCGGCTCACTTCGTTGGCGAACGCGTTCAGCTGGTCCACCATCGTGTTGATGGTGTCTTTGAGTTCGAGGATCTCACCCTTGACGTCGACGGTGATTTTCTTGGTCAGGTTGCCGTTGGCCACGGCGGTGGTGACGGCGGCGATGTTGCGCACCTGGCTGGTGAGGTTCGACGCCATGAGATTCACGTTGTCGGTCAGGTCTTTCCATGTGCCGGCAACGCCGAACACATTGGCCTGCCCGCCGAGGCGGCCTTCGGTGCCCACTTCGCGGGCCACGCGCGTCACTTCCGATGCGAACGATCTCAACTGCTCGACCATCGTGTTGATGGTTTCCTTGAGTTCGAGCATTTCGCCGCGCACGTCCACGGTGATCTTCTTCGAGAGGTCGCCTTTGGCCACGGCGGTGGTTACTTCGGCGATGTTGCGCACCTGGCTGGTCAGGTTGGATGCCATGGAATTGACGTTGTCGGTCAGGTCCTTCCACGTGCCGCTCACGCCCTTCACGTCGGCCTGTCCGCCGAGCTTGCCTTCGGTGCCCACTTCGCGGGCCACGCGCGTCACTTCCGAAGCGAACGAACTCAACTGGTCGACCATGGTGTTGATCGTGTTCTTCAGGTCGAGAATCTCACCTTTGACGTCGACGGTGATCTTCTTGGACAGATCGCCCCTGGCCACGGCCGTGGTGACGTCGGCGATGTTGCGCACCTGGGCGGTGAGATTGCCGGCCATGAGGTTGACGTTGTCGGTGAGGTCCTTCCACGTGCCGGCGACGCCCTTCACGTCGGCCTGTCCGCCGAGCTTGCCTTCGGTGCCCACTTCGCGCGCCACGCGCGTCACCTCCGAAGCGAACGAACTCAACTGGTCCACCATCGTGTTGATGGTGTTCTTCAGGTTGAGGATCTCTCCCTGCACATCCACGGTGATCTTGCGCGACAGGTCGCCATTGGCCACGGCGGCGACAACCTGGTCGATGTTGCGCACCTGGGCGGTGAGATTGCCGGCCATGAGATTGACGTTGTCGGTGAGGTCCTTCCACGTGCCGGCGACGCCTTTCACCTGGGCCTGTCCGCCGAGTTTGCCTTCGGTACCCACTTCACGGGCCACGCGCGTCACTTCCGAGGCGAACGAACTCAACTGGTCCACCATCGTGTTGATGGTGTTCTTGAGATCGAGGATCTCGCCCTTGACATCGACGGTGATCTTGCGCGAAAGATCGCCCTTGGCCACGGCGGTGGTCACATCGGCGATGTTGCGCACCTGGTCGGTCAGGTTGCCTGCCATGAGGTTGACGTTGTCGGTGAGGTCCTTCCACGTGCCGGCGACGCCCTTCACGTCCGCCTGGCCGCCGAGTTTGCCTTCGGTGCCCACTTCGCGGGCCACGCGAGTCACTTCCGAAGCGAACGAACTCAACTGATCCACCATCGTGTTGATGGTGTTCTTGAGGTCGAGGATCTCGCCCTTCACGTCCACCGTGATCTTCTTGGAGAGATCACCCTTGGCCACGGCGGTGGTCACCTCGGCGATGTTGCGCACCTGGGCGGTGAGGTTGCCGGCCATCAGGTTGACGTTATCGGTGAGGTCCTTCCACGTACCGGCCACGCCGGGAATGTCCGCCTGTCCGCCGAGCTTGCCGTCTGTTCCCACTTCGCGCGCCACGCGAATGACTTCCGACGCGAACGCGTTCAACTGGTCCACCATGCTGTCCACGGTGCGCGCCGCGCGAAGGAACTGCCCTTGCAGCGGCCGACCCTCAACGTCGAGCGCCACGGACTGGGTCAGGTCGCCGTTGGCCACGGCCCCGATGACGCGCGACATTTCCATCGTCGGGCGCACGAGGTCGTCGATGAGCGCGTTGACAGAGTGCTCCAGCGTCGCCCACGAGCCGGAGACGGCGCCGAGCGACACGCGGTGGCTCACCTTCCCCTCGATGCCGACGACGAGGCTGATGCGCTCGAGTTCGGCGGTCAGGCGGGCGTTCTGCTCGATGACCTCATTGAGCGTGTCGGCGATCTTGCCGGCCGTGCCGTGCCAGTGCACGGGCAGACGGACAGAGAAGTCGCCTTTCTTGAGCGAGACGAGGCATTCGAGAAGGGCTTCGGTGTCGATCGTGTCGCTGGACGCTTTGGAAGGCATGGGTGATCTCGTCAAGGTGGTCCCGAGATGTCGCCGGCCGGGGCGTCGTCGCCACAAGGCGATGCGCCGGCGGGCGGAGTAAGCAGGTGCATGAACAGGTCTTCGGGCTCTTCGCCGAATCGATCGTGCCGCTGGCAGATCGCCTCAACCTCCGGCGAGAGCGCAAAGGCGCCGTCGGCGACGGAGCGGATGCCCTCGACCAGCGCCTCTTCGCCGTCGCTTTTGGAGATGTAGCCCCAGGCGCCGGCGCGAATGCTGCGCTCGAACAGTTCCGGACTTACGTGCCCACTGAAGACGATGATGCGCGCCGCGCAGCCGGCGCGGCTCAGCGCAGCGGCCGCGTCGAGCGGATCGCCGCCGGGCAAATCGAGATCGAGCAGAATGATGTCAGGATGCGCTCGCAGCGCCGTCGCGACGAGATCGTCGGTGGTGTCGATGTTGCCGATCCATTCAAACCCGCCTGAGGAGCGAAGCTTGGCAATGATGGCTTCCGCCACGAGGGCATTGTCATCGACGCACAAAACTCGCACGAGTGAGGATGCGCTCATCGCGCAGCAGTCTACGCGATTTCCCCGGATCAGCAGTAGGGAAAAACCTTAAGCGAACGCCGCTTCGCCTGCCGAAACCTTGCGAATCGCGGCCAGTACGGCGTCGGGCGAACCCAGTTTGTCCACCAGACCCCACGCTCCGCTTTCCATCGCCGCCTGCGCCGTTTGCGCGTCGTGGTATGCCGAGTGGATGATCACCCGGCAGTCGGGTTTGCGCCGGCTCAGTTCCGCCACGGCCTCGAGCGGATCGCGACCGGGCATCGAAAGATCGACGAGCATCACCGAAGCCCCATTGGGCGCCCGGGCGAGCAGCTCATCGGCACTGTCGAGCGATTCGACCACGGCCATGTCGGGCTGCTGGTTGATCAGCATCTCCCACGTCGAGCGCAGGCGCGGCTCATCATCCACCAGCACCACGCGCACACGCTCCTCCATGCCACAACCTCCGCTGGGCCCACCGTCCCAGGACCGCCAGATCATACTCGGCTGTCGGCAGGAAAGTGATGGCTGTGGCGCCCGCATCGAAGCGATGACTGCGTGCATCTGCATTGCGATCTGCTGCCAGCCTGCCCGGTCATTCGGCATCGACGAAAACGCCTGAGGCTCGCCGATTGAGTTCGAACCCAGCCCTCAACTGGAGTTCATCGCGCACGTTCTGACGAACCGCGAGGGTAAGCCATGGGTCATGCGGTGTCGGAGCCAGGCGGAAATGGACCGACTCGCGGCAGAGGCGGGCTTTAGCAAGATCGCCATGGAGATCGACGAAGACGGGATCTTTACGGTATCGCTGGCGCGGCGTCAAGCCGCTGCGAACGCGCCAGTGAGCGGGCCGTCAGATCAAGCAGCCGCTGCGCCTGTTTATTGAATTCGACGTTGGGGCGCGAGGCGGCGATGAGGTCGATCGACTCCTGCGCACTGCAGGCGCACTCCCGATCAAGCAGAATCGCCGCCGCAACCGTCGCGCTTCGGGAATACCCCAGGCCGCAGTGAATGTAGAGCGTTCCGTTCGCTGCGAACTTGCGCGCAACGGCCACGGCCTGCCGCAACTGCTGCTGCGTGGGCAGTGTCAGGTCGAGAATCTGGATGTTGAAGTACTCGAGGCGCCGGAAAGCCGGTGGCGCTGAATGCTCTGCGGTGAGATCGAGCACGGCGGTGATGTCGCGCCGCGCCATGGCCTCGGCTGCCCGATTGGAGCAGCGGCCGCCGATGACCAGCCCAGGCGCCAGCACAGTCCCACTCCGCTGCGATTCTTGCGCTGAAAAGATCACGCGCGAAACCCAGAGGCCCGCCAGGTAAGGCGCCAGCATGACGCGCGCTTCGAGCCGGAGTCGACCGCGAACCTTGCGGAAGATCCTCGGCCCCAGACCCAGATACCCCGCCGCGACGATGGCCATCGAAACGCTCGGCCAGGCGAGCACGAGTCCGATGGGGCTCAGCAGCGCCGCCGCCGCCATCATGCCGACGGCGCCTGCCGCGTACCAGCCGGCAATCCTCCGGTTGGGTCGGACCTCGCCGGCGCCGGGCAGCGAATCCGCAATCTCGGCAGAGGGTGTGGCGTAGAGCGTGGCAACGGCCAGCGCTGCTCCCACAATCGCGTCAATGAGATAGTGCTGTCTCACAAAAAGCACTGAAACCACGATGAGGGCAAACCACGACTTGACGGCGACGGCGCGCCAACCGCGGGTGCGCCGACGGTACAACTCCCACAGCAGGATCGCGTAGGCGACGTGCAGTGACGGACACATGTTGAAGGGCCGGTCGAACGACTTGAGCAGCTCGAACGACCACCCCGTGATGCCCGTCAGATCGGGCCGCGCCTCGGCCAACTGCAGCGGAAAGAGCAGGAAGCAAGCACCGGCGATCGTCGTGGTCGCCAGAATGCGAGCGCCGTGGATTCTCAAATCCCGCTTTGTTCGACAAGTGAACGGTGCGAGCAGGAACAGGACATCAATCGACATGTAGGGCACGATGAGCGGCTGGATGAACGGCAGGCGCTGCTCCCACGCGAAGCGCAGAATGCCGACGTCTACTCGCGTGGACGTGTACCAGTTCGTGCTTGAGTAGATGACCAGAAACGCCATTGCCAGGCCAAGAGTCCAGGCGAGGCGAAGCGTCCAGGCCGCTGGTTCGTCGCGATGATTCATGCCGTCCTCGATGGACCTCCGTTCCCGGCGGGGAGAGAGGCGCTGACCGTGGCTGCTTGCCTGTCGTCACCAGCGCAAGCGACAGGGCCGGCCACACCGGCCGGCCCGTTGCAATCATACCAATCCATCCCGCCGCCGGAGACTCAGTTCTCGTACACGACCAGCCGCTGCTCGCCCTGGAGTTGACGTTCCCGGGTGAGATCCTGAGTGACTTCGAGCGTACCGAGGTACTCGCCGGCCTCGCCGCGCACTGCGAAGTAGCGGATGTGGATGAAGCGGCCGCGCAGGTTGATCCAGAACTCCGCGACGTTTTGCCGACCGACCTTGAAATCCTGCAGAATCTGCTCGACGAGGTGCACGCTTTTGGGCGGATGGCACTGCTGCACGCGGCGGCCGATCACCGCCTTGGCCCGCACGAAGATCCTGCCGGCGCCCTCGCTGAAGAACCGCACGCGATCGTCGGCATCCACGAACGTGAGATCGACTGGCATGCTGTTGAAGATGCCAATGAGCTGCTCGGCCGTGAGTGCGCCCGTGGGAAACATGACGGCCGCTTGTGGCGGCGGCGCAGGCGCGGCAGCCGGGGTGAGCGGCAGCGACAAGCCGGCGTCGCCGGCTCGCTCATTGCCCGCCGTGCTTGCTTTTAAGCGCGGCTTGGTTGCGGCAAGCAGAGCCGAGGCCGAAGGGCAATATTCCCGCCCGGGATCGACGATGCACCAGCCGAACTGCGGCGACTGGGCCCAGATCTCCACCCACTCCGATTCCTCGAGCATCTTGATCGCCATGGGCAGCAGGATGTGATTCTCCTTGAAGACCATGTCGATTACCGCCGGCAACGCCCGATCGGCCGCGGCGCCGACGGCCCGGCGCCAGGCGGTTGCATCATCCAGCGGCGCGGCAAGCGCGACATCGAGGTCGCGCAGCAGCGCCCGGATCTCATCGTCCTTGGCCCACATGACTTTCGACGGGCCGGAAATGCCGTGCCGCTCGAGACAGGTGAACAGCAGCTGCTCCTTGCGCAGGTAATGCTTGTCGACATCGAGGATCTGGTTGAGCATCGAGCGCATCTGGAGCACGTCCTGCTCGGGCGGAGCGCTGCTGCCATTGAACAGTTCCGACAAGCGCGCCTGCAGAGAAGCGCAGTGCGACTCAAGTGCTGCGTTCTCGCTCTGGAATGTCTCCACGGGATGACCGGGTGCAAACGCGGGCGTCGCCGTCGACGGCATCGACTGGCGCACCGCCGCGGCATGGTCGTCACAGGTCGCGACGAGTTTTTCGACCGGCACGCCTTCGCGCACCAGTTCGTCCTCTGCCTGGGCCACCTGACATGCATCGCAGCCGGTGAGCAGGTGAGCCAGGCGCTGGCGCGAGTGTGGCGAGCCGCCGCTCTCGGTCACGCGCCGCAATGCGGCTTTGAGGCGATCGACCCGATCGGCAGGGTGTTCAAGAAGCTCGCTCATTTCAATCTCCTTTCGGAGTTGCAGTTGCAGGTTGCCCGCACGTCCGCGCTTCTGCCGGATGCAGGCCGCAGGATGAGCACGCGTCGTCCTCTTCCTCCGGGCGGTATGACGGCGGATTGGGAGCGATGATTTCGCGCGAGGCGGGGACGCCGGCATCGGTGCGCAGGACGGCCGCCCACGCGCGAAGCAAATCGCCGATCCCGACCAGGGCCGTGACAAGATCGTGCGGCGGGGTCGAAGTCTGCGCATCGCTGTGCCGTTCGATGCGGCGCTGCACGCAGCGCGCGAACGTCGGCATCCACCAGCCGGCGTGATCGCGCACGAACGAATCGAGCGCCTCGCGGCAGATCTGCACGTGCTCCGCTTCACCTGCCGCAAGCGCGATGCGCATCTTCTCGTGCAGCAGCGCGATGAATTCGAGTTCAATCGCGACGTGATCCGGCCGTTCCGGGCGATCCCCTCCGGGCTGTACGCCAAACGCCTGGTAGAACCCGCCGACATCAGCCATCTGGCTGGCGCGATACGTGGGGTCTTCCCAGTGGCAGTAGTCCGTCTCGTAAGGGGGGCAATCCTTCGATACCACCAGCCCGAACACGCTGTCAAACACCTCGGCCCGCTGGGACTTCGGTGCGCCCAGCCAGTCGACAAGCGGCTCGATCGAAGCGAGCTGCGGCGTGAGTTCGCCCAGGCTGAGTTCCGCCATGTCCAGCTCGGCCGAACTCCTGACGATCGCGAGCCAAGCGTCGCGCAGAGCCTCGAGTTCCTCTGGCGACGCGATCGGTCCCTCCTGCGATCGAGCCATCGGATCGCGCCAGGCATGGGAGATCGCCACGCCGAACATCGCGCGGGCGGCGAGGTCATCTGTCGTCAGGCTTTGGATGGCGGCGGTCATGCCGACTCCTTTCAGATGCTGTTGACGTGCAGTTCGGCGGGACGCTCAAACGTCGGCTCCTCAACAGTCACGCGAACGCACTCGACGTTGAACTTGTTGTATCCGATCACGGTGTCGTTGTAGATTTCCTGCGTCCGGCTCGAGCCGTCGGGCATCGTCACTTCGATCTCGGCGACCTTGGGTCCCTTGACGACTTCGTAGCGGAAGATGATCTGCTGCGTTGTGCGGAACAGTTGCATCACGGCGAGCAGGTCACGATCGGGGCACGAGTACTGTTCGATGGCGTGTTCGACGCCGGGCCCGAACATCTGCTTGAGATAGGGGCGAGGCACCCAGCGCGGCGGAATGTAGTAGCCGTTGGGCTCGGTGCCGAACTGCGGGTACAGCGGCAGCGCCACCTGACGCTCGCGGATCATGTAGAAGAGCGGGTTCCAGCGGTCCTCCACCCAGCGGCCTTCATCATCGATGGCCACCAGCCCCTGCAAGCGGATGCGGCCGGGGCACACGGCCATGCAGCGCGTCTCAAGCGGCTCGCCGTTGGGGCTCAGTTCCGGGTCCTTGCCCTCGACGCGCGGATAGCAGCCCACGCACTTCTCGCTCGTGCGCGTCGTCGTGCGGTACATGGCCTTCTTGTAGGGGCAGGCCTCGACGCACTTGCGGTACCCGTTGCAGCGGCTCTGGTCGATGAGCACGATGCCATCTTCCGGCCGCTTGTAGATCGCGCCGCGCGGGCAGGCGGCCAGGCAGCCGGGATAGGTGCAGTGGTTGCACAGGCGCTGGAGATAGAAGAACCAGACCTTGTGGCTGGGCAGCTGCGCCGAGCCGCCGAATTGCTTGCCGCCGTTGAACAGATCGCCCAGCGCCGTCTCCTCGTGGATGTTGGGCGCCGTCGTCCACTCTTCCTGCGTAGGCAGGTATCCGAGCACGCGCTTGGCGCCTTCGGCTTCGCTGTAGTACTTTTCAGCCGCCTCGAAGATCGTCGTGCCGTTGAACTGGCCGTAAGGCGACTCGTGACCGACATCCCCTCCATCGGCCCAGCGCTGGCCGTCGGGGTTCGCCTTGCTGAGCATGTCGAGAATCTTCACGTCCCAGTTGTGCGGGTAGCCGCCGAAAGGCTTGGTCTCGACGTTGTTCCAGTACATGTACTCCTGGCCGCGCGAGAACGTCCAAGTGCTCTTGCAGGCCATCGTGCACGTCTGGCACGCGATGCAGCGGTTGATGTTGAAGACGAACGCGAACTGCGATCGCGGGTGCGCTTCTTCGTAGGGATAGGTCATCTCTCGACCGAGTTGCCAGTTGTAGACGCGCGGCATGATGTGCTCCTGATGCAGGTCGTTCAGTGATGACGCGAGGCGGTGACCGTCAAGGTTGCCGGCCGGACGTCATTGTTCGATTCCCGGGTCGCGTGCCGGTGCGAGCCGACGCGCGCATGGATCCGATCGAGGATGGCGTCGAGCCGGCTTCCCAGTGTGAGGCGCATTCCGTAGAGCGCCTGGTATTCCGGGTCGGCGGTCATGGCGCGGAGTATCTCCAGCGGCGTGCCGACCATGAGCAACTCCTCGAAGAGGCACACCGCCATGAACTCCACGTCGCCGGGCGCCATCGATCCGTCGAGGATCATGGGGTGATCCGGCTCGATGGGCCGGTCGGCAGGATGCGACGATTCGCAGGCGCTTTCAATATCCATAGCCGTCCTCCGGTGCTCCGATGCCGGTCAGTTCGCCGGCGAGATAGGCGAGATTGGCCTCGCTTTGCCCGAGCGGACCGAAGCCGCTCTGCGCGTTGGTCCAGACGCCCTGGCCGTTGAGCCCGCCGGCCTCGGCTTTGGTGATGCGAATGAGCGTTTCCTTGGGCACGGTGTTGACGGCGTGGTTATCGACGTCGGCGCCGAAGACGAATCCCATGCCGCCCGTCTTCTTGTGGAACAGCGTGTCGGTCTGGTGCATGGGCGGCAGCCAGCCGCGCGTGATCGACTGATGCGAGCCATAGCGATACGACGACTGGTAGCCCGTGCCTTCCGCCAGCGCCCGGCCGTCGCTGCGGCTCTCGTGCGCGCGGACGGTGCGTTCGGAGGCGATCCAGCCTGTGTGTTTCATGATGGTGAAGTGATAAGGCAGCGCGGGATTGAACTTCACGCGCACCATGCACCGGTACGCTCGGTGCCGGAACGAGCCCGAGTCTTCCTGCCAGCCGCGGTAGGGGCGGTCGGCGGGATTGGCATCAACGTAGACGTAGTCGCCGTCGCTGAGGCCGAGGTCCTGGCCCGCCTGCGGATTCATCTGGATCTGCCGGTCGCCCACGCCCGGCGCCCGCTTGTCGCGCCGGTACGGGTCGGAGAAGCTCGTGGACCAGATCCAGTTCCAGTCTACGGTGGACCACGATGAGTGCGTCGAGTGCCGGCTCTTGGGTGTCGAGCAGAAGAAATGGAACCCGCCGCTCCAGAGCGGGTTGACCGTCTGCTTCACCTTCGACCAGGGCATCATCACGTTGCGCACCTGCCGCAGGTCGGCGTCCATCGCGTCGATGGGAATGCCGTAGTCGAGCGGGCGAATGTACGGGCTCGTCGAGACGATCACGTTGGGCAGGTACGGCGTGGCTTCAACCGATTCGCGATGCACGAGCAGGTTCTCGCCGCACGCGATCGCTTCGTCGAGATCGCAGTACGCCGCGACGCGACCGCAGTCGGTGTAGAAGGGCAGGCTGTCGTGCACCTGCTCGTAGAAGGCGACGCGCGGATAGGTGCGGAACAGGAACATCGCCACGCCCGGCTCGCCGCCGTAGTCGCCGCGCAGGATGCGGTCCAGTTGATACGGCCCGTCTTTCGCAACGGTGGTGATGCACGAGTCGAGCACGCGCTGGATGTACACGCGGTTCTTCTTTTCGAGCACGTACTTCCACATGTCGCCGAAACGCCGGTCGCCGGTCAGCCGACCCAGTGATTCAGCGACAAGCGCGAAGACGACGGCGTCATCGCGACTGTCGTGCACCGGTTTGATTCCATCGCCGCCCCAGACCTGGATGAACGGGTTCGAACACGAGCCGCCCAGTTCGAGGTCTTCGAACTCCGCCCATGAATTGACGGGAAAGACGATGTCGGAATACTCCGCCGAGCCGGTCCACTCGATCTGCTGGTCGATGATGAGGTCCACCTTGGGCAGCGTGTTAACGATGATGTCGTAGATCCACTTGGCCTGGTTGAGGAAGTTGGCGTTGTTGTACCAGAACGCCTTGGTCGGTGTGGGCAGGTGAGTGTCGCCGGTAAAGCGCTTCTCGCCCTGCGGCGTCTTTACTTTGAGAATCTCTTCGCCGCACGCCCAGTAGGACGGCTCTTCGTGGTGCATGCAGTGCCGCAGGTTCTGGCCGCCGAGCGTGGCCGCCTCGTCGAGCACGGGTTTGAACGGGTCTTCATAGGTGTACACGCCCACGCCGGGCTTGCCGCGGCCTCCCTGGAGCAGCGCGCCTTTGTAGTTGCCCGCCCACGCGAACACGCCCGCGCCATGCATGCCGATGTTGCCGGTGATGGCCATGAGCACGAAGCAGGCGCGATTGTGCAGCGTCGCGTGGAAGTAGTGATTGATGCCCTCGCCGAAGTGGATTGCGGCGGGCTTGATTGTCGCCAGGTCTCTGGCAAGCCGCTCGATGAGCGCGGCGTCCGCCCCGGTGATCTCCGCCACCGTCTGCACGTCGTAGTCTTTCAGGTGCCGGCGGTACATCTCGAAGATCGGCATGACCTCAACGGTCTCGCCGCTGACCAGCTTCACGTGGAACGTGCCGCGAAGCGCCGGCTTGAAGGCGAGGTTGTCGCCGACTTCATCGCGCGAGACGGGGACCATCTTGTCCGTCGCAGAGTCCCACATGCAGAAGTCGCCGATCTGCTCGCGCTGCTCGGCCGTCAGCCCGTGCAGGCGGAACGACGGGCCGCTGCTGATGTCCTTGTTGACGTAGCCCGCGAGCGCCTCCTGCGGCCGCAGCCGCTTGAGGGTGTCAGTCCGCACGAGCAGTGGCATGTCGGTGAAGTGCCGGGTGAAGTCGGCGTCGTACCAGTCGTTGTCGATGATGATGCGGAGAAGCCCGAGCACCAGCGCCAGATCACTCAGGCCCGGGCGCACGCCGATCCAATAGTCGCTCTTGGCGCTGGGCGCCGCGTAGTCGGGCGAAACGTTGACAATCCTGGCGCCGCGCTCCATCGCTTCGATGAACCAGTGCGACTCGGCCATCTTGTTCTCAACAAGGTTCTTGCCGATCATCAGAATCATCTTGGAAAAGCGCAGGTCGCTGAAATCCATGTCCGACGTCTGCAGCCCCGTGGCGAACGGCGTGCCTGGCGCCTGGTCGCCGCGCCAGGTGTACTCGTTCCACGCGCGGGCGCCCAGCGCTTCTTCCGGATTGACGCCGCGCACGTGATGGTCGAGCAGGCCGAGCATGTTGCCGAAGCGGTAAATGCCGAACTTGCCGATCAAGCCGTGGATCGGCAAGTTCGAACCCATCTTGATGGTCGTTGTTCCGGCGCCGTGCCAGTGGTGCAGGAGGTCTTCGTCGTAGCCGTCGGCGAGCAGTCGCTGCCGGCCGGCATCGCCGCTGTACGTCTGGGCGACGGCGCGGAGACCCAGGGCGCAGTACCGCGCGGCGTCATCCCAGGACAGGCGCACGAAGTCGTCGTTGCCGCGATCGTCAAACTTGTATTTCGTCCGCAGCGCGGGCTTATCGGAGAGGCTTGGGAAGCCGTCGTCGGCCCACTGTTTCCAGCCCTTGCGGATGGCCGGTCCCTTGGCGCGATACGGTCCGTAGACGCGGCGCTGGAAGGTGAATCCCTTCGGGCAGCCGCGCGGGTGCCACGCGGGGCTCGTCTTGTTGCCGTAGCAGTCGCCGTAGCGATCTACGTCGTAGTTCTGCTCCGAGCGGATGAGAACGCCGTTGCGAACGAACGCTTTCATGCGGCACATGTGCGTGTCGTTGGGCGCGCAGACCCAGTTAAAGGTGCGGTCGTAGCCGTACTGGTCGCGATACATTCGCTCCCAGCCGCGCTGCGGGTAGAACAGCAGCGGGTTCTCGACGCCGACGATGGGGATGAGGCTGCCCAGGGCGCTGGGCCAGGCAAACGCTGCCAGCGACGAGGCGCCGAAGAGGCCGATGAATTTGCGACGGGAGAGATCCTTGCCGCCGTGCCCGCCATTCAGTTCCTGCCGCCCGCCTTCGTTTGATTCAAAATTCTCGCTGCTCATGGTCAGACCTTCCGCAGTTTGAAAGTGCGTCACAGTGCCGCCGACATTCTGCCCTTCAGCGCGGCATCTCCAGCCAGTGCCATCCCGAAATCAGTTTGGTGCCGTTTCGATCGAGCGCGGCGCCGTCCCACGCCGCGAACGCGATGGGCAATCGCGCCGCGGGCGCGAAGTCCACGTCACCTTCATGGTGCGCCGGCAGTTCGCGCACCAGCACGACGCGCCACATCCCGTCGCGCCAGCGTCCGACGCCGTCGACATTCTGCTCGGCTGCCTCGGCGATCGTTGACGTGCCGAAACCTGCCGCATTCATGCACAGCACGGGGCGCGACAGGAGGGCCGGATCCGACTGAGGATTGCCCGCGCCCCAAGCGGTGATGTACGTCGGGTCGTGTTCTGTGAGCGGCCCGACGACCGGATCGCCCGCCTTGAATGGATACATGTCCACGGGATCGCCCATCTCGCTCAGCGCGATGTCGCGCCGCTGATTCGCATCCGCATCCATCTGCCGGCTCGCCTTCCACTGCCAGATGTTGACCAGCGTCTGCGTCTGGCCATCCTGCTGGCCCATCGTGAGCATGGGCACTTCAGGCGTGAGGCTGAACATAATGCCTACTGCATCCGTCGCGCTGTCGAGCGACTCGGGGCCGTCCACGGTTGCGTCGGCCCACTCAAGGCAGAAGGCGATGCGATGATCCGTCATCGCGGTGCGCACCGAAATCGAGCGCGTGGCGTGCCGGCGCTGCCAGAGCGGCTGCAGCGAAACCGTGACCGGCTCGACGGCGCTCCACCCGGAGTCGAACGGATCAGCCATCATGGCGGTCGACGCGGTCGCATCCGGTGCGATGGCGGCGCCCGATGGCACGCCCGCCTGTTCGCGCGGCTCGATCAGACTCTCAAGGTACGCCACCATCGCCCAGACCATGTCCGTTGATGGATCAAGCCCCTCGACCTTGATGCCCGCGTTCATCGCCGCCTCGAAGCTCGGCATCGGCGTGCCCGGAACGCCGACAAGTATTGTGCGATACAGGTCTTCGCTCGTGCGGCCGGCCTTGAACACGCCGGTGGTGAAGTCCGCGGGCGGCAGGGGATAGCCGTTGGAGTCGATGAGCCCTTGGGCCGACGGGCCGTCGCCTCGCCCGGTCTCGCCGTGGCAAGGCGCGCAGCCCATGGTGACGAACACGTTGTGGCCCTGCGAGATCAGGTCCGCAGTGAACTCCGGTCTCGGCGGAATCGTCACCGGCTCGACCGGATCCGAGGGCCAGGGAGCGGTGTTGAGCGAGAGGACGTAATCGACCAGCGATGCGATCTGCGCATCGCTGAGCACGCTGCCAAACGCCGGCATGGCGGTGCGAGCGATGCCGTTGCGGATGCTGCGCTCGAGATCCGCGTTGGTCGGCGGCGCATCGTTGAAGGTCGATTTGAAGCGGTAGAGTCCGGCGGTGAAATCGCGCGGCTTGGGGAAGAGCAGATACGAAGCAGGACCGTCGCCCTGGCCGCCCGGACCATGGCACGTTGCGCAGTTGGCCAGGAAGATCTGCTGCACATCCGCTGCCGGAGGTTGCGCTGGCTGCTGTCCGGCTGGTGTCTCGGGCGCGAGGGGCGCGGGGGACGTGATGGGATCGGGCTCACCGCCGTTCAGCCCGGCCGAAGCCGCGCCGACGCCGAGTACGGCGAGCCATGCGGCTGGCCATGTCCATCGCGGTGGCCATACGGATGCCGATATCCGATTTATCTGGTGGCCGCCGTCGTCTCGCTTGGTTGGATCATTCATGGCAACACCTGTTGAGAGGGAGGGGGCGTGAGTGGTCAGTTCTTCTCGATTCGCAAATCGACGCGACCGGCGCCGCTGAGCGCCAAGCACGTCGATGAAGATCCGCCGGGCGGAGTGAGCAGGTCGGCAACGGTCACGGAAGCGAATGACTCTTCGATGCGCGCCATGGCTTCATCGATTTGTCGATGCATCGGGCACAGGTCGGCGCCGTGCGATTCGAGCGGGCAGGTGGAAATGCGCTCCACCGGATCGATGGCGTTGATCACTTCGAGGACGGTGAGTTGCGCCGGATCGCGCTCAAGGGTGAAGCCGCCGAGCGTGCCGCGCTGGGCCGAGAGAATGCCCGCTTTCGCCAGGCTCTGAAGCACTTTAATGAGGTATCCCGGCGGGGCCTTGGTGCCCTCGGCGATTTCCCGGACCTTGCGCGTCTGCCCGCGCTGCCGCCCCAGCCAGACCGCAGCCCGCAAGCCATACTCAGCAGCGTCGGATAGTAGTTTCACTCCAATCCTCCACATTTGACGGGCTGCGGGCGATTTCCCGTCAACCAAGAGTAGACTACGAACGAATTGAAGTCAAGAATGCATTGATGCACGAATTATCTCAATCTTCGGCCCAAAGCCGGTCCAGCTCAACCTCAATCCCCAAGGAGAACGACAAATGACCACCCAAATTGACACCCAAGCCTCGGTCGGGCAACTGGTTACGCAACGGCCCGCCCGTTCCCGCCTCTTTGAAAGCCTTGGCATCGACTACTGCTGCGGCGGGAAACTGACGCTCGAAGAGGCATGCGCCAAAAAGGGCCTTGATGCGCACACCGTCGCCGTGCTGCTCGCTTCCGCCGACGCCCGGGCCGCCGAGCACGACCGCGTGGTGGTGAATCCTGACGCCATGGCCCTGGGCGAACTGGCCGATCACATCGAGCAGACCCACCACGCCTATCTGCGCGTCGAACTGCCCCGGCTCGATCAGATGACCGAAAAGGTGTTTCGCGTGCATGGCGAGCATGAGCCGCGCCTGGCCGATGTTCGCCGCGCCTTCGCCGCGCTCAATGCCGAACTCACGCAGCACATGATGAAGGAAGAGCGCATTCTCTTTCCGATCATCCGTCAGCTCGAGCAACCGCAGGGCCAGCGCGAGTTTCACTGCGGCTCAGTCGCGAATCCGATTCGCCAGATGGAAGCCGAGCATCAGCATGCGGGAGATGCTCTGGCGATCATGCGCGAAGCGACCGACGGCTACCAGCCGCCCGAGTGGGCCTGCAACACCTACCGCGCCATGCTCGACGGCCTGGCCCAACTGGAGCGCGACATGCACCAGCACGTGCACAAGGAGAACAACATCCTCTTCCCCAAGGCGATCGAACTCGAAGCCAGCCGCTGAGGCGCGGCCAGCAGTGATCAGACAGATAGTGGTCGCAGGCCGTACTTCTTGATCTTGTTGTAGACGGTGACGCGATCGATGGCGAGAACCCGCGCCGCCTGGGTGATGTTCCAGTCGGTGCGCTTGAGGACTTCGGCGATGTGGCGGCGCTCGACCTCTTCGAGTGCCGCCGCACCGTTTCCGGCGATTCCGATTCCTCGCCCAGTTCGCAGAGGAAAGTCCTCCGCGCGGATCGCCGGCGGCCTGCCCACCACCATGGCCCGCTCGATGGCGTTGGACAGTTCGCGCACGTTGCCGGGCCAGTCGTATTCCATGAGCAGTTTCATCGCCTCCGGACTGATCTCCGTGATGCGCTTGTCCATCTGCTGCGCGTATCGGTGCAGGAAGTGATTCGCCAGCAGGGGAATATCCGAGGTTCGTGCGCGCAGCGGTGGCGCTTCGATCGAGAAGACGTTGATGCGGTAGAAGAAGTCCTCCCGGAAGCGCCCTTCGCGCACCTCCTGTTCGAGATCTTCGTTCGTGGCGCAGATGACGCGGAAGTCCACCTTGATCGATTCCGTGCCGCCGACGCGGTGGAACTCTTTCGTCTCGAGGGCGCGGAGCAGTTCGACCTGCATCTTGGGGCTGATCGCGCCAACCTCGTCGAGAAACAGCGTGCCCCCGTGCGCCATCTCGATCTTCCCTCGCCGCTTGCGGTCGGCGCCGGTAAAGGCCCCCTTCTCGTGGCCGAAGAGTTCGCTCTCAAGCAGATTCTCGGCGATGGCGCCGCAATTGACGGGAACGATCGGCAGGTAGCGGCGCCGGCTGTTGGCGTGGATGGCGCGGGCGATGAGTTCCTTGCCCGTGCCGCTCTCGCCCTGGATGAGCACCGTGACGTCCGTCGGCGCCACGTGCTGCACGAGTTCCATCACCCGGCGAATGGCGGGGCTTCCGCCGACGATCGTGTCCACCGCCACGAGTTCGTCAATCGTCTCGCGCAAGTGCAGGTTCTCCTCTTCGAGACGGCGCTGCTCGATGGCGCGGCGGACGAGATGGCTCAGTTCATCCGGGTCGATTGGCTTGGTCACATAGTCGAACGCGCCCTGCTTGAGCGCCTGAACCGCGGTCTCCACGGTCGCGAAAGCCGTGATCATGATCACCGCGGTCTTCGGGCTGCTCTCGTGAATGTGGCGCTGCAGCTCCATGCCGTCCATGCCGGGCATCTTGATGTCCACGACCGCCACGTCCACCGGCTCATCACGCAGCGCATCGAGGGCCAGGGCGGCGCTCTCGACGGCCCGAACCTCGTAGCCATCCTTGCGGAACCAGCTTTGCAGCGAGTCACGAATCGAAAACTCGTCGTCCACCACGAGGATCTTCTGCGTTTCGTTTGACATGAGTGATGCGTCCTCTCCTGGTGGCGAGCCTACCTTCTGAAGGACATTGAACCGGTCGCCTCGTTGCACTCGCGCGCGGTCCGGGCGTCCGACGGCGGTTCGGCGGGCGCGCGGGGCAGTCGGATGCGAAACACCGTGCCCTCGCCCGGCACCGAAGAGACGTCGATCTGTCCGCCGTGGCGGTTGACAATGCCGTAGACCACGGCCAGGCCGAGACCCACGCCGCCCTCCGCGGTGCCCTTTGTCGAAAAGAACGGCTCAAAGATGTGAGGAAGAACCTCCGGCGGAATCCCGGTGCCCGTGTCGCGAATGTGAATCTCGATTGATTCCGCATCACCGCTCAACTGCACGCTGAGCAGATTGTGATCCGAGGTCCGGTCCTGCATCGCCTCGACCGCGTTGACGAGCAGCGCGACGAGCGCCTGTTCGATCTGCCCTGGGTCAGCCACCATCATTGCATCGCCTGTGAGCAGTGCACTGGTCAACTTCACGTTGCGGATTTCGAGGTGGTGTCGAATGAGCATCAGGCTGCGCTCGACCACCTCGTTAATGTTGATGCGCGCCATCTCCGCGCCGGTTCGCCTGGCGAACGTGAGCAGGTTGTGCACGATGGCGCCGCAGCGGCTGCACTCCTTGTCTACGACGCTCAGGTAGCGATCGAGTTCAGCGCGCATCGCGGCGTCGATCGGCTGGTCCGCCAGTTCGCGTTTGATCAGCCGCGCGTAGGTCAGGATCCCGCCCAGGGGGTTGTTCAACTCGTGCGCGACCGTCGCCGAGAGTTTGCCCAGCGAGGCCATTTTTTCCATGTGCAGCACCTGCCGCTGGGCCCGACTAAGCTCTGCGGTCTTTTCCTGCACGCGCTGTTCGAGCGTTTCAGACCATTCGGTTACCTGCTGTCTGGCATGGCGCAGTTCCGCCACCATGCGGTTGAACGCTTCCGCCAGGCGAGCCAGTTCGTGTTCGCCGGCAATATCAATGTGCGTTTCGAGATCGCCTGCGGCGATGCGCCGTGTGCCTTCGTACAGCTGCTGCGTCGGTCGATGAATGACTCGGCGCACGAACAGCGCCGCGACCAGGCCGCTGATGAGAATCAGCCCGATGGTGGTCGTCAGCAACTGCCGCCTCGATGTCCGGATGGCCGCTTCAATCGGCGCCATGGACATCTCGACATCAAGCACCCCCAGCACGCGTCGGTCGGGCGGATGAAAGTGGCACTCAGCTGCAGCGCAAGCCGGTTCATTTTCAATGACAATCAGGTGCCGCAGCACCTCGGGCCCGCCTGGGGCCTGCTCCAGGCTGCTCCGCGCCAGCACGGCGTCATCGCGCGTCACGCCGTTGCCGTGGCAACTCTGGCAGGTGTCCGAGTCGAGCGCAATCGCCTGGCCGGATTCGGCGGGCCGGGCCGAGAGCACAATGACACCCGCCTTGTCGTAGACGCGGATGGCGGCCACTTCCGGCGCCTGTGCCAGCCGCTCGATGTTGGCCTGCACCTGGTCGAGGCGGTTAAGCAGCATGCCGTCGTGCGTGGCGCGCTTGATGAGATCGCTCGACCGGACAACCTCGTCGTGCATGAGGTTGAGAAAGTGATCCTTAGTCGCCTGGAAACTCAAAACCGCGTGCAGGGCGAGAATGAGGCCGACGGCGATCGACAACGGCGCCAACAGCCTGATCTCCAGCGACCCGAGCAGAACAGAGATGCGCCTCTTCATCCCGACGACCCTCCGCGCAAACAGGCACAGCGGTCCGGAAGCAAACTCTAACTGAAAGTCAAGTTCAAATCACCAAAAGGCGCGCTCAGGAACGCCACAATGCGTTGAGATTCTCAGCGCCCGCAGGTGGAATGAGGTGATTCCGCTAGCCCCGGCGTCGCGCTTTCGACGGGGCGGAGAGGCTTTTGGCCCAAAGCGCCGCCCGCCGGCTGCTCTGGCACCGAATCTGCACGTGGCCCGGCGGACTCGACTCCGCGCCGCCGCGCCGGCGGGGAAAGCAACCCGTTTTGCGGCGCAAACCGATCCGGAGATGACGCAGGGAGATCGCCCCATGCTCACGCAACTCATCGAAGGTCGCGCCTGTGCACCGACTTGCGTGTGGATGGATGCCGGCGTGCTGACCTACAAGCTCTGCGATCGCAACTTCGACTGCGAACACTGCCCGCTCGACGCCGCGCTGCATGGCGCTCCGGTTGCCGCTACGCTCGAACGGGGCGCGATCCCCCGCACTGCATCGCGCCACGTCGGCATGGCGCGCGATCGAATCCACTGCCCAGGCCACACCTGGCTGTGGCGTCTGGACCGGGACGGGCTCGTCCGCTTCGGCGTTGACCGCTTCGCCGCCTGGCTCCTGCCGACGCCCACCGGCGTGCGGCGGCTCGCGCCGCCTCGCTTCATCCGTCATGGCCAGCCGGTCTGCGAGATCATCACCAAGAGCGGCTGCGTGGTTCTCGCCAGTCCGCTTGCGGCGCGCGTCGAGCGCTGGAACGAAGTGCTGGCCGCCGACCCGTCTCTGCTTGTTTCCGATCCCTACGACGACGGCTGGATCGCCGAACTCTGGCCGCTGGATGACGGCGACGTGCCCCAGCCGGAGGCGACGGACGACGCGGAGCAGCGGGCAAGGCTCGATCTGCGGCGCTTCGTGCGCCGCGTGGGCCAGGAACTGCTTCTGGAATCGATCCCGCCCGCCGCGCTGGGCGCAAACGGTTGTGCCGCAACCGATTTGCGCTCGCTCATCGACCGCGACCGGTTCATGAACCTGCTGATGGAGTTCATCCATTGAGCGCGCTGAATTACTCAAGACCGGTGTTGCAGAATTCATCAGTGCTGCGGCGGCGCCATCGCCGCGAAGTCCTGGCAAGCAGCCATAACGGGCCCGAAACCAAGCCCTTGCGTGAAGCACGAGATTCCCGGCGGCGTGGCTCGCCCGTTGCATAGAGACCGGCGGGCAGCCGACCGCCGGCTCCTCGATAGGAGGTCGCCATGGAAACCATCATGAACAGATCAGTACTCAAGGAGATCGCCCTGGACGGAGGGCTGTGCCTGCTGGCGGTGGCGGCGTTGCCGATTCTCGCCCTGCTGGGCATCGCACTGCGCGGAGCAGTGCTGCTTGCCATCATCATCGCGGTGGCTCTGTGCATCCTGCTCTATCCGCTCAGCGCGCGCTTCAGGGAATGGTTCAAGGTCGAAGCCCAGATCGAATACCGCCATCGCGGCGTCAGACTTGCCCGCGACGTGCTGCTCTACCCCGCGCACAGTTGGGCGCGGTGGGGCAGAAAAGCGGTAACCGTCGGCGCTGATGACCTGCTTCTTTCTGCCATCGGGCCGGTGGAGGCAGTCGATCTTCCCGCGGCCGGCACCCACGTCGAGCGGGGCCAGCCGCTGTTTCGGATCAGCCGGGGCGAGCGCAATGTGGATGTTCTGTCGCCGCTGTCGGGCTCCGTCTGTGAGTCCAACCAGGTGCTCACGCTTTATCCGGAACTCATGAACGAACTTCCCTTCAGCGAAGGCTGGGCGGTGCGCATGAAAGCCGATGACGCGGACCATGATCGCGGCCTGCTCATGCGCCCGCCGCGAACCTGCGCCTGGTTCCGCAGCGAGGTCGATCGAGCGTACGAGTCGGCACGCTCACCGTCGCCCCCTGAGGCGAGACTGCAAGGCAGCGTCGATGCCGCAGCCTGGAAGCAACTCGCGCCCATGTTCAAGCAGCGCGATGCGACCGCGCTCCCCACCGGACAAGCGGTCAACTGATGATGCATTGTCATCGAGCGGCGCGCGCCGCACGCAAAGGAGGCAGGTTCCATGTTCGCGTTCCCGGCCAACATCCCCAGTCGCAGCGCCCGCGAGGCGCTGAGCCGGCGCGACTTTGTGAAGATCTCCGGCGTGTGTGCTGCCGGCCTCGCCACGGCCGGCGCTGCCCGCGCCTCGGAGAAGCGGGCGCTCGATCCCGATCGCCGCGGCGTGCTCGTTGATCTGACCGTCTGCGTCGGCTGCCGCCGCTGCGAATGGGCGTGCAACAACGCCAACGATCTGCCGAACGGCGACCTGAGCGATTGCGATGACCAGAGCATCTTCAAGTCGCGGCGGCGTCCAACTTCGGTTCATCTGACCGTCGTCAATCGCATGGCTGGAAGTGACGGATCGAAGCCGATTTTCGTCAAGACGCAATGCATGCACTGCGAGCACCCGGCGTGCGTGTCGGCGTGCCTGGTTGGCGCGATGCGCAAGACCGCAGACGGGCCGGTGATCTACGACGCGAGCCGGTGCATCGGGTGCCGCTACTGCATGGTCGCGTGCCCGTACCAGTTCGCAGCGTACGAATACGAGAACGCGCTCACCCCGCAGGTGAAGAAGTGCCAACTCTGCCAGTCGCGCACCAGCCGCGGCGAACTGCCGGCGTGCGTAGCCATGTGCCCCGTCGAAGCATTGACGTACGGCAGGCGCGATGAACTCCTCAAACTCGCCCACGAGCGCATCGACTGCAACCCCGATCGTTACGTCAACCACGTCTACGGCGAGCACGAAGGCGGTGGAACCTCGTGGCTCTATCTCGCGGATCGGCCGTTTACCGAACTCGGCTTCCCCGCGCTCGGACCCGATAGCCCCGCGGAACTCACCGAGACCATTCAGCATGGCATCTTCAAAGGCTTTGCCGCGCCGGTCATGCTCTTTGGCCTGCTCGGAGCGATCGGCAAACTGTCGCACGCCAGCACCGCACACACACATGCGGAGCACACCGAAAAGGTGACGCCATGACTCTTGAGCACTCCATCGAGACTTCCCGCCCGCGATTCTTCACGCCCGGCGTGTGGGTGGTTGTTGCCGTAGCGATGATCGGCGCCGCCGCACTGCTCGCCCGGTTTGTCTTTGGCCTGGGCCGCGTCACGAACCTCGACAACGGCTATCCGTGGGGCATCTGGATCGCCATCGACGTTGCGTGCGGCGTCGCGCTGGCCGCGGGCGGATTCACCACCGCGTTTGTCGCGCATCTGACCAACCGGGAGGAGTTCCATCCTCTTGTGCGCCCGGCGCTGCTTACAGCCATGATCGGCTACACGTTCGTGGCCCTGGGCGTCATGACCGACCTTGGCCGCTTCTGGGCCATGTGGCACGTCATGCTGCCCTGGATGTGGCAGGGCAACTCGGTGCTCTTTGAAGTGGCCATCTGCGTCATGACCTATGTCACAGTGCTCTACATCGAGTTCTTGCCCATCGTCTGCGAGCGCTTCATCGGCCGGGTGCGACTGCCGGGCGTGCTGCGCGTGCTCAATGCGCCGGTCGATCGGCTGCTTCGCCTGCTCGACGCCGCGCTGGGCCGCGTCATGACGGTGTTCATCATCCTCGGCGTCGTGCTGTCATGCATGCATCAGTCGTCGCTGGGCACGCTGATGGTCATCTCCGGCGCCAAACTGCACCCGCTCTGGCAGACGCCCATGCTGCCGCTGTTCTTCCTGCTCTCGGCCTTTGCCGTCGGCTTTGCGATGGTCATCTTCGAGTCGCTTCTTGCGTCAAAGTCGCTGGGCATCGAACCGGAGACGGATCTGCTGGCGCGGCTGGCGCGGTTTATCCCCGTGCTCCTGGGGATCTACACCATCGCCAAGGCAATCGACCTGCTCAATCGCGGCGCGTTCGTCCATCTCTTCGACGGTTCGCGCGCGAACATGCTGTTCATCTTCGAGTTCAGCCTGGGCGTTGTTGCGCCGTTCATCATTCTGATGGTTGATCGCTGGCGACACTCGGCGCGCGGCCTGTTTACCGCGGCGTCGCTGGTCATCGCGGGGGTGGTCATGAACCGGCTCGACGTCTTCCTGCTGGCGTACACCCCGGCGATCGAGATCCGGCCGTACTTCCCGACTCCCGCGGAGTTCGCCGTCACGGCCGGCTTCATCGCCATGATCGTGCTCATCTACCGCTTCATCGTGCTGAATTTCCCCGTCATCGAGCGCCTCGAGGAGGTGCGGGCATGAAAGCCACACTCGCAAGCATGTTTACGGCAAGTGGCCTGGCCGCAGCCGCGCTGCTGCTGGGCGCCGACCGGATCGCTCCGTCGATGCACCACTGGCAGGAAGCGCCGCTGGCCGGCTGCCGCGACTGCCACGACGAAACCGGCCGGCCGCCGACCAACGTGCACCAGCCTGTCGCGTTCGCGCATGACTCTGCAGCACCACCGGCCACGTCGGTTCGCGACGGCGTTCCCGACGTGGTCGTCATCGCGCAACTCGCCGAACACTACAGCCCGGTCATGTTCGACCACCGCATCCACGCCGACATGTCGCAGTTGAGCGGCGGATGCACGAATTGCCATCACAACTCCGTTGCGGGCGCCCAGGTTGCCGCGTGTCGCGAGTGCCATTCGCCGCTGCGCGATGGCGGCACGCTCACCCAGCCAAGCCTGAAGGGCGCGTACCACCGGCAGTGCCTCGGCTGCCACCGCGATTGGAGCCATGAGAACGGCTGCGGCTACTGCCATCGCGAGCAGTCGCCGCGCACCGACGTCGCACATGTCATCGACCCGAGCGACATCATCATGACGCCGCACCCGCGCGTGCAGCCCAGCGGTTCATACATCTACCAGACAAACAGTCCGTCTGGTTCGCTGGTCAGCTTCTCCCACGACGGCCATGCGCAGGCCTACGGCCTCAAGTGCGTAGACTGCCACCAGGGCGGGTCGTGCTCCGGTTGCCACGATGGATCGGCGCCGGTGCGCCACGCGGCCGGCGGGATGCCTTCATGCCAGGCGTGCCACGCGACCAACAACTGCAACTTCTGCCACGCGGACCACGCGCGGCCCGCGTTCGAGCACTCCGCCTCCACCGGCTGGAGTCTCGAGCCGCAGCACGCGCGCGTTGCGTGCGTGTCGTGCCACGGTCGCGTCGAGGCATTCCTGACGCCATCGACCAGCTGCCGCGCCTGCCACGGCGATCTCAGCCCGGCGAATTTCGACCATCGCATCACCGGCGTGCCGCTGCTGGGCAGCCACGCACTGCTCGAATGCTCGCGCTGCCACACGGGCAGCCGGGCCGACAGCCCCGCCACCTGCAACGGCTGCCACGCCGACAAGCACTATCCACAGAATGCGCCAGGCGCGCGGTAGGGGCTCGGCGCGAGAAGCCTGTGTCTCCATATCCCGCGTGCCAGAGGTCCCCAAACACAAACGCCGCCGAAGTCTCTCGGCGGCGCTCTCGTTAAACCACAGGGCCGGCTGCGTTTGCAACCGGCCCGGCAATAGCGGGAATAGGGTTTGAACCTCGACCTCCGGATGATGAGTGCGGCCCGACCGGGGAGGCGAATGGTGAATCGCTACCCGATAGCGGCACAGTGCGAGCCCCCGATCGCTCATTTCCCCGCAATCGCCCCTGACTCAAGTCTCCACGTCAACTCCATACGGTTAAGGAGATGAGCACGCAATCAGCCATCTCGTGGCACGCCATGCCTGCGGGGGACATCGCGCACGCGGTGTCGAGCGATCCGCGCACAGGACTTGATGCCGCAGAAGCTGCGACCCGACTGGCGCGAGATGGCCCGAACGTCATTACCACCAGGCGCGGGCGGCCGTGGTGGGTGCGATTCCTGCTCCAGTTTCACGCGCCGCTGCTTTACATTCTGCTCGTGGCAGGCTTGGTCACTTGGTGGATCGGTGAATACGCGGACAGCGCGGTCATCATTGGCGTCTTGATCGCCAACGCGGTCATCGGCTTTGTGCAGGAGCAGAAGGCCGTGACCGCCATTGATGCCCTGGCTCGCTCCATGCGGATCGAGGCGACCGTGCGGCGCGACGGAGTGCGCCATCGTGTCGATGCCGCAGTTCTGGTCTCGGGAGATGTTGTGCTCCTGGAACCGGGCGACAAGGTTCCAGCCGACTTGCGCCTCATCGATGGCAAAGTGAAGGACCTTCACGTTGACGAATCCACGCTCACCGGTGAGAGCAAACCTGTTTCCAAGCACTCGGGCTGTCTGCCGCCTGAAACCGTTCTCGCGGATCGGCGGAACATGGCGTTCGCCTCGACGCTCGTGACGCGCGGCGCCGCCGAAGGTCTGGTCGTCGCCGTTGCCGACCTGACCGAGGTCGGCCGTATCAGCGAGATGATCGCATCGGCGACGGGTGTCGCCACCCCGCTGACCAAACGGATCGCCTCATTCAGCAACCTGCTGCTCTGGCTCATCATCGGCGTGGCCGCCATCGCATTTGCAGTCGGCATCGCCCGCGGCAATCCGGCGAGCGACGTGTTCATGGCGGCTGTGGCGCTCGCGGTCGGCGCGATCCCCGAAGGTTTGCCCGCGGCCATCACGATCATGCTGGCGATAGGCGTGTCCCGAATGGCTCGCAAGAAGGCGATCATTCGCAGACTTCCAGCAGTTGAAGCACTGGGTTCGACCACCGTCATCTGCTCGGACAAGACCGGCACACTGACACAGAACCAGATGACCGTGTGTGCCGCGTGGTGTGTCGGAGCAGAGTACGAATTCACCGGCTCAGGCTACTCTCCGGAGGGAGAGGTTCGAGTCGCGGGACAGACCGAGCCTGTCCGAGCAGACGAACACGCCGCGCTGCGCGAAATGCTCATGTGCGGTGCGCTCTGCAATGATGCCAGTATCACGGCGCGTGGAGGAGCGTGGCAGGCGCAGGGAGACCCCACGGAAGCGGCGCTGGTCGTCGCCTCTCAAAAACTCGCGTCAGATGGTCTCAACAGCGCCGAGCTGACGGCGCGATTTCCGCGGCTGGACGTCATTCCATTTGAATCCGACCAGCAGTTCATGGCGACGCTGCACGAGCGCGGTACCGAAGCGCTGGGTCACACACTCGCCCCGGTCATCTACGTCAAGGGCTCCGTGGAGCGCGTACTGGGCATGTGCGACTCGGCGATGAGTCTCAACGGCAAGTCCGTGCCGCTCGATCAGCCTACTATCCGGTCGTGACTCAGCGTCTATTCACCATCTTCCTCTCGATGGCGCTGGCCCTTCAGCTTTGGTTGGGCACCGGGCCGCGCGTGGTATGTCTTGGGGGCGGCGGTGATTTCCCGACAGACGCGACGCAGTCCCATCTCGGCACGGCGTGCGAGCACGCGAGATTTGTCCCCGTTTGCCCGTCTTCCGAGCAACCTCATGAGTGTGACTGCAATGACGTTGAGCTCAACGTGGCTGAACTGCAGTCGACGCTCTCCCAGAACACCTCGGTTGCCTTGGTGGCTCTCCCAACGCCCCTGGACTCGCTTTCGGTCCTGGCTCCTGCGTCAAGCCTCGCTTCGTGGATTCGGCCCGAACCACCCTGGTTCGACCCTCGACTCGAGCGCCAATTGACGGTCGTGGACTGCGCGCGACTCACCATCTGATTCTGTCTGATCTTCGTTCGTATGCCGACGGCGGCTTGTTCGCTGCGCGCTTCACGCTCGGGATTGGACAGGAGTTTTGCTGACATGACGGTTCGGAGAGTTGCAGCACAGAATCACCTCTTGTGGTCTGCGCTGATCGGAATGGTCGTGGTGTTCGTCGCGGGATGCCAATCCTACGAACCGGCACCCTTGGACATGGAACGTCACGGTGAAGCGTTCGATAAACGTCTGATCGAGATTGAGCCACTCTCTGCGTTCGTCGACCGCCTCTCTCAAACGGAGATGCCGACACCGGAGCGCCTCGATCTGTCCGACGGAATATCGGAGCCGGAAGGAGAGGTCATCGCTCTGTTCTACAACGCCGATCTGCGTCTGGCTCGGGCCCAGGCTGGTATTGCCTTGGCGACCTACGAGACAGCGGGTCTTTGGGAGGATCCGGAATTCGGGTTCGATGGCGCTGAACTGCTCTCCCCGAGTGGTCCGTTCGAGTTCGGCGTGACGCTGAGCCTGACGATTCCGATCTCTGGGCGGTTGGATGTCGAGCGCGATGTCGCCGCGAGCGCCTATTCGACTGAGTTGCTCCGCATTGTCGATGCCGAATGGAACACACGCACCGGGGTCAGGCTCGCGTGGGCGGAGTGGAGCGTCGCCGCCGCGCAACTGAACCTGCTGCGCGACTCGATCGGTCAGATTGAACGCATCACGTCCATTACGGATCAGCTGGAGTCGGCAGGAGAACTAACGCGTGTTGACGCAAGGTTGATTCGGGCCGAGTTGATCCAGCTGCGCACGGAGCTTGTCGCCGCGGAAGCCAAGGAGGGTCGGGCCCGGATGGTGTTACTGGGTCTGCTGGGGGTCTCGCCGAAGCAGAACGTTGTGTTGCATCCGGCTCTTCAGCCGGCAGAAGGCGCGGACCTTGCAGAAGACTTGGAGCGACTCGTTCGTCAAAACCCGACCCTTGCGGTTGCGCGCAACGAATACCAAACCGCAGAGGAGTCGCTCCGCCTGGAGATCCGCAGGCAATACCCGGACCTCACGATTGGTGGCGGCTACGGCAGCGAGGATCGCGACGATCGACTCTTGCTGGGTATTCCTGTTCCGGTGCCCATCTTCAACGGCAACCGTGCTGGCATCGCCGAGGCTTGCGCCAAGCGGACGCATGCCCGTGCGGTCGCGGAGACCACCTATGAACGAATTGTCAGCGAACTGTCTTCGGCGCAGATCGCGCTGACGGCGGCGCAAAGGCAGCGCGCCACTCTGGAATCGGAACTTGTTCCCATGCTCGACCAGCAGTCGGCGGAGGTGGAGCAACTCGCCGATCTGGGCGAAGTCGATACATTGGTTCTTCTTGAGACGATCTCCCGCCGGGTTGCCGCCAAGAGTCAGCTCCTGGAAGTGAGGCTCGCAGAGGTGGCTGCAAGTCTTGACATCGTCCGTCTGATCGGTCCGAACGCGGGCACGGGACCCGCACCCGTGCAGCAGCCGGACTCTCCTTTGCCAAATCCTGAATCTCAATCGGCGGGAAACTCCGCCGGAGGTGTCAAATGAATCACATCTTGAAGCTCGGTACGTGCATGGTGCTACTCGTACCGATCATGCTCACTTCCTGTGATCGCGACAGAGGATCCGATGGCACCTCCGGGTCCGAGTCCGGAGCGCATGATGCACCGGTTCCTGGAGACTCGAACCGAATTGCCATTCCTCACTCGGTGCGAGCGAATCTCGGCATTTCGTTTGTGACCGTCGAGCGGAGACAGATCGAGCAGACGCTTCGAGCACCGGGACGGTTTGAGTATCTCCCCACGGCACGGCGCGAGTACCGCACCCCGGTTCCCGGTCGGGTGGAGCTGCTTGTCCAGCAGTTTGATCGAGTCGAAGCGGGAACCTCGCTGTATCGCATCGATTCTCCCGCATGGCGCGACGTGCAGCAGGACATTGTGGAGGCCGAAGCCACGCTGCGCCGCCTCGAGGCGAAGCACGCCACGTTCGACCCGCTCTGGGCCGCGCATGAGCGGCATGAAACCAGCCTGCACGAAACCGTCCGAGTGTGGGAGGAGCGAGTTGAGCAGCTCCAGTCCCTGCGCGAGGCCGGCGGGGGCCGGATCAACGAAATGGCCGAGGCGCGCTCCTCGCTTGCCACGACGCGCGCCGAACTGGCCAACGTACAGGAAAAGAAGGCCACGCTCGAAGCGGAGCGCGCCCAGACCATTGCTGAACTCGATGCAGCCAACTCGCGAAAGAACTTTCTGCTTGATTCCGCTGCCGCGATCGTCGGACTGCAGCACGACTCACTGATCGAAATCGTACGGACAGATCACGGTGAGGAGCCGCGCTGGATGGCGATCAACACCATCGAGATTTACGCGGCCGAGGCAGGCGTTGTGGAATCGTTGGGTCTGACCAACGGATCCTGGGCGGACGAGAAGTCCACGGTCCTGTCCATCGTACGACCGGACCAGTTGCGCTTTCGGGCATCCGCCCTGCAGAGTGATCTGGGGGCATTGAGCGATGGCCTGCCGGCCCACATCGTGCCGCCGACACCGACGGCCACCGGTCGCGCGGTCAGATTGCAGGAGACCATGTCAGGACGGCTCGCGATCGGATTGGCAGGTGATCCGAATGACCGAACGCTCGAGCTGTTTGTTGTGCCGACGGAATTGAAGTCCTGGGCCAGGCCCGGCGTGACGGCACAACTTGAAATCGTCACTGACGAAGCCGCGCAGGCCGAACTTGCCGTCCCGCTCGCCGCGGTCCAGCGAGATGGACTGCATCCGGTGATCTTTCGGCGCAATCCCGACAATCCGGACGAAGCGATTCGCATCGAAGCGGATCTGGGCATGGATGACGGGCGATGGGTCGCACTGCTGAGCGGAGTGCGCGATGGCGATGAAGTCGTCCTTGACGGTGCGTTCCAGTTGATGCTCGCCACGAGCGGGACCATTCAGAAGGGGGGGCACTTCCATCCGGATGGAACGTTCCACGAGGGAGAGGACGAGTAAGCCATGCTCAAAGCGCTGATTCGGTTTTCACTTCAGTACTCCTCACTGGTGCTGATGGCCGCCGTCCTGCTGGTCGGGTATGCGGGTTACCGTCTGCCTCGAATGAGCGTGGATGTGTTTCCGGAACTCAACGCACCGACAGTCACGATCATGGCCGAGGCGGGTGGGCTTGCCGCAGATGAAGTTGAGCAGTACATCAGTTTCCCCATCGAGGCTGCCGTCAACGGAATGACGGGAGTGCGGCGTGTGCGAAGCACCAGCGCCATCGGACTATCCATCGTGTACGTCGATCTGAATTGGGGCGCCAATCTCTACGACGCGCGTCAACTCGTCGCGGAGCGCCTCGCCGCTGTACGTGAGAACCTGCCGGAGGATGTTGAGCCGTTTATCACTCCCATCACGTCGATCGCGGGCGAGATCATGCTGGTCTCGCTGTCGTCTCCGGACGGAAGCGTCTCACCGATGGAATTGCGCTCGTATGCCGAGTTCGAGCTGCGCAACAAGCTCCTCTCCGTGCCCGGTGTGGCACAGGTGGTGGCCATCGGAGGGGAGTTGCCCGAGTATCAGGTGAATGTCGATCAGGAACGACTTCGGCTCTACGGCCTGACGATTTCCGACGTTGTCGAGGCGGCAGGTGGCGCTCACAGCACCGCCAGCGCCGGCTACCTCACCAACGTTGGGAACTTCGAGATTCCAATCCGGCAGTTGAGCCGGGTCTCCAAGCCGCGCGACATCGGCGAGACCATCATCGCGTTTCATGACGGCGTTCCGGTTACCATTGGACAGGTAGCGGAAGTCCAACTCGGCGCCGCCCTCAAGAGAGGCGAGGGTTCGGAGAGTGGATCGCGCGCCGTCATCGTGTCAATTCAAAAGTCGCCCGGAACCAACACGCTGGCGCTTACCGATCAGATCGACGCGCTGCTCGACCAGATCGAACCGACACTGCGCGAAGGGATGGTGCTGAATCGGGATGTGGTGCGGCAGTCGCATTTCATCAATCGATCGGTCCACAACGTCACCAAGGTGTTGACTGAAGCCGTAGTGATCGTCGCGATTGTGCTCATTCTGTTCCTGATGAATCTTCGTACAACACTGATCACGCTGACAGCCCTTCCAATCTCTCTTGCCGTGGGTCTCCTGATCATGGATGCCCTGGGACTCGGACTGAATGTGATGACCCTCGGCGGGCTGACGGTCGCGATCGGTGTGTTGGTTGACGATGCGATCATCGACGTCGAGAACGTGTTCCGAAGGCTCAAGCAGAATGCAGCCAAGGCGGAAGACCAGCGTCGCCCCATCGCCGAGGTCGTGTTTGATGCCAGTAACGAGATTCGGCCGGCCATGGTCTTTGCCACCGTGATCATCGTCATGGTCTTCGTTCCTCTGCTCTTTCTCGAGGGTCTCGAAGGCCGATTCTTCCAGCCGTTGGCGCTGACCTACATGATCTCGATTCTCGCTTCCCTGATCGTGGCGTTGACCGTGACGCCTGCGCTGTGCCGCGTGTTGCTGCGCGGTCGACTCGGCCGAGGCCATGACGAGCACATGCAGGATGCGTGGCTCGTTCGGCTGCTGAAGCGAGCCTACGGGCCGTCGCTGGCAGCGGCGGTGCAATATCGAGGTGTCGTGCTCAGTGCCGCGGGCCTGGCGACTGCGGCCGCGCTCTGGCTCGCGAGCACCTTTGGGAGTTCGTTTCTGCCTTCCTTCAATGAAGGCACCTTCACGGTGTTCTTGCTGGCTCCGCCCGGCACGTCTCTGGACGAGAGCGATCGCCTCGCCACTCAGGTCGAGAGACAACTTGCGGCGATCGAGGGCGTTCGGTCGGTGTCACGCCGCACTGGCCGCGCTGAGCGTGACGAGCATGCGGAACCGGTGAGCAACTCCGAGATCGAGGTCACAATCGAAGACGGCGCCGAGCCCGAGGCGGTGCGCCGACAACTCGACCAGATTCTCGGGTCCATTCCAGGCATCACGACCATGGTTGGACAGCCCATCGAACATCGACTCAGTCATGTTCTCTCCGGCACACCCGCCGCCATTGCGATCAGCATCTTTGGTGATGATCTCAATGCACTGCGCGACACGGCCAAGCAAGTCCAGGTCGAGCTTCAGTCGATCGCCGGTGCGCGCGATGTCAACGCGAGTCGCGAAGTGATGATCACCTCGCTGCCCGTGCGATACAGGCACGCAGAACTCGCTGCATTTGGACTGAGTCCCGCCGATGCCGCGGAGCAGGTTCGGGAAGCAATCTACGGCGAGGTCGTGGACACGGTGAATCAGGGCATCCGCCAGTACGACCTCGTGGTCCGCCTTGACCCCACCCAGCGCGAGTCATTCGAGCAGGTGCGTGACCTGCTACTGCGGGGACGTGGCGGTGCGACGGTTCGCTTGCGCGATGTGGCAGACATCGGTCCGCAGCGATCCAGCAGCATGATCAGCCGCGAGAATGCTCAACGCAAAGCGGTCGTCTCGCTCAACGTGGCTGAAGGATCAAATCTGGGCGATCTCGTGCAGGCCGTCCAGGAGCGCGTGAACCCCATCGTTCAGAGAGCCGGGCTGACGGTTCATTACGGCGGGCAGTTCGAGGCTCAGCAATCAGCTTCGCGAACTATCCTGATCGCTGGCTTGGCGATTGCGGTTGTCATGCTCATGCTGCTGCAGATTTCGACGCGATCTTTGCGGGCAGCTCTCCTGGTCATGCTGAACATGCCGCTGGCGCTTATCGGGGGCATCGCGGCGATCTTCCTGACAGAGAGCGCCCCGCTCGCGAATGTACTGGCGCTGGCCGGGATCGGCAGCACGTACGTCCCGCCGGTGATCTCGATCGCCAGCATGGTCGGGTTCATCACGCTGTTCGGCATAGCGGTTCGCAACGGGATTCTGCTCATCAACCACTACAATCACCTGATGCAGGAAGAGGGCGTGCCCCTCGATCGAGCCATCCTGCAGGGCTCGATGGAGCGCCTCGTGCCGATTCTCATGACCGCGCTGGCGGCGGCACTCGGGTTGCTCCCGTTGGCACTGGCCGCCGGCAAGCCGGGAAGCGAGCTCCTGGCTCCGTTGGCGATCGTGACGCTCGGCGGACTGCTGACCTCCACGTTCCTGAATCTCTTTGTCGTACCGGCCGGCTATTCACTGATCTTCGGGCGCACCTTCCTCCGGCGGGCAACGACGACTTCCACGAGTAATCGGCACATGTCACTCACAGGCAACCACCCTTGACCAAAGGAGAACCAGCAATGTTGCATTTTCGGAATCATGTCGTGCTCTTGGCCGCGTTGGGGTTGATTGGTGTCGCGGGCTTGACGGCCTGTAAGAAGAGCGAGCCCAAAGACTCACACTCGCCGTCGTCGGCGCACGATGATCATGACGGGCATGACCATGGCACGGGCGGCGCGGCGGGGGAGGCCGACGATCACGACGAATTGGAGATGCGACCACTCGGTCAGATCGAAATCTCCGGAGTGACGCTGGAAGCTTCGCTGGCGAGCGAACTCGTGCCCGGTGGCGAAGCACCGGTGGAGATTCGGCGCGTCTCCGGTCCGGCGCCGGCAGCGCTGCGGTTCTGGATTGGTGACGAAGCAGCCACGGGAATCGTCAAAGTCAAGGCTGAATCCCATGATGACCACTACCACGGAGAGGCCGCTCTTCCAGGTGCGTTGGAGGGCTCAAAGAGTTTGTGGATCGAGATTGAACTCCCCGACGGAACGCGCCATCGGCGAAGCATCGCCCTGAAATGACCCGCGCCGGATAGTGGCGCGAATGATCCTTGCGACGTGATGATGTGGCCACCAATTCAGCGGTCCGGACAAACCCGCCGGACTCATGGTACACTTGGGCGCGCTGGGCCTTCAGGAGCAGCGGCGAGCCGTACAAGTCCTGAGCGGCGCATGCGACCGATCGCTTCTGCTTCGCGCAACCGATAAGGCTATCGTCGGCATCTACGACTTCTCCAACGGTCGCGTTCTACCAGCGCATGTTTCCAAGAGATCGAGAAATCTCTTGTCGTATCCTCCAGCGGTCTCTCGCACGTTCCAGAGAGAGGAGCCTCGCACGGCGTCGTGACTCGCGTAACGCCCCAGCCATGCCGCGGAAGACGGATCGGCGGAGTCCGCGGCTGTGCCCGCCGTGCTCAGCAGCCCGATCGAGTTCCGTTCGAGGATCGCGCGAAGGCTCGCCGAGTTCAAGTGCGATGTTGCCGGAATCTGTGGAATCCGCGGGAGGCAAAGATGCTTGCGCCCGGGCGGCCCGGACGTACCGAACAAGGCCGCCGCGAGGATGCGGGCGACCTCGACGCGACGCTCGGCGGCGGACATGGTGGCGGGATCGGTACTTGCAGGCACGGCAGACTCCGGCACAGAACATGAAGCGGCGCGCGAAGAGCGCCGTCATGGGTTACCTATGCCGTGGGGCGGCGCCATGCGCGCTCTTGCCACGCCCGTGCTATCGAAGACTTAGGCACTGTTGAAGCACACGTCCTGCCCCCGTGCCTGATAAATCCAGATCGAGTGACATCGCGAATGCCTGAACCGCCTGATCAAGTCTGCGACGGGTCGCCAGGCTTGCGGCATTCGCTCGGGCCAACGACTCGGACAGCTTTGTCAGGACGGCGTCACGACCATTCGACCTTGCGAACGTTATCGCCTTGCCTGCGAGCTCCTCGCCGACAAGATGTTCAAGGGCGGCAACTTCTCCGTCCTCAATGATGTCGTCGTCCATGACCATTGCTGCGCCAGCCCAAACTAGGCTGCTCCTGTAGAGGCACGCCTCCATCTCAGTTAGGCGGCCATCGCCCATCTCCGCGAAGCGCAGCGCAATCTGCTGGTCGATCTCTCCAATGGGAGCACCGCAACCGCCTTGGTTCGTCAGCGTGGTGTATGTGTCGGAGTGACTGAATCGAAGCAACGCCCACAATCGAAACGGCGTTGACGGATGAGATAGGGCGAGTTCCCACTCACGACTGATTTCGCCAGGCTCCCGATCGATTTGTCGGATAAAGGATTCGATGTCGAGTCCTAAGTGCTCGGAAGGTAGGCCACTCGCAAGTTGAAGCATGACTCGTGCTGCCACGAAGACGCTCCGGGTGCATGTCAGAGCGACACGATCGGCAGAAATCTCCGCATATCGCTGAATCGAGCGGTTCTGAAGGGCCTGAAACTCGCTTGTCTGCCTTGGAGCAGGCGTGCGAGAGGTGTGCCGCAAGCCGAGATGAGCGAGTTCGTGGGCGACGGCAAACATCAACTCGTTCTGGCTCAGCAGCGAGACCAGTCCGCTGTTCAGCACCACAATTGGGCGACGATCGATAGACAGAGGCGGAACGAACGCGTTGGGTTCCGAGTCGGCGACGATGTAGACCTCCGGCTCGCGCGCCAAATGGAGCCCGTTTGCCACTGCGCTCACGGCCTGCGCAACCCCGGGTACGGTGGTCGGAGTCACCTGAAGTCCGGCGGACCGTACGCGAGCGACGAACTCCGGAAGGTAGTGCGAATCTTCCACTTCGTGCCCGGTGGGCACGTCGAGCGCAAACCGCAATCGATGGCACAGTCGCTCGAACTCCGAGTACTCAGGCATCGCTCAGCTGTCTCCGTAGTTTCGCGATGCGCTCGAGTCGCAAGGTCGCTTCTGCGGCAATCTGAGGATCCTTGTTTGTCGCCCGCGACCTCCATTTTCGGAATTCCTCGTTCAGGAATTGGATCTTCTTGTCGAGCGGCAGCCCTGCAGGCATCCCAACGAGAGCCTCATCTTCAGCGTCATCGTACATGGACAGACGTAGGTTACGGTCATGTATCTCTCGCACGAATCGTGGCGGCAGTGCAAGCGATTTTGCGATGAAATCGAGAGCCTCCTGTTCACGCGGATCGACAGCTTCATCGGCCGCGACGACCTGCACACAGAGTTCATATGCGGCTTGCGCGACATTCGTCTCTCCGCCCGACTGGAGCTCGTGGCACAGTTTGCCAATGAGGGTCTTTGCGTCCAAGCGACGCGCCTGGAGAACCGTCAACGTCTCCTGCAATGCTTCGGTCACCTTCTTGCGGCGTTCGGCGGCGTCGTCAAGATCGGCGAATCTTTCGCTGAAGAATCGTCGGATTATTGTGTGTTCCCTTTCGTCGATGTGTCCGTCCGCCGCCGAGATCGCGAGAGCCAGGCAGGCGATTTGTCGTTCGTGCGCCTTCGTCCGCTCGCCAATCTCGATGTAGCCGGGGATCTCCTGTTTGTACGCGAATGTAGCCATACCCTGTGCGAATACGCGCATGGCGTCGTCTGGATCAGCAAAGAAGACGAGGAGTCGTATCTTGCGCGGCCCTTTCCTTGCACTCACCAGTGCGAAGAGTGGAACCGCGCCAATCACCATTTCACTTACTTCTGAGAATTGGTATGGTATGGTGGTGGGTTGCGCCACCTGGAAGACGCCGTCCTCATCGCAGAGATCGGGAAGGAGGCAGAAGATGGGAGCCGGATCCTCAGGAGCGTCAGTGATGTCCAAGAGTACAACGCGAACGATCGCCGGTTGATTCTCCATGGGCGTGATCAGAGAACCGGAGACGACAATCTTCTTGATGGGGAGAGAAGAGCCATCCTTTGTCGGGATCTGATCATCGACGCACTTGACCGTCAGGCCCTTGCGCTGTGCGTCCTGAACATGACGCAGGATTGCGCTGTTACGTGCATTGATCCCGTCCGGATCCGTCTGAAAGCCCCGTATGAGCGCGCGAAGCAGCGCCGGCACGATGATGAACACCAACACTAGGAGAAAGCAGCCGGCGAAATCTTCCAATTGGGGCTCACTCAATAACGAGGTCTTCAAAGCACACTTGGTCAAGCGAAGGAACCGCAACGGACGGGCGGATTTTGGCCGCGATGTCCAGGTCGAAGCGCTTCACATGGCCAGATTCCACATCGAGAAACTCACATGACATTCGACCATTGGCGTCGTAGGAATAGGTGACCCGAACTTCGCATTCCGCAGGGCGGCCGGGCGGCAATTCGAGAACACCCTCTGCGATTGTGTTGGCAAATTCCGGATCCTCGTCCTCGCCCTGCGTGATTCGACATTGGACGGACTGCTGATCGGCGACGACCGTGTAGAACGGCTTGGTCTTAGAGCAGGGGAGAGGCGTGTTCTTTGGAATCAGAATCTCATTGCGAAGCCCCAGCCGTCCATGTGCGTCGCCAACATAGATCGTACCATAACTGTGAGGCGCCACATCCCGCAGACGGGTGCGCTCGAGGGACTGCTTTGCATCGGTGGGGAGGTCAATCAGTCCCCGTTCGACCATGAGCATGCCGGCCTGTAAGGCTGCGCCAAGCGCGACTGCCTCATCCGGATTAACCCGGCAGACGGGTGCGCGATTGAACTTCCGGCGCAGCATCTCCTGGACCGCGGGAATCCGAGTGGAGCCTCCAACCAGGACGACCTCATCAATGGCGCTCGCGGCGATCCCGGCCGCGTCCAGTGCGTTCTCAATGAGCATTTCGGTTCGAACGATGTGATCGCGAATGAGTGTCTCGAAGGCTGATCGTGCCACGGAGGCGAGCATCGAGTGGCCGCCCCAGTTGAGCGGCACAGAATGTGCCGGTAGGCGGGACAGTTGTCTCTTGGTGGACTCCGCCTTGACAAGTGGATCGTGGGCGGCTGGATCGTCGAAGCTGGCGAAGAGTTGGACACCGTGGCTCGTATGAAAGACTTCGTTGAAGTGCATTGCCAGGACTTTATCGAGGTCAAAGCCTCCGAGCTGGTGGTCGCCTTCCGAGGCGATGACACGAACATCCTCTGCAGATTCGATTTCAACGATTGAAACATCAAAGGTACCGCCGCCGAAGTCATAAATTAGTATTCGACCCTTCATCTGTATTCCGGTCGCGTACGCGAGCGCGGCGGCAGTCGGTTCGTTGATGATCCGGAGCACTTCAAGACCAGCTTGTGCAGCGGCGTCCATCGTCGCTTTTCTGCGGACCTCATCAAAGTACGCTGGCACAGTAACCACGGCAGACTTCAACGGCCCGAGGATGGATTCCGCGTCCTGCTTCACCTTCTTGAGGATCATGGCGCTGATGTCGACGGGCGAGTAGTCCCGACCATTGATGTTCGTGTGCCATGAAGGGTTGCCCATGTGTCGCTTGACCCACCGCACCACTCGATCGGGAAAGCCTTGCGCCGCATTGACAGCAGTTTGACCCACCACAACCGTGCCATCGGGCTGAAAGTACACCGCGAGGCTGTGATCCTCTCGCCTTCCTTGTTTGGAACGATCTCTGGTTTGCCGGCTGGGTTGATCGCCGCCAACGCCGAATACGTCGTGCCGAGGTCGATTCCTACAGCTGGCTGCGGCATGCTCGCCTCCTTCAGCGACGCGACACTGTGATCTCCGCCCTCTGAAGAATCTGTCGGCCCGCTTCACTCTTCCGGACGAAGCCGCAACGATGCACCTGCGCGACGCGATCGGGCTTCCTCCAGAATGGGCACTTGGCCGCTCCGATGGTGGTCATTATCTCCAGATCGATGTCGTCACCGGGCTGCGGCCTGATGACTTCGACTCCGTGCGTCTTGAGCTCGGACTCGATAGTCTCGAAAAGCGTCAGGATAAAGCCGTCCGGTCTGACGTTGCCCGCTTCCATGCTCGTGATTTGACGCCATACAAGGTCGTGAATCCGCATGAGCGAGCAAAGCGCATCCCTCAGCCCCTCGACCCGGTACTCATCCGCTTGTCGAAGGAGCCGCTCTCGACATATCCGCACGAATGCGGATACATCATTCAGATCGAGGCGCATGCCATCGACTGCATCGCCGAGCGCGGCAAAGGCCTCAGCCGGTGATCGCTTCGGCGCTACCGATACCGCAGCATCGTCGGTGCCTTGCTCTACGATGTCGGATTCCACAGACGCCGCATCGTTGGCCTCTACCTCACGATCGAATCGGACTGTTGCGGGTGGTGATTCACCGGCGATCCGCACAACCTCGGCGGCAGGTCGGAATCTCGATTCAACCGGGTCGTCGCCGGTGTCCGGAGTCGCTGGCTCGTCGCTCAAAGGGCTGGTCCCTCCCGCCGGTTCGGGCATTATACCCCAAGTAGGCCACCGCCACCGGAACACTGTCGCGCCCGCTCCCCGAGCGCAACAGTGGGGGTTGCGCTCCCTACTGGGGAGACAACCCCCTCATAACCCAGGACCCTGCGAAACAGAGACTCGGAGAGACTTTTGGTCCAAACCGGCGCTTTTGCCGACCCGGGCCGCGCCCATTGGTTATGACCTCCGCGCGGGCAGAGACACCGCCCGACATCGGGCCCTTCGCCAAGTCCTTGCACAACAGTGGCCTGCAAACGCAACCGCCGCCGAGGTCTCTCGGCGGCGCGTTCGTTAAACCACAGGGCCGGCTGCGTTTGCAACCGGCCCGGCAATAGAGCGGGCGCAACGGTGTTCGAACTCGTGGCGGTCGCAAAGAGAGACCTTTCCCGGCCGAGGACAAACCGTGAATTGCAAAACAAGCATGTAGCATGCTCTCGTCGGCCCCGGGAGACTAGCAGGGATGGCGCGAACTCATGAACCCATCAACGCACGGTCACAGCACAGACTTGAACTCGGCAGCAATGATGGGATAAACAAGGACGGGAGGAGTGAATTCTCTGTCGACGTGTATTCGGATTCTGAGGGTATAGCGATGCGGCCCAAGTGTCGTGGTGCCAACCTCGATGACATGACCCGAGCCAGAGAATGTCCAAGCGTCAGAATCCCGCCGCTCATTCGCGATCTCGCCAACGATGACTTCTCCCTTCGGCCTTGTACCCCAGTTCGAAGGAGGTTGAACGGCCGTGAAGCCGACAGGCGATCGTCCAGTCTCAGGTACCTCAAACTCGATCGTCTCATCAAATACAACGCCTTCCGACTCTTCCTCGATGATGACCTGTGCCCTCGCCCGGTGGCGAGCCAATACCTCCAGATCGTCGAAGCTAGTCAGATTAAATGCGATAATCGTGTCCTTCCGCGAGGGCGGATCGCGAAACGAGTACTGCCTGTCTGCCGACTTCGCTACGCTGATGCCGTCAAAGACGACGCGGTACCGGGGCGAGGACCAGAAGTCCTGAACAAGCAAATCGGCAGAGTCGCTCTGGAACCGCATGGGGCTATAGCATCCGGCGAACAGAGTGACACAGAGCACCAACACGGCCAGAACGACTGTGGTTTGTGTTTGCATTGGAAATACTCTCTCCCACCGGCCTACCGGGCACATGCGCAGCAGTAGTTTAGCCCTTGGCCGGGAGCGCCTTCATAATTACACTTGAAATAACAGTTATCGCCGCAGTGATTCTGCCTACAGCAGTCCCAGTGCATTCCGAACGGAGCAGTGATAGGTGCGCCCGGGTACTGCCCAGTACAACATCGCCACATAGCGTTGGCGAACCAGTTCGAATTGCAGCTATTGAACTTATAGTTGTAGGGGCAGTCACCGCCTTTGGTGATGTCGTCAAGCCCTGCTTTCAGACACTTGCAAAGGTTCGCGCCACGCACCGTCCTGTAGCGGGCACCTCGAGGTCGGCCATTCGCCTTATCCCGGTCGCTTGGGTCATCAATGCGAATTCGGGCGCAGTCTCCATCCTTGTTCAGACTATAAGTCCTGCACTTCGATCCATCACTCGGACAACATCGGATAAAGCAGTGAACCGGTGCAGGCACCGGAAGCAAGATGCCTCTGCACCGCATTTCTGCCCTGTCCATACCGGGAGCGGGTGGATCCTTCTCATCAGGCGGACCATTGGGCGTTACACCGGGCCCACCACGGCACTCATCGCACGCCGCTGGATTCTCACACGGCAAAAGAGGATCGCATTGTTCCCCGATATCAGTTCCGCTGAACCGCCCTACTGCGCCGAATGGATCGGCCAGCATCAGGGGGCGTGAACGCACGTACTCGTACAGGCTCAATCCATCGACATACCCGAGCGGATCGCGCCGCGTCCACACGCCGAGATCGCTGCGGTAGACGCGGTGGCGGACGTGGTACGTGTCGCCCAATTCAGCGTCGTATTCATAGCCGGCGTAGCCCTTGCGGTTGGCGATCGAGGTGAAGGTGCCGACCGGCGAGCCGTAGGGGTCGTAGTTGACGCGTTCGCTGATCGATCCGGAGGTGTTGATCAGGGCGACTACATCGTGGTGCTGGTTCTGGAGGTAGTAGCGACGTTCATCGATCGCGCCATTAGCGTCGGTGTCGCGGTCGCGCAGGACCACATCGTCGATGTACGACGATCCGCCCAGGCCCGAAGCCCCGGCATTGTGATACCAGAACTGCTCCGTCGGCTCGGAGGCGTCGGCATCATCCTCGTACATCGCCACAATCCGCCAGCGCTCGTCGTATGCGAAGTGATACCACGGAGCCGTCTCGTCGTAGCGGGCGCTGAGCCGGAATCCCAGCGCGTTGTAGACGAACTCCGCCTTGACATTGTTCGACTGGTCCTTGATCCTGACGAGCCGATACCACGCATCGTACTCGTACTTCCAGTCGCGCTTGTCATCGGTCAGGTTGCCAGCGGCGTCGTAGGTCGGCGTCACATTATTCGTCTGGTTGTCCCAGCCGGTGATCTCGTTGACCTTGTTGTGGGTGAAGTCCCAGTCGAACTCGGTGGTGGAGCCGCCGGTGACGAGGTCGGTGTGCGTCCAGTTGCCGACCTGGTCGAGATCGAAGACCTGCTTGCGGGTCTCGCTGGTGATGCTGCCGCCGCTGAGCGTGCCCGCCTGTGCCTGAGTCAGGCGCTCGAGCATGTCGTTGGTGTATTTCCAGTCGAAGCCGGTCTGCACCGAATCGTCGGCGGTGAGCAGGTTCGAATTGCGGTCGTAGCCCAGCGCGACCTTGTAGAGGTCGGTCGTGCTTTGCTTCCAGCGCGACTCGGTGATGCGGTTGAACCGATCCATCGCGTCGTAGGCGTCGCTGCTGTTGAACAGCAGCGACGTGACGACCGGGCTGGGTTGGTTGTAGACGGTGCCGACGAGACTGCCGACGCCGAGGTAGGCGTAGCGGACGCGATTGGTCGCCCCGCCGCCCGAGCCCTCGGCGATCCGCGTCACACGGCTGGCGTTGTCATCGTGCAGGCCGTCGGTCGATTCGTAGAGATACGACAGGACACCGCTGTTGGGCAGGGTCATCTGCGTTCGGCGCAATGTCCGCCGGGCGCTGGTCGGCTCCTTCTTCTCCCAGGCATACGCGATCGCGTACTCGTCGCTGCTCGTGCCCGTCGAGATCGCGCCGCTGCGGTTCTGGGTAAAGGATGCGAGGTTGCCCCAGTCGTCGTAGGCGTACTGCACCTGGTTCTGGACAGTGCCGCTGCCCACCGTCGCGTTGTCGTAGGAGGAGACGAGGTTCACGCGGCCGTGGTTGTCATAGGTGGTCGAGAGGCGCAGGATGGCGGTGTCGAAGCCGCCCGAGGTGGTGACGCGCTCGTGAGTCCTGCGGCCGGAATCATCGAAGTCATATTCCATCACCCGGCCGACCTGATCCTTGGTCCAGATCGTCTCCGCCTGCGCGTTGTAGGCGAAGGTCACGACATCAGCCGCGGTGAGCGAGTCGGGATACTGCACCTTCTGGAGCAGGTGGCCGGTGGCGATCCTGGAATCCCCGGCGCTGGTGCCCTTGGTCGTGCCGTAGGTGTAGTTGGTGGTTTCGTCGTTGCCGCTGCCCGTCATCCGCTGGGTGATCGAGGTTTGGAGGCCGTTGGTGTAGACGTACTCGACGGTCTGGTTGATGTCCGTGCCTGAGGGCTCGCCACTGTTGGTGTTCGGGTCGTAGTTGCGGATCACCTTTGTCTGGCGGCTGGCGTCGTCGTACTCGAACTTGCTCACGCGGCCCATCGGATCTTCGATCGTCTCGGCGCGACTCATGAGGTCGTAGGTCGTCGTGGTGCGCAGGGCGGTGTCCGAGCGCGCGGGGATGCTGAGATTCGTTCGATCGAAGGTGCTGCCGCCGTTGGTGCCGTACATCACGGTGTCGGTGAGGCGGTGGAGATCGTCGTACCACAGGGCGGTGATCTGGGCCCGGCCCTTGACATCCGACGCAGTGATCTTCATCGGGTCGTTGTCGGCGTTGGTGTCCAGCGGTCCGGTCGTCTGGCCCGTGCCGGCATCCTCATGCTTGCGCTGGATGAGCACCTGCATCAGGACCTCATCGCCATCAGGGTCGTAGACGGTCTGGTTCTCTTCGAGGACGATGTCGCCGGTGACGGTCTGGGCGTCGGCGTAACTCGAATCGTCAGTGCTCGCGAGGGTGAAGCGGTGCGTCACCCGGTCGAGCCGGTCGTGATAGGTCTTGGTGAGCTCTTCGCCCTGGCTCTTCATGACCCGCCCGACCTTGTCATACCACGTCAGGAACGCGAGCGAATCGTCATCGGCGCCGGTGGACTGGTTGATCTTGTGGCGCGTCGTCTTCCAGGTGCGGCCGAGTTCATCGAAGAAGGACTGCGCCAGGCTCAGGCGATCCGTCGAGCGTGTGACGGGATTGTCCGAGGCGCTGACATTCCCATCTTTGTACTGGCCCGAGGCGACGAGACGGCCGAGGTTGTCGAACTTGTTGAGGATGAACTTGGGCTCGGTGGGATTGGTCTGGAGCAGCACCCGGCCGCGCACGTCGTGTTCGAAAGTAGTCTCCCGACTTCCCGTCGAGTTGTCGCGGATGTAGGCGGTCTGACTGGTGATGTAGGAGTTGCCGCCATCACTGCCGCCGTCGTACTCGGTCTCCGAGACGACGACCATGTTGTTGGTGCCCGAAGTGTCGCCGCCCGGGTCGCCATTGTCGTTGGTGCCGATCTCCTGGCTCACCGCCCGGCCCAGCGTGTCGAACTCGTTGCGGCTGATCGTGCCTGCCGGAGTCTTGGTGCGGATCAGGCGGCCCATCGCATCGTGGGTGAAGGTCGTCACGTCGTAGTTCGTGCCCTGCGAACCCTCACCCGTCGAGCCGCTCACAGGAATCGGCGGGCGGAGGTGGTACTGCCACTGGGCCGTAGCGCGCACGCCCGTCGCGTTGAAGATCGTCTTGGTGAGGATGTGGCAGTTGCCCAGGTTGGCCACCGCGTCGATCACATCGCTCTCGGTCGTGTCCACCTGGCTGTTGATGGCCGTGGTCGATTCGTTGTCCGTCAGTTCGATGACGCACTGGTAGACCTGGCGGCCGGCATGATTGGTGATCACGTACTGGACGGGGCCGTAGAAGACGTCGGGGTCGGCCACATTGTCGTAATTGGAGTAGGCGAGTGTCACCGCGAGGCGACTGGCCAGCATCGAGTGGTTGGTCTTCTTGACCAGTCCGCCCGCCGCGGTCGCGTTCATCACATCCAGCCGCCCCTGGCGGTCGTAGGTGTAGGTCGTCTTGCGGTGCAGGGGCGAGCCGGTGCTCGAGAATCCTGTCGGGATGGTGATGCCGCTGAAGTCGCCGCTGGTCGTGTCGGCGTCGATGATCCGCTTCACGAGCTGGCCGCCGGAGAACTCGCTGTAGTCGATGCGATCCTCGGCGTTCTTCTCGAACTGGAGCGTGCCATCCTCGAGAAAGAACTGTTTGGAGGTATTCGCCGTCCCTGAACCGTTCTTGCCCGTGGTGACGGCGGGCAGGGTCGTCGTCACTTCCTTGGGCATGAGCACGGCGTCGCCGGTATAGAAGGTGTAGCTCAGACTGGTGAGATGCGAGTTGGTCGTGCCCGAGGTGATCTCATCCTCGTAGATGCGCCGGCTCGCCACCAGAGGCCGCACCACCGTCGAGTCCCCGATCGTCTTGCTCGTGGTCGTATAGGTCAGCGTCAGATCGAGGTAAGCCGACCCGCTCGTGCCCGTCTTGTGCTTCAGGTCGGTGAGGAAGCCGGTCAGGTCGCCCGACGACTGGCGCACAATGGTGGTGATCAGCCCAGCCGATGAACTCAACGTGAACGAGCCCGTCGAGTGGGTGTAGGCGGTGACGTTGGCGGGCGTGTGGATGTCGGTGATGCCACCGCGGCTGTCGCGGACGACCTGCGTCGCCCAGGTCAATTGTCCGCTCGTCTGCGTGGGATCGAGTTTGGTGCGGACTTGAGCCAATGGCTGGCCGACTTCATCGAAGTACTGCGTCAGGTAGGTCGTGTCGGGTAACTCGACGACGGTGCGGTAGAGCCACTCTTCGTCATAACCGCTCCCGCCCGGATGGCTCCCGTTGGTGGCGTAGGTGAACTCGTAGGTGCCTTCGCCGGTGGCGATGCCCGAACAGGCGCGCTGGCCGTTGAAGGTCGCCAGTGAAATCTGCCGGCTCGAATACTCGAGGTATGCCTCCGCGTAATCGAGCAGCGCACTCTGGCTCGCGGTCAGGAAGTCATCATCGAACTGGCCATCCTGCGTCCAGTCGAAGTTGCGCGTCCCCTCAAAGCCGACGACGAGCTTGACCTGGTAGGAGGTGCCGTTGGTGTCGCCGGACTTGTGGTAGCGGTAGTACTTCTTGCGGATCATCGACTTCGATGTGTCCGTCAGCGGCGTCGTGATCGTCACCAGCTGAAGGTTGCCCGCTTCGCCGTAGGTCGTGTCCGCAGAAGTGTAATAGGCGTAATCGACGCGGTTCACCTCGACCCAGCCGCTCACATCGATCTCGACTTTGACCTGAGTAAGGCGATCGATACTGTCGAGTGTCGTGTAGGAATAGGTGTACCGGCGGTCGGCGCTGTCGAAGGCGAGTTTGATGCCGCCGTTGGTGTGGAAGCCATTGGTGATCGCGGTGCTCGGGGTTGTCTCGTGCCCGACGTACGCCGTGTTGCCATCAGCGTCGACGATCTTCCATATCTGCCCCTTGGCCACGCCCGCGTCGGTGTCGAAACCGAAGAAGTACACCCGGGTGCCGTGCTGGTCGGTGTAGATGTAGGTTTCCGGTTCGCCGACGCCTCCGGCCGCCACCCATTCGAACGCGCCCGCAGCACCGTTCTTCGACTTGAACTGATTGCTGCTTGTGCCTTCGCGTTTGAACTCGATGTAGCGGTCCGCGCCGTAGATCAGATACAGGACATCATTGGCGGCGTCGGAGGGATCATCATAAAGGAGGATCTCCGGCTGGCTCGTCTGGAACCAGTTCCGACCCTGGTAGCCATCGCTGTCGTGATGGCTGCCATCGACATCCTGCCGCGCGTTGTAGGTCCGCCCGATCATCCATGAGAAACCCGGCGCGGGCAGTGCGAGATCGATGTCGAACGGGGAATACGTGCCGGCATCGAGGCGGACATCGCCGCAGATGCGGTTGTTGCGGTTCCAGTTGCCGCTTGCCTCGCCCTCAAGCGGATTGCCCGCGAGGGCGATCGCGATCCCCGGCGCTTCGCGCAAGGCGCCATCCAGGTTCACGCCGCGCTGGATCGCGCGGGGCGCCACATCCTGCACCAAACTCGCGGCCGCGGGCAGGTACGTCGTGAGCGAAGCGGCGTAGATTTCGAGAATCTGGCTGCTCATCGATGGCTCCGCGCCCCCGGCCAGGATCGACCGTCACAGTCTACCCCCGAACTGGACGGCTGGCCCGCAGAGGACCGTCCGGTTCTCCGGAAATCCTCGGTCGATGTGGAATACCGTGCTCGAAAGTGGGGCTGGGATGCTTGAATCGCCGGTCTGCCGATGCTGCTCTTCAAAGGAGCAGCACGCATGAACGATTCTCTCCCTCCCGATCTCGGCGACATGCTCTCGGATCTCTCGACGGCGCTGCGCGACGTCGCGGACAAAATGGAAGCAGTTGCTGGCGCGCTGGCGGACGGTGACACCCGCGACAGTCGACTTCCGCCATCGAGCGGCCTGACGATCGACCAGCAGCAACTGACAGTCACCTGGAACGGGCTCCGATGTCACATGGGATACACCATCCCATTCCGACTGCTCGCGCGATTGGCTCGCCGTCCCAATCAGTACGTGCCGCACGAACGACTCCTGCGCGACATCTGGGGCGGCCCGCGATCGGCGTCGGCGCTGCGCAGCGCCGTCAACAACCTCCGCAGTCAGTTGATTGCGGCGGGAATGGCCGATCTGGCGCAGGCAATCGACGGACGCAACGCAGGGCGGTACGGGCTCATGCTCGATGGCCGTCGCTAAAGATTGGATCGGAATTGGACGCGGATTGGACTGCCGATGGACATCGGTTCGTCACAATGTTCGCCGTCTCAGCTACGAGACGGTCGCGATACTCGATGACTCACCGCACCCCGGGGAAGGCAGTTCAAACTTATGCAAGACGAACCCTCTGGGCCCGCCAGGCCGATCCGTGCAGCCCAGTACATCCGGATGTCGACCGAGCACCAGCAGTATTCGACCGAGAACCAGAGTGATGTGGTGCGGGAATACGCCGCGGCGCGCGGCTACGAGATTGTCCGGACCTACGCCGATGAAGGCAAGAGCGGATTGCGCGTCGAGGGCCGAGCCGCGCTCAAGCGCTTGCTGCAGGATGTCCAATCCGGCGCCGTGGATTACGCGGCGATCCTGGTCTACGACGTCAGTCGTTGGGGAAGATTCCAGGATACCGACGAGAGCGCCTACTACGAGTACATCTGCAAGCGCGCCGGCATCCAGGTCGAGTACTGCGCCGAGCAGTTCGAGAATGACGGCAGTCCCGTCTCCACGATCATCAAGGGTGTGAAACGGGCGATGGCGGGGGAGTACAGCCGCGAGCTTTCGGCCAAGGTCTTCAAGGGCCAGTGCAAGCTCATTCAGATGGGATACCGCCAGGGCGGCCCGGCGGGCTTCGGATTGCGCCGCCTGCTCATCGATCAGAGTGGTGAATCCAAGGGAACGCTCAAACGCGGCGAGCACAAGAGTCTGCAGACTGACCGGGTCGTCCTCGTGCGTGGGCCGGACGATGAAGTCAAGGTTGTGCGATCGATCTACCGGATGTTCATCGAAGAGGGCCGCACGGAGCGGGAGATTGCCGACCGACTCAATGCGCAAGGTGTCGTGACTGACCTGGGCCGCGCCTGGTCGCGCGGCAGCATTCACCAGATTCTCACGAACGAAAAGTACATCGGGAACAACGTATGGAATCGGATTTCGTTCAAACTCAAGAAGAAGCGGATCGTTAATCCTTCTGAGACGTGGGTTCGCGCCGACGCCGTGTTCGACTCCATTGTTGATCCGGAAGCGTTCTTCACGGCGCGCGGGATTATCCAGGAACGGAACCGTCGATTCACCGATGGCGAGATGATCCAGCGGCTCCAGACGCTTCTCGCGGCACAGGGATACCTCTCGGGAGCACTCATCGACGATGGTGAGGGGCCATCGAGCGCCGCCTATCGAGCGCGATTCGGGAGTCTGGTCCAGGCCTACCGGCAAGCGGGCTACACACCCGATCGGGACTTCGAGTACATCGAGATCAACCGCCGCCTGCGCCAGGTCTACCCGAACCTGCTGGGCGACGTGGTGCAGGACCTGGAGACGGTCGGAGCGACGATCGAGCACGATGAGAAGTCCAATCTGCTGGTCATCAACGGCCTGTACAGCGCATCGATGGTGCTCTCCCGCTGCCGCCAAACCACTGCCGGGGCCAACCGGTGGCTGGTGCGGTTCGGTGAGAAGCCGCTGCCGGACATCATGATCGTGGTGCGCATGGACCCCGCCAACGACCAGCCTTCGGATTACTACCTCATCCCGAGGCTGGATGTCGAGTGGCCAAAGCTGCTGCTCCACGAGCAGAACGGCGCCCGCATCGATACCTATCGATTCGACACGCTCGAGTTCTTTCTGGCCCTCGCGGAGTGCGCGCGGATCGAGGAGGCCGCATGACAAATGACCGCCGCCGGAAAATCGAGATGATCCCGATCGATCGGATCACGGTGATCAACCCCCGTTCGCGGGGCAAGGAGAAGTTCAAGCAGATCGTCACGAACATCTCGAACCTGGGACTGAAACGGCCCGTGACCGTCGCTCGGCGAAAGACCCGCGGCGGCGATCCGCAGTACGACCTCGTCTGCGGTCAGGGCCGCCTGGAAGCGTACCAACTTCTTGGGCAGTCCGAGGTGCCTGCGTTCGTGATCGAAGCGTCCAAGCAGGACCTTCTGCTCATGAGCCTGGCGGAGAACCTGGCTCGGCGCACTCACACGTCTCTGGAGCTGATGAAGGAGATCACCGCCCTGAGGGAGCGCGGCAACAGCTACGCCCAGATTGCCAAGAAGACCGACTTGCATGTCAGCTACGTCAAGGGCGTCATCCGGCTGCTCAACAAGGGAGAGGAGCGGCTTGTTCGCGCCGTCGAGAAGGGTCAGATTCCCTTGTCGATCGCGATCACAATCGCCAGCGCCGACGATGCCGAGGTGCAGAAGGCGCTGGCGGATGCGTATGAAAAGAAGAGCCTCCGCGGCAAGGAACTGCTCCGCGCCAGGAAGCTCATCGAGGTGCGGCGCATTCGGGGGCGAGGACATCCCGGCCGCGGTAACCCGAGGGAGGCGGTCGATTCAAACGGTTTGATGCGAGCGTACCAGCGGGAAATGACGCGACAGCGAACCGTCATCAAGAAGGCCAAGATGTGTGAAACACGGCTCCTGTTCGTCGTCTCCGCCGTCAGGCAGCTGTTGCGCGATGTGAACTTCGTCACCCTGTTGCGTGCTGAAGCACTGGACGAGATGCCTCAGTACCTGGCCGACCAAATTGCCAACGGGAGGAACTGAGCAGTGCCGGCGCGCGTCAAGATGGCATTTGAGCCCCAAGGCAGGGTGATTCCGCTGGACAGCCTTCTTCCATTGCGCGCGGTGCAGAAATCGACCAAGAGTTCGAGGAAGTACCGGCGCATCGCCGCGTCTATCGCCCAGGTTGGCATCATCGAGCCGATCGTTGTCTTTCCGCAGAACGGTTCAGTGGGAAAGGACGCGCGATTCCTCATCGTGGACGGTCATCTGAGATACCACGTTCTCAAGGATGCAGGTCACACGGAGGTCTTCTGCCTGATCGCCACCGATGACGAGACATTCACCTACAACCACAAGGTGAACCAGATTGCCCCGATTCAGGAGCACTTCATGATCATGAAGGCGCTCGGAAACGGCGTTTCGGAGCAGAGGCTCGCCGAGACTCTGGACGTGGATATCACGGCGATTCGCAAGAAGCGCGACATGCTCGAAGGCATCTGCCCTGAAGCGGTTGAACTCCTCAAGGAGCGCCTCATTGCCCCGGGGGCGCTGCGGGAGTATCGCCGAGTCCTTCCGATGCGGCAGATCGAGATGGCGGAACTGATGGGCGCCGCGCACAACTTCTCCGCTTCCTATGCCAAGTGCCTCGTCGCCGCGACCGCCCAGGAACAGCTCGTCGAAGCGGAGCAGCCAAAGGAGATCGAGGGGCTCCGAGCCGACGACATCGCGCGGATTGAGCGCGAAATGCAGACCATCGAGCAGGACTTTCGGCAGATCGAAGAGTCGCACGGCAGAAACGTGCTCAACCTCGTTCTGGCGGTCGGCTTCATCCGGCGACTGCTCGAGAACACCGCCGTAGTGAAGTTCCTCGCGCGAGAGTACCCGGACATCATGGGCGAGTTCGAGAAGCTCGCCGAAGCCACGGACCTCGGTACGCGGTAGGAGGGTCGAGAATGCGGCTGTGTCTCAAAATCTCACGGTTTTCATTCTCCGCCCTCCCTCGGTGATGAGCCGCGCCGGCGATCAGCCGAGTTTGCCGACAGACGCGATTACGGTCGCGAGCTATCAGGATTTGGACCTTTACGTCGATCGAGTGGCCAGCGGAGCGCTTGATCTGCTCTTGATCATCGGTCGTCATGGCACCGGGAAGTCGGAGCGAGTGCGGCGGATGCTCGCGGTTCGCGCTCGATCCGGGGCGGGGCCGCTCTACGTGGAGGGACATGCGCAGCCCTTTGGCATCTACCGGGGTCTGTGGGATCACCGAGACCAGCCGGTCGTGCTCGACGACGTCGATCGGCTCTACGCCAACAGCGATTGCGTGCGATTGCTCAAACCCCTATGTGAGAGCCGATTGACCAAGCGCGTCTCGTGGCTGACGCACGCCACGATGAACGGTTCGGGGCCGCCCTCCGCGTTCGAAACCAAGAGCCCCGTGATTCTGATCGCCAACGAATGGCGCTCACTCAATGCGAACGTTCGCGCCCTCGAGGATCGGGCGATCATCATCCACTTTGATCCCACGAATGACAGTGTCCATGCCCAGGCGCGGCAATGGTGCCGGGACGAGGAGATCCACCAGTTCATCGGGGCGCATCTGTCCGCGGTGCAAGCCGTGTCGATGCGCTGGTACGCCAAGGCTCAGAAGCTTCGTGAGGCAGGATTCCGCGACTGGAAGGTCAGCCTCCTCCAGATGATGCTGAGTGATCGACATCTCGCCATCGTCGCCGAACTCGCGCTTGATCCCACCTATTCGACAGAGAGGGATCGGATTGAAGCCTTCGCTCGCGTGACCGGGCGGTCGCGCGCCACCTACTACCGACTCAGGCGCAGACTGTCGCCGTCATTCAGGACAACCACGATCTGCAAAGCCGCGTCCTGATAGGTTGGGCACACGCAGCGCCGTCATCACTATCTGCTTCGTAGGTTGAATGGAGCGGGCGGAAGGAGCTTGGACGGCACAGAGGCTGGCCGCCCCGGGCTATATTCGCGACTAGAGTAAGCAACGAGTCTCGCTACGAGGCTGATCGCCCTCGTTCCGTTGATGTGAACTTCATTCACGCAGTTCTGGAGAGAACGATATGCCCCGACCCAAACTCGCCCGCATTTCCACAACCGATCTTCGCCGCGAGATCGAACGCCGAGCCGCGCACGCCAGCGCACTCGAGGTCAAGCGCATCGAGATGGCGAGAGAACTGGAGCGGTTGGACGCCGAGATTGCGGCGCTGGAAGGCTCTGCACCGTTAACAACCAACGGCGCGAAGAACAGGCGCGGTCGCCGGACCAGTGCCGCAACCACCCGTGCGACGAACAAGGTGCCACTTCACGCCGCCCTGCGTGAGGTATTGACGGGCAAGACGATGGGAGTTGCGGAGGCAGCTCAAGCCGTTCAGGATGCCGGATACAAGACCCACTCCGGAAACTTCCGGACGATGGTCAACATCACCCTGCTCAAACGCAAGGACCTCTTCAAGAAGAAGGGGCGCGGCCAGTATACGGCGAAGTAGAGCCATCGATCCGCGGGGGAGCTTGTCGTCCCGCGGCCCGTAAGGCAGCCGGCACCGTCAATCGTCCTGCCGACGTCGATGGCTTCTCTGCGGCTTCATGCGGTCGATCTCCGTTTGCGGCAGTTCAGACACCCGAGCCGCCGCTCCTCGCGCGCATCTGCCAAATCAACTGCGGCCGCATCCACTAACCGGTGCGGCGCGATCCGCGGGCCCGACGCCTCGATTGATGCCAGCCCCGCGCCACCATTGAATCCACTGCAATCCGTATCACATGCCATTGTCAATGTCGCCGTGCCGCCTGTCGCGGCCGGATGCATCGCTGTGCCTGATCCGCCGCACAGGCAGGCGGTGCTGGTCAGGCCGTTGGGGATGACCAGCGGCCAGGTCGAGTAGTTGGCGCACTGTCGGGCATCAAAACTCGCCGCGCCGAAGAAGATGGGGATCGGGATGGTGCCGGCGGGCGAGGCGGTGACCCAGAGGATGAAGCGGCGCGTCGTCCCGACGACCTGGTAGTCGAGCACGGCGCTGGTGATGAGCACGCTGAACGTGTTGCTCGTGCCGGTGCAGTTCGCGTTGACGTACTGCGTGGCGTCGATGCCAGTATCCGGCAGCACGACGCACATGTGCCACTGGCGGCAGACCGTGCCGGGCGCGATCTCAGCGCACGGCAGGTCGGGGTCGCGGATGGGCGTGTGCGCACCGTCGTTCCAATTGAAAGGCAACACCAGATCGGGCATCGCGGCGGAGAGGTACTTGTACGACGCCCACGTGCCCGGCGCGGCCACGCAGTCATTCCCCCGAAATGTCCGGCAGTTCGTCACGAACGTCAGGCCGCTGAGCGTCACGGTCAGACAGGCCTTGCCGCTCGCGTTGTGGCAGCCCGCGGTCGGAAGCGCGTGCTTGATCCCGTCGCCGCACACCCAGCACTCGCAGCACAGGCAGTGCGGACAGTCTTCGCCCTCTTTGCAGCAGCAGCACTTCGTGCTCGTCGCGGGCAGGCCGGTCGGACCGAGCAGGAGCGCATTGCCGGATGGACCGAAGATGAGAGGCATTACGGACAACTTTCAAGGTTGACATCGCTGGTCTGGTCCGTGGTGGGCGTGGCGCCGACGCCGATGACCACGCCGGCCACGTTGCGCGAGAGCGTGATGATCGATCGCTGGGCCGTGATGCGCAGCACGTTACCGACGATGGCGTGCGTGACGCCGGTGACGAGCGTGAGCTGCACGGTGCTGTTCACGGTAGTGTCGATCTTGAGACAGCCGTTGGCGTCGAAGGCCAGGCCACTGTTCGAAGCGAGACAAACCGATGCGCCGCCCGCGGGCAGGCGGACGATCGCTTGTCGCGTCGTGCTGATCGACTCTTCGACCCACAGGATCTGTGCCGCGCCACTGTCGCCGCTCAACAGCCGGTCGGTGAATCCAGGTGAGACATCCGCGAACTCATCGTCAGCACTGGCCATGCCGATCTTCACCGGCACCACGCCGCCCATGGCGGCGCGGACGATGGCGCCGGGCGCGGCGGTCTCGAGGAGAATCGCGAACTTCCCGGCATGCTCGGCGGCGGGAACCACGCCCGTGAACGCGACACGCTCAAGTTCGAGAGCATCAGTGGGGGCGATGATCGGGTCCGTGATGGCCAGCACGCCGAAGCGGTTCACGGTCGAACCCGTCGAGTTGAGCACGAGGATGATGTCGTTGTCGCGGCGAAGGCGCTGCGGCTCGCGACTTTCCTCATGCTGGCGGTGGCGCAGATCGATGGCGGCATCGACGAAGGCGTTGTAGGCCCCGGCAGGGATTCTGAGCGGGTCGCCGGACTTCACCTTGCGCAGGGCGTCGCCACTCATGGGTGCATTCCCCGTACAATCGGCAGCCCGCGCGACGGCCGGGCCGCGCTGGAGGATGAACGGTGCTGATTCGCCCTGAGGAACCACGAGACGCAGACTCCATCCACGCAGTGCTCGCCGCGTCGTTTCAGACGGACGCGGAAGCGCGGCTTGTGGATGCATTGCGGCAACGCGGTCACCTGACTGTGTCGATGGTGGCGATTGATGAGGATCGCGTGGTCGGCCACGTCGCATTCAGTCCGGTGCGTGCTGAATCCGGCGCGGCCGGCGTTGGGCTCGCTCCGGTTGCCGTGCTCGAATCGCACCGGCGGCGTGGGATCGGCGCGGCGCTGATCGAAGCCGGGCTCGACGCGTGCCGGTCGCTGGATGCCGGATGGGCCGTTGTGCTGGGCGAGCCGGCGTACTACAGCCGTTTCGGGTTCGTGGCTGCATCTCAGTTCGGGCTGCACGATGAGTATGGGGGCGGTGATGCGTTCCAGGCACTTGAACTCCGCGCCGGGTCGATGCCGCATGGTGCGGGCCTCGTGAAGTACGCGGCCGAGTTCAGCATGGTCGAGTGATGGCTTCATATGCCCAGACCCGTGAAGTCGCCGCTCTCGTAGACACGCTCGACGTAGACCGCGACGGGCCGCTTCACCAGCGCGCCGGCGCCGGCGTCCTCGGCTTCGGCATATCTGACCCAGAGGTACTCCCAACCCTTTTTGTCGATGCCGGTGATGTCGCCGATGCTCAACCCGGTGCGATTCGGGCGCGAGGCGAAGCGGAACGTCAGTTCCCAGTCGCCCTGGCCCCGTTTGGAGCCGCTCACGCCCAGGAACAGGCACTCACCCGCGTTGAAGCCCTTGAACGGGGCATCGTTCACCCGGCCGGTGAGGGCGAAGAGCGTACCTTTATAAGCGGGCGTCACCAGACTGTCGTCGAGGTAGTGCGTCTCGGTGAACTGGTAGACCGGCACCACGATGTCCACACCCTCGACACTGTCGGCGGTGACGCCGATGGCGCCCTTGAAGTCCGGCGCGGTCTTTCCGGGCGGCGCGTACGAAGCGATCGTGGCCGATGACTGGGTGATGTGCTCGCTGCCGCCGCCGGTCTCGAAGGTGAACGTGCTCTCGCCGGTGTCAGGTGAATCGGTCGATGATTCGACCTGATAGATCACCGTTCCGTCGTAGAGATCGGGGCCGGCCTCTTCGACACGCACCTGGTAGAGCGGCAGGCCGCCGTAGAACGATGGCACGTCGGCTTCGAGTGCGGCGAGCGCCTCAAGATCATCACTCGTGCCGCGCACCCAGTACAGACGCTCGGTCGATGGGCTCCGGCCGCTGCTGGTCGTTCGACTGATGCCGCGTTCCTGAACTTCCGTGCTCATCCGAAGGCCAGTCCCTTCGTAGATGCCTCGACGAGGCGCTTGGTGTGGCGGGCCGTCTGCTCGGTGGCGC
>CAUJHZ010000040.1 GCA_963205185.1 Planctomycetota bacterium | reverse complement strand
GGCTATCGTTCGCATCGCAACCGCATCAGCATGTGGATCCGCGGGATCGAACCGATCATCCCCGAATACGATGCGCCGCACGGCAGCGGATTGGGCGTGACGCGCTGGGTGGTCGAGCGAACCATCGCCTGGCTGCACCAGCACCGCCGACTCCGCATTCGCTATGAACGCACCGGCGAAATCCATCAGGCCTTCCTCTCCATCGGCTGCAGCCTCATCTGCTTCAACAAACTCAACCCGCTATTGTGTTAGGGGCTCTTACGGTCGGGGCTCGGTTCATCGCAAAGCGAAGATCGGAACCGAGCCCCACGCGTCAGCACGGGTCTTGGGCGTACGCACCGCGGCGCCGGAGGGTCATCGCCGGCCCCGGTCCCATGCGTTTTTTCATGTCCCCTCCGCGCCCAGCGACCAACACCCGTGCTGACGCGTGGGGCTCGGATCCTCGCGCTGTACCCGCCCTCGCGCCGACGACGCTGTACGCGCCGCTTCAGTCCAGCGAACCCACCTGCAGGCCGTCGTAACTCAGGCGGATCGAATCCGGCAGGCGAGAGTCGAGATCGCCGTGCAGGATGTCGTGGGTCATGTGCACGAGATAGGTCTGCTGCGCTGCAATGCGCTGGGCCGTCTCGATCGCCTGGCCCACGGTGAAGTGCGTCGGATGATGCCGATAGCGCAGCGCATCGAGAAACAGCGTCTTGAGCCCGTCGAGCGCCGGCCAGGTCTCGGGCGGGATCGACGACACATCCGTGCAATACGCCAGCGGCAGCGGATCATCGGCCGGCGCTGCGGCGGCGTCCTCGCGATCGATACGAAAACCGACGATCGGCAGCCGGCCGTGCATGAGCCGCAGCGGCGTGAAGCGCAGGCCGTGCAGGTCGATCGCCCGGCTGGGGCCGATGAGGTGCGGAATGAGCGTGGCGACAAAGCTGGCGTTCACGTTCTTGTGCGAATCGAAGATGTGCGCGTAGACGCGCTTGAGGTTGTCGAGCGTATGCTCTTCGGCGTAGATGTCGATGGGCGCATCCATCACGGCGTTGAAGCGGCGCACTTCATCGAGACCGAAGGAATGATCGACGTGGTGGTGCGTGAAGAGGATGCCGTCGCACCGCTGCAGCCGGTGCCGCAGCGCCTGGAAGCGCAGATCCGGCGAGGCGTCGATGAGCACGACGCGCTGCTGCCCGCGCGAATCGACGAATTCGATGCACGCCCCGCTGCGGGTGCGCTGATCGCGCGGGTCGTTCGAGGTGCACACCTCGCAGTCGCAGCCGATGACCGGCACGCCCGCCGACGTACCCGAGCCGAGGATCGTGAACCGAACGGGAAGCATCAGCGGGATGGTATGACGCGCAGCTTACGTCAGTTCTCTTCAGTCTTGCCCGGCCCGAATGGCCACGACGAGCGCGAGGACGCCTGCGATCCCGAGAGTTATCACAAGGGGCACTTCCGGAAAGAGCCACCAGCCAACGAGAAAGAACGCCAGCCCGAGAAAGAAGAAGGGCAGCGACTTGAAGGATTCGCTCATGTAATCGAGCATTGCGTGATGCTAGGCAGGTCCCGCGATAGAACGAGACTCTGCGAGAGCGGGCCGGTCGTGTGTTGCGTGGCCTGGCCTCGCGCTTCACCGGGTATGGCATGCAGGCAACCGCATTCGAGCGCACCGGCCCGGACGGCAGAGCAACGCGAAGCGCGACGCCATACCACGCCATGCGTACATCAGTCGTCGCCGTCGTCGCCGGCGCCGGCTCCGCCGCGCAACTCGATCCAGTTCGCCTGGATCGTTTCGAGGATGCGCTCGTTGCACGGATGGCCCGCCTGCTCGCGGAAGTTGGGCAGCGCTTCGACCAGCGCCCGCAGCCGCGGAAAGCCCAGGCGTAGCGGATCGACATCCGGATGCGCCTCATCCAGTTCCTCGGCGATCTCTTCGACATCGAGCCAGTGCAGTGTGTCGTCCATAGCGGAATCTGATTTGGCGGAGCGCTCCCCGGCGCAGAGCCTCAGGGTCGCGGCCAAACGCCATCGGTGCTTTGATGCCTGCTCCCTAGTGCGGCACTTCCTTGATCGCGTTGCGGTTCCAGGCGGGGACGCGGACCTGGATTTCGCCTTTGCTGAGGATTTCGCACTGGCAGCTCAGCCGGCTGTTGCGCTGCAGTGCGGGGGCTTCCTCCACGCGGTCCTCTTCGGCCTCGGTCGCTTCGCTCAGGTGCTCCATGCCCTTTTCGACGTAGACGTGGCAGGTCGAGCAGGCACACACGCCGCCGCACGAGTGCTCGATGTTGATGCCTGCGTCGAGCGCGACTTCGAGCAGGCTCTCGCCCAGGCCGCCCTTGACGACCCATTCTTTCTGGCCGGCATGTTCGGGGGAGACGAGTTCGGCCGGGTTCTCGAGGATGAACCGGATGGGGATCTCCTTGGGCCCGTGTTCGTGATCATCGCGCTTCAGGTGCATGCTCAGCGGTCCTCGGTGCTCGACTGGCGTTGCCAAAGTGGATGTTAGGCGGCGGGAATCGAGCCGCGCCCGCGGCCGCGATCCTCTGCGGCTCTCACCCTATGCTCATGATCCTCATGGCCCAATGGCAAGGCGACCAGATCGAACTGACCGTCATCGCGCCGGCGCACAACGAAGAGGACAACGTCGGGCCGCTGGTGGCCGAGATCGACGCGGCCCTGGCCGCTATGGCCGGCCGCTTTGAGGTCATCATCGTCGATGACGGCTCGACCGATCGCACGCACGAGCGGCTCGTGGCGCTCATGCCCGAGCGCCCGTGGATGCGGCTGCTGCGCATGGCCGACACGCCCGCGGGCCGGGGGCACGGGCAGTCGGCGGCGTTTCACGCCGGCTTTCGCGCAGCGCGCGGCGAACTCATCGCCCTGCTCGACGCCGACCTGCAGAACGATCCGGCTGATTTGCTGCGCATCCTCGAAGTCATGCGCGAAACGGGGGCCGACATGGTCCAGGGCGACCGCTCGGCCAACCGGCGCGACACCGCCGGGCGCCGCGTGGCCAGCTGGGTCGGCCGGTCGTTTCGCCGCGCCCTGCTCGCCGACACCATCCGCGACACGGGCTGCTCGCTGCGCGTGGTGCGGCGCGAGGTGGCGCTGGCCATTCCGCTGGAGTACTGCGGCATGCACCGCTTCATCCCCGTCACGGCCCGGCACCTGGGTTACACGGTTGTCGAAGTGCCCGTGACGCATCGGCCGCGCACTGCGGGCCGGGCGAAGTACGGGGTGTTCAACCGCGCGTTGCCCGGTTTGCTCGACTGCCTCGCGGTGCGCTGGATGTACCGGCGGCGCCGCCCCACGCGGGCGCATGAGATCGCGCCGCGCTCCGGGCAGGAGTAATCGATCAGGAGAGGAAGCGGATGGTGATGGGATAGCGGACGTATTCGCCGCGATTGGCGCGAACCGCCATGACGATCGAGTAGACGATCTGCACGATGATCACGACCGGCAGCAGAAGCATGCCGACGCACACGAAGCAGAGCACAGCCGCGACCAGCCCCCACAGCACCATCGAGATCTGGAAGTTGAGCGCCTCGCGGCCGTGGTCATCAAGAAACGGCGACTGGCTCTTCTTCACGAGCCAGAGGATCAGCGGCGCCACGATCGAGCCTGTCGGAACGAGATACCCCGCCAGCCCCGAGAGGTGAATGAACGTCGCCCACAGCCGGTCGTCGTCGGTCGCGTTGGCCTCGACGACGCGGATGCGTTCGCTCGAACCGGCACTCATCTCACTGGCGTTCATGACGGCTTCCATCGAAGTGCTCTCCCGCCCTTGATTGGGCGGCTGGCGCTGCGGATTTCACTGACAGCGCGGCGCATTCTACGCTTGTGCCTCATGACACCGGGTGGAGACAAGAGCGAGGGCGGCGGAGGAGGGCTGCTGCTGGTGATCTCCGGCCCGTCGGGCGTGGGCAAGACGACCATCACCCGGCAGGTCGTGCAGTGCATGAACGCAGTCTTCAGCGTCTCGGCCACAACGAGGCCGCCCACGGCCGCGGATGTGCCCGGGCGCGACTACCTCTTCGTGGACCGGGCCGAGTTCGAGCGGATGATCGCCGCGGGCGAACTGCTCGAGCACGCAACTGTCTTTGGCAAGTACTGTTACGGCACGCCTCGCCGGCCCGTCGAGCAGGCGTTGGCCCAGGGACGGGTGGTTCTGCTGGAGATTGATGTGCAGGGGGCGCTGCAGATCCGCCGCAACCTGCCCGGGGCTCTGCTCATCTTCCTGCTGCCTCCCGACGACCGGATCCTGCTCGAGCGGCTCAAAAAGCGGGCTCGGGAGGGGGTCGATGAGATCAACCGCCGCTTCGCCGAGGCAAAGAAAGAGATCGCCCTGGCGCGCGATTCCGGAGCATACGACCTGTTTTTCGTGAATGAGCGGGTCGAGAAATGCGTGGAAGAAGTGTGCGATGCGGCAAGAAACCGCTTGCAGAGAGGCGATGACTAGGGTACATTCTGTAGATGTCGCCGGGGGCACGGACTTGTTTGCGGAGAATCCAGTCATGGCTGAGCGTCAAAGAACCGCCAACGGTGGCTTCACACTCATCGAACTGCTCGTGGTGATTTCGATCATCGCGCTGCTCATCGGCCTGCTGCTGCCGGCTTTGTCCAAGGCGCGCGAACTATCGCGCACGGCACAGTGCCTCAACAACCTGCGCTCGATCGGATTCGGCCTGCACGCCTACATGACGGAGAAGGACCTCATTCCGCGATCCAACCACGGCACGAACCATCCGCTGGACATCTCCTGGCCCATCGCTTTTCGCGATTACTTCACGCAGATCAAGAACGACCATTTCGACTCGGTCCCGGTTTACCGCTGCCCGAGCCACCCGAACCAGAAGCACCGGGTGCAGTACCTGTCCAACGGGCTGAACTTTATCGCCAAGGGGCGCATCTCGCAGAACCCGGTGCAGCGCGCCTGCAAGATCAACGGCTTTCTGACGCCCAGCGACACGATCTACATGGCCGACTACACCGACGATCCAGATGACATCCTGTATCGCAATAACTACCCCAACGGGCAGAACACGCCCGAGAGCTTCTTTTCGATCTACTACGACGCGTGGCAGGAGTCGAACATCAACGGCGAGCCGAACAACCCGCTCAGCGGTCAGCGTCTCGAACCGCTGCGCCACAAGTCGGGCAGCAACGCGATGTTCGTGGATGGCCACGCGGCGACGCTCATCGAAGAGAAGATGGAAGACATCAACACCTGGGACGACCGCATCTACATCGACGGGCGCTGAGGCGGCGATTTTGAAGTGCGGATCGCAATGACCGGAAAGGTGAGCACTCCGGCCCTTCAGGAAAACCTATTCACCGCAGAGATCGCCGAGAGCGCAGAGATTGGTGACGGCGAGGCCGGACTAGAGCAAAAACCGAATCCCTTTGCGTCCTCGGCGATCTTTGCGCTGAGCTTGCACTCAGCGAAGAGGCGCCGTCGTCTCGCGCGGACAGAGGAGTAAAGCGCCAAGCGCGCCCTCTCCTGACTCGGCCGATCACACACTCGCCGCGACCTTTTCCTTCGCCGGCTGCTTCTTCTCGTCGCCCTCGACCTTGCCGTACGTCCGGGCCCGGGGCTTGACGAGCGGCATGTTGACCTCTTCGTAGCGGATCGACGGACGGCCCGAAGAGGCGTCCCACTCGGCCACCGTCGTCTTGAGGAATTTCGCGTCGTCGCGGTCCGGGTAGTCGGTGCGGTAGTGCGCGCCGCGGCTCTCTTTGCGCATGATGCCGCCGAGCAGGATCACCTCGGCGAGCTTGAGCATGTCGCCCGTAGCCCGCGCGAAGCTGAGGTTCTGATTCGTCCACAGGCCGTGGTCGCTCAGGCTGATGCGCGTGTACCGGTCCTGCAGTTCGTGGAGTTTGTTCATCGCCTGCTGCATGCGCTGCTCGGTCTTGACGACCGTCGAGGCGGCGGTCATCTCCGCGCCCATCTCGCGCGCGATCTCGTAAGGATTCTCGCTGCCGCCGGCGTCGATGAGGTTCTGCATCTTGCGCGTCTCGGCGTCCACCGCCGCGTCGAACACGCCCGTTTCCATATCCGCCGCCGCGCGCGGCAGGCTGCGCACGCGCTCGGCGATGCCCTTGCCGGCGAACAGGCCGTCAAACGTGCACGAGAGCAGCGCGTTGGCGCCCAGGCGCGTGGCGCCGTGGTACTGGTAGTTCACTTCTCCCAGCGCGTAGAGACCTTCGATGTTGGTCATCATGGTGTTGGGCGCGCCGTAGACCATGCCCTTTCCGTCGCTCTTGGCGGTGTACGTCGCCCACATGCCGCCCATGGTGTAGTGCACGGCGGGGAAGATCTTCATGGGCAGTTCGCACGGGTCGTCGCCGGCGAACTTGCGATAGATCTCGAGGATACCGCCGAGTTTGCCTTCGAGGTACTCGCGCGGCTTATGGGTGAGATCGAGATAGACCATGTTCCCGCCGCCCACGCCCAGGCCGTGGTTGACGCAGATGTCGAAGATCTCGCGCGTGGCGATGTCGCGCGGCACGAGGTTGCCGTATTTGGGATACTTCTCCTCGAGGAAGTAGAGGCGCTCCTTCTCGGGAATCTGGCGCGGGTCGCGGGTGTCGCCGGCCTTGCGCGGCACCCAGATGCGCCCGCCCTCGCCGCGCGCCGATTCGGACATGAGCCGGCACTTGTCCGCGCCGGGGATGGCCGTGGGATGCACCTGGATGAACTCGCCGTTGGCGTACCACGCGCCAGCCTGGTAGCAGCGGCTGGCGGCCCCGCCGGTGCAGACGATCGAGTTGGTGGACTGGCCGAAGATCAGCCCGTTGCCGCCCGTGCACATGACGACCGCGTCGCCGCGGAACGCGCGGATCTGCATCGTGCGCATGTCCTGGGCCACACAGCCGACGCACGCGCCGTCGCCGTCGAGAATGGGCCAGAGGAACTCCCAGAACTCGTACTTGGTGACTTTGCCCTCCGCCTCGGCGCGGCGGGTCTGCTCGTCGAGCGCGTAGAGCAGTTGCTGGCCGGTGGTCGCCCCGGCGAAGAAGGTGCGCTTGAACAGCGAGCCGCCGAACAGCCGCAGGTCGCGATTGCCTTCCGACGTGCGGTTGAAGGGCACACCCATGCGGTCGAAGAGGTCGATGACGCGCGGCGCCCAATGGGTCATTTCATATACGGGCGGCTGGTGGGCGAGGAAGTCCCCGCCGTAGAGCGTCTCGTCCATGTGAATCCACTCGGTGAAACCCTGCTGGCGCGCCACTTCGTTGCACGCATTGATGCCGCCCTGCGCGCAGACCGAGTGCGAGCGCTTGACGGGAACCATCGAGATGAGATCGACGGCGATGTCTTCTTCAGCGAGTTTGATGGCGGCGGCCAGTCCGGCCAGCCCGCCGCCGACGACGATGACGCGCTTCTTGGGAATCATGCTCGGTCAGTCCTCGAAACAGAGTCGTGCGGTCGCCAGCGCCGCAGGGGTGCAGTTCAGTGGCCAGGCGCCGCTTCGGGCGGAATGCTCGTGGGCGGGGGCGCGGCGTGCCCTTCGAGCATGGCGGTCTCGATCGCGCGGGCCTTCTCGACATCCAGCAAGGTGAACCCCGCCACCGCCGCCACGGTCGCCCCGGCCAGCAGGAACCCGACCACGGCACACACGTAGCCCCAGCGCCGCTGGGATTCGACGCTGATCGTCAGGCCCCACGTGATGGCGGCCGTCCACAGCCCGTTGGCGAAGTGATAGACCAGCGCCAGCACGCACACGAGATAGAACACCGGCATGAGCACCCCGCCGCCGCTGGTCTGAAAGTGCACCGCGGTGGACGAGGCGGCGTGTTCGGCGTCGAAGGCGGGCATGAGCCCGCCATAGGTCCAGCCGAAGCGCAGCGACGTGACGTGCATGAAGATAAAGACGATGCCGATGTAGCCGCTGAGGCGCTGCAGCGAGTAGCGCCAGTTGTCCTGGTAGTTGTACGCCTTGACGTTGCCCTTGCCCGTCGTCGCGTAGTAGATGCCCAGCAGCGCGTGGAACGCGATGGTGACGAACAGCACGAACCATTCCATGAGCTGCAGCGCGGGCAGGTTGTGAATCCAGTTCACCTCGTGGACGAACACTTCGACGCCCGCGTCGCCGTGCTCGTTGGGTGCGAAGATGCGGCCCCACATGATCGAGGAGTTGGTCGTGAGGTGGAAGATCAGAAAGACGCCGATGGGGACGATCCCGCTGAGCGAGTGGAGGCGGCGGAGCAGGAAGTAGTGCCGATCCATGAAGCCTTGGGATGGTTCAGACACGGGATCGCCTTTCCAGCCAGAGATACGGGGCTCAATGCCTCGTCAGCCGGTCGAGCGGCTGATCGAGGGCGGCATTATATCGCCGCGCCGCCGCCGTCCGGAAGCGGGGTGAAAACCCCGATGCGGCGCCTCAGGGCTGGATGCCCCCGCCGCGCGGCGCCCGTCCGGGGCCGCCACCGGCTCCGCCTCCCGAAATCGCCTGGGCGATGCGCACGTACTGCATGCGCAGTTCATAGAGGACCGCCGCGAGCTGCTTGGACTCGTCCTCGTTGAGGTTGCCCTTGGTCTTGGCTTCGAGCACGCCGATGAGGTCGATCTGATGCCGGGCCGCGTCGAGATCGACCATCGGCCGGTTGGTCTGCGGATCGACGTAGCCGCCCATATAGAGCAGCGCCTGGGTGGCCATCATGCCCACGAGCGTGTCCCAGTTGGCCGGCGGCAACTGACCGGGTCCGGCCTCGCCGCCGCCCGCGCGGGCCTTTTCCTGTTCGAGGCTGGCAAGGCGCTCTTTCTCCGCCTGAGCCTGGCTCTTCCAGTCGCTGTCAATCTGGATTTTGGGCGTCTCGCCTTGATCTGCCATTTGATCACGTTCCTTGCGTGGTTTTGCTGATAGAAGTGATGTGCAAAGGGCAGTATAGGCCCGCGCGGCTCGCACCCCTGTTGAGGGCAAGACCTCGCTCAGCGGCGACGGGGGGCGCGGCGGCGGGCAGCCGCGCGTACCATGTACACTCCGGATTCCCGGGAGTCTCACGACATGGCGAAACAACGGTTTGGCGGTGGTTGGATGTCGGCTCGCAGGGCGGCGATGGCTCTGGTCCTGGGCGCGGCGTTGCCGGGCTGTATCTCGAATTCGACCGGCCTCATGGATGAACCGCCCCGACCCAAGGCCAGGGTGACGCTCTCCGCCAGCCAGTTCCACGATCCTCAGGCCGCCGCCATGCACGCCGAGCCGGCGCCGACGGCGACACCTGATGGCACTGCAGGCACGGTCGAGCCCGGCAGCGCGCAGCAGGCGGTGACGGGTTCGATCCCGCCGACCAACTTGACAGCGCCCGCGAACCCCATCGCTGAGACCATCCCCGCCGTCGTCAGCCACGCGGGCCTCGTCGGGCAGGTGAACGGCCGGCCGATCTACGTTTCCGAATTCTTCGCTCCGATCGAAAACGAGCTGCGCATCCTCGGGCGCGACAAGACGCGCGAGGAGTTCATCATCGGGGCCTACGACATCATTCAGCGACAACTCGCGGAACTGATCAAGAACGAACTCGTCTACGCCGAAGCCGAAGCGGCGCTGACGGAGAACGAGCGCGTCGGCATCCGCCACTTCCTGCGGCAACTCGAGGGCGACCTCACGCGAGACGTCGGCCGCAAGGCGTCCGATCGCCGTTTCCGAGAAGAGAAGGGCCTGGGCGTCGATGAAGTGATCGAACTCGAGCGCCGCCGGCAACTCATCCTCTACAAAGTCCATTCCGAGATCGAAAAGCGCGTCATCGTCTCCTGGCGCGATGTGCAGCGCTATTACCGCGACCACCAGGCGGAGTTCAATCCCCCGGCCTCGATCCAGTTGCGCCTGCTCGCGGTGGCGGCCGATGATGCGGCGCTGCGCGCCGAGATCGAGAAGTCGCTGGCCGACGGCTACCTGTTCAGCACGCTCGCCGAACAGTACAGCACCATTCTTGCCAGCCGCGGCGGGCTGATGGAGCCGACCGTACTCGGCAGCGGCCTGGCCGATACGGCTCTCACGGCCTGGCCGCAGGTCGATGCGATCGCCCGCACGCTGGAAAAGGGCCAATACGGCGGACCGGTCATTGTCGGCGAGCGCGCCATCTGGGTCTACGTCGAGAACCACTCCGACGGCGCCGGGCGTTCGCTCTACGACGTGCAACTCGAGATCCAGAAGAAGCTCCACGATGAGCGATACCGCGAGGAGGAGAGGAAGTATCTCGCAGAACTCTTCGCGCGCGGCAACATGGACGATTTCGACAACATGGCCATCCTCCTGCTCGACATCGCCATGCAGCGATGGGCCGCACCGGAGTAATGGCGCTCGCCTCGTGGCTGGCACAGCGCTGGCGCTCGCTGCTCGCCCGGGGCCGGCTGGATCCGCGCCACGACCTCGGCCGGCGCGGCGAAGACCTCGCAGCCTCCCACCTCGCAACCCTCGGCCTGCGCTGCATCGAGCGCAATGTCCGCCTCAGCGCCGGCGAGATCGATCTCATCTGTGAAACCGCCGACGGCACGATCGTCTTCGTCGAGGTCAAGACGCGCGCCGGCGACGTCTATCGGGGCGAACTGGCCATCAACCGCGACAAGCGCCGCCGGCTGGTTCGACTCGCCCAGATGATCGCGCGAAAGCGCCGCTGGCTCGACCGGCGACTGCGCATCGACGTGGTGGTCGTGGTCTGGCCGGGGACCGGCGAGCCGATCATCCGCCACCATCCTGGCGCCGTGACGCTGGATAGTTAGGGCGGCGGAACTTCTTCACAGCGGCTTCGATTTCGCCACTATTGCTGCACCACACTCGGGACAGTGCTCAGACTTGATTCCCTTCAATCGATATCCGCATCCGCTGCAATGACCGGAAGCTGTCGGTCGCGGCGGCGCGAGGAGCCAGATCAAAGCCAGAATTGCCGGCGCATTGAGCAGTGCCAATTCAAAGAGCATTGCTGGCGAATCCGCTGTAGATACGCCGACCAAATAGCTGGAAGCCGTAAATGCCAGCGCACTCGCCGCGGCAAATCGGGCGCGCCACACGCCGCGAGTGACCAACCCAATCGAACCTAGAACGGCGATAGCGGCACACGATACGAACGAGGCGCTGAAGATGCCGCTCGAAGTCCGCCACCAGAGGACACTGACCATGTCCGGGAACACACCCGGGCCGGGGACGGAAATCAGCAATCCGAAAAGTGTAATCAACGAAAGCCCAATCCAAATGTTCATGCTGATTCGGCTGAAGCGACTCATTCGCGATTCGGTCGTCATTTTGTCGCCTCGCCAAGTGCCACGATCCCCCTGAATTCTAACGCTCATTGACCAGAGCCAAGACGAATCGGGACGGATCTGTACTCGCTACGCATCGCGGGATGCTGCCTACGCTATCCTGTCGACGATGCAAGCGATCGAACCCGTGGACAACCCCGACTCCATCGCCTCGTTCCGTGGTCCCGACCGTCAGCCCTGGTACCGCGGCAAGCCGCTGCGGCGGTTGCAGGGGCTCGTCGGCGCTGTGGTGCACGACCACCCCCACCGCAACCTGTTCATCACGGCCATGCCGAAATCCGGCAGCACGTGGCTGGCCCGCATGGTCGCGTCGATTCCGGGTTATCGCGAGTGGGCGCCGCCGTACATCACGGAGACCGACCACACGCTGCATGCCGAGTCGCTCCGCCAGCCGCCGGTGGGCTACACCGTCACCAAACTGCACAGCCGCCCCACGCCCGAGCACCTCGCGCTGCTCAATGGGCTGCAACGGCCCTACGTCATCCTCTTCCGCGATCTGCGTGATGCGGCGGTGAGCGGCTATTTCTTCCTGCGCGGCGTGTACGAGCACGAATCAGCCGCCGCGTACCGCGGCCTCGACGCGGAGGAAGGCATCGCGCGATGGATGGATGAGAAACTCGCGGAGCGCGTGCAGTGGATCGACGGCTGGCTCGCCGGGCGCGATGTCAAGTGGGGTCTGGTGGTGCGCTACGAAGACCTGCTGCGCGATCCGCTCGACGGGTTTCACGGCATCTGCGATCACTTCGAAGTGAATCTCTCCGCCTCGCAGTTGCGCAAGATCGTCGAGCGGCATTCATTCCAGCGCGCCACCGGCCGCGCGCCCGGCCAGACCGATGAGAAGTCTTTCAACCGCAAAGGCATCGCCGGCGACTGGGTGAACCACTTCACCCCGGCGCTCAAAGAGAAGTTCAAGGCGATCGCCGGCGATGCGCTGGTGCGCTTCGGCTACGAGAAGAACAACGACTGGTAAGCGCCGCGCGCCGCCGCCTGCGGCTTCGCGATAAACCAACTTACGCCCCCAGATTCCGCCGCGTCTTGCGCACGGCGTGGCTCGCCGCATCCATCGTCACCCACAGCGGATGGTGCCGCCGCCAGCCGGACACCGGCTGATAGCCGAGTTTGACCATCGTCGGCCCGGCGATCCGCTCGACCAGCGCAATCTGCCGCGGCGAGAGCTGCCCGCGGTAGCGACCGATCGATGCGCTGCTCAGCGGCCGCCGCGTGCCGCCCTTCCACGCCGCCTCGCGCTCGTGGAACCCGCTCGAGCCGCGCTCGTGGAAGCGCAGCATCTCCGGCTCGAAACTTTCGCCCAGAAAGGCGCACAGCCGCCGCAGTTCCGTTTCCGGCTGCTCCACCAGCGTCTCGAATCGCACGCCGGTGTACGTAGAGGCGGGCAGATCGGCGCTGAGTCGCAGGTGCTCATCGAGAATCTTGCGCCAGTTGCGCGCCTGGTCGCGCACGGAGCCGCTGGTCCATTCCATGCCGCGCATCGACGCGACCACATCCCGCGGGTCGCGGAAGATATGGATGATCCTGGCCTGCGGAAACACCTCGAGGATGCGCGGCACGCACCTGCAGTGCAGGGGGCTCTTCTCGCCGATGCGCGGCTTGCCGCTTCGCGCCCGCCACGCGCTCAGGATCGCCTCGAACAGGGATCGCGCGCTGCGGTCGCCGGCACGCATTGCCGGCTCGACTTCGTCACGTTCGAGGCCCAGGTCCAGCCAGTCCTGCGAGGCGAAATAGTCGGTGAGCCAGACGTCGAGGCGACCGGCGGGCAGCGGGTCGCCGCCGGACCGGGCCGGGTCGTGCCGCTGGAAAAACTTGGTTTCTGGCGGGATATCCAGGCGCGAATGGCTCGTCAGCATGGCCTGCAGCAGCGTCGTGCCGCTGCGGCCGGTGCCGACGATGAAAAACGGCTCGCTTTCCCACTGGCCCGCGTGCGACATGCGTGGCATTATAGATGGGAGCGCCTTCGCCTCATCGGCCTCCCGCCGGCGCACCGCCCATGCTCAATGTCGAACAAGCCGCGTTTCCGACGTTCACCCCGCACCCTGACGGCTCGCTGGTCGCCATCGTTCCCGCTTACAACGCGCAGGAATTCGTGGACAACGCCGTCGGATGTCTGCTGGCCGACGCGTGCATCAAAGCGGTGGTCGTCGTCAACGACGGCTCGACCGATGCGACGCGCGAGTGCATCGGGCGGTGCCGCGACGGTTTGCCGGATCCTGAGCGCCTCATCGTGATCGATCAGCCCAATGCCGGCGTCTCGGCGGCGCGCAATCGAGGCATCGACGCCGCGCTCCAATTGGAGGTCGGCAGGCAGATCGTCTTTCTCGACGCCGATGACACGTGGTTTGCCAATTCAGGTTCAGCGGTGCACGAGCGATTCGCCGCGTCCCCGGAGGCAGCGCTGCTGGTGGCAGCGCGGATGGAGGTTTATCCCGGCACGCACAAACAGGCCCGAGGCAACGCGCCCGATGCCGCATGGAGCAAAGCGCCGATCACCGATCGCGCCATCGTCTTCGAGCCGGTCGCGTTCTTTGGCGCATCGGGCATGTGCGTGTCGCGCCATGTGCTCGAAGCCGGCGTGCGGTTCGATCGCGCGTTCCAGGTCGGCGAAGATCGCGACTTCGCCTGCCGGGCCCTCGAGCACGGGCCGCTGCTCGTCTCAGGCGAGCCGCTGCTGACGGTGCGGCTCTTTGAGACGGCGCAGCGGCGCAATCTGACCGGCGCAACCAACATGGAGCGCTGGCTCGACGATCATCTGCGTCTGGTGCAAAAGCACCGCGATGTGCCGGGCGCGGAGGATCGACTCCGCCGGCAGACGGATTGGCTGCTCAACCACGCGCTGCGCCTGTCGGTGCGGCACCGGATGGAACTCGTGGATGAACAGATGTGGAGCCGGTACGCGGCGCTGTATCGCGAGATGGGCTGGCGCCGGCCGTGGAAGGTGATCCGCCGCCGCATCCTGCCGGCTTCGGTGATGCGCCTGTTCGACCGGTGAAGGCAGCCCGCGCGCGGGCCGCCGCAGCGCTAACCGGTTCCCTGGAGAAGGCGCCAGGCGCCCGCATTACTCGGGCTGGTCTTCGATGCGGTAGGTCAGCGAGGCCCATTCGATGTCGCGCCCCTTGCGCAGGTCGGCAGCGGCCTCGGCGAAGATCCGCGCCACGTGCAGGCACCCCAGCGGAAAGCGCCAAATACTGCTTCGCGGCGCGCCCTGCATGCCGTAAGCTCGATTCAGGGCCGCCACCTGCACCGCGGCCGAAGCCAGCGCGAGCCCGACCAGGCTCCACGCAAGCGGCGCGTTGCTGCGCACCAGCGCAATACCCAGCCCGAGCGCCGCCGCCTGCACGACCGGGCCCGCCGCCAGGGCTCGCAGCCGCCAGACGTGCCCCTGCAGCCGCGCCGCGTTGCGATTAGCCGCCTCGATGAAGATGCGCTTCCACCCGCGCTCAAACTCCTCGGGCGTCTCGTACATGCGCACGGTGAAGAGATCATCGGCCAGCACCAGCCCCATGCGATGCCCCTTGAAGTCCAGCCGGCGGGCGAAGCGCAGGTCTTCCAGTATCGCGTCGCGGATGCGCTCGTGCGTGCCGATCGACTCATACACCGAGGCGCGAAAGAGCATGAACTGCCCATTGGCGAATGGTCGCCGGCCGGGCCGGTCGTTGCGATTGGCCCGGTGGATCGGAAACATCTTCATCAGCGACATCGCCGCCACGGGCTGGTCGGTACGCTCGAAGTCGCGCGAGCAGGTCAGGGTTCCCAGAAGGCTGAGAAAGTCGAGACGGTGCTCCGCGGCCACGCCCATCGCGGCGCGAATCAGATCGGGATGGAAGGTCGTATCCGCGTCGGCAAAGAGCAGCCACTGCCCGCGCGCCGCCCTGGCGCCCGTCCACGAGGCGTGGCACTTGCCCGACCAGCCCGCCGGGCACTGGCTGATCTCCACCAGCCGCACCGCGCTGGCCGATTCCTGTGCATGGCGATTGACGATCGCCGCGGTGCCATCCGTGCACCGGTCGGCGGCGATGACGATCTCCAGCGACGGGTAGCGGCTGGCGCGCAAGGACTGCAGCGCATGCTCGATGAACTGCTCCTCGTTGTGCGCGGGGATGACCACGCTCACCAGCGGCCAGCCGCCTTCGGGCTCGCGCGCCTGCAGCCCGGCCCGGACGCGCGGCATCGCGGCGTTGGCCAGGTGGATGTACCACAGCGCCATCGACCAGTACGCCGCCAATCCCATGCACGCGATCGCCAGTATCCAGCCAAGCGAGATCGTGATGGCGGTCGAGGGCATGGCCTTCTTTGCTTCAAACAGTTCGACGGGAATCCTGACGTTATCATCATCGTATGAGCCCGTCCCGAGCCCAGAGCGACAGCCAGGCGCCGCGTGACCAGCCGCAGGAGGACCTCTACCTCTTCACGGTCGATGCCATCCGCCAGCTCGATCGCCTCGCCGTGGAGCACTACGGCCTGACGGGCGCGGTGCTGATGGAAAACGCGGCGCGTAGCGTGGCGGTCGAAGTGATGCGGCTGCTGCCGCCCCCTGCGGCCGGGCGGCGCGTGCTGATCTGCTGCGGCCCGGGCAATAACGGCGGCGATGGGCTGGCCCTGGCCCGGCACCTGCACAACGAACACGTCGGCGTCGAGATCCTGCTCGCCTTTGATCCCGTCTCGACGAAGCTATCCGACGAAGCGGCGATGAACCTGCACGTCTGCGAGCGCATGGAACTGCCAATGACCCATGCGGCGACCAGCGACGCCGTCGACCAGTTCACCGCCTCGGTCGCGGCGCCGGATCTGATCGTCGATGCCCTGCTGGGCACGGGCGCACGCTCGGCGCCGCGTCCGCCGCTCGATCGGCTCATCGAGTGGATGAATGGTTCGGCGGCGCCGGTGCTGAGCATCGACGTGCCCAGCGGGCTGGACGCGCAGAGCGGCCGCCCCGCCGGGACGTGCGTGCAGGCGGACGTCACGGTCGCGCTGGTGGGCGTGAAGTCGGGCTTTCTCGAACTCGATGCGCAACCGTGGATCGGCGAGATCGTGATCGGCGACATCGGCTGCCCGCGCGAGTTGTGCGCGCGGTTGGGCCAGAGGTTGCACGCCGAGCCTTATGAGGCGGATGAGCCGCACCGGCCACGCCGGCGGTCGCATCGGCCGCGAAGTCGTTGAACCGGAAACCGCCGCGGCTTCGCTGCGAATAATCAGGAGCGGCCGGCGCCGGCCGGCAGCCAGAGAGGACCCACAGTGGCAGACAACAAGCGCAGCGGCGTCTCCAATGGCCTGCTGGCGGTGATGCTCTTCATCATGGCCGGCTACATCGCGCTCGACAAGGTCTGGCCGACCATTCGCTCGATGAACGCCCGCCCGCGCGAGATCACGCCGCGCGGCGATCTCGCCGATGCCGAAAAGACAACCATCGACATCTTCAACGCCGCCTCGCCGTCGGTCGTGTTCATCACCAACGCGCGCCTCGGCCGCGATCGCATCACGCGCGATGTCATGTCGGTCCCCGCGGGCAGCGGTTCGGGAGTGATCTGGGATGACCTCGGCCACGTGCTGACCAACCTGCACGTCGTGGCCGGCGCCGATCAGCTCATCGTCACGCTGCCCGATCAAACGGACTGGACGGCCGACCTCGTGGGCTGGTCAGAGCGCTATGACCTGGCGGTGCTGCAGGTGTCGGCGCCGGCGGCTTCGCTGCGGCCCATTCCAGTGGGCGAATCAGCCAACCTGCAGGTCGGGCAGACGGTCTACGCCATTGGCAACCCCTTCGGCCTCGACCAGACGCTCACCACGGGCATCATCAGCGCCCTGCACCGTGAGATACCCGGCGAGAACGGCCGCGAACTCCAGGACATGATCCAGACCGACGCGGCCATCAACCCCGGTAACTCCGGCGGACCGCTGCTCGATTCGGCCGGCCGGCTCATCGGCGTCAACACCGCCATCTACAGCCCCACGCGCACCAACCTGGGCATCGGCTTTGCCACGCCGGTGGATGTCATCAACGAAGTGGTGCCTCAACTCATCGCGCACGGCCGGGAGATCAAGCCGTATCTCGGGGTGTACCTGGACGACTACTTTCCAGCGCGGCTGGGCATCACCGGCGTGATGGTGCTGGCCGTGATGCCCGGTTCACCGGCCGACAAGGCCGGGCTGCAGGCGGCGCAGCGCGTGCAGGGCCGACTCGATCCAGGCGACATCATCCTCGCCATCGACGGCAAACCCACGCCCAACCGGATGGCGCTCGAGAACATCATCAGCCGGCACGAAGTCGGCGACCGCGTCGAACTGACGATCAATCGCGACGGGCATGAAGCCACGATCGATGTCCTGCTCGAAACGGCGCATCCGGGCAGCTGAGCCATGTTGCAGCACAGAGCCCTTCGCGCCGATTTCGCCCGGCGACCGGCGCAGGTCGTCGCGCGCGAACTGCTCGGCCGATTGATCGTGCGCACGTTCGAAGACGGCTCGAGCATCGTGGCACGCATCGTCGAGACCGAGGCCTACCTCGGCGCGCCCGACCGCGCCAGCCACGCGTGGAACGGCCGCCGCACCCTGCGCAACGAGTCGCTCTATCTGCCCGGCGGGCACTGGTACGTGTACTTCATCTACGGAATGCACTTCTGCCTCAACGTCGTGGCCGACGAGGCGGACACGGGCGGCGCGGCTCTCATCCGCGCTGCAGAGATCATCGAGGGAGCCGATTTCGCGCGGGCGAATCGCGGCCTCAAGGGCCCGCCGCGCCCGGCCGATCTCGGGGGCGGCCCGGGTAAACTCTGCAAGGCGCTCAAGATCGACCGCGCCTTCGACGGCCGGGCGGTCAGCGATGCGCATCTTCATCTCGCCGCCGGCCGGCCGGTGCGCGATGCGGCGGTCGCCACCGGGCCGCGCATCGGAGTGGCCTACGCAGGCGAAGCAGCGCTCTGGCCGCTGCGCTTTGCCATTGCCGGGCATCCCGAGATGTCGCGGCCGCGGCTGTAGAATCCACAGGCTCTCCCATCTTCCCGCCAGTTCAGGGGCGGTTCCCCCCACATGTCGTGGAACCGCGCGGCGCTTTGGCGGGTACATATCGCCGAGAGGAGTTCTTTCCCGTGCGCTATCACTGCATCCATCGCTCGATCCCATCGGTCCTCGCCTTCTCCGCCACTCTGGCAAGTGGCGGACACTGCGTGGCGCAAAGCCCGCCGTTCCGCGTCGTGCGCGACGCCGGCTGGATTCAGCTGCTCGACCGCGATCACGGCTGGAACGCCGCAGACGGCTGCATCTCGATCCCGCTCAACGGCATCGAGGCGCCGGGGCTCGATCCGCATCCGCGCACGCTGTTCACCTTCGGCGATTCAATCATCGGCGACGTCGGGCCCGACGGGCGGCGCCTGCCCGGCAACGAGTTCATCAACAATTCGATGCTCTACGTGGACGGTCTCGAGCCCGATCCAGCCAAGTCGGACTTCATCTACGTCCGCGATAACGGCAACGGGCACCCGCGCTCGGCCTTCATTCCGACCACGCCCGACGCCCAGCCGGGTGATTACTTCTGGCTGATGGATGGCATCGCACTGGGTGATTGGGTGCACATCTTCGGCATCCACCTGCGACCGCCGCCCGGCGGCGGCTGGCCGAGCAATCAGGGCATCACGATGATCACGATTCCCAAGGACAGCCGGCCGCCGTTCGAGGACCAGGTGCAGCAGAAGGTGCCGCTCTACGCGCCGCCCAACGGCGACATCGGGCCGTACCAGTTCCCCGCGTGCATCATGTCCAACACGAAGGCCGCCGGCGCGCCGCACCCGGATGGATACATCTACATCTACGGCGCCCGCGAAGATCCGTTTGTGAAGAAAGCGATCGTGGCGCGCGTGCTGCCCGAGCAGTTTGCCGACATCAGCGCCTGGCGCTACTGGGACGGCAGCGCGTGGGTCGAGGGCATTACCAACAGCGCTCCGATGACCGGCCGCATCTCGGGCGTGTACAGCGTGACGCCCATGCCCAGCGGCAAATACATCATGGTGTTCCAGAAGGACACGATCGCGCCCGAGGTGGCCATCCGCATCGGCGACAGTCCGACGGGGCCGTGGGGATCGATGATCGAGATCTACCACTGCCCCGAGACAGACCAGGACCCGGACATCTACGCCTACAACGCCAGTGCCCACCCGCACCTGAGCAAGCCCGGCGAACTGCTGATTTCCTACAGCGTGAACTCGTGGGATTTCGAGGATGCGTTCTGGATCGCCGACCTGGGAAGGCCGCGGTTTATCCGGTTGAAGCTCGCGGGGAATTGAACGACTTACCTCGCCGTCACCTCACGGTCTGATCGACGATGTTCGAGACGCACTGCGCGGGGCAGGTGTTCTGCTGCGCGGCCTGGAGGAGCAGCCGACGGCCAGAGAGGCCCTGGGGCACGGGGATACTGAAGGCCACCTCCCCACGGGCGTCGAAGTACTGCTCTGTCCCTCCGATGATGCGACTGACATTCACGCCCTGGATGCCGAATCGAGCGCAGAACAGAGTGAGTTCGCTGTTGATGTTCGTCTCTCCGGGCGCGAAGCCGTAGACGGTGACGCAGCGCTGCCCGGGAGTGCCTCGCCCGATTCGGACCGTGGCGTCCTGTCCGCCCACGAGGTTTTCCACCGAGAGACTCAGGCAGTGCTGCGCCTCGCCGAGAATGGCGTAGGCAACGTAGTCTCCGGCCGCGACTGCGACGTAATCCGGACTTGGCGGCGGCACATCCTGTACGTGGTGGCCATCCGCCCCCCAGACGACGATGCGGCCGTCCCGCTTGAGTCCCACGCTGAAGTAACCGTACAGAAATGGAGCGCCGCCTGCGGCGATGGCGACGAAGTCCGCATTGGGTTCGGGCACATCGCACTGGCCATAGTCATTGAGCCCCCACGCGACGATTGATCCGTCGGACTTGAGGCCGAGGCAGTGGAATCTGCTGCTGGCGATGGCCATGAAGCCGGCGTTCGGCGGCGGCACGTTTGTCTCGCCGTACCGATTCCCACCCCACGCGGCGATAGAGCCATCGGAGCGCAGGGCCAGGCTGTGATCACCCGCGGCGTCGATGGCGACAAAGTCGCGGTTCGGTTCGGGAATCTGGCGCAGGCCCGAGCCGTAGGTGCCCCACGCCTGAAGCGTGCCGTCGCGCCGCAGTCCGAGGTTGTGGTAGTCGCCTGCTGCGATGGCGATGAAGTTCGCGTTCGGCTCGGGCGGCGTCGTCTGGCCGTAGGTGTTGTCTGATCCCCACGCGACGGTCGTGCCGTCGCCGCGCAGCGCCAGGCTGTGGCGCAGTCCCGCGGCGATGCCGACGTAGCCGGAGTTTGGAGGCGGCGCGGGCTGCGTGTGGTTCCAGGTTTCGATCGAACCCGTCACACGGAGCGCCAGCTCGCGCTGATCAGTACCGGAGACGGCGACGAAGCCGGAGTTGTCCGGACTCAGATTCGTCTCGCCGTCGGCGCGCACGCCCCAGCACACCACGGAGCCATCGGACTTGAGGCCGATGCAACTCGACCGGGTCGCCGAGATGGCAACGAAATCCGAGTTCGGAACGGGAACCTCGTACACACTCGGGCTCACGGCACCCCACACGACCACGCTTCCGTCCTCTCTCAGGCCCATACTCATGGAACTGCCGGCTGCAATCGCGCTGAACCGACCGCTCGGCGGCGGTGTGTTAAGGACCGTCCAGGAGTGTTCGCCCCAGGCGACAATCGAGCCGTCGGCTCTCAGGGCAAGGCTGTGGCGCACACCGGCGGCGATGGCGACGTAGCCGCTGTTGGGTTCGGGCACGTTGCACTGCCCGTCATCATTGAGTCCCCACGCGGCGATCGATCCGTCAGCGCGCAGGCCGAGGCTGTGCCCGCCGCCGGCAGAAATCGCGATGAAGCCTTCGTTGGGGTCGGGCACATCGCATTGGCCATCGGCGTTGTATCCCCAGGCGACGATGGAGTGGTCGCGCTTGAGGCCGAGGCTGTGGCCGCGATATTCGAACGTGCCGCCGCCACCGTCCACCGCGATGAAATCTGCATTCGGTGGCGGCACATCGCACTGGCCGTCGGCGTTCTCGCCCCACGCCAGGATCATCCCATCCTCATCCAGCGCCAGGCTGTGGCGCACGCCGCCTGCCAGTTGAACGAACCGCCGCGCGTGCGCGGGCACGAGCGATTGTCCGCCGCCGTTGGCGCCCCACGCAATGGCGCGACCGTCGCTGCGCAGCGCCAGGGTGTGCCAGCCTCCCGAGGCGATGTGCTCGACTCCCGTCAGTTCGGATTGAGGCAGCAGCACCTGCTGGCCCCATCCAACAAGAGCGCCGGCATCCTGTGCCGAAGTGTTCGCGGTCGCAGACAGCACAACCGTCGCCGGCAACGCCAGCGCGTACATGAACAGAGTCCTCGTGTTCATCACAGGCCTCCTCGGCAGAGAGTTGTCATCGGGGTCTCCGGCGGAGTCCCCGGTCCTGCGGCGGGTGTGCGGCCCGTCTCTGGTTCAGTATACCTCAAGTCCGCTCGAAACCAGCCAGCGATTTGAGGAAACGAGGTGGAATCCCCCATCGCCGCTGCCTGCCGAGACCGTGATTCCGCGCCAATTGGGCCCCTGCCCCGCCCAACTCGCGGCATAGACTACGGCCAGACACAAACGGGAGGATGTCCATGAAGGTGATCTGCGATCGGGCGGCTCTGGTGGAGGCTCTCAACGTCGTGACCGCGGCGGTGGCGCTGCGGACACCCAAGCCCGTGCTCACATGCATCAAACTCTCCGCCGGCGACGGGGCGCTCACGCTGGCCGCGACCGACCTCGAAGCCGCGCTGCGCCTCTCCACTGAGAAAGTCGATATCCACGAAGACGGCGAGGCGCTCATCCCCGCCGACAAGTTCAGCCAGATCTGCCGCGAGTCGGTCGATCCGACGCTGACCATCGAGGTCAAGGACGACGTGGCGAGCATCCGCGGGCAGGATTCGCGCTTCAAGGTGTTCGGCTATCCCGTGGGCGACTTCCCGCCGCTGCCCGAGACGGCCGACATCGGCAAAGCCGACTTCACCATCGACGCCGGGCAGATCAGCGCGCTCATCGAGCGCACGCGCTTCGCCACCGCCCGCGAGAACTCGCGCTACGCGATCAACGGCGTGCTCATGAAGCGCAAGGCCAAGAAGGTCGAGTTCGTCGCGACCGACGGCCGGCGCCTGGCGGTGGCGCGCGGCACGTGCTCGAGCATCGGCGACAAGAACGAGAGCCAGTGCATCATCCCCAGCAAAGCGCTCAATCACCTCATGAAACTCACCGGCAGCCCCGAGGACAAAGTCAGCGCCTACATCACCGACAGCCAGGCGATCTTCATCGTCGGGCAGGACGGCCGCGAGGCCATGCTGGCGACGAATCTCGTGGAGGGCTCCTTCCCGCCCTACGAAGACGTCATTCCCAAGGACCTCGACAAGAAGGTGACGTTCGAACTCGACACGCTCGCCTCGGCCGTGCGCCGGGCGGCGCTGCTGACCAACGAAGAGTCCAAGGGCGTGCGGCTGTCGTTCCGCGAGGGCGGGCTGACGATCTCGAGCCGCGCGCCGGAGATGGGCGAGGCGGAGATCAAGGTGCCGCTGGCCAAGTATGAAGGCGACGACGTCGAAGTGGGCTTCAACCCGACGTTCATCACCGATGCGCTCAAGGTGATCCACTCGGACCAGATCGTCTTCGAACTCAAGGCGCCGACGAAGCCGGGCATGATCCGCGCGGGCAACGACTTCACCTACGTGCTCATGCCCGTAAGCCTGAACTGAGGCGAAGGCGCAAGCGTCCAGCGGTCGCCACTGACGATGCCGGCTGCGCCGCGGTGCTCAGTGCGCTGCCACCTGCGCCGCGCGCGGGGCGCTCTCGTCGCTGGTGGTGGCGCCTTGCGCATCCCAGGTGATCAGGCCGGGAATGAAGGGCGTGTGCAGGCGGTCGTCGCTGGGGATGATCCGCACCGCCAGGCCGCGCCGGCCGGACTGCTGGGCCACGATCTCGCCCGTGTAGCGGTGCCGCCCGTCGCCGAGGTCGGCCGCGTGCGTCATGTTCTCGGCCACGCCATTGACCAGATCGCCACTGGCTGCGACCGAGCCGGTGTAGATCTGCACGCACACCTCCTGCGGCGCGAGTTCATCGAGGCGCACGATCACCTCCACCGGCATCGGCGCGCGGACCGGCAGCGGGCGATGCGTGTCGGCGGCGACGGATTCGATGCGGATGCTCTGCCAGTGGCGGCGGTAGCGCTCGACCTGCGCCGCCAGGCCGCGGGCGCCGGCCATGTTGTCGGCGGCGAGGCGCCTGGTGCGCAGATGGCTGTTTACGTAAAACAGATCGGCGTATTCGTGCACCATGCGGTTCGTGTTGAACATCGGCGCCAGCGACTGGATGCACCGCTTCATCCGCGCCACCCAGCGGCGCGGCACGCCGGCTGCGTCGCGATCATAAAACTCCGGCAGGATGTGCCCTTCAAAGAGGTCGTAAAGGCTCGCCGACTCGATCGCATCCGCCTGTTCGTCGCTGGCGTAGCGCTCGCGGCGGCCGATGGCAAAGCCCGCCTGCGGCTCATACCCCTCGTCCCACCAGCCGTCGAGAATGGAACAGTTCACCACGCCGTTGACGGCGGCCTTCATGCCACTCGTGCCCGACGCCTCGAGACCGCGGCGCGGCGTGTTGAGCCAGATGTCGCAACCGGTCACGAGGTAGCGCGCCACGTTCATGTCGTAGTTCTCAAGGAACACGAGCCGCGCGCTCTGGTCGCTCGAACTCTGTGAGAAGCGAACCAGTTCGCGGATGAATTCCTTGCCCGCCGAGTCGGCCGGATGGGCCTTGCCCGCGATGAGGAACTGAATCGGCCTGTCGGCGTCGGCGAGCAGGCGGCGGAGCCGCTGCGGATCGCGCATGAGCAGCGTGGCCCGCTTGTAAGTCGCAAAGCGGCGGGCGAAGCCAATCGTCAGCGCGTTGGGATCCAGCGCCGCCACGGCCCGCTCGGTCTCCTGAGCGCTGCGGCCGTACGCCTCGCACTGCTCGCGCACCCGGCCGCGGGCCCAGGTCACGAGTTTGCTGCGCCGCTGGTTGTGGACGGCCCAGAGTTCTTCATCCGGAATGTCGTTGATGCGGCTCCACACGGTGAAGTCCGCCGGGTCGCTGTGCCAGCGGTAGCCGAGGTAGCGGTTGAACAGCTCGGCCATGTTGCGCGACAGCCAGGAGCGCGAGTGCACGCCGTTGGTCACGTGCACGATGGGCACTTCCTCTTCGGGCACGGCCGGCCAGACGTTGCGCCACATCCGGCGGCTGACTTCGCCGTGCAGCTTCGACACCGCGTTGCAGTAGTTCGACGTGCGGATCGCCAGCACCGCCATCGAGAAGTACTCGTTGCGGTCGAAGACGTTTTCCCGGCCCAGCGCCTGCAGGCCCTCCATGTCGAGTTTCAATCCCGCCACATAGTCGCCGAAGTAGCGCTGCATGAGCGAAGAGTGAAACCGGTCGATTCCGGCGGGCACGGGCGTATGCGTCGTGAAGATGTGACCGGCCGACTGCATCGCCGCGGCTTCGACGAAACTCACATCGGTGCTCTCGATGAGCCGGCGGATGCGCTCAAGGGCCAGAAACGCTGCATGGCCCTCGTTGATGTGGCAGACCGTGGGTTCGATGCCGATCGCCGCCAGCGCGCGGATGCCGCCGATGCCCAGGATGATCTCCTGCTGGATGCGCATCTCCACGTCGCCGCCGTAGAGGTTGCGCGTGATCTGCCGATCGTCCGGCCGGTTTTCGGGCAGATTCGTGTCGAGCAAATAGAGCGGCACGCGCCCGACCTGGCACTTCCATACCGCCACGCGAACATCGCGCTCGGGCAGGCCCACGGTGATCTTCACCCAGTCGCCGTTGGCGTCGCGCACGCGGTTGATCGGCTGATTGGCAAAATCGAGGTCGGGATACGTCTCCTGCTGCCAGCCGTCGGCGTTGAGGTACTGCATGAAGTAGCCGTGCTGGTAGAGCAGACCGACGCCCACCAGCGGGATGCCCAGCTCGCTGGCGGACTTGAGATGATCGCCCGCGAGGATGCCCAGGCCGCCCGAGTAGATCTGAAAACATTCGGTCAGGCCGAACTCGGCCGAGAAGTAGGCGATCTTCGCATCGCGCACGTCCGCGTGCGCGTTGGAGAACCAGCCATGCGAAGAGACGTGCTGATCGAGCTGGCTGTAGACGCGGTAGATCTCGTGCAGAAAACTTTCGTCGCGCGCCGCCTGTTCGAGGCGATCCTGGCTGACGTGGCCGAGGAGTTTGACGGGATTGTGCCCGTGGATGTGCCACTGCTCGGGGTCGAGGCGCACGAACAGCGCGATGGCCTCGGGGTTCCACGTCCACCACAGGTTGCGCGCGATGTCGAGCAGCGGCTGGAGCGCCTCGGGCAGCGAAGGAATCACGCGAAACGGGCGGATGTGCGCCTGATCGGATCGAAGCATGTCTGGAGAGTCCCGGCCGCGGCGGCGGCAAGTGAAGTTGACTGAGCGGTGGATTCTACGAACATCGGCACGCCCGCCCGTCAGTCTGAGGCCGATGCGGGGGATTCTTATCGGTTCCGCGGCGCCGCAAGGGGCAACCGGAGCCGGCTTGGCCTGAATCGGGGATGAACCGCCATTCTGGCAGACGGCGGGCGAAGCGTGTGCCGCATTTCAGCGTTTTTGACCCCGCCAGGCTCGATTTCGGCGCCTCAGGAGGCCGCGGAGGTGGCATCGCAGTTGCGAGTGCATACCGGAGCGGATTCCCTCGGCCCGCGCCGCCGGACCGCTCGTACAGTCTGAAAACCACTCGGAAGGAACTCCGTCATGTCAAAAATCATCGGCATCGACCTCGGCACGACCAACTCGGTGGTCGCCGTCATGGAAGGCGGCCAGCCCAAGGTCCTGATCAACTCGTCGGGCAACCGCATCACGCCGTCCATCGTCGCGTTCACCGACAAGGGCGAGCGCCTCGTCGGCCAGCCCGCCAAGCACCAGCAGGTCACCAATCCCAAGAACACCATCTACTCGATCAAGCGCTTCATGGGCCGCCGGCACAATGAAGTGCAGAACGAAGAGAAGATGGTGCCTTACGAAGTCTTCGGCGGCGGCGATGAACTCGTCAAGGTCAAGGTCCGCGACAAGACCTTTACCCCGCCCGAAGTCTCGGCCATGATCCTTCAGGATCTCAAGAAGACCGCCGAAGACTACCTCGGCGAGAAGGTCGATCGCGCGGTCATCACCGTGCCGGCCTACTTCAACGACAGCCAGCGCCAGGCGACCAAAGACGCCGGTGAGATCGCCGGCCTCAAGGTCGAGCGCATCATCAACGAGCCGACCGCAGCCGCACTTGCCTACGGCCTCGAGAAGAAGAAGAACGCCAAGATCGCGGTCTTCGACCTCGGCGGCGGCACGTTCGATATCTCCATCCTCGACATCGGCGACGGCGTGTTCGAAGTGCTCAGCACCAACGGCGACACGCACCTCGGCGGCGACGACTTCGACCAGTACCTCATCGACTTCGTCGCTGAGGAGTTCCGCAAGAAGGAAGGCATCGACATCCGCAAGGATCCGATGGCCCTGCAGCGCCTCAAGGAAGCGTGCGAGAAGGCCAAGTGCGAACTCTCCAGCACCATGGAGACCAACATCAATCTGCCGTTCATCACGGCGGACCAGAACGGCCCCAAGCACCTGCTCGTCACCGTGACGCGCGCCAAGTTTGAATCGCTCTGCGAGCCGCTGTTCGCCCGCCTCAAGGGCCCCTGCGAGCAGGCGCTCAAGGACGCCAGGGTCAACCCGAGCGACATCGGCGAGGTCGTGCTCGTCGGCGGCTCGACGCGCATGCCCCGCGTGCAGGAGATGGCCAAGCAGATCTTCCAGACGCAGGAACTCGACAAGTCGATCAACCCCGACGAAGTCGTGGCGGTCGGCGCGGCGATCCAGGGCGGCGTGCTTCAGGGCGACGTCAAGGATGTGCTCCTGCTCGACGTCACGCCGCTTTCGCTGGGCGTCGAAACGCTCGGCGGCGTCATGACGCGCCTCATCGAAAAGAACACGACGATCCCCACCTCGCGCAAGGAGATCTTCTCCACCGCGGCCGACAACCAGACGAGCGTGACCATCCACGTCCTGCAGGGCGAGCGCGAATTCGCCCGCGACAACCGGACGCTGGCGCGCTTCGACCTGGCGGACATCGCCCCGGCGCCGCGCGGCATGCCGCAGATCGAAGTCGAGTTCGCCATCGACGCCAACGGCATCCTCAACGTCTCCGCGACCGACAAGGCCACGGGCAAGCGCCAGCAGGTCGAGGTCAAGGGCTCCAGCGGCCTGAGCAAGGACGAAGTCGAGAAGATGCGCCGCGACGCCGAGGCCCACGCCGCCGAAGACAAGGCGCAGCGCGAACTCGTCGATCTCAAGAACCGCGCTGAGAACATCGTCTACCAGACCCGCAAGCACCTCACCGAGCACGGCGACAAGGTCTCGGGCGATGTGCGCGGCCAGATCGAGTCGGCTCTGAGCAACGTCGAGAGCAAACTCAAGGAAGACGACAAGAACGCCATCGAAGCGGCGCTCAAGGAACTCGAGCGCGTCTCCATGGAACTCGGCAAGGCTGTTTATGAATCGCAGTCCAAGGCGGCGCCCGGCGGCGCTGCGCCCGATGGGAAAGGCGGCGGCGAGAGCGACAAGGGCGAAGACGTCATCGACGCCGAGTACGAAGTCAAGGATGACAACGGCTGATCCGCGATAGTCAGAACTCCTTCTGCAAGCCCGCGCTCCAATCGAGCGCGGGCTTTCGTTTTCTCGGAATGGTGCCGGGACGAGATCGATCGCGGCTCGACAACCGCTCCGACCCATCGCGCTAAACTTCTACCCGCCGCTTCGTTTTTGGCGGGCGCAGGAGAGATCGTGACCACACTGGCGAGCCCCAAAGCCGAATCGCGGCCGCAGCAGCGGCCAATCGACGCCACCCTCGACGCAGCCCGACAGGCCGTCGATCGCGCCGCCGCAGCGCTGCTCTCGCTGCAGAAGCCCGATGGCCACTGGTGCGCTGAACTGGAAGGCGATTCGATCCTCAACAGCGAATACACGCTGATGAAGTGGATCCTCCGTCAGGAAGATGATCCGCGCCTGCCCAGGATCATGACGTATCTCCGCCGCCTCCAGCGAAGCGACGGCGCGTGGGGCCAGTACCCCGGCAGCGGCGTGGATGTGAGCGCGACGGTCAAGGCGTACGTGTGCCTGCTGCTCGATGGCGATGATCCGGGCGAACCGCACATGCAGCGCGCTGCCGAAGCCATCCTCGAGCATGGCGGCGCCGAGGCGTGCAACAGTTTCAGCAATTTCTATCTGGCAGCGCTGGGGCTGATCGACTGGGACGCCGTGCCGGCCATCCCGCCGGAGATGATCTACCTGCCGCGCTGGTGCTACTTCCATCTCGACAAGGTCTCGGCGTGGACGCGCACGATGATCCTGCCCCTGGCGATCTGCACGGCTTTGCGCCCGGTGCGCACCCTGCCCGCCGGCATCAGCATCGATCATCTCTTCAACGACGTTCGATACAAGAAGACGCTGTCGAAGAAGTTCGACTCGTTCCCGCTCACGTGGAACAACTTCTTTCTGGCCGTCGATCGCGTGCTCAAGATCATCCAGCGTGCGGACGCCTCGCCGCTGCGCCGCAGCGCGCTCAAGCAGGCCGAGCAGTGGATTCTCGATCGCGCGGACGCGCAGCACACCGAAGGGCTCGGCGCCATCTTCCCGCCGATGGTGTATCTGCAGATCGCCTTCGATGCGCTCGGCTACGAGCGCTCGCACCCGGTCATTCGGCAGGCCGAGCGCGACCTCGATGACTTCATCATCGAGGAGGAAGACCACATTCGCATCCAGCCGTGTTTTTCGCCGGTGTGGGATACGGGCATCGCGCTCTATGCCCTGACCGAATGCGGCAAGACGAGCGCCAACGCGCCGGAGGTCGCTCGCGCCTGCGAGTGGCTGCTGGCCAAAGAGAACCGCCTCGCCGGCGACTGGTCGCGCACCGTCGATGCCGAGCCGGCCGGGTGGTACTTCGAGTATCGCAACGAGTGGTATCCCGACGTCGATGACACGGCGATGGTTGCGATGGCCCTGCACCGCGCCGGCGGCGAGGCGAATCGCGCTGCGGGTCAGCGCGGCGTGCAGTGGATCTTGGCCATGCAGAATGACGACGGCGGCTGGGCCGCGTTCGACAAGACGCGCGACCGGCCCATCCTCGAGAAGGTTCCCTTCGCCGATCACAACGCGATGCAGGACCCGTCGTGCCCGGACATCGCCGGCCGCGTGCTCGAGTGCCTCGCGTGGCACGGCATCCGTGCCGATCATCCGGCCGTGCATCGCGCGGTGAAGTACATCAGATCGAAGCAGGAGCCGGAGGGCTGCTGGTTCGGCCGCTGGGGCGTGAACTACATCTACGGCACGTGGCAGTCCATCGGCGGCATGCGCCACATCGGCGTGGACATGAACCAGCCTTGGATCCAGCGCGCCGGCCACTGGCTCAAGAGCGTGCAGAAGCCCGACGGTTCGTTCGGCGAATCCGCCAACTCCTATGAAGATCCGTCGCTCAAGGGCATCGGCCCGTCCACCGCATCGCAGACCGCCTGGGCCGCGATGACGCTGCAGGTCGTCTTCGGCCCGCACGACCCCGACCTCGCGCGGGCGATCCGCTGGCTGTGCGAAACGCAACTCAGCGCCGCCGATGCATCCCTCATTCCCGCGCAGGCGGGAATCCACACTCCCTCCTCCGGCTCTGCGGGGGAGGGCCGGGGTGGGGGCGAATGCTCCTCGACGAGCGCTCCGCTGCGCAGAGCCTCCGCGTCGCGGCTCACTAAGAGTCTTCACAACCCCGCTGGCGACCCGCCCGGCTCATGGGTCGAGACCGAGTTCACCGGCACGGGCTTCCCGCGCGTGTTCTATCTGCGCTACCACCTCTATCGCCTCTATTTCCCCCTGATGGCGATCGCGCGTTGGGTGAGGAGTCAGTAGGGGCACCTGCCGTCATCGCGCCGTGCGTGGGCGCCACACAGCACGCCGCTTCGGATGCTGCGTGCGAGCGTGCAGGCGCGCTCGTGCTTCAAGCAAGCTCGTCCGTCGAAGAACACTCGCACACATCGCTCAGAGCGGCAAAATGTGGCACCGACCGCGCGATTGGCGCGCGTAGCGTAGCGACTGTCTTTGAAGTCAAGTGTTTATTGAAGGATTCCATGGCTGGTTGTCTCGGATCATGACGTTGATGGTGGTGAGGAGTTTGCGGGTGACGGCGATGAGGGCGGCCTTCTTGGGCTTGCCCAGTGCGAGGAG
>CAUJHZ010000039.1 GCA_963205185.1 Planctomycetota bacterium | reverse complement strand
CCTGCATTCTCACGACGCTCTCCATGATCCACATCATAAGGTACACATATCGCAAGCACAACGGCAGATGTGTATGGTGCGGCTATGTCAAGAAGCACTTAGTGATGGCGGTGTGCCCGGAGTGCGGCAGCAAATAGGCCGCGGTTCGCATGACGGCGGGAAAGACAACGGGACAGGGAAGCAAACGGGACAGGTACGTTTGTTCTGATCGCAACGCCTCGCTCGCGGCTGGCAGCTGGTAGGTCAGGTGCAAATTGACGATTGGCCGTGTGCTGGAGCGGGACCGGGCGATGAGGGGCTCGGGGGGCCGGCATCTCTGCATTGCGCACCTCCCGCCGGACGTCGCGGTGGGACGGTCCTGGTGGCTGCCATGAATTATCGGCCGCCGGCGGGGCGGCGGAGACCCGGACACGGCCCGGATTGGTCTTGGCCGACTCCGGAGAGCCGGATTCGTCGCCGGAGTTTCTCCGCGTGCGCGGGGGCGTCTTATTCTGCGCCGCAGAGACTTATTCGTCGGGGGAGACTCTGCGCGTGCGCCGGGAAGTCTTATTCGTCGCGGGAGACTCTCCGCGTGCGCCGGAGCGTCTTGTTCTGCGAGTTAGAGTCTCATTGTGCGGCGGAGAGTCTCATTCTGCGCCGTAGCGTGTGATTTGCGCGCTGTCGGTGGTTTTTTTCGTCAATCACCCGATTCGGCTGGAGGCTCGGCGCTCATGCGCCGACAGTGGCTTTTGGACCGGTGGTCCGGACAACGAGCGCGAAACGCGAGTCTACGACAGGCTCATGACGCGATCAGCGGGTACGAAGAAGACGCCGTAAGACGATCAGCGATGACGCAGACGATCGGTCAGGCCGTCCAGCAGATCCCGCAGACCGTTCAGGAATGAGTGTCGGGCGGGCGTCGGGGCCGTGGCTTCGCGCCTCGCGGGGCGACGGGCTGTTCTTTCGCCCTCCAACGTACCCGCAGACGGCGGCATCGTCGAGAGCAAGGCGCCGGAACGACGCCCGACCAGGGCGGATTTCTCGTGGCTTGAGGCACGAAACCGGTGAGCCGCGAGCCTGCAGCCGCTGAGTACATCCCCGCCGGGATGGCGGACAGGGAGACGGGGTCGTGGCCCTGGCCCGTTCTCTGTCCTGACGCTGCCCCGGACCGGCTTTCGCGGCCGGCTCCTACGATTGCCCGTGCTCGTCCATGTGATCTTCTTCGTCGTCGCGGGGCTGCTGGGGGCTGTCGGCCTGCTGGTCATTTACCGGGCGGGCTTTGCGGACCGCTCGGGCGGCCAGCCGCGCTGCCCCAGTTGCTGGTATGACATGACCGGCAGCCGGGGGTTTGTGTGCCCGGAATGCGGCCACGACGCCCGGAGGCAGCGCAACCTGCTGCGCACGCGGCGCTATCGCACCAAGGCCCTGCTGGGCGCGTTGCTGATCATGTGCGGCACGACGCTGGCGGTGCTGCCGCGGGTGCAGGAGCAGGGCTGGACGGCGCTGATCCCGACCACCGCGCTGATGATCATCATGCCGTGGACCGACAACCAGTGGTTCCTCGACGAAGCCGATGCGCGCGTGAACGCTTCGAACCCCGAGTGGTTCCGCCGCCACAACCGCGAGATCTCCGAGTACGGCCGGTTCTTCGCCCACCGGTGTGCGGCGATCATCGATGCCGGTCGCCCGACGCGCCTGCGGGCGGTGCAGCTCATTTCCGACATGCGTCTGCGCGATGACATCACCGAGCAGGCGCTGCTGCGGGCGACGCAGGATGTGAACCCGACGGTTCGCATCGAGTCGCTCAATGCGCTCTCGCTTATTGCCGGGGCGGATCACATCGTCGATGCCGGGCGCTGCGCGCGGCGCGTGGCCGAGTGCCTGAGCGACAGCCGCGTGGCGGTGCGGACGCGGGCGGCGCGGGTGTTTGACTACCTTCGGCCGCTGCATCCCGACGCGATCGAGCCGCTGGTTGAGGCGCTGGCCGACGAGCGGCCCGAGGTTCGATCGGAGGTGTGCGAGGTGCTGGGCAAGTTCGGCAGCATGGCCGAGGTCGCGGCGCCGGCGCTGACCGAACTCATCGACGACCCGTCCAGCACGGTGGGGGCCAACGCCATCCGCGCGCTCGGGCGGCTCGGCCTGGCGGCGACTCCTGCCGTGGATGAGATTATCGCGGCGATCGATGCGGACGACCGTCGGATGGATGCGGCTCTGCGGGCTCTGCAGCTGCTTGGCCCGGTGGCGCGGCCGGCCGTGCCGCGCCTGACATCGCTGCTCACCGAGCCGCGCGTCATGGATTACCGGCGCGTGGCCGCGCTCGAAGCGCTGCTCGCGATCGACTGCTACGACCCCGAAGTGCTCGCGGGACTGGAGATCGCTTCGCGCGTGCCGGTGGATGAGGTGCGGCATCGAGTGGCCAGCGAGATCGGCCGCTACCGGGCGGATGAGCCGCTGCAGGTGCGGATCCTGGTGCGCCTGCTGGGCGATGCATCCATCATGGTGCGGCAGGAGGCGGCGCTGTCTATCGGCCGGCTCACGCCGCTGAGGCCGGGAGAGATCGAACTTCTGCGCGGCCTGGCGGGAGACCCGGAGTTCATCGGCTGGGAGCAGGCCCAGAGCGCCCTGAGCCGCGCGCTGGAGTGGACCCCGGTGGATACTCTTGGTGACAGGAGTCTTGATGACCTTCCCGCCGAATCGCGCCGCTAGCGCCCGCCTTCTTTGCACCTGTCGCCATGCCTGAACTCCCTGAAGTTGAACATCTGCGCCTGACGCTGGCGCCGCGGCTGCTCGGCCGGCGGATCGAGCGCGTGCTGGCGCATCGCCCGGATGTGGTGCGCATGGCGGACGGGATCGCCGGCGACGCCTTGCCGCGACTGCTGCTTGAGGGCCGGGGGGTGGCCGAGTTGCAGCGGCGCGGCAAACAGCTGGCGATCATCGCCGAGGACGGCGCCGTGCTGCTGGTCCAGCTGGGCATGACGGGGCAGGTGGTGTACGTCGGCGCTGGAGCGCAGCCGCCGCGCGGTGATCACGTGCACATCACCTGGCTGCTCGACGGCCGGACGGACGGCGAGCGGATCATCTTTCGCGATGCGCGGCGCTTTGGAGCGCTGACGCCGTTCGAATCACTCGAGGCTGTGCACGCCGGCCCATGGTCGCGACTGGGGCCCGATGCCCTGACCATCAGTCCGCGGGAGTTGAAGCCGGCGCTTGCAGGCACGCGGCGGGCGATCAAGGCGGCGCTGCTCGACCAGGCGGTGCTCGCCGGCGTGGGCAACATCTATGCCGACGAGTCGCTGATTCGCGCGGAGATTCATCCGCTCTGCCCTGCCAGCGATCTGGATGCGGCGCAGGTGAGACGACTTGCTCAGGCGATCCGCACTACTCTTCGGCGATCGATCAGCGCCGGCGGCACGACGCTGCGCGACTACGTGGATGGCAACGGCCGAGGCGGCCGCAACCGCCCGGCCCTGCTGGCGTACGCCCGCGCCGGTCAGCCTTGCCGCGCGTGCGGTGAACCGCTGCTACATCTTGTGGTCGCCCAGCGGACGACGACGTTCTGTCCCCAATGCCAACCCCTGAAGCCATCCACCGGTTATCCACAAGCGCCGGCGCGAGGTCGAAGACTTCGGATGCGGCCGACCGGAACGGCGGCGGGGACGAGCCGGCGGGGGCGTCAAGACCAGGATAGTTTGAAGAAATAACTCTTCATCTCCGTTTAATACCCTGTTAATGAGTGCACAGCGAGCGCCATCCCGGCTGCAAGTCCCGTGCTATTCGAAAGTTAGGACGAGCCGGCGGTTGTGGACAGCCTGTCAAGTCGCTGGCGCGAAGCGTCGGGCAGCGCCTCGAGCCCCGTGGACTTTCGTGGACAAGCGGCTCGCCGACGGTGGACCGGAAGCCATGCAGCGCGGCCGGCTGTCGGATTGGTACGGCGGATCGCGCCCTTCCCAACAAGTTGTGCACAATGACAGTCAGGGGGAGTGGACCCGGTGCGCGACGTCAACCGGGCGAGCTGGCCCCGCTGATCGGGAGGTGTGACCGTGACGGGACAGACGCAAATAACTGAACAGGCGGCGGATAGCAGGGCCGAGCAGATCGAGGCGGCGATCCGGCAGGCGCGGCTGATCGTCGGGGCCATGGCGATTGGATCGCTCACCTTCGCCGCGATCGTGCTTGGGATGAGCGCCAGCCGCGGCCCGCTGACAGGCGCGAACCAGTCGCTTCCCATGATTCTCGGTGCGGTCTCGCTCGTTCTGATGGTTCTGAATCTGGTCATCGGCCTGGTAATCGCGCGAGGTGTTGACGCGAAGGCTCGGCGCGGCGAACTCGTCGCCACCTCGCAGGTGTTGGGCGCCGTCATCACCTTTGCGGCGCTGATCCAGGCGCCGACGCTGCTGGCCGCGGTGGCGGCGCTGCTTGGCGGGCCGCCGTATCTGCTCATCACGCTCGTCGGCAGCGCGATTCTGCTGGCGCAGTGGATCCGCGTGCCCGATCGCGTGCGCGACATGGCGGGCGGTTCATCGTGGGCGACGTGGCGCTGATGGGCCTGCCTGACACGACGGCGCTCACGACAGGCGGATGGCCAGGTCGCGCTCGATCATGTCGAGGCGGCGATCCATGGCGGGATCCGTCGAGCGCATGCGGCTGATCTTCTCGACCGCGTGCATCACCGTGGTGTGATCCCGGCCGCCGAAGAAGCCGCCGATCTCCTGCAGGCTGTGGCTGGTGTGGCAGCGGGCGAGGTACATGGCGACCTGGCGCGGCAGGGCGATGGACTTGTGGCGCCTCTTGGAGAAGAGATCCGTCTGCTTGACTTCGAAGTGCCGCGCGATCGCGGCGATGATCGCCTGGATGCTGACGATGGGCGTGAGCGGCGAGGGGGCGTCGCCCAGCGCTTCGCGCGCGAGTTCGAGATCGATCTCGCGGTTCATCGCCATGGCGGTGGCCTGCAACTGCGTCAGCGCGCCTTCGAGTTCGCGGATGTTCGAATCGGTGTGGTGCGCGACGAAGCAGAGCACATCATCTGGTAGAACCAGCCCGCGCAGCCGCGACTTGATGCGCAGGATGGCCAGCCGCGTCTCGTAGCAGGGCTTGTCCATGCGCGCGACCAGGCCGGACTTGAACCGGCTGAGCAGGCGGTCTTCCAGCTTCGGAATCTCGTTGGGCGCCGCGTCGGAACTGAGCACGATCTGCTTGCGGCTCTGCCAGAGACTGTTGAACGTGTGGAAGAACTCTTCCTGCGTGCGCTCGTGCGCTGCGAGGAAGTGGATGTCATCGACGACGAGCACATCGATGTCGCGGAACTTGTGGCGGAACTGGAGCATTTCGCCGGCCTGCACCGCTTCCATGAACTGGCTCACAAACCCTTCGCAGGAAACGTAATAGATGCGGCAGTCGGGCTTGCTCGAAAGGATCGCCTGGCAGATGGCCTGAAGCAGGTGCGTCTTGCCCAGGCCCACGCCGCTGTGAATGAAGAAGGGGTTGTAGGCGACGCCGGGCTGCTGGGAGACGGCGACGGCTGCCGCGTGCGCGAGGCGATTGTTGGGCCCGACGATGTAGGTCTCGAACGAGTAGTCGGGGTTAATGACCATCTCGTCGTAAAGCGTGCCCCACACGGTGCCGCCGGGTGTGCGCTCGGTGTCGTCTTCGAAGGTGGTGGTGGTGGCGACGGGCGGGCGCAAGTGGCCGTTGCCGTTCCCGTTGCGGGCGGCGGTGGCGGTCCGCGCAGCGGGCGCCGGCGCGGGGGTCGCGGCCACAGGAACGCGCGCGGCAAGCGTGGCGACGCCTCCCGCCCCTGAGGGCGTCAGGACCTCGGCCTCTTCGGAAGAGATGAAGACGACGCTAAGCAAGCGGCCCGTAACGCTTTGCGCCGCCTCGCGGAAGATCTCGACGCACTCGCGCTGCAAGTAGCGCAGCTGCACGGGCTGAACAGCGCTGAGCGTGAGCACGCCCGCGGCGAGATCGACGATCTCGATTTCTTCAAACCACTGCCGGCATCGGTCCGGGTGGTGCCGCTTAAGGTGCGCAAGGATCTCGTCCCGGATCATGGGATCGGGGGAAGTGTTCATCGGCTGACACTTTCCTGAACGGAAGTCTGCTGGTTACGGAAAACTCCACCGCCGACCGCGCTGCACCGCCACGAGACTGAACTGAGCCGCTGTCACTGCCGTCGTCGGTCGAACGGCACAAAGGTAATTCTTCCTCGCGCGGTTGTCAACCCCGAATCCTGCGAATCGGTAAAGTTCCGTGAGACACGCAAGAGTTTTCTTTCAGCGCGACTCGTTCTCGTTTGCTTCGGCGCACTGCTGCTCATAGCGCGCGCGATTGGCGACGTGATCCATGAGCAGGTGCACGCGGCGCGCGCCCTGCGCGCCGAGTCGATCGTGCAGCATCTTCTTGGCCGCCCCGAGGTTCGTGCGCCGCGAGATGTGCGTGAGCACCACCGCTTCGGCCTGGATGCGCTCGAGTAGTTCGGCGATGTCATCGACGTGCACGTGCTTGCCCACGACCGCCCGCTCCTTGTGGTCGGGCTCGAAGAAGGTGCACTCGAGCACAATCACCCGCGCCCTGCGCACGACATCCGCTAGAAGATGTGGTCCGGGCAGCGTGTCCCCAATATACGCCACCAGCGGCACGCGCAACTCGCGCGTGATTTCCGTCCCGCCCATCTTCAGGTCGCGCAACTTTTCCTGCGGCAGGCCGATGAACTCTTCGCGCAACTTCGTGCGCCGCTCGACGACGCCCCAGCCGACACTCGGGACGGTGTGGTCCACTTCAAACGGGCCGAGGAACAGGTTGTTCTTGATCTCATGCGTCTCGCCCGGCGCCAGGCCGATGATTTCGTGCGAGGTGCGCTGCTGCTCGAGGTCGACCCAGCCGAGCATCATGTTGCGCACGGCGGGCTCGATGCGGCGATCGCACAGACACGTGCCCATGCCCATGCCCTGGAACCAGCGCTGGCTGAAGTAGTACGGCAGGCCGGCGACGTGGTCCATGTGCCCGTGCGTGATGGCGACGTACTTGGCCGAGAGCATGGGCCGCGCGCAGAGGCCGATGTCAAAGCAGACGTCAAACTCCGGGACCATGACGGCGGTGGCTTCGCCGGCGATGGAGTAGCCTTCGATTCGAAGCGGCGGAAAGTAGAGGTAGCCGAGTTGGCCGAGGCGCGGCGGCGGCTTGGGGAGCATGAAGCAATCTCCGCACCCGGGTTTTCACCCGGATGGAATGGAAGGGGCAGGCCGCCTCGCCGCAGCGCGGCGGGGCATGGCGATCATAGCAGGTCTGTTCGCGCGCCCTCGCGGGGTGATTACAAAAACAACCCGGCCGCGCGGGGCGCGGCCGGGTGGGGTGAGCCTGAGGCGAGATGTCGTGCGGTTCAGTTGATCGTCGCCGCGATCACGTTGGACGTGTTGCGGTTCTCGATCGTCTGAATCCACACGGGCACGCGCGGGGCGTTATTGGGAATCATCATGCTCAGCGTGGCCGTGCCAGCTGCGTCGGCGATCGACGAGCCGGCGAGGCGCGGCTGGGCGAGCTTGAGCGTGGCGTCCAGCGCGGGAACGTACGTCGAGCCGAGGCCCTGCATGCTGTAGACGACGTACACGGTCGCGCCGGGCTTGGCCGCACGCGTCGTGAACGATTCGAGGCTGCCGCGCGTCAGCACGGTCGGCGCTTCGAGCACGAGCGCCTGATCGGAATCGACGCGGCCGACCCAGGTGCGCCAGTTCGTGCCGGTGCCTTCGTTGTACTCGTGGTGCGACCAGAAGACGCCGGGCTCGGCCGGGTCTTCATCGACGCCGGCGTAGTCTCCCCAGCGGCCGCCGGTGTGAGCGCCGGTGCTCTCGACGAGGCGCGACTCGGCGCGGAACGTGCCGGTCGGATCGCCGGCCTTGCGCACGAAGCGCGAGACGAAGGGATAGTCAGCCGTCGATGAGCGGTTGGCGACGATGACCATGTCGCCGTCGGCATCGACGCCGATGTCGCCGAACCAGGAGTACTGTCCGGCGCCGGGGTCGAGATTGCCCGACTGGGTGAGCGTCGGGTTCTGGCCCGAAGTCGGCCAGCCGTTCATTGCGATCTGATACCAGCGGACGCGGGCGATGTTGTTCTCGCCGGTGGCGTGCGTCAGGTAGAGCGAGCCGTCGCGATAGACGCCGTGCTTGATGCGGCGGTCGATCGTCGCCAGACGGTTCGACGAGCCGCGCTGCGGCGCGCTGGGCGGGTTCGAGAAGCCGGGCACGGTGAGATCAAACTGCATCAGCGTCGGGCTCGTGTTCGGGTTGCGCAGCGCGTAGATGCGGATCCGGTTGCTGCCTGCGGCGAAACTCGAAGCGAAGTACTGCGCCGGCGAATTCGCGTCGAAGTCGTCGGTGCTGCCCAGCGAGATGATGTCATTGACGGTGCGGATCCAGCGCATCGTGATCGGGTCGCCCACGAGCATCGGCGCCTTTTCAAAGATGTGGATGTTGTTGCCGCCGCCGCCGAAGTAATCGGCGCTGATGAAGTACGCATCCTTGCCGATGCCCAGGTTTTCGAAGTCCACGAACGAGCCGATCGAGTTGAGCGCGAAGCGATACTTGTGCCAGCCGTCCGCGGGGTTCGACGTCTTGGAGACGGCGATGTCCATGCGGCTCTGGCTCGAGTTGCCGCCTTCGTGCTCGGCCGCGGCGACGACGAAGCGATCGCTGTAGTGGTCGTATTGCGCGACCGGGTCGAAGACGAAGTAGTTGGCGCCGAGATCGCCCCAGAAGTCTTCGAGGTATTCCTCGGAGATCTGGTTGCCGTTCTTGTCGAGCACCATGATGCGCATGTTGACGACGCACACGACGTGGTTCGGTCCGACGGCCAGATCAGGATCCGGCGGCTGCCACTCGGTGGTCGTGAATGCCTGGAAGCCAAAGTCCGGGCCCGCCAGAGCCGGGAAGAGTTCGCGCTCCTGCGGCTTCCAGTTCTCGGTGCGGATCGGCGGGACGCGCACGTCGTCGGCGGTGAGTTCGTGGCCGGCCGCGAGCCGTTCGACTGCGGGCGGCGCCGGAAGGTCGAGCGATGCAGGCGCGGCGACAAGCAGCCCGATGCCGGACTCATCGTCGCCGGCGCGCCCGTCCCAGGCGAACGCAAACGTACCGAGGCTTGATGCCGCGATGCGCTGCGCGTTGGAGGCTGCGGCGAGCGAGTGCTTGCCGTACTCGGATTGCTTCACGACTGTTGCATCGCCAAGCGCGTTGCCGGTTGAGTCGTAGCTGCGCGCCATCAGGGTGGACGGCGTGGGCACGCGCAGATCGGGCGTCAACGGCTGCTTATCGCCATCCACGTTCCAGGCGATCATGAAGTCGTCGTTGCCCGCGACCGTCACCGCCGCGCCCGACTGCCAGGCGCCGGTGAATGCGGAGACGACCTGCACGCCAGCCAGGGGCTGGAGATCGGCGTCGAAGCGCTGGGCCACGACGTCGTAACCCTGCGCCAATTCGCCCAGATGCATCCAGGTGACGATGATTTCATCGCGGCCGTTGACGGCCAGCGCGGGTTCGATATGAGTGGCGCCCGCGTGCTCGGGCGTCAGACGCTGGACCACGCCGAGCACGGATTCGCGGTGCGGCGCGATGGTCCGCGCCACCAGACCGGCCGGAACTCCCTTGCCGTCCACGTGATCCCATGCGACGACGAAGCGGCCGTCAGAGAGCGCCGCGACCGAGGCAAGGCGATCCTGACCGCTTGCGGAGGCGCCGATCACCATCTCTTCACTCGCGGGCTGACCGGTCGAGTCGAACAGCCGGGCCGTGGCAACGGCGCGGCCATCGACTTCAGCGCTGCACCAGGCAACGCAGATTTCGCCCTTGCTGTTGATCGCGATCGAAGGGTCGCACTGCGAACCCTTGGTGGTCGTGTTGACTGCGATCTCATCGGTAATCGGTGCAAAGCCGCCGTCTTTGGCGCTGAAGGCGCGGAGGTAGATGCCTGACGCATCGCCATCCTGGTCGTTGGACTCCCAGGTGACCCAGGCGCGGTCCTGGTTGTCGAACACCACGGCCGATTCATGCTGCATGCCCGGCGCGTGCGCGTTGATGCGCATCTCGCTGCCGATCGGGCGACCGAGCGGATCGAAGTACTGCCCCACCACGCCGTAGGAGTACAGCTCCTGGCGGCGGCTGTCCCACACCACCAGCACATTGCCCTTGGTGTCGATGGCCAGACAGGCGCGGTCCTGCGCGCTGTGCGTGAATGTGTTCGCCTGGGCCTCGTGGAATGCGAGGCGGCCCAGGTCCAGCCGGGTGTCGTCAGCCGACGCGGCTGCGACGGCAAAGGCGGTGATGGCGGCTGCGAATGCGAGCGGCCGCAGATGGCGGTTCGGTCCTTGGTGATGACTCATGCTTCGATGCTCCAGGTATGTGGCTGTGGTGGACAGAAATGTCCGGAAGGTGTTGCCGTGGCAGAGGTTGTGAGAGGCCGTCTGATAACGCACTGGCCGGGGGCAGCCGGGTATGGTACCAGAAGAATGCGCCCAATGGCCCACAGAGCAACGTTTTGCGCAGGATTTTTGTTCCCATTTCGTCCGGGAGTCCGGGTGGGGCGCGTCGAGCGCCTTCCCGGAGCCGTCGGCGGCAGCCGCGGGTTTCACGGAGTGGAGGGAAGCGGCGCCGGCCGCCCCCGCGCCCCACCGGGCCGATGCCCGGCTCGCGGGTATCGTCTGAAGGCGAGGAGAGCGGCAGTCGCCCGATGCGGGGGCGGGACTGAGCAACAAGTGCGCCTATGAGCAGGAGCGGTGCGACATCCTGGCGACGAACGGCGCTGATCATGTTCCTGTGGACCGCGGGGCTGCTGGTTGTCACGAACATTGCCTGGGCGGTCTGGTTTCAGTCTGCCGGCGTGTCGACGTTCAATCGAAAGACGGTTCGCCGTCAGGGGATGACGGTTGCGGTGCTTTCGCCCGGCGGACCAACTCTGATTCGTGTAACGGAGGTCGTGCCCGCCCGGGCCGTCGCGACGTGGACAGTTGCGATTCGACCAGTCCGAGAAGTATCGAGTCGTCAACCAAGCTACGAAGAAGTTGCGCCCGCCTGGCTCGAGCGCGCGACTCGAGCCGCCATCACGCAACAGGAAGCAGGCGTCGAGGAGCCGATCTACTGGACGCATTACGCCGCAGTCGGCTGGCCGATGCGCCTGTTGTGGGTGGGTCGGCAACAGGACGAGTTCGAGTCGCGCATGCGGACGGTGCCGTGGCAGGGTGAGCGCCGCCCTGCCGGTTCGCCCGGCTTTACAGTGATCGAAGGCAACTGGCCCCTTGGCGTGATATGGACCGGGCAGGCGCTGTGTGCGGCGATGTGGCTTGCCGTCGTTGCCGCGTTCCCGCTTGGATTCAGCATGCGCCGACGGTGGCGCCTGCGCCGGAATCAGTGCATCGCCTGCGGATATCGTCTTAAAGGAAACACCACCGGCGTGTGCCCGGAGTGCGGAGTCGCAGCAGCGGAAAGCGGGCGCCCATGACCAAAGGTGGTGCGACATCCTGGCGACGGTGGCTCGCGGCCAACCTTGCGTGGACGCTGGCGCTGCTGCTCGCGACCAACGCGGCGTGGTCGGGGTGGTTTTCGCAGCGCTTTGCTGAGGTGTTTGAGGAGCGACTGAGGCAAGAGATGACTCGGTTTCCACGGCCGTGGCCCGTGCATTTGGAGATGGATGATCGCGTCGTCGTTACCTTCTATGAGAGCGGAGATGAGAAGCGGTACCCGTGGCTGCTTTGGTATGAGACGACAACCACTCCGGCAAGCCGCTGGCAGGATCATGATTTGCTGCGCGAGAGCGGATTGATGTCGACGACCCGGCCTGGTTGGGTAAGTCCCCATGCGCTTGGCCGCGGTGCCGACCTTGCGGAGGGCGAGCGCACTTACGAGACATTCACCGGAGTCGGCTGGCCGGTGCCGGTGCTGTGGTGCCGGTGGTTCGACTGGTGTGATCCCGATCCGGCAACGGCGATGATCATTGCGGATCCGCCGGATCCATTCACGGTCGCCACTGTTCTCCCCTTCCGCCCCATCTGGACGGGCCAACTTGCGTACGGCACCTTCTGGTTCGTCATCGTCGCGCTGTGCAGGCTTTTCGATTTAGTGCTGCGCGAGGCGCGCCACCGCCGGCGCGCGGCGCGCTGCCGCTGCACCAGCTGCAACTACGACCTCCAAGGCAACACCACCGGCGTGTGCCCCGAATGTGGAGTCGAAATCCACGGAGTCACATCATGATGTCGCGGCTGCGGCGCTATTTCGTGCATGCCTTTGCCCTGCGGCGGCGGGGCGGCTCGCCGGCTCAGGAGCGCGTGCTGCCGCAGTGGTCGCAGTGGAACCGGGGGCATGGCGATGCTCCGAGCGAAATCATCCACCACGTTGATTTCGTTTGTGTGGCGTGCGCTGCCTGCGGCGCACGGCTTGAGTACGTGGCGCGCGACAGCCGCTGCCTCACGTGCGGCTTTGCGGTGGCGCGATCGCTGTCGGTCGCTTCACGCGTGCCGCGGCTCGTCGCGACATCAATCTTTGCCATGGGTGGCCTCGGGATGATGGCCATGCTCTTCGCGCTGCTCGTGACTCCGTCGGCGTTTGGAGGAATTTCGGTTTCGGCGGATGATGTGGCATTGGGTCTGCCAGTTTCGTTCTTCGTCGGCTGCGTCGTGGGCATGTGCAGCAGTCTGATCGTGGTGCCGCTGCTGGAGCGGCGCGATCTGCGATACGCCCTGCCGCTGGTCTACGGCGGCGCGGCGATCGTCACCATCGCATACATGACAAGGAGCCGATCACTGTATTACCCGCTCGATTCGGCCGTGCCGGCATTCATCTCGGTGTGCCTGCTCAGCGTGCTCGCCGCCTTCATCTGCCCGCGCTTCACGATCCCCCGCGCCGGACTGTGCGAACATTGCGGTTACGACCTCCGCGGCAACACTTCCGGTGTGTGTCCGGAGTGCGGGGCGATTTTGTAGGGTGCCGTGCAATGGAGCGAAGCGAAATGGAACGCACCGGGTTGGATGATCAGCGTGCAACCCATTGATTCGCGCTTGGGGCGATGAACCGGTGCGTTTCGCAGAGCCTCAACAGCACTCTACAATGGCGTCATGTCACACTATCGGCGCTGGCGTGTGGCCGGCGGCACGTACTTCTTCACGCTCACGCTGCTTGATCGCCGGGCGACTCTGTTGATTGATCGTCTTGAAAACCTGCGTGGCGCCTTCCACGCGGTTAGACGGAAGCTTCCATTTCACATCGATGCAATCGTTGTTCTCCCTGATCATCTGCACACCATCTGGACGCTGCCGCCTGGCGACGTTGATTACTCAGCGCGATGGAGCCGGATCAAAAGTGCATTCAGCCGCGCGATGCCCCGAGGCGAGTCACGGTCTCGCAGCCGAGAGGCGCGAAGTGAGCGCGGAATCTGGCAGAGGCGATTCTGGGAGCATGTCATTCGCGACGAGGCTGATTACACGCGACATGTGGACTACATCCACTACAACCCAGTGAAACATGGGTATGCGTTGCGACCGATCGATTGGCCGTATTCGTCACTGCACAAGTTCGTTCGGCGCGGCGTCCTGTCGGCGGATTGGGGTACGGCGGGGCCAAGCGTCGATCTTGACCTGGATTGATGACTCGCGGTGGCGCAGATGGAGTGAGATATGGTGCGCTTCGCGGCTTTGTAGGGTGCCGTGCAATGGAGCGAAGCGGAATGGAACGCACCGGGTTGAGCGCACGACAGGTGATGACCGTCGTTGGCGAGCGGGCCGCCGATTGGTGCGTTTCGCAGAGCCTCAACAGCACCCTACATTCGCGGTCTTGTAGGGTGCCGTGCAATGGAGCGAAGCGAAATGGAACGCACCGAGGCGGACGCACGACAGGTGATGACCGTCGTTGGCGAGTGGGCCGCCGATTGGTGCGTTTCGCAGAGCCTCAACAGCACCCTACCTAAGAGTCTCGGTCTTCCACCTCCACCACCACGCCTTCGGGCAGCGCATCGAGGAACTTGCGGCCGTAGAACTTCGTCACCACGCGCGAGTCGAGCACGACGAAGCGGCCGGTGTCGGTCGTCGAGCGGATGAGCCGGCCGAAGCCCTGTTTGAAGCGGATCACAGCGCGCGGCAGCGAATCTTCCATGAACGGATTGCCCCCCCGCTGCTTGATGCGCTCGAGCCGTGCTTCGATGAGCGGCCGGTCGGGCACGTCAAAGGGCAGGCGCGTGATGATGACGTTGCGCAGGTTGCGGCCGCGCACATCGACGCCCTGCCAGAAGCTCGCCGTGCCCAGCAGCACGCTGCGCTCATCTTCGCGGAAGCGCTTGAGCAGCAGGCCGCGCGGCCCGTCCTGGCCGTGAATGAGCAGCGGGAATTCCTCCACGCCCGTCTCGCGGCACTGCACGAGCAGCCGGTCGGCCACGTGATTGAGCATCGCGAAACTCGTAAAGAGCACAAACGCCCCGCCGTCGGTCGCGCGGAGGTGATGGAGCACGCGCGGCACGAGGCGGTCGATGTACAACCCGTCGCCGGGGTCGGGCAGGTCGCGCTCGACGATGACTTTCACCTGCCGCGCATAGTCGAAGGGGCTGCCCAGCTGCAGTTCGTCGGCGTCATCGCAGCCCAGGCGCGAGCGCAGGTGCGAGAAGTCGCCGCGACCGGTCGTGAGCGTGGCGCTGGTGAGGATGATCGAAGGGCGCCTGGCGACACTGGAAGACGGCGCCGGCGCGGCAGGCGGCGGCGCCTCGTCTTCATCCGCAGTGAAGTCGTCCCCCGCTTCATCATCAGCGCGCGCCGCTTGGGCCGTCACCTCGCTCTCGAACAGTTGCTCGCGCAGCACGGGGCCGACTTCGACGGGCGAGCACGACAGGCTCACGCGGCGCGAGGCGCGATGTTCGCTGCGGGCCCCCACTTCGACCCAGTACACGCAGCCGCCCAGCGCCTGCTCGGTGAGCGCCGCGGCGTCGCCGGCGATGGCCGAGGCCCGCTGCATGTACGAATTGAGTTCGAACTTGTCCTCATCGCGCCGGGCGCACTCCTTGAGGCGGCGCAGGCGCAGGGCCAGTTCTGTCGCCACCGGACTGAGGAGGTTCTCGACGAGATTTGGCTCGTGCAGGCGCACGGCCTGCTGGCTGCCGCGCTGGCGCTCGTAATATGCGATCCAGTTGTCAAACCAGGCGCGCATGGCGGCGCGGCAGCGGCTCACGGCGTTGAGCGTCTGGTTGATGGCCTCGTCGTCGCCGTCTTCGAGTTCGAGCGAGGCGAGAAAGCCGCGCGGCCGGGTCTGCGCCTTGCTGCGCCGATCGGCGTAGAGCGAGTTGAGCAGGTGCGCCACGCGCCCCTCGGTGAGCGACAGGCCGAAGTGCTCGCATGCGACGTCTTCGATGTTGTGCGCTTCATCGAAGATGACGTGGTCGTAGCGCGGCAGGAAGCCGACGCCCTGGCTGCGCAGCGCGAGATCGGAAAAGAACAGGGCGTGGTTGCACACGAGGATATTGGCCACCTCCATGCGCCGCCGCGCGCTCTGAAAGAAGCACTTGCGATACGTCCGGCAGCGCCGGCCCATGCAGTTGTCCGCGTCCGACTGCACGCGGTCCCAGATGTCCGGCCGGGCGAGTTGCGGCAGCGTGGCCAGCGTGCCGTCGTTGGTCTCATAGGCCCAGTCTTCGATCATGTGCAGGTCGTCGAGTTGGGCGCGATCGGGAAATAGCGTCTTCTGCCGTTCGCTGGCGAGCTTGAGGCGGCGGATGGAAAGGTAGTTGCCGCGCCCCTTGACGAGTACGGCGGTGAACTCGTCGGGCAGCGCCGCCTGGAGCAGCGGGATGTCCTTTTCCATCAGTTGCTCCTGCAGGCTGATGGTGTTGGTTGCGATGACGATGCGCTCGCGGGCGGCGACTGCGCGCTGGATGGCCGGAAGCATGTAGGCGAAGCTCTTGCCCACGCCGGTGCCCGCCTCGACGAGCAGGTGGCCGCGCGTCGCGAGCGTGCGCTCGACGGCCCGTGCCATTTCGGTCTGCTGCGGCCGGGCCTCAAAGCCGGCGATGCGGCGGGCGATCGGCCCTTCAGGCGCGAGCAGGCTGGTGATCGTCTCGGACATCCGGTGATTGTAAGGGGTCTGGCGGCGATGCAGGTGCGGCGGGCGCGGCGTCGGGCCGCAGCACCTCCCGGAGTTTGGCGTTGAACACCTCGCGACGCTCGGGCGGGATGATGACCACGATCATCTTGACCGGACATAGCAGCGTGGGCCACACCGTCGAATAGAAGCGAAGCGTGCAGTAGTGTGCATCGGGTGGGGAAAGGTCGAGGCGCGCGGGCGACAGCTGCTGCAGCCGGTGCGAGAGCGAGCCCGACTGCGGATCGCGCTGCGAACTCACGGCCGAGCGCAGCGTGCGCCACGGCAGCCGGATGATGCAGCCGTTGGGCAGGTGGATGATGATTTCGTCGGGCATCATCCAGAAGCGGTGCATGACGTGCGGCGACGAGAAGTCGCGCACATGCCACACCAGTGCGCCCGCGAGCAGCGCGAGGGTCGCCGCAACGGTCAGGACGAACGCGGTGTTCGAGGAGATGTAGCCGAAGTGAAAGGCCAGCACCGTGGCGATGACGCACAGGCCGAAGACGACGTTCATCATCTGCGGAGCGGACGTGCAGAACGTGACGCGGGCATCGGTTTCAACGAGGATGTTGGCCGGCGACAGGCCGCATTCGGAGCACCGGCCCGAGCTGGCCAGCGGATCGAGCGTGTAGCCGCACGCGGGGCAAACGGCGCGCGGCGTGTCTTCACCGCTGTCGAACGCAGGACCGGTCTTGGGCATGTGCTGATTATAACGGAAGCCGGAATACAACGGTCGCGTGGTGCGATTTGAACGACGAATCCCCCACTTTCGCCGTCGATTCGGGTACACTGATTGCATGGCTGAGACGCTGGCGATCGTGTTTCTTGTGCTGTTTCTGCTGACTCTGGCGCTGGCGGGGTGGCTGGCGGTCGGTCGGGCGCGGCTGGCGCTGGCTGCGGCTCGGGTGCAGGAGGAGTTGCGGCACGGCCAGGCGGCGCTGGACCGCGTCGAGCAGGATCGCCGCGCCGCCGCCGAGCGGGCCGAGCGGCTGGCGGTGGAGCTGTCGCAGGCGAGCCAGCGGGTTGCGGCCCTCGAAGCCCGCCAGGATGCCGATGAGCGATCGCACCAGCAGCGCCTCGCCGATCTCCAGTCCGCCCGGCAGCAGCTCACCGACCAGTTCAAGGCGATATCGAGCGACATTCTCAAAGACAACAACGCCCGCGCCGCCGAGCACTTCGACCAGCGGCGCAAAGCCATCGACGAGATGATCAAACCCATGCGCGAGTCGCTCGAGCGCTACGAGAAGATGCTCGCGGGGATCGAGAAAGACCGCGCCGCGTCGCACACGCGGCTGCACGAGCAGATCGAATACATGAAACAGACGGGCGAGACGCTGCGGCGCGAGACGTCGCAGCTGACCCTGGCGCTCAAGGGATCACAGACGCGCGGCCGGTGGGGCGAATTTCAACTGCGGCGCATCGTTGAACTCGCGGGGCTGGCGGAACACATCGATTATGTCGAGCAGCCGTCGCTGGAGACGGCCGGCGGCGCGCGGCAGCGGCCGGACATGATCGTGCATCTGCCCGAGGGGCGCTGCATCGTCGTGGACGCCAAGGCGGTGATCGACGCCTACCAGGACGCGATCGCTGCGGACAGCGATGAAGCGCGATCGGCGGCGCTGGCGCGACATGCGCGGCACCTGCGCGAGCAGGTCGTCGCGCTGGGCGCCAAGGCGTACTGGGAGCAGTTCGATCACACGCCGGATTTCGTCGTGATGTTCCTGCCGGGCGAGTCGCATTTTGCCGAGGCGATCCGCGTCGATCAAGCGCTGTTCGACGACGCCATGGCGCGCAACGTGCTCATCGCCACGCCGATGACGCTCATGGCCCTGCTCAAGAGCGTGGCGTATGGGTGGCGGCAGGAAGCGCTGGCCGACAACGCGCGCGAGATCATGAATCTCGGGTGCGAGATGCACAGTCGATTGTGCACCCTTGCAGATCACGCGTCGAAGGTCGGCGACGGCCTGGATCGCGCGGTGCGCTGCTACAACGGATTCGTCGGCTCGCTCGAGAGCAGCGCCCTGCCGCAGGCGCGCCGCTTCGAAGCGATGGGCGCCGGCTCATCCAAGAGTGTGCCGGAAATCCCGCTCATCGAGACGCCGGTGCGCGATTTCCGCCGTCTCGCCGCCGACGCCGATGCCGCGGCCAAAAACGGCGGCAGCGAATCGGCCTGATTCGCTGCGCCGCATGCTTGTGATGTTGCGAGAATCTCAGGCGGCGGTGTACTGCCCGCGCGCGACTTTCTTGAACATCTTGGGATTCTTGATGAGCGTCTGGTTGACGATGGTGCGGAAGTTTTCGGCGTTGGTCTTGTAGCCCGCCTTCTGCACGGCGGCGGCGACTTCGGTCACGCCCATGGTCTTGCCCTTGAGCACCTTCTGCAGCGACTCGGTGAGCGTCATCGAGTTCTCGGAGCGCGTGACGGCGCCGCGATTCTTGCGGCGCGTCTTGCGGCCGCGCTTGCCGGTCTTGCGCTTGTTCTTGCTGCCGCGCGGCCGGCCGGGGCCCCGGCGCGCCGTGACGGGGCCGAAGGCTTCGAGTTCCGCATCGAGTTGCGCCAGTTCGGCGGCGATCTTCTCCCGCTGCGCCATGAGTTTGCCCAACTGACTCTGGCGCCGATCGAGTTCGCGGCGGAGATCGAGGGTGGAGATTCTGCTCAGTTTGCGTTTTGCCATTTGCTGCCTTTATCGATGTCAGTCTGACACGCGCTGCCGCTTCGACGCGACCACACATCGGCGTCCGGCACTGCACATTTGAATTACATCGAATTCAGAGAGAATAGAATTCGACTGCAATGTTAGTAAAAGCAGTTCGCCAGGTCCAATGCAATGCGCCATCGCAATGCTCGACGCACATGCGCATTCGTCACTGCGCGCGACCGAACGGGTGGCGAACAAAGCGCAGCGGCGCAGCGCACATCAATCGGCGCGCTCCACGCGCGAAAGAAACGCTTCGAACTCTTCAAGCGTGCGGAAGGTGAAGATGACCTGGCCGCTCGTGCGCGAGCGCGAGCGAATGCGCGCGGGCAGAGCCATCGCCCTGGAGAGACGCTCTTCGAGTTCGGTGATGTGCGCCGCCTTGGGCGCGCTTGCTGAAGCGCGCGACGCGCCGCCCTGGGCGGCGGCGAGCGATTCGACCTCGCGCTCGAGCCGACGCACCGTCCACCCCTGCCGCAGCGCGCGCTGGGCCAGCGTCCGGCGGCGCGGCGCATCGGCGATGGCCAGCAGCGCCTTGGCGTGACCCTGGCTCAGACGACCTGCGCGGACGTCGGCCTTCGTGTCATCATCTAAGTTGTTGAGGCGTATGGTGTTAGCTACACTGGAGCGATCCAGGCCGATGCGTTCAGCGATCTGAGAGTGGGTCAGGCCGAATTCGGTGACCAGGGACTGGAACGACTCGGCCCGCTCGATCGGGTCGAGATCTTCGCGCTGGAGGTTCTCGACGAGGGCCCATTCGGCAGCCTGCGAGTCGGGCAGGTCGCGCACAAGTGCTGGAAGTGCTTGCAGGCCAACGAGTTGCGCTGCACGCCAGCGGCGCTCGCCAGCGATGAGTTCGTAGCCACCCCCCTTCCGCGGCCGCAGGAGCACCGGCTGCATCACGCCGGACTGACGGATGGACGCCGCGAGCGATTCGAGGCGCGCGGGATCGATCTGCTTGCGCGGCTGGTACCGATTCGGCTGAATCTCCCCCACTGCGATGCTGCGCAGGCCTTGGTCGGCGGCCGGAGACGGCGCTGTTTTGAGCGCTGGCTCGTGCGTATCGGCGGAGTGCACGGGCTCGCTGGGCGGCTCAGGCTTGGCGGTGATGCTGACCGGCTGGCTCATCAGGCTGGCCAGGCCGCGGCCGAGGCGCTTGCGGTTCCTGGCGCTGGCGGGTGAATCGACCATCCCTGGTCCTTTCGCAGGAGGTGTGTCGGGCCATCGAATCTAGCGCTGCGCGTGGAGGCAGGCAAGATGTTCCACGTGGAACACCACCCGGATTGCCCAGCTGGCGTGTTCCACGTGGAACACAGACCCGCAGCCGCGGGGCGACACGTACGGCTTAAGCCCCCCGCTGGAAACGCCGATCTTGGCTCGGAACGTCCCTGCAGATTCGACCGGTAGCGATATGCCCTACGACGCCAAACTCGAGAACGATCGCGATGTGCTCCTCGGCCGGATCCGCGAGATGGAGTCGCAGATCCAGCGGCTGGAGTCCGATCTCGATCGCACGAGCCGCTTGGCGACGCTGGGCATCCTCGCGGGCATGATCGCCCACGAGTTCAACAACCTGCTCACGCCGGTCATGAGCTACTCGCAACTGGCCATCGCCTCGCCGGATGATCGCGAGCTGGTCACCAAAGCCCTGACTCGAACCGTGGATGGCGCCGAGCAGCTGAGTCGCATCGCCAGCGCGATCCTCGGCTTCCTGCGCGATGACGATCAGCTGGCCGATGCCGACGTGAATCGGGTGGTCGATCTCACCCTGGAGTGCATGGCCAAGGATCCGCAGAAGGCGGGGGTGCGGCTCGTTCGACGCATTCCCGGCGGCCTGCGCGCGGGCATTCGGCCGATCTGCCTGCAGCAGGTGCTGCTCAATCTCTTCCTCAATGCCATCGACGCCATGCGCGGCAGCGGGGGAGAGCTGCGCATCGATTCTGAGATCGAGGCCCGCGGCCAGGTGCGGCTCATCGTCGCCGACACCGGCTGCGGCATGTCGCGCGAGATGGTGGAGCAGGCGTTCACGCCGCTCAAGAGCCGGCCGTGCGAAATGAGCGATGGCGGGGGCGCTTCGCCGCGCCGCGGCCATGGGCTCGGCCTGGCGATCTGCAAGCGGCTGGTGGAAGAAGCAGGGGGGGACATCGACCTCCACAGCGCGCCCGGCCAGGGGACGACGTTCTGCATCCGCCTGCCGGCGCCGAGGCAGAACCAGTCGCGACGGTCGGCGTAGGTCCGATAAACCGATCTCTTATAGTTGAGGCGGTCATGGGCCGGGCCACGCGAGTTGATTCTCGCGAGCCGTGCGTGCTTTGGATACCCGGGCCGCTCCAAAGCGTCCGTCAATTCATGCCTAGCATTTTACGTTTCAGACAGTTTACGTAAACGGGCAGTTGACACATCGTGAATAAAGTGTAAGATAGGGCATGGAAAGGAACCGCTGGACCCTCAAGCCCGAGGATTATCTGGACGCCCTTCTGAACCAGAACCCTTGGATTCAGCTCGGCGAGGTGCCCGAAACACTGGCCAGGAAGGTCCGTCGGCCCCTTGCGGACGAACTGTGGCGGGTGCTTCTCAAGCCGCAGTATCGATATCAGGTCGTCCTCGGTCCGCGGCGCGTCGGCAAGACGGTGGCCCTCTATCAGACGATTCAGCAGCTGCTGAACACAGGCGTTGCTGCGTCTCGGCTGTTTTTTCTTCGGCTGGATCATCCGCTGCTCATGCACTACCAGTTGGACGGCTGGGCGAGGGCAATCATCAAACGCTACAAGGGCAGTGCGGATTCACCGTTGTTTCTTTTTCTAGATGAGGTGAACTACGCCGAGCACTGGGATAAATGGCTCAAAACTTTTTACGACGAGAAGTGGCCGCTGCGCATCGTGGCGACCTCCAGCGCGACCGCCGCGCTCCGCGACCGCAACATCGAGAGCGGTATCGGCCGATGGTCAGAGCAGTTCCTGACGCCGTACACGTTCAACGAGTTCCTGGATCTCAAAGGCTACGATGCGCCGCCGCCCGCTGCACGGGAGGATTTGTATCGAACAATCTGTGCCAGCATCGAGTCCGCTGTCGACCATTCGGGTCTGGAAGAACCTCTCCTCCGGTTCCTGTTGGTCGGCGGCTTCCCGGAACTTCTGGATGCGCTTCAGGAATCGGACATTCCCGGAGAACTCCTCCGCTCACAGCAGGTGCTGCGATCGGAGGCCGTGCAGCGCGTGACCGGCATGGACATTCCCCAGGCGTTCGATATCCGCAATCCGCTCACGCTCGAGCGATTGCTGTATACGCTCGCCGGTCAATTGTGCGGGCTCGTCAACAATACCAAGCTTGCCGGCATGCTGGAGCTCACTCGGCCGACCATCCACCAGTACATCCGGTATCTGGAACAGTCGTATCTGATCTTCACACTGCCGAATTTCGCGAAGACCGAAGAGAAGGTGCAGCGTAAGGGGCGAAAGGTCTACTTCGTCGACGGCGCTGTCCGCAATGCCGCGTTGCAGCGCGGGCTGGCGCCGATGAAAGACACAGTCGAGCAGGGCATCCTTCTGGAGAACGCCGCCGCATCCCATTTGTATTCTCTGTCTCTGCAAAGCGGGATGAGGTTGTTTCACTGGCGCGATGGTCGAGATGAAGTTGACCTGGTTTACAACGACACGAGCCAGCCCGTAGCTTTCGAGATTGCCTCCAGTCCAGGGCATCGCGTCACTGGGCTGCAGGCACTCGTCGAGCGCTACCCGGAATTCTCGGGCCGCTGCTTTCTCGTCACTTCGAGAGGCGGAACTTACCGACTCCCGCGAGACAGTCATGATGGAATCGGACGGATTCCCCTAACCGCCTTCCTGCTCGCAGTCGGCACCCAGACACGCGCTGCGCTTCGCCAGCGTCTCGCGCTCTGAGGTGATCCACCAGAATGCACTTCGTCGCATTTGGGTGACTCACGACGACGGCACACGTGGCTCCGAACGCATATCTTCCACGTCCACCGGCACGCCGCACTCGACGCTGAGCCAGTGCGCAAAGGCGTTGGCGCGCGGGTGGTCGTACCAGCGGGCGACCGCGTCGATGCGCTCGCGGCCATCGTCATCGCGCCACACGATCACCACGCCAAAGCAGATGTTCTGCCGGTGACCGAAATCTCGCACGGGCTCGCCGACGACCAGACGCAGCGGCTTGTAGACCTTGGGCCCGAACGTTTCATCGCTGAGCATCGGCGTGTCGTGCCGGGCAAACTCTTCGGCGGGAAGAATCGCGCCGATGCTCGACAGCGGCATGGAGATCGGATCGATCCGCCCGCACGAGCGCGGCAGCGACACACTGGCGCTCACGCGATCGATGACCAGATCGTGCTCGCCGCTCTCGTTGATGAGATGCCGGCGATAGCCCATCGCCAGCGACACGCCGATGATGATGATCACCTCCAGCGCGACCCACGGCCGCGGCACCTGGTGCGACGGCCGCACCGCGGCCATGCCGACGTAGACGAGACAGCCGAGCAGCCCCAGGCCGATGAGCCACGCGACAAACGACATGAACGCGCTCGATTCGGCGAGCCGCACGACGGTCGACTCCGCGTCGGCGCGCACGCCAACCCGCGCGAGGCGGAGAAGTTCATCCTGTGTATCGCTGCGTTGCACGGCGTGCGCATCCGGTGTGCGAAGATGAGCAGTGTAGAGCGCCTTTCAACTCTTGCGCAAGAGAAAGCCCCCGATCGGGAGACCGGGGGCTTTGGGCGGTGTTGTGATTGTGATGCGCGTTTGCGGCGTATCGCCTCAGCGCATGCCGCCGTTGCGGACGTAGTCGAGGAACATCTGGCGGTCGATGTTGTTGATCGAGCCGTTGCCATCCCAGTCGGCGGCGGGGTTGAAGCCCTGCTGGCCGCTGTTCTTGCCCATCTGCTGCTGGAAGAGCACGCCGTCAGCGCGGGTGATGTTCAGGTCGCCGTCGAGGTCGCCGAGGTTGACCGCGCCGAGTTCCCAGCCGGCCTTGACGCTGCGGTTGCTGGCGCGGTCGTGCAGGAAGACGGTGACGCCGAGCTGCTCAACATCATGGATCCACGAATTGTTCGAGAGGTCGTATTCCTTGATGAGCGAGAACTGCTCGCCGGCCTGCATGGTCGGCAGCGCCTCGTAGAACACCTGCTGCACGTGGTTGTTGTAGTGCGTCAAGCCGTTGCTGCAGAAGACGAACCAGTTCGACTCATGCACGTGCACGCGCAGTTCGTAGTTGCTCAGGTTCTGGTCCGCCTGGAACTTAAGGCCCACGCGCACGATGCTGTTGGGCTTGAGCTTCCAGCGGCCGATGACGCTGCCCGAAGTCGGCAGGCTCTGGCTGTTGCGCACGTAGGTGTCGATGGTCTGGTCCGAGGGCGTGCCGACTGAGAAGTAGGTGCCCTGGAAGAGGAACGACGGGATTGCGGTCACGCCGACTTCGTTCTGGCGTCGCGTCGCATCGCCGTGGGTGTAGCGATCGGCAATGCTCCACGTGAGCAGCGACACCTCATCGCCCCAGCGCGCCTGCATGCGCTCCATGGCATAGAAACCGCCCACGCACGGTCCGCACCATTCGGCGGTGAATTCCTCGACGATCACAGTGCGGCGGGTGACGCCTTCGGCCGCGGCGAATGCGGCGGAGGCAACGCCCACGGCCGCGAGCGAGCCGGCCACGAGTTGAGTCAAACGTGCAGTCATTCCCGAATCTCCTTCAGCGTTGGATGGCTGGTCATCCCTGTTGACCGGTGACGCCGGCGCCACGTGCCGGCGGTTGAACACGTTCCTGCAGCCTGGTCAGATCGGATCCTCTTCGTCGCGCAAGTTCTTGAAGCGACTGATGAACTCAGTTTTGGTCATCGAAGACACTGCCGCGTCGGGCGTGAGTACGTTCAGCGACTCGCCGGTGTGGATGAACGGCAGCCACCACCCGTCCAGATCCGTTTCGGCGTTGAGTGCCGATGTGTCGCTGCCCTTGACGAATCCCAGGCCCCACGTCATGTCCGACGCCAGGAAGTGCCGGTTCATGTGCACGTCGCGGCGGCGGTTCTGGCTGGCCCAGTTGGCCAGGCCGTAGTCGATCGGATAGCCGCACTTGCGCTTGTCAAGTTCGCTGCGGTCGATCTTATTGCTCGGGCAGCGGAAGAAGGTCGTGATCTTCGCTGCTGGATTGAGGTTGGGCGACTGCGGGTCGTCGAACTGCTCGGGCAGGCGGGAGTAGTCGAAAGGGTTCTTGACGGGGATGCCGAGATATGGCACGACCATCGATGCATAGCCCGACTGCCAGTAGAGCGGGCACTGCTCGGCCGGCCAGGGGATCTTCCACTCGGCCGGGTCATCGGCGTTGGATGGATCGACCAGCGGCAAGGCGCGCGGGTAGAGATCCTGATTGTCGTCTGCGTACAGCTCCATCGCCGTGGCGACCTGCTTGAGGTTGTTGGCGCAGGTCGCATTGCGGCTGGCCTCGCGGGCCCGCGACAGGGCGGGCAGGAGCAGCCCGATGAGCAGGGCAATGATCGAGATGACCACCAGCAGTTCGATGAGGGTGAAGCCTCGACCGCTTGACGTGGGCGAATTGTTCTGCATACCACACCTCTCTCAGAGCCGCGTCCGGCCGGAAGAGTTCGAAACCTGCGACGCCTGATCCGGCGCTGTGCGACGCCGGCGCGCGCAACCGCCGCCTTGTTCGGGCGGTCAGATACCTTCAGAATACCCGTTTATCCGCATCGTGCAAGGGGAAATCCGCCCAACGGGCCGCGAATCTTTGTTTTTTCCGGGCTCGCCGGCCCTGTCGCATCCGTTTGGCGGTCTCAGGCGGGCGCCGGGGCGAGCGAGCGCGGCCGGGCAGGCTCGACGCGCACGGCGGAATCGCCCGACTCAAATCGCACCTCGACGTCGATGTCGAACAGTTGCAGCAGCCCCACAACCTGCCGCACCACCGCGTGGCGGGCCTCCTGCTCGTAGCGCCGAGCGTGGGTCTCGTAGAGGTGCTGGGCTTCATCCTGGGCTCGGACCATGAGTTCCTTCTGCGCCGGGGCGTCCATGCGGAACACATCGAGCAGGCCCAGCAGTTTGCCGGACTGGATGTCGTAGGGCGTGACGTCGAGCAGCCGCAGCGAGCCGTCGATGGGCGGCAGTGTGAGGCGGTACTGCTTGCCGCCGAGATGTTCGACATTGGACTCGCGCAGGCGGGCGAGATCGACGAAGTACTGCTTTTCAAAGCAGAAGATCATCGCCAGCCGGGCCTGGCTGAGCAGAAGGGGAGGCAGCCACGACAGGCCGCGCGTCTGCGTCACGATCTCCTTGGACATGACCTCGAGGCCGATGAGTTTGCCCACCGAGCGCACGCGCTCGGCGATGACGTGGGTAGTGACCGTGGGCGCGGCATTGCCGGCAAATCGGCGCAGCAGCACCCACGCTCCGAGAGCCCCCAGCGCAACCGACAGAATGCTGATGACAATGGTGGTAAACATGGCCAGACAATCTTAGTGCCGCCCGCAGGACTTGTTCGGGAGCAGAAGCCCGGGATTTCGGGCCGGCGCCTCGGCGGAGGCTGGAATCCGACTTGGGCGGGATCCTGCGCGCTGGTTCTATCGGACTCGCCCGCACCAGCCGTGCCCGCCCGCGTGACCCGTCGAAGGTGAGGACGCGGTATTCGCCGGAACACCTGCCTTCGCGGATGTCATTGCAGCGCGTGGCATGGCAGTCGCGCTTTGCGTCGCTATGCCGCCCGTGCTGGCGGGATACGTCAGAGAGCGTCCGACATAGTCATGCGAGGCGCAAGGCCATGCCACACGTAAAGGGCTGCAGTGTGCGCATGACGAGTTCGGGCGCTCGCCGCCGCGCGCACGCGCCCAACGCGCTTGCTCGCACGCGCGGCTCGTCTCGGCCTTCGGCCTCGTCACATTGCGAAGCGAAGCGCCCGCGATGAGCCGCGCCTGTCAGGAAGCGTCGCTCGCCGATCACCGGCCTTCGCAGAAGTGATCACAACACCGCTTCCGACCGCGCTCAGAGGTGATCCTTGATCTCCTCGAGGATGGTGCGCGAGAGGTCCTCGTTGCCGAACACATCCACGCGGATGCGGATGCGCGTCGTCGAGTCCGTCTCGCGATTGAGGTGGATCTGGATTTTCTTGTCCTCGGCGGTGCGCGAGACCTGCTCGGCGGCGAGGGCATCCTTGCTGCTCTCGGTCACGGTGAACTCGAGATCCTCGATCGCGGCCTGGGTCGCCTCCCACGTGTCATCGAGGCTGGCTTCGACGACGGTGTCGAGTTCGCCGTTGACGTAAGCCACCGTGCCGACGCCCGCGGCGGCGCCGACGACCAGCGCTGCGCAGCCGGGCAACAGGAGAGCGGCGAGTGATAGAGCGATTGTGCCGACGAGCGTAAGGGGCAATGCTGCTTTCATTGGTTGCGCCTTTCTGAGCACAGTTCATTGACCATGCGGCCCACCGCGCCATGCGAGCGCGGCGCCGACAGAAAATGGTACGCGCAGGCGCGCTGCGCCCATTGAGCAGCGGGGGGCCGAACGTGCTGATCATTGCATCAGGAAAACGCTCAGTCGTAACGCCGGATCACGCCGATGACCACGCCCTGGATCTGGCAGTCGCTGACGATGATGGGTTCAAAGTCAGGATTGGACGGCTGGAGGCGGATGCGGCCGTGCTCCTTGTAGAAGCGCTTGAGCGTGGTTTCGCCGTTGGGCAGCATGGCCACGACGCGCTCGCCGTTGCGGGCGGTTTCGCGGCGGTGGATGAGGACGTAGTCGCCGTCCCAGATGCCTTCATCGCGCATCGACTCGCCCTCGACCTGCAGGGCGAAGACCGCGCCCGACTGGCCGCGGCGCGGGCCGAAGAAATCCTCGAGGTCGAGTTCATCGCGGTTCTCGACTTTCTCGATCGGATAGCCGGCGGCGATGCGGCCGACGAGCGGGAAGCGCATCGGCCGGCCTTCATCGGGCACGACCGAGTCGTTACGGATGGCTAAAGAGCGAGCCTTGTTCGGATCGCGCACGAGCGCTCCCTTGCGGATGAGCGCCTCGACGTGCTCGAAGACGGTGACTTTGCTGACGCCGAGTTCGTCGGCCATTTCCTGCAGCGTCGGGGAATAGCCAGACCGGGTGCGCTGGTCGCGGATGATCTGAAGGATGCGAAGCTGTTTGGGAGTGAGGTTCATGGCGATTCCTTTCCGATGCTCGATGGAGGCGATCAGGCGCTGCATCCGCTGCGCGGGCGGCGCCGGCCGGCTGATGGAGCGCGGCGGAGGTGCGGGGGATCGAGGCGGCGGCGGCGGGCGTGGCGAGGCGCGCCAGGTGCCGGGCGAGGCGCTGGCGCGATGCGACGATCCAGCCGACGACGGTGTTGGACGGCGCCCACGAGGGGCCGGTCTTGATCAGTTGCGTGCCGCGCGGCGCAGGATGGTACTCGCAGGTGAAGTCGCCGCCGGGGCCGAGGATAAGCAGGGGGGTCGCCATGGGTGCATCGCCTCTCAGTTGCGGGCCTCGAAGCGATGAACCGGGCCCAGCGCGGCGAGACGGATGTGCCGCGCGGGCGCGTGGTGCACTCGCGGGCGCCGTGCCGGCCGAGGTGATGGCGATGGTCGTGTGGCATGCTCCAACTCCTGCTGACCGGCTCGATCAGCGGGCTGTGTGTGCTGGCCGAGGCGCCCGACGTGTCGGGCAGGGCCGGCCACCGGGGCCGACAGGCACTTCTCGCCGGGCGCAGCGCCCACGGGGCGCGCTGGCGCGGACAGCACTGGATGGAGTCGCGGGCTCTGGCCGACCATGGCCGCTCCGGTTCGAATCCGTTCGAGACCTGTGTGTCCCGCCCCGGCCGAGGTGGCCCAGGCGGCCGGCGTCTCCACGCCGCTCAACCCGCGGACTCCGCCGCTCGCGCTGAATATACCCTATCAAAGGCCGCACTTCAAGGCCAAAAACCAAACTTAAGCCAAAATTAATCCGGTTTCTGGCGAGAACGGTGGATAACTGGGTAGTTTTCCACAACCCAGGCGCCTGAACAGCTGTCTCAAGCGTCAAAGCCGCGTCCTCATCCCGCGCCCCCCACACCCGCACATTTTACCTCTTTCGCCTTAACCCCCTCAGTCCGGGAACCGATGGGAGTGGGGGCGTCTGGTCTGCAGACGCCGGTTCGGAGCCTCGGCTATGGGAATGCTGAGTCGGATAACGGCAGGATGGCGGCAGGTGCGGCGCGGGCGGGCCATCGAGGTCGCCGCGCCTTGCCCTGGCGGCGAGAAGCCGGACGCGGCCGGGCCGCAGCGCGACTGCCGCGCGAATCACAAACCACTTGAACGCTGCGAACGCCAGGCCCGCGCCATGCTTGCAGCCGGCGACCTTGCCGGGGCGCTCGATTTTGCCGAGCGGCAGGCAGCGCCGACGTCGGCTTCGCGCCTGCTCATCAATACCTGCCGCACGCTCGCGGGGCGGCGCGTCGAGGCGCAACTCGACCTCGTCGAATGGTCCAAGCGGTCGTGCTGTCCGATGGATGCGCGGCTTATGCTCGCGCTGCTGCAGATCGACGATGGCGACCGGGCCCGGGCCATCGCCACGCTCAATCGCAACCTCGCGCAGATCGACGATCCCCGGACGATCCAGGCGATCATCCTCATTCAACTCGAGCGCGGCGACGCGGCCGAGGCGCAGCGCTGGGCTCAGCGGCTTCAGAGCCTTGCCATCAACTGGACGGACCGGCCGGCGGTGAGCGCGTGGCTCACGGCGATGGGCCTGCCCTGCGTTGATGCGTCTGCCGAGCCGCCTGATGCGCTTGTTGAACAACTGGCGCTGGAACTGCTCGCGTGCGAATCGGTGATCGCGTCGCTGGAGGCGGCGGCGCGTTACGACCGTTCGCAGCCGCGCGCGCTGCTGCTGCTTCGCGCGCTCGAGTCGGCGTTCGACCGGCTCGAAGCGCCGGGTTCGGCGTGCGAAGCGATGGCGCGGCTGGCGCTGACGCTCGACGACACGGCCACGGCGCGGCGGTGGATCGACGCGGGCCTGCGAATCAACCCGCTCTCGGCGCCGCTGGCCATCCTGCTTGCCGAACTGCCGGCTGCGGATGAGGCGCTCGCGAAGCAGGGTCGCACCGTGGACGTTCACATTCTGCCGCGGCGCAGCGAGCAGATCGAGGCGCTCGACCTGGTCATCCGTGCGCATCCGGATTGGAATGACGTGCGCCAGATCCGGCGGCGACTGGAGGCGGCATGAACACGATCCAATGCCCAGCGCGACTCGAAGTGGCGCGACTGCTGCGGCAGGCGCGATTCAACTGGCGGCTCAGCCGGCTCGGCGAAGCGCTCGACGCGCTCGAGCCGATCGTGCGCCTCGCCCAAGAAGGCTGCGAACTCATCGCCTCGCCCTGCGAAGGCGAAGCAGGCGAGGCGTTGGCGGCGCGCCGTCAGCGCTGGGCGCTCGGGGCGACGCGCATGGCGGCGCAGTGCGCCTATCTGGCCGGCTGCCATACACGGCTCGCGCAACTGCTGAACATGGCGGAGCAGCGCTTCGGCGAGGACGCGACGCTGCTGCAGATCGCGGCCCGCGCGGCGATGGATGAAGGACGAATCGAAGAGGCGCTGGCGCCGGCCCGGCGGGCCTGCGCGCTGGCGCCCCGGCGGGCCCGGCTGCTGGAATGGCTCGGTCGCGTCGAATCGCGGGCGGGCAACATTGGCGCCGCACTCGATGCCGTGCGCGCTGCAGTGAGCATCCGGCCGCGCCGCGCGAGCCTGCGCATCGAACTGGCCGAACTCGCGCTGGCGGCGGAGCAGTACGACCTCGGCCTGGCGGCGCTGGGCGCGCTCATCGATCCACCCTGCCTGCTGCACGCGCGCCTGCTTGCGGGCGCGGGTCGGTGGCGCGAAGCGGTGGAGATGTACGACCGCGTAATCGACGCCGGGCACGCTGCGCCGGCGTTCCAGTCGATCTCGCCGACGCACGTGGCGAGCATGGCGCTGCAAAGACCCAATCGCGGCCTGGTCGGCGATGCCGATCTGCTCCGCGCGTCGATCGAGCGCATCGAAGTGCTCGAACGCCTCGGCGATCGCGCGGCCCTGCAGGCGCTGGCCGATGCGGAACTCGATGATCCATTCCGCTGCGATGCGGTGGTCGTGCGGCTGGCCGAGAGCGCCCTGAACATGGGCGATGCGCGGCGCAGCGTGCGGCTGGCGCGGCGGTGTCGAACCGGCGGGCAGGCGCCGATGGCGATCGCGCTGCTCTCGGTGGCGGCGACGCTGCTGGGCCGGCCGATGCTCGCCGAACGCTGCCGGGCGCGGCTGGGCGTGCGCGATCAGTCGCTGCTGGCGCGGGCGTGGCGGCGTGGGCTGATGGCGGAGATCATCGCGGCGCAGAGTTCGTGCGAGCGAGCCGGCGCCGATCCGACGCAGAGCGTGCTCGAGCCGCTGCTGAGCCGCGCAGCCGACGTGCTGGGTGAAGTGGTGGAGCATTCGCCGCGCTTTGCCGATGTGCACTTCCATCGCGGCAACTGCCTGAGCGCGCTGGGCCGCGAGCGCGAAGCGGTCGAAGCGGTGCACGAAGCATTGAGCATCAACCCGAACTATGCAGACGCCCGCCGTCTCGCAACAACGCTGCAGCACGCGGCTTGAGGCTCAGGATTTTCTGCACGATGCCCGGAGACGAATCGCTCCGCTTCGCAGAGCCTGCGCGTCGCGGCTAACCGGGTGCGCCGAGGGCTGATTCAAGGATCTGCCTTGACTGGGTGGCTTCGTGCCTTGGTGACCTGGTGCTGAAGAGTTCATCATCCGACATCAGATCTACGCAGCGCGGGTGACCGGGTCCGTGGTGACGACGTGATAGCCCGGGGGGATGAGGCACAGGTCGCTCTTGGACCAGGTCTTGCCGCATTCCGGGCAGCGGACGCGCTGGGCGGCGTCGCTGGGGTCGAGTTGGCCGATGAGTTGATAGCCGCAGTGGCGGCAGCGGGTGGTGGGTTCGAGCACGGTGACTTCGAAGTTGAGAAAGAGCGTTACGAGGGCCCAGCACAGTTCGATCCAGCCGATGGTGGTGGTGCTGCGCAGGCCGCCGTACCACGCGGCTCCGCCGATCACCGCCAGGCCGAACATGAGCGACCACCAGAAGGCGAAGTCGGTGAGCATGCGGCGGAAGCGCAGGGAGCGGCGGTTGATTTCCATCTGCTTGAGATGGTGGTAATGGTTGCCGTATCGCCGAGCGGCCGCGCTGAGGTGCAGCCACAGGCTGGCGGTGTAGCCGGCGATCATGAAAGTGGCGACGGTGAGTTCGACGCTGTTCTGCCACGCGTACATGGCGCCGGCGGCCAGCGACCCGGAGACAAGGCCGATAAGACCGGCCTTGGGCGATGACCAGGCGTCCGGTATGGTGTGTGCGCGATCCACTGCCTCATGGGTATCGGCGATTTGGCGTTTGGGCTGTGGCGCTGCGAGTCGATTCGAGGTCAGGCCGGTTCGTCTGCGGCTGCGCTGGGCAGATGGATGACGAAGTCGGTGCCGCGCCCCAGTTCGGCGTGCACTTCGATCGAGCCGCGATGCTCTTCGATGATGCGGCGCGTCGTTGCCAGGCCCAGGCCCGTGCCGCCTTTCTTCGTGGAGAAGTACGGCTGGAAGATGCTCTTGAGATGCTCGGGCGCGATGCCCGGGCCCGTGTCGGTCACGTGGATGCAGTGCATGGCCGCCTGAGCGTCGCGCGAACGGGCGGGCGCGGCAGATTCGACGCGGATCATCAGTTCGCGGCTGCGGGTGTCCCTGGCGGGCAGCGTCTCGAGCGCCTGGACGGCGTTGATGAGCAGGTTGAGCAGCGCCTGCTTGAACAGGGCCGAATCAACGCGAGCGATGGCGGGCTTGCCGGCCAGCGTCGTGCGCAGCTGCACTCCCGCCGCCAGCGCCTGGGGCAGGAAGAAATCGACGAGTTCATCGACGAGCACATTGAGATCGTGCGGCTCGGGGTCAAGGCGGATCTGGCCGGCGAACTGGAGAAAGTCGGTGAGGATGCCCTTGAGCCGGTCGGCTTCGCGCCGCAGCGACTCGGTGCGGCGAACGATGCGCTGGCGGGCGTCATCAGCCACGTTCAATTCGGCGACGTCTTCGGCGAGCAGTTGGGCGTTGAGGCTGAGCGTGGAGAGCGGGTTCTTGATCTCGTGCGCCAGCCCGCCGGTCATCGTGCCCAGCTCGGCGAGGCGCTCGGCGTCATCCATCCGGCGTTTGGCGATGCGGGCGCGGCGATCCTGCTCGCGGCGCATGATGAGCAGCAGCGGCGCCGCGAGAATGGCGCACACGAGCATGCCGCCGAGGAAGATGAGAACTTCGGTCCACATGCAGACAATCGCCCGCCGGCCGCGGGTTGATGTCAGTTTAGACGGTCCGCCGGTCGCGTCGCTTCACTGGTGAGGCTGGCCAGGCTGGCTGCGCGGGCCCCACGTGAGGCGCATGATGAGCAGCGGCAGGCGGCTGCGCTGGCGCGAGAGGTCTTCGATGAGCGGGACATCGCGCGCGACCTCTTCGGCAGTCGGCTCGCGGTGCACGAGCAATTCATAAAGCAGTGCCACGCGCTGGGGCGGCTCGAGGTCGCGCAGGCGCCTGCGGAACTCGTCGCTGTCGAGCATATCACGGGCGATGGCGAGCAGGGGCTGGCCGTCGAGGCGCTGGCGCGTGTACGCCTGCAGGCCCGGCTCGTCGGGCTCGCGGCCGAGGTAATCGCGATAGAGCGCGGCGACATGCTGCCGCGCTGCGGCCGGATCGCTGGAGACGGGGTGCTGACCCAGCGCGACGGCCACACCGATCGGCGCTGCCAGGGCCATCCACCACAGGATCAGTTCCCGCCAGTGCATGCTCGGCGTCGCGCGCAGGCTCGCGAATTCGCCGGTCTCGATCCACTTCGCCAGCGCCTGTCCGGTGAACAGTGCAACCATCCAGCCGATGATCGCGCCGGCGAAGAGGTCGCTGGGAAAGTGGGCATTCGTTTGCAGCCGGGCCCAGCAGATGAACAGCGCCACGACAAACCACAATGCCGTCGAGCGCGAATTCTGATACGCAAAGACGAACGCCACGGTCCAGACGAGTGATGCGTGTCCGGATGGGAAGGCCTCGTGCACGGCCGAAAAGGGTGAGAACAGCAGCGGCGCATCGCCGTGGATCGGGCGCACGCGGCCGATGAACCACTTGAGCAGGTGCGTGACGATCGCCTGCAGAGGCAGGGCGAAGACAAGTTGGCGCAGGGCGCGCCGGTTGAAGATCAGGCCCACGAGCAGGGCCGCGTAAGGCACGATGCGATTGCACCACGCGCTGCCGAAGTGCTCAAGTTCGCTCAGGCACCATGGCCAGTTGATGGATGCATGCCAGCGGACCAGCGCGCCGTCGGTCAGCAGCAGCAGCGAAAGAACAGCCGTGGCCAGCAGCGGCGCTGCCAGACGATTGAGGCGCAACGATGTGCCGGCGTCGGGTTTCATCAGGGCCGGCGCGACGGTAGGCGTGCCATGTCGGGCATTCCCGCGGGCAGCCTCGAGCTACACTCATCGCGCATGGCTGATGATCTGACCATCCGCGCCTTTCAGGACCTCATCCGGCAGCGCTACTACGCCACCGACAGCGCGCGCGGCAGCGCGGCAACGTTTCTCTGGTTCAGCGAGGAAGTCGGCGAACTCGCCCACGCCCTGGGTGAAAAGCACCGCGGACGCGAGGACCGAGCCAACCTCGAAGAGGAATTCGCCGACGTGCTGGCCTGGCTGTGCACGCTGGCGAACATCAACGATGTCGATCTGACCGAGGCGATCAGCAAGTACACGGTCGGCGGCGGGCCGCAGGGCACCAAGTCGTGAGCGTTAGCCGCATTGAATCGATCTTTGCTGGGCAGCGCAGCGCCGGACGGGCCGGGCTGATGCCGTTTGTCACCGCAGGCTTTCCCGACCTGGAGACGACGGCCGCGCTCATTCCCGCGCTCGAACGGGCGGGCGCGAGCGTTTGCGAGATCGGCCTGCCGTTTTCGGACCCGATTGCAGACGGCCCCGTGATCGCCGCAAGCATGCATGACGCCCTGCAGCGCGGCCTGCGCCTCGCGGAGGTGTTTGAGATGATCCGCGCCGTGCGGCCGCAGACGACGATGGGCCTGGTCGCGATGGTGAGCTGGTCGATCGTGCAGCGGCGCGGGGCGGAGGCGTTTATTAAGGAATGCGCGACGGCGGGGTTCGACGGCTTCATCTTTCCCGATCTGCCGCTGGAGGAGTCGGATGCCGCGCGGGCGCTGGCGAACTCGGCGGGGCTGACGTGCTCGCTGCTCATAGCGCCGACCACGCCGGCTCAGCGGGCCGCGGCGATTGCCCGGGCGTGCACGGGCTTTGTCTATCTCATCGCGCGAACAGGGATCACCGGCGTGCGCTCCGACGCGCCGGAGATCGAGTCACGCGTGGCGGCGCTGCGAGAGGTGACGGACCTGCCCATCGCATGCGGATTTGGGATCGGGTCAGCCGATGCGGTGCGCGCAGTGACGAAGCACGCCGATGCGGCGATCGTCGGCAGTGCCATCGTCAAGCGGCTGGCGGAGGTGCGCGAGGCGCCGATCGATCAGCGAATCGCGGCGATCGAGGAATTCGTGCGCGACCTCGCCAGCGGGCTCGGAGATGCAGCATCGGCGGGCCGGTACTGATGATCGGCGAACACCGCTCCCTCACCCTTCGATGAACTCAGGGTCGTGCAGACAGGCGCGGCTCGTTTGTGAGCCTGCGCCGTTCGGTTGCGTAATGGTTACTTCCCCGCGCGGCGCTGCAGGCCGTATTCGATGAGATTACCCATGAGGTTGGCCGCATCGGCGGTGGTGTAGCCGCTCACGCCCCAGCAGGGTTGGCCGAGCAGCGCGTTGCTCAGGTCCTCGCGGCTGACGAACACGCGCAGTTTTTCGCTGTCATTGCCTTCGTGCAGCGCACGGAGGCGCGGCCGCGGCTCGCGGCCGCCAAAGCGTTCGAGCGAGTACAGGCGATACGAGACGTTGGTGCAGTCCACGCCGCGCTCGATCGTCGCGCCGGTGATTACGGCGTGGCGCGTGGGCCGGCGGAAGCGCGAGCCAGGCGCGAGCGATTCGACGAACTCCTCAGCGCTGCGGCCGAAGGCGGAGGCGCCTCCCACATCTTCAAACAGCACCGTTCCGCCCCCGTCGATGTAGGCCTTGAGCGCCTTGCCCTCGGCTTGGGTGAACGTATGCGCCGCCGTGCCGCGCACAATGAGCAGCGCCGCCGCGCGGGCCGGCGAATCATCCACGCTCTCGAGCGGCACGTCGATGGTATTCAGATCGATGCTGCGGCTGGTGCGCAGGCGCAGCGCGAGCAGTTCGTCGGCGGCAGGCTCGGGGTTCCAGTTGCCGCCGTACACGGCCCGGGCGATGGTCGCCTTGGTAAAGAGCGGCGCGCCCAGCGGCTGCACGCCTTGCGTCACCTGCTTTTCGTCGAGAAGCAGTTTGCGATTGAGGCGCGGCGAAGTGAGGCCGCGCTCCGAGGCGTAGTAATAAACGTTGCTGAGCGTGCTGAAGTCGTCGCGGCGCTTGTTGACATCATTGACCTGCAGCGCCGCGCCGAAGTCCGACTTCGGGCAGTGGATCATCAGTTCGCGCGCGCCGCTGCTCAGGCCGATAAGCCCGCCGGGCCGCTCCACCGGCGCCGAGATCGTGTACACAAAGTGATCGGCGGACAGTTCGCGCCACTCGTATTGCGGATACATCTTGCGGCCCAGCGTCTGCACGGCGTCGGTGAAGCGCTGATTGCCCGCATCGGCGTTGGAGAGGACCAGCCCGCCCAGGTCGATGTAGCGCTTGAGTCGCTCGAGCTTGGTGAAGCGCGGCGCATCGCCGCGGCCGCGCCGCTGCAGTTCATCGTTGTATTCGCTGAGATAGTCGAACGCCTCGTGGCTGGCGAGGTAGACCATCGGCCCGTCGAACCATTCTTCGAGCGGCGCATCAATGTTGAGGATCTGCCAGCTGAGGCGCTGCTCGGTTTCGCGGCCGATCCACGATGCCAGGTGGGCCGCGTCGCGCGGCCGATTGTTCCACGCCAGGGACGGATCGCGCAGTTTGCTTACGATGATCGGCACGCGGCCGTGCGCGAGAAACATCAGGCCGAATGACATCTGCACGACCGGCGTCTCGACCATGCCCGTCGAGCCGATGTTCGCCTTGGCTGTGAGCCCGGCGAGGCGTCCGGTCTCCGGATCGATGATCGGATCACACAGGCGGTTGATGACTTCGGCGGCGGCGGCGCGAAACCAGTCGTGCCGGCCGAAGCGCTTGTACCCGCTGGCCAGGCCCACCCGCTCCATGCCGTAGAGGTAGTAGAACAGGTACGTCTGATCGGCTTCGAACACGAGGCCCGGGTGGCGCTGCACGGCGAAGTTCTGGTCGAACCAGTCGAGCCCGCGCTCGATCGCTTTCTGCTGGTCGGTGTCGCGCAGGCCGGGCTTGAGGAACTCATCCGCGTGGAGGAAGTCCTGCGTGACAAACAGGCACGTCAGCCCCGCCGCCGTCATCGAGCCGCGCGCTTCGGCGAACTGCGGGCGATAGTTCCATCCGCCATCCACGAGTTGCGTGCGCAGGTAGTGGTCCTCGATGCGCTTCCAGATGCGATCGGGAATCTCGTGGTTGCGTTTGGCCGCTTCCCACAGGCCCAGCAAGCCGTACTGCGTGAGCGAGTTGTCATAGCCCGATTCCATGGGGATCTCGGTGTACGCCCATGAGCCGCTGTCAAAGCCGTAGGCGCGCAGCAGCCAGTTGCGATCATCTTCGAGCAGCGGGCCGAACTTCTCCGGCAGCAGGGCCCAGATGTGGGCCCGCAGCGAGCGGACGTAGGTGTAGTCCGGCTTCTGGGCCCGGAGGAAGTCGATCGCCGGCTGGAGGCGCGGCTCCTGGTAACTCTGCCCCGACGCGAGCAGGGCGTACACCGCGATGGTCGTCTGGCCGGTGAGGTGGGTGACCAGGTGCAGCAGCGACGGGTCGCCGGACTCGAACTCCCACGTGCCCGAGCGGTTCTGCCGGGCGTACAGGCCGTCGCGGATGGCGTCGATGGCCCAGCCGATCTCGACGTCGGTAAGGCCCTCGGGCGTGACGATAACGGGATCAGCCGGCCGCTGGGCGATGGCGTGCGGCGACGCGGCGCCGGCGACGAGCAGCGCAATAAGCACGAACAGCAGCGATGGAGCGGCAAGGCGCGGCATGGCTCTACACTGAGATGGTACCGCGCTGCATTGCTGGCGGGTTTGGCGGGCGGGCTGGCGCATTCGAGGCGAATCGCTGCGAAGCAGTCCGCTCAATTCACCATTTTGAACAGCGCCCACGCCGGCGGGCTGACTTCGCAGGTCGTGTGATCGACGGCCTGGAAGATGTAGTTGCCCTCGACGTTCGCGGGCACGTTGAGAGTGATCCGCGCCACGCCGTTTGCGTCCGCGACGCCGACGGCGGCCAGGTGCGGGTCAGCAAGATCGATCATCGCGCCGCTGCACTGCTCGAAGGGTTGCCCCTCGCCGCGCGTCGTGCCCCAGAGCAGAATCACCCGGCCGTTGGGCGAGACGTGATGAATCTCGATGGTGTTGCGCCGGCCGGGGCGCGATGGGTCGATGCCCCAGAGGGCGAGGCCGATGTCCACGGGTTCGAGGCGCACGGGATAGGCGGTCTCCCACTCATAGCTCAGCGCCACCGTTGCAATCTGACCGGCGTCGTTGATGCAGGGATCACCGACGAGTTCGCCGTCGCCCTTGAGCGGCAGATCGGCGAGGTCATTGAGGATCATCATGAAGTTATTGCGCCAGATGCACGGGCGCATTCGCATGATTGGCCCGTCGCGATAGAAGTATTTGCCGACGATGTCGCCGCCTTCGTTGATCGACAGCCCCCAGGCACCGACGCCGAAGTGCGGCAGTTGGCGGATTGTCCCGTTCTCCCAGATGACGGGCAGGCCCTCAACGCCCGACGAGCCGACCATCTGGCCGGCGTCGTTGATATCGCGAACCCGATCATTTCCTCCAAGGCTGGGCAGCGTGGTAAACACTCCGCTGTCCCACACGAACGAACCGGAACCGCCGTAGCCGACGATCTGTCCGTGGTTGTTGATGGCCTCCGCGACCTCCATCGGTGGATAGAGCGAACTCCAGTTGCCGTTCTCCCATCGAAAGGCGTTGGTGCTGAAGCCGCCGACCAGGTAACTGCCGACGATGACACGCGAATCGTTGATGTCGAAAGCGATGCTGTCGCGATCGATCAGGTCAATCACTCCGCCCCCGGCCGGCCAGAGGACTGCCTTCTGACCGATCGTCGGCGTGTCCGACTGGCCAACAATATCGCCTGGTTCGTTGATGCCCCACGCCAGTCCCCGGCTGTACTGTGACGCTTGGCCGTACGCCTCTTGGCGGAGAAGAGGCAAGCCCGTGAGTTCGCCTTCTCGCCAGAGGACGGGCACGTACTCAATGCGATGACGGTAAATCCCGGCACCCACCACATGGCCTTCGTCGCTGATGCCACCGATGCTGCTCGAGAGAAATCCGTAGGGGAACTCCAGGTACGAAACGTCGTAGCGCTGTGCGCAGGCGGGACGTGCTTCGAAGAACACCGCAGCGACCAGCAGCACCGCCGCTCGCGCGCATAGAGGCCGTGGCATGTGAATCACCTCCGATCTGTGGGGCGGCGACTGACTTGCAGTCGACATCAACGATTCGGCAGAATCGTTGCGACAAGTCTACCCCGAATCGGCTTGTTTCCGACTGGAAACTGCCAAAAGGTCCGAGGAATTCTGCGCGATCTGGACTCGCGCCAAGCAAGTTACGAAAGGCTGCGCGCACAGGCTCAAGTGTCAGGTCAGGATCTGATCTGCACGCGGCACTATTGGAGCCCCGCAGACTGGAGTATCGGCGCCAACTCCACCGGCTGGCCCGATTCGGCGCTCTGGCGCACGGCTTCCATGAGGCACAGCGTCTCGATGCCTTCTTCGAGATCAGGCGAATACGGCGAGCCCTCGATCAGCGCCCGGCCGAAGTGGTCGGCGTAGTTGGCGAACTCGCCGTAGTGCATGCCGTGCACCTCGGAATTGAAATAGTACTGCCGGCCTGCATAGAGGTAATCCTCCACCACTTCGCCCAGCGCGCCGGGATCGAAGCCGCCGGCGCTCTCCTTCGCGGCCGCTTGCGGCGTGGTGTGGATGTAGCGCATGTCGTGGTACTGCGCGAGGCTGCTGCCTGCGCTGCCGTAGAGCATCAGTTCGATGCAGTTGCGGGCCCGCGCCAGTTCATGGCAGCCGTAATGCCCCATGGCCCGGCCGATCGCGCCGCTCACTGCTTCAACATTGACCAGGTACATATCGCGTCCTCTTACATTGAACGCGCCGCCCATCTTCGAGCGCGAGCCGACCGCCTGCACACTGCTGATCGGCCCGAGGTACCAGCGCAGCAGATCGAGCGGGTGCGACAGGCCCAGAAACACCCAGTCGGTGTCCGTGGCGGCCCAGGGGCTCTTGCGGTAGTACCAGTCCATGCGGTGGATGTAGTGGGCGTCGGCGAGTTCGATGGCGCCGATTTCGCCGCGCTCGAAGGCCGCGCGTTGGCGGCGAAACGGTTCGAAGAAGCGCGTGCTCTGCCCGACGAGGAGTTGGCGGCCCGTGCGCCGGCCGGCGGCAAGCACCTGCCGCGCCGCATCGAGAGAATTGACAATCGGCTTCGTGCAGATGACATCCTTGCCCGCTTCGAAGGCCTTGATGATGTGCCCGGCGTGCTCGCGGTCAGGCGTGTAGATGGCAACGATGCCGATGTCGGGGCGCGCGAGCATGGCGTCGTAGTCGTTCGTGTAGAAGAGATCGGGCCACTGCCGCCTGCTGGCGTCGATCTTCTCGGCGCTCAAGTCGCAGCCGGCAACGGGATAGACGAAGCCGCATCGCGTCGCCAGGGCCATGAGCATCGTGCGGCCCTCGTGCAGGCCGAGCACGCCCACGCCGATCGCCTTGGGGTGTCGCGGCGGGGCAACGACCGGCTGCGTGCCGGGTATGTGCTCGATGAAACCCATGGGGAAAGTGTAACCGCACGCGGGCAGGTCGGGACCATTGCTCTGGGCGCGGTTCGGCGGGTTCGGCGCGAGTCGCGGAAAAAAGTTGGAATTTCGGATGTGCGTACACGCAATCGCCGGGCCCGCGCAAAGCCTTGTCCCGGCCTACTTCAGTACTTCACCCGCGTGCCGTACGGCTTGGTCTTGGGCGTCGTCACATCTTCGCCGGCCTTGAGTTCGTCGTAGGCCTGCTGGACGTAGTTGACGTATTCGCCGCGCTGCTTGCCTTTGCCGGGCGGGTAGGTTTCGATCACCTTGCCCAGCGGCGCGTTGTCGAGGGCGCCGGCGTAGCGCAGCACGCCCTTGCCGTCGATGATGAACATCTGCGGCGTGAAGCGGGCATCGAGCATGCGGCCGACCTGTCCGTCTTCATCGAGCAGGATCGGAAAGCGGATGCCGAAGCGCTCGCGGGCCTCTTCGTTGGCCTGCTTTCCCGACCCGGGCTGGCCGGGCGCGCCGGAGTTGATGGCGAGGTAGATGACGCCGGCCTGCTGCATGTCGTTGCCGAAGGTCTTGAGCGTGCGCTTGGTGTACTGGTCGATGACGTAGGGACACTGAGGGTTGAACCACTCGAGGATGACGGTCTTGCCCTTGCAGTCGCTCAGTTGCCGCTCTTTGCCGTCGATGCCGGTGAGTTTGAAATCGGGCACGACATCGCCAATCTCCACCGGCTTGGCGCGTTGCGCGGCGGCTGCAGCGCACAGAAGCGCCAGCAGCGCCAGGGCGAATGCGAGCCGGCCGAATCGAAAGACGGGATGGAGCGAAGCGTCGGTCATGCGGCGATCAGTCAGTCAAACTTCGGCACCAGGTCGTAGAACTTCTCTTCATCACCGCCCTGCACGCGCAGCACCGCCAGCGGACGCGGTCCGGCGGGCCAGGCGCGGCTCTCATCCACATCGAACGTTATCGACAGGCGGCTTGAGCCATCTCCAAGGTGCATCACCTCGGGCTCGTGTGCTTCGGCGCCCTCGACGATGAGCGGGAACACCTCGAACTCGACATCTTCGGGGAAGGTCGCTTCGAAGCGCGGCCGCGACTTGCTGCCCTGCCAGCGGGTCTGGCCGATCTTGAGTTCCTTGAGCGGCTGGGGCAGGCGAGCGAGGGCCTTCTTGAATCGCTCCTGGGCGGCTGGCTCGGGCTCTTCGATGAATACCTTCGACTTGAGCGTGATCGACTTCTCCGCGCTGCCGGCCATGCAGGCTTCCTTGCACACCAGCCAGTCGGAGCGGATCTCGAAGGTGAACTCCTCGTCAGGCCGCAGCGTCTGGGGCGCCTTGATCTCGACAATGAGCGTGGCCTGCTCTTCGTAGCCGAAGCTGACGAGATCGCCGGGCTGTTCAAAGCGGTGCGGCCCGGGGTACTGCACGGGGCCGACGATGAAGTTCTCCGGAGCTTTGACTTCGAGGCTGGTGGCGAAGCCGGTGTCGCCGGGATTGACCCAGTAGATGTGCCAGTCTTTGGCGATGTCGTACTGCACGGCGAGGTGGAAGGTGGCGTTGGCGCCGATGGCCGCGACGTCGGCGTACAGCTCAACGGTGACCTTATCCGGCTGAGGCTGGGCGGCAGGGCCCGCCGAGTGGGCCGGCGAGGCGCCCAAGAGGGCCGTCGCAGGGGCAAGAAGGCTAAGCGCCGCAGCGCGCAGTGGTGTCATGTTCGGTTCCTTTCCACTCCAGTTCGGGCGCAGCCGTGGAATGGTAGTGCCCGCCGGCGCGTCCGAACGCTGGGCCGAATGCCGATGCGGCCGCTGGCCGGCCGGGCAGGCGCTTAGAGTAAGGATGTCCCCGTGCGGCCGCTCGGCCGGCGTACATCAGACAAGACACGAGTGAAAGGATGGCCATTCCCGATGATTTCTCCGCCCACCCGCTCCGCGTGGAGGCTTGTGCTGGCCGCGGCCGTCGCCGGTCTGTGCCTGGCGGCCGCCGGCTGCAGCAACCAGCCCAAGGTCAACGACAGCGACCTGGTCTACATCGAGACGCCGGCCCTCGCCGAGGCGATGGAGAGTTCGAAGAAGCGGGTCGTCATCGTCGATGCCCGAATCGCCCCGCGCTACGAACTGGCCCACATCCCCGGGGCGATCAACATCCCGCTGGCCGACGCGGTGCGCGATGACGAGCGACTCAAGGATGTCAAGGGGATCATCGTCTATGCGCTGGACTGGGAAGACCCGATCGCGCTGGCGATGAGCAAGAAGCTCATGGCGCTGGGCTACAAGGAGGTGCAGACCTATCGCGGCGGGCTGCGCGAGTGGATCGACCTCGGCAAGCCGACCGAGCCGCCGCTGGAGAACTCCAATTGAAGTCCATCGTCGGTGCAGTGCCGCGCGAGCGAGACGGGAGCCAGTGATGAGACACGTGTTCGTTCGTGTCGGAACGGTGATCGCCTTAAGTTGCCTTCAGTGCTGTTACTCGACCCGCGAGTTTGAGGGAGATGGCACAATCACGCACATCGACTCAGCGTGGTGCGAGTACGCCATTGAGCTGCCGAGCATCGATGCGGGCTCAAAGGGCGTGTACGAATTCGAGTTCGGGGGCTGCCCGCCGAAGACGCTGCACGTGGGCTTGGTTCTTGCAGATCGAAAGCGCGACGAACCTGCCCTGACCCAGTTGTCGGCAGTAGTCTCTGCACGTCTTCTTGAAGCCGATTCCGCCGGTATGGCCGCGACTGTGTTCGAACTGGAAGGACCTCTCGTCAATGATCGGACGGTCGTCCCACACTGGTTCGGAAGCGCCACATTCATCCTGCCACCCTCCCAAGGTTTCGAAGAAGCGGATCGGGCCGCATCGTGGTCCTATGGCGCCGGGTGGTATCGGTTTCGGCCGAACAGCCGATACAAACTGCGATTGGAGACGAAGGTCACCTCGGCCGAGTCACACGGTCCGATCTGGTTGACGCCGCTCATTTGGGGCGGCGGCTTGATGCAGCCGGTCGGACTCGCGCAGAACTAGACGAGACCAAGTTCGCTCCCCGATTCGAGTTTGCTCACATCCGGCGCAACACCATGTGGTAGAGATGCCAGTAGCGCGGCTTTCCGGTGGCGGTGGTGCCGTCGCCTTCGAACTCGTTGAAGTGCAGGCGCTCGAGGCCGGCGGTGAGTTCATCGACACGCGGCCGCGAGAGAAAGACGTTGGCGTGGTGCCCCGGCTCGGTCGCCCACTGGTCATTCACGCCGAAGAACTGGCCGGCGAAGATGCCGCCCGGCCGCAGCGACGCGATGATGCGAGCCCAGAGCGGCTCGAACGCGTCGAGGGCGCAGAACGGCAGCGAGTACGCCGCGTTGATGAGCTCGGCCGGCTCCAGTGCGACGCGTTCGAACGGTTGCACGATGGTCGTCAGCCGCGCATCGAGCCCGAGGTCCTGCGCCTGGCGGCGCGTGCGGGTGATGGCTTCTTCGGACTGATCGACCGCGGTGACGCGCAGGCCGTGTCGGAGCATGGCGATGGCGTCGTGGCCGACGCCGCAGCCGAGATCGAAGCCGCGGCCGTCGTTTGGGGTGTGCTGCAGGGCCTTGAGCACGGTGTCGCGCGGCGGCCGGGTTTCGGTGGCCGCGTAGTAGTCGTTCCAGTGCGGATTCTGCTGCTCGCCCGGCGTCATGCCGCGATCGTATGGCCCTGCCGCGCCGCGTTCAGGAACTCCAGAACAGAAACGGTACGAGATCCATGAACATGTGCGCGAAGAAGACCGGCCAAAGCTTCCGCGTCCGCACGAACACCCAGCCGAGGATCAGCCCGGTGACGACGGTGAACGACGCGGCCCAGACGCCCTGGTAGATGTGGTACAAGCCGAAGACGACGGAGGTGATGACGATGGCGGCGAGCGTGGAGCGCAGGCGCTTTTCGAGGCGGGGGATGAAGTAGGCGCGCATGACGAGTTCTTCGGCGAATCCATTGGCGCCGGCCGCGAGCACCGCCAGTGAGGCAGTGATGGGATCGAGCGATGGCATCGTGGGAATGTAGGCGCTGAAGATGGGCGTCAGCGGGTGGAGCCACCGTTCGCTCAGTCGCCCGAATGAAAAGTAGTACATGTAGTAGAGAGCGTAATAGAGCATGTAATCGAAGATGAGCACGGCGGCGCCGATGAGCGCATCGACGAAGCGCGGGCGATGGCTCATGCCGAAGAAGGCCCAGCCCACGTGGCTGCGCCACATGATGTACAGCACCGGCACGGCCACGACAAACGAGCGGCCGATGAGCCAGAGATACAGGCTGTCGTCGTGTACGAAATCCCCTTCTGCGCCGCCGTAACGGACAAACGAAGTCATCGCCCCGGTGAGCGCCGGCAGCACGGCGATGACGAACACGACGGCCATCTCGATGACATCGCGGCGCAGCCACCACGGCGGGCGCGGCGGCGGCGGAGGATCGAGATGCAGTTTAATGCCTTCAATGATCGGCGGCGCTGTCGGGGTGAGTTGTCGAGTTGAGTCGTCACCTGTGGTCACGATGGCCTCGCCGGTGTGTGCGGCCTGACAGAGCGGACGCGCGCCGCGTGGCGGCGATGAGCCTGCGCACGAAGCAGCGCGGTTGAAGCAGCACTATAGAGTCCGGCGCGGCTCATGCCGCGGCTGGTCGTTCGACTCTGGTGTGGCGGGCGAGGGCGCTGTCGGCGTGATCGGCGCTACTTGCTGTGGCAGGTGAGGCACATCTGGCTGTTCGTGTTGTCGATGCGCAGGAGGTAGTCGTTGCCGCCGCGGTTGTGCGGCTCGTGGCAGGTAGCGCAGCTCACGACCGACTGCTCGACGCCCTGCACGACCATGAGGCGCAGGCGGCCCATGCGATCGCCGCCGAAGGACTGGTTCTCCCAGGTGCTGCGCGGGTTGAGGTAACTCGGCTCGGGGTTGGGCCAGACGGCGCTGGCGCCGACGGGATGCTGCGCGGTGAGATCGGTGCCCACGAGCGCCGAGCCGGAGATGAACTGCGTGCCGATGCCGTCGCCGAACGCGTCGAGCGCGACGGTGCCGTCGTGGCAGCCCATGCACAGCAGGCTGTAGGAGTCGAGCGCCTCATCACGGGTGAGATCGCCCTCGTAGGTCGTGTAGACCTGGCTCTGGGCCGGCAAGGCGTGGTTCCAGAGGCGGCCGGCGCTGTAGCCGTTGATCTCGATCGCCGCAGCGTTGTGCGATGTGTGGCACGGCAGGCAGGACTGCGACTGGGCCCAGCCGGCCGAGGTGAAGTCGTGGGCACTGCCGAGAATCTGGCCCGGCGCCACGGGGGCGGCGGCAAGCGTGAGCAACACGGCGACCGACCTGGAGGGCATGAATGCGTTCATGCGAATCTGGTCGGCCAGAACGCCTGGTCAACTTGCGGCCGGTGCTGGAAAGCGCTTCAGATCGGGGAAAACCGAGCGGGAGAAACGCGTGGGCGAACAGCGGCGGGAATCGCCGGTCAAGTCGAGCGGAATGTCAACTTTACCGCGCAGCGCAGCGCCGCGGCTGCAACAGGTCAGGGGGCCGGCGACTATACTCGAAGCGAACCGGGCCCAGCGCCGATCTTCTTCCTGACGAGCGTCGGCGGTTCGCTCGGCTCGAAGCTGCAGCCGCCGGCGAGCCGATCCCGAGGTGACCGAACACGAGGATGGATGAACGCATGACCGACCCGAGCCAGCCGATCACCCCGCGAGCCATTTCGACGATCTCGACCGACCCCGAGCAGGCGATCCGCAAGACGCGCGAAGCGTACGAACAGTTGCGAGCTGAGATCGCCAAGGTGATCGTCGGCCAGGACGAGGTGATCGAGCAGATGCTCATCACGCTGTTCTGCCACGGGCACGCGATTCTCGAGGGCGTACCGGGCCTGGCCAAGACGCTGCTTATCTCGACGATCGCGCGGACGCTGAACCTGCGCTTCAGCCGCGTGCAGTTTACGCCGGACCTCATGCCCACGGACATCACGGGCACGGAAGTCATCGACGAAGACAAGGCGACAGGGCAGCGGAGCCTGCGCTTCGTGCGCGGCCCGGTGTTCGCCAACGTGATCCTGGCCGACGAGATCAACCGCACGCCGCCCAAGACGCAGGCGGCGCTTCTCGAAGCGATGCAGGAGGGGCAGGTGACGGTGGGCGGGCACGCGCACACGCTGCCCAAGCCGTTCTTCGTGCTCGCCACGCAGAATCCCATCGAGCAGGAAGGCACCTACCCGCTGCCCGAGGCGCAACTCGACCGCTTCATGTTCATGATCCGCATCGGTTACCCCCGGCCCGACGAGGAACTGGAAGTGGTCCGGCGCACAACCGCGACGCAGGCGGTGTCGATCAGCGCCGTGCTCAGCGGCGAGGATGTGGCGACGGTGCAGGATCTGGTGCGGCAGGTTCCCGTGGCCGACAACGTGTTGCGCTACGCGCTGAGCCTCGTGCGGGCGACGCGCGTGCGCGACCCCGAGGCGGTAAAACCGAAGATCGTGACGGATTATCTGTCCTGGGGCGCGGGCCCGCGGGCCAGCCAGTACCTCGTGCTGGCGGCCAAGGCCAAGGCGATCCTGGCGGGTGCGACGCACGTCATGCCCGATCACATCAAGGCCGTGGCGCAGCCGGTGATGCGGCACCGCATCATCACCAACTTCAACGCCGAAGCGGATGGCGTGACGACGGATGATGTCGTGACCAGCCTGCTCGAGACGATTCCCGTGGAGGGCACGGACGCGGCGACAAGCCGCAAGATGGATGCGGTGTTGAAGTGAGGTCGGCGTGATACCAGCGGGCAAAGGGTGGCGACGTTCAGGCGGAACGAGAGTGCGCGAGTACGTAGACGTCGCCGACGGTCTTGAGCCACTCGATGTCGCCGGCGTTGGCGCGCTGCTGCACTTCGCTGAGGAACCGGACGGTCTCTGGCTCAAAGCACGGTTCGGAAGCATCATCTCTGGGGATAACGGCGTCAACGATGATGCGGACGACGGAATCGCCGCTTTCGAACCACAAAGTCTGCTTGACGTGCTGACCCTCGAGTTTCACTGCTCACCTGTCCAGGAAATGGACCGTTACCAGTTTTGCTGCTTGATCATAGGGGAGCCACGACCATACGGCCTTGACGGCCGTCCCGTCCGGCAGCGATTGCTCCACCTCAACCGAGGCGTTGGGCTTCGATCGGGGGCGTTCAGCAATCAGGACTCCGTCTGCCAGGCCTGCGACCGCTTGCCATTGTGGAACTCGTCGTTCCCGCAGCCTGTGGGCGGCATGGATCCCGATGACATAGCGGTCCAGCGAAACCGCCTGTTTGATTTTCTGAAAGAGCGAACTCATCGCCGCGATCCCGACTTCAAAGCTCAGACCCATCTTACATTGCCGCCAACGGCGGACAATCCTTTATACGCTCGCAACTGAACCACCATGCCCGACACCCCTCTCCAGACTGACGACTACCTCTCGCCTGCGACGCTGGCGCGGCTGGGCGCGTTTGAGTTGCGCGCCAGGATGATCATCGAGGGCATTCGCTCGGGCATGCACGAGAGCCCGTACTACGGCTTCTCCGTCGAGTTCGCCCAGCACCGCCAGTACGTGCAGGGCGATGACATCCGCCACCTCGACTGGAAAGTCTTCGGCCGCAGCGACAAGTTGTATCTCAAGCAGTACGAGCAGGAGACCAATCTCGACGTCGTGCTGCTCGTCGATTCATCGGGCTCGATGCGTTTCGGCACGCTCGAGGTGACCGGGGACGACGGCGAGAAGCGCACCTGGCGCAAGTTCGACCACGCGACGGCGCTGGGAGCCGCGATGGGCTTTCTCGCCCTGCAGCAGCAGGACCGCGTGGGCATGGTCGTGTTTGCCGACGGCGTGCGCTCGCTGGTCAACCGCAGCAGCGCGCAGGGGCACTGGCGCCAGATCATCGCGGCGCTCAACACCCACCCGGTGGAAGCGCCCACGAGCATCGGTCGGTGCGTCGATCAGGCGCTGGGCAAGGTGACCAACCGCGTGCTCTTTGTCATCATCAGCGACTTTTTCGATGACCTCGATCAGATCCGCAGCGCGATGGCCCGCGTGCGCCACCGCGGCCACGACCTCGTTCTGCTGCAGGTGCTCGATCGGCAGGAGATGCGGTTCGATTTTCGCACGCCCGCGCCCTTTGAAGGCATGGAACTCGAAGGCAAGCTCAATCTCGACCCACGCTCGCTGCGGCAGGCGTACCTCGAAGTGCTCAGCGAACACTGCCGCGCACTTGAAAAACTCGCACGCGGCTTTCACTTCGATTACCAGCGGATCGACACGCACGACTCGCTCGGCCCCGTGCTGAGCCACTTTCTCGCCCGGCGCATGGCCCAGGGCCGCAGGGGGCGCGGATGAACTTCGTGCACGTGGGACTGGCGATCGCGGGTCTCGCCGCAGTGGCGATTCCCATCATCATTCACCTGCTGTTCCGTCAGCGGCGCCGGCCGATCGAGTGGGGCGCGATGCGCTTTCTGCTGGAGGCGTATCGGCGCAGCCGCCATCGCATGCGCCTCGAGCAGTGGCTGCTGCTGGCGATCCGCTGTCTGGTGTTGGCGCTGCTCGGCTTGGCGCTGGCCCGGCCGCTGCTGAGCAATTCGGCTCTGCCGCTGGGTCCCGGCAGTCGCGTGGTGTATCTCGTCATCGACAACGGCCTCGCTTCGACGGCTACCGGCGCCGATGGCCGCACCGCGCTGCAGCGCCACGTGCAGCAGGCGAGCCTGGTCGTCGGTTCGCTCAAGGCGTCAGATCGCGTCGCGCTGGTCGCTGCGGCGCGACCGATTGAGGCGATCATCGATCCGCCGGCGGTCGATCACGCTGCGGTGCTGGCGAACCTTGGCGAACTCAAGGCGTCACACACGCCCACTGACATCGATGCCGCGTTGTCGCGCGTGCGCGAGTCGATCGCGCTGCGGCAGGATGATCCGAGCCCGGTCTTCGTCTACCTGCTGAGCGACTTTCTCGCCGGCTCGGCCGATCTCACGCGCCCGCTCTCGGCTCGATTCGTCGATGATGAACGCAGCATTCGGCTGATCGCCTCCGAACCATCGGCCGAGGCGCCGCTCAACGTGCAGGTCGAGTCGATCGACTCAAAGCGCCGCGTCGCGCTGGCCGGCGCGACCGATCTGAGCGGGCAGTTCACCATTCACCTGCGCCGCGTGGGCGATGTGACCGGCGAAGCGGTGAGCACGGTGCGGCTCAGCGCTGAATCGCTGTCCAACCCCGAGCCGGTCACCGTGCACTGGGCTCGCGGCCAGAGCGAGGCAGCCGTGGACCTGCGCCTCGATGTGCGCGGCGTGGAGCCGGGCGAAGTGGTGGTCACCGCGGCGATCGATCGCGACGCCCTGAGCGCCGACAACGCGCGCTACAGCGTGCTCGACGTGCGCGATGTGCTGCGCGTTGGCGTGCTTGATCGACGCGAATTCGGCCGGCCGGGCGATCTCGCGTCCTTCCCCAGCGGTGCGTGGATCCGCCGCGCGCTCGATCCGGGCCAGGGTTCAGCCATCAGCGTTATCGACATCGACCCGGCGTCGATCGATCGAGCCGCCATGCGACGGCTGCAGGCGGCGGTGCTCACGCGACCCGATCTGGTTACCGAAGAGGGCTGGAGCGTGCTGCGCCAGTTCGTGGACGATGGCGGCCTGCTCTGGCTCGAACCCGCCGAGCAGGACCAGGTGGCGACGTGGCCCGATCGCGCCGCCCAGGCGCTCGGGCTCAACTGGCGCTGGGCGCGCGAAGCGGTCGAGATCGGGCAGGAAGAGTCAGGCGTGGCGCTTGCCGACGAGCAGCCATCCGGCGAACTGCTCAGCCTGCTCGGCGGCGAGTTGCAATCACTCACCGAGCCGGTGCGCATCAGCCGCATTCTGCCGGTCGAGGAAGGGCTCGAAGAAGATTCGACCGTGCTGCGACTCGCCGACGGCACGCCGTGGATGATGTGGACCACGGCCGGCGGCGAGCGGCGCAGCGGGTTGATCGTTTATCTCGCCAGCGCCGTGCATCTCGACTGGACGAGCCTGCCCGCCAAGCCGTTCATGGTCGCGCTCGTGCACGAAGTGGTGCGCCAGGGCGTCGGCCGCAGCCGCGAGCAGCGCGAACTCACGCCCGGCCAGGTCGTGGCCGGCGCACTGCCTGCCGGCGCGGCGACCATCATCGGGCCGAACTCATCGCGCTACACCGTGCTCGCGCGCGAAGGCAGCGCCACGCTCGATCGGCCGATTCGCGAAGCGGGTGTGTACGAGGTGCTCGACGAGCGCGACGCCTCGCTGGGCCTGCTGGGAGTCAACGTCGAGCCTGACGCCGGCCGTACCGAGTCGCTCGGGGCCGTGCAGGTGAATGACTGGCTCAGCGCCAGCGGCTCGTGGCAGTGGCTCGATGCGCTCGACAGCGGCGCTGCACTGGCCGGCGAAACCACGTGGGGCGAGATCAGCCTCGCGCTGCTCATCGCGGCGCTGGTGCTGGCGCTGATCGAAACGCTGCTGGCGCGATGGTTCAGCCACGGCCTGCGCCGCGATCTCGAAGTCGGCGGACTCGGAACCGATCGCTACGCGATCAGTTCGACCTTCGCGGCGGAAGGGCGGCCGGCATGAGCGCGCTGTGGAACTGGCTGCTCAACCTCGATCGTCTGCCCGCGGACGCGGAGACGATGCACTTCGGCTGGCAGCGGCCGCTGCCGGGCTGGGGCTGGGCCCTGGCGATCATCGCGCTCGGGCTGCTCGCGGTGTGGAGTTACAGCGGGCTTATCGGCAACCGTCGCGGTCGCGGCCTGCTGGCTGCATCGCGCTTCGGGCTGCTGCTGCTGCTCATTGCGCTCATCGCTGGCCCGGCGATCGTCGTGCCGCGCGATCTGGTCGAGCGCGACTGGGTGGTGTATCTGCTGGATCGTTCGACGTCGATGACCATTCCCGATCTGCCCGGCCGCACGAGCCGCGATCAGCAGCTCCGCCGGGCACTGTCCGCTGCGCAGCCGGTGTTCGACGGCGTCGCCGTGGAGCACGAGACGCTCTGGCTGGGCTTTGACGAAGGCGCCTACGACCTGCCGACGGATGAAGGCGCGAGCGAGCCAAAGTTGAGCGCGGCCGACGGGCGGCGCACGTTGCTGGCCGCCTCGCTCGATCAGGCGCTTCGGCGACTCTCGGCGCGGCCGATCAATTCGGTCGTGCTCTTCACCGACGGCCGCACGCCTCAGCCGCCGACGCGCGCGATCCTGCGCCAACTCGAGGCGGCTGCGGTGCCGCTGCTGGTGGTGCCGCTGGGGTCGGGTGAGCCGGTGGGCGATCTGGCGGTGGGGCGCGTCGATGCGCCCGGCCGCGCATTCGCGCACGACATCGTTCCCGTGGAGATCGCCATTGATCGCGTCGGCTCCATGGACGCCTCGGGCAGCGCGGAAGTCAAACTCGTCGATGCCCTCACCGGCGAAGTGTTCGACCGCGAGCGTCTCGAGCCGGACGACGGGCGCGACCGGATCACGCTGCTGGCCCGGCCGCGCCTGCCGGGCACTTCGACCTGGCGGGTCGAGATCGAGAGCGAAGACATCGATCTCATCACCGACAACAACCAGCGCGAGTTTGACATCGAACTGGTCGATCGTCCCCTGAAGGTGCTCTACGTCGAGGCCCGGCCGCGCTGGGAGTACCGCTGGATCAAGGACCTGATCGTCCGCGAGCAGACGATCGATTCGAGCGTGATGCTCCTGTCAGCCGATCGCGGCTTTGCGCAGGAGGGCAACACGCCGATCACGCGGCTGCCCAATTCGCCCGAGGAGTGGGAGCCCTACGACGTCATCGTGCTCGGCGATGTGCACGCGGATTTCTTTTCGATACCGCAGCAGGAGATGATTCGCAGCCAGGTGTCCGAGCGCGGCGCCGGGCTGCTGTTCATCGCCGGGCCGCGCGCCAATCCCTCGGCCTACGCCGACAGCCCGCTCGCGGCGCTGCTGCCGATCCGCGGCAACCTCAACTTGCCGCTCATCGAGCAGCCGGTGCGGATGATCCCGACCGATCTTGCCCATCGCCTGAGCGTGCTGCAACTCATGCTCGGCGAGCAGAACGCATGGGACATCCTCAAGGATCCGCTCCAGCCCTGGGCGGATCTGCAATGGGCGCTGCGGCTCGATCATCGTTCGCTCAAGCCGGCGGTCGAAGTGCTGGCCGAGACGAGTGAGTCGCTCGACGAGGACCAGCCGCTGCCGCTGGTCACGTTTATGCGCTTCGGCGCGGGTCAGACCGCGTTCGTGGCGACGGATGAAACGTGGCGCTGGCGCTACGGCCTGGGCGACACGCTGCCCGAGCAGTTCTGGAACCAGTTGATCCGCATGCTCGGCCGCGACCGGCTCACGCTCTCGGGCCAGCCGGCGGTGCTCACGATCAACCCGCGCCGCGCCGAGGTCGGCCAGCCGGTGGTGGTGCAGCTTCGCCTGCTCGACGCCCAACTCGCTCAGCGGGCTGTTTCTGAGATCCCCATCGAACTCGTCGATACCGCCGACGGCTCGGTGATCTCGCTTTCGCTCACGGCCGTGGATGAGAGTTCCACGCGCTACGAGGCCGCGTACGTGCCCGATCGTGCCGGGACGCTGGAGGTCCGCATGGTCGATCCGGCGCTGGTGCGCTTCGACCTGGGCCAGCGCATCGAAGTGACGCGGCCCGATGACGAAATGCGCGACCCGGCCGCCGATCACGATCTGCTCGCCCGCCTCGCGGAAGAAACCGGCGGCCAGGTGCTCGACCCGCAGGACCTCACGGCCCTGAGCAGCCTGCCGGACCGCTCGATCATCACGCCGATGGACCTCATCGAGCCGCTCTGGGACACGCCGCTCTGCCTCATCCTCGTGATCGTCCTGCTGACCTTCGAGTGGGTGGGGCGGAAACTCATCCGGCTCAACTGATGTCCGCGGCGCCGTCTGGACCGCGCGACCTCGAAAGCAGGCGGATCGTGCAGGCCGGAGCGTCCGGTAGGGAAGTTCCTTGCGGGTAAGCCGCACATTTGCCAACGCAACGCGGCCTTGGGCCGATGTTATAGGAGGGGGAACGGAACGGGTTCGCCCTCCCGGCCGTACCATTGAGCGGATTGCGGGAGTCGCCAGTGATGCACGACGTGCTCAGGGAAATCGAATCGATTCGCCGCCGCGCGCGGCTCATGCTGCTGGCTCAGCGGACGGCGGTGCTTGCGGCGTGGGTCATCGGCATTGCCCTGGCGCTGGTCGTGTTCGACTACGTCTTCCGCCTGCCCGGCCCGGCGCGGCTCGGGCTGGATATCGCGGCGGCCATCTCCATCCTCGCCGCCCTGTGGCGGTACATCGCCCCGGCGGTTCGCTTCCGACCAAGTCTGACTGACATGGCCCTGCGCTTTGAGCGCTCGGTGCCGTCGCTGCGCGGCCACCTCGCCTCGGGTGTCGATTTCATTCTCGGCCACGAAGCAGAGCAGTCCGCCCTGGCGGCCCAGGCCGTTTCCGAGGCGCAGCAGCGCGTCGGCCGGGAGAATCTGCGTTCGCTCGTGGCGCCGAAGCGCACGCTGAGCGATCTGAGCGTGTTCGCGCTCGCCGCCGGGCTCGCACTGGTACTGTGCATCACGATGCCGGGTTCGGCGTCGATCGCCGCGCAGCGCTGGTTCAACCCGCTGGGCGATACGCGCTGGCTCAAGCGCACCGGCGTCGAGTCCGCCATGGCCGGCAACGTGCATCCGCTGGGCAAGGCGCTGCCGCTGAGGGCCCGCGTCACGCGCGGCCTGAGCGAGGACATGCGCGTCATGGCTCACTACCGCCTCGTGCGCGAGGGGGAAACGGGCGCGTGGGAGCAGGTTGTGCTCACCCGGCAGCAGGATGATCTCTTCGAGCGCCTCATCGAGCCCAGCGCCGATTCGATCGAGATTCGATTCTCGACGCAGGATGACGAGACGCCCGTCGAGTCGATCCGCCTCGTCCCGCCGCCGCGCATCGAGCGCGCTGAACTGCTTGTTACGCCGCCGGCCTACGCGGCGAGCGTGATTGACCAGGCGACGGTCGATCTCGGTCCGGGCACGGATGAGCGGGCGGCGCTGAGCCCGCCGGCGCTGGCCGGCTCGCGCGCTTCGCTGGCGCTGTCGTTTAACAAGCCTCTGCCCACCGATGTGGGCAGCGATGCGTGGAAGGGTCTGCTCAACTGGCGCGTGGACGAGTCAGAGGAGCGCTACGTCGGCGACGACGCCGAACTGCTCGCTGCCGTTGATGACGACGGGCGGGCGTCGGAATGGACGATCACCTGGACACTGGGCTCGACGACGCGACTGCAGCCGGTTCCTGTGGATGAATACGGCCTGGCAGGCCCGGACGACGTGGCATATCGGATCGAGGTCCGGCCCGATGCGCCGCCCACGGCGACGATCATCGACCCGGCTACGGATCGCACGTGCCTGCCCCAGGCGTATGTGCCGCTCAAGGCCGAGTCGCGCGATGATGTGCTCGTCGATACACTGGCGCTGCAGGCGGCGGTGAATGACGGCGAGCCGCGCGTCATGATGTCGCAGCGCGGCGAGGGAACGCAGGTGCAGCTCGATCAGACGCTCGACTTTTCGATGCTGGAGGTCGAGCCGGGCGACACCATCACGCTCGTGGCCGTGGCGAACGACACCTATGCCTTCGAAGGCGCGACGCACGGGCAGGTGCAGTCTTCGCCGCGCCGGCTGCGCATCATCAGCGAGGCGGAGTTCGTCGAGCAGGTCTACCAGAACCTGTCAGCCGTGCGCGACAGCGCGATCCGCATCGAGCAGGAGCAGAGCGACCTGCGCGAGCGGCTCGACAAGGGCCAGAGCCGGCCCGGCGACCTGCGCGACCAGTCGCGCATCGGCCAGCAGATCGAGCGGCAGCGCGAATCGCTCAGCCAGATCACCGATCGCGTGCGCGACAACCGGCTGGGCGATCGCGGAATCGAAGAACTGCTCGCCGAGGCGGCCGAGGCGCTCGAACAGGCCGGCCAGGCCTCCAATGCGGCATCCGAGTCGCTCGCCGAGGCGCAGCAGAATCCACCGGAGAACGAGCAGGAGGCGCAGCAGCACAGTGAAGAGCGCCAGGCCGCGCAGCGGCGCGTCTCAGATGAACTGGCAGCGCTGATCGAAATGCTCGACCGCGGGCAGGACTCGTGGGTCATGCGGCGGCAGGTCGAGCAGCTGCTCAACGACCAGCGCGCGCTCGAACAGGAGGCGCGGCAGACGACCGACCGCACGCGCGGACAGGACCCGTCGCAACTCACCGAGGAGGAGCGCCGATCACTCAACGAACTCGCCCGCCAGCAGGATGACCTGGCCCGGAGGGCGCAGGAACTCGTCGATGACCTGCGCAATCGGGCCGACCAGATCCGCGAAACCGATCCTGATCTGTCGCAGTCCATGGACGAGGCGGCGAGCCAGGCGCAGCAGCAGCAACTCGAGCAGAAGATGGATGAAGCAGCCGAGCAGTTGCAGCAGAATCAGGGCCAGCGCGCTTCCGAACAGCAGCAGCAGGCCATGGCGGCGCTGCAGAACATGCTCGACCAGCTCGAGAAGACCGAGCGGGCCCGGGCCCAGCGGCTGGCGCGGCAGATCGAGAGCCTGCTCCAGTCGCTCGATGCGCTCATTGCAGCGCAGGAAGCGCAACTGGCGGCGCTGCTCGGAGCCGAGGGCCAGTACGGCGGCCTGGATAGCGCCATGCTCCAGTTGAGCCGCAACACCTACGCCGTGCTCGACCTCGCCGTGGAGGGCGGGCGTGACCTGGCGGAGATTGCCCGGCTCATCGAAGCGGCAGCGGGCTCGCAGGAGGCGGCCATCACCGCGCTGCGCGCCGCCTCCATCGACGCCACCAGCGCGCGGCAGAGCGAGGAGGAAAGCCTCGCCCGCCTCAAGGAAGCGCGGGACCTCGCGGCCAAGATGCAGGAAAAGCTGCAGCAGCAGGAGCAGCAGCGCCGCAAGCAGGAACTCATCCGCGCCTACCTCGACCTGCACGAGCGGCAGGTCGGGCTGAAGGCGCAGACCCAGGCGATCGCCGGCGCCGATCTCGATCGCCGACAGCGCGTGCAGGCGCGGCAACTGGGCAACGAGGAGGCGCTCATTCGCACCGACGCGCACGACCTGTTTGAGCAGACGCAGGAACTCGCCGAGTCGTTCGTCTTTGAAGCAAGCCACGCGCAGATTCACGCGCTCGCGGGGCAAGTTGTGGAAGATCTGCGCAACGCCCGGGTGGGTCCGGCGGCGCTGATGCGCCAGCAGGACATCGCCGACCGCTTCCTCGCGCTGGCGACGGCGCTGCAGGACTCGCAATCGAATCGCGAGTTCGAAGAGCCGGGCGATTCGCAGCAGGGTGGCGGCGGAGGTGGCGGGGGAGGAGGCCAACAACAGCTCGTGCCGCCCATCGCGCAATTGAAACTGCTGCGCGGCCTGCAGGAGTCGGTCTACCGCTCGACGCGCCTGCTCGATGAATCGGGCCAGTCACTCGATGACGCGGCTCGCTCGACGCGCCTGGATGAACTCGGCGCCGCGCAGAAGGAACTGACCGACCTCGCCGAGCGGCTGATTGAAATGATGCAGCAGGGCAATGGCATGCCCAACTCCGACGCCCCCGAGCGGCCCGGCGAACCCGAGGAGCCCCAGCAATGAGTTCGATCAGCAACATTTTCGCGCGCAACCTGGCGATGGCCGCGCTCGGCGCCGTCATCCTGACCGCCGCCGCAGCGCAGGATCCGCAGCAGCCGCCGAAGGAGAATCCCGCGCCGCCGGCGGCTTCGAAGCAAGCGGACAAGACGCCGGCCCCGCCGACGCTCGATGAACTGCTCGGCTTGAAGAAGGACAAGCCGGCGGAGGAGCAGGAGCCTTCCGAGATCATCGAGAAGCTGACGGGGCAGGAGCAGGCCGCCGCGGGCGTGGACATTGCGGTTACGTTCCTCGAGGCTGTGGAAAGCATGGGCAAGTCGGCAGCGCTTCTGCTCGACGAGCGCAGCGCGGGGCTGGCGACGCAGCGCTACCAGGAGCAGGCGATGCTCAAGCTCGACACGCTCATCGCCCAGGCCCAGCAGCAGAGCCAGCAGCAGAATCAGCCGCAGAACCAGCAGAACCAGCAGCAGCAGGCGCCGCAGCAGCAGGAGAGCCAGCCGACCAACCCGTCCGGCCCGTCGAACACGAGCGAGGTCGGCGATCACAACATGGCCCTGCAGCAGCGGAATCTCGACGGGGCCATCGATGAGACGCGCAGCGAGTGGGGCAACCTCCCGCCGCGCGTGCGCGACCTGCTGCGCCAGGGTCGGGGCGACGCGGCAGCGCGGCTGTACCAGCGCTTGACCGAAATCTACTACCAGCGACTCGCCGAGGAGTCCCAGCCATGAGGCGCGCGGCGATGAACCGACTCGCCGGCCCGGCGGCGGCACTCACTTCGGCCGCGCTGCTGGCCGGCGCGGGCGTGCGCATGGATCAATCCGCGCCTCCCGTCGATGGCGGCGCCGCCAACGCGCCGCTCCTGACCGAGCCGGAGATGAACGAGCGCCTGTATGAGTCGGTGCGCCTCGGCCTCGAGTGTCTTGCCTCGCAGCAGAACGCCGACGGCTCCTTCGGCCCGGACAACCGCTTCAGCAAGAATGTCGGCATCACCGGGCTGTGCGCGCTGGCGTTCATGTCCGACGGCCATCTGCCCGGACGCGGCAAGTACGGCCCGCAGGTGCAAAAGGCGCTCGATTACGTCCTGAGCAACTGCACCGAGACCGGCCTGATCGTCGGCGGCGAATCGCACGGGCCGATGTACGGCCACGGCTTTGCCACTCTGTTTCTGGGTGAGATCTACGGCATGGGCGCGGTTGAAGATGATGCGCGCCTGCGCGAGTCGCTCGTCAAGGCCGTGCGCCTCATTGTCAACTGCCAGAATCCCGAAGGCGGCTGGCGCTACAACCCGCTGCCCGAAGACGCCGACGTGTCGGTGACGATCTGCCAGATCATGGCCCTGCGCTCGGCGCGCAACGCGGGCATCAAGGTGCCCAAGGAGACGATCGACCGCGCCGTGGAGTACGTTCGGCTGTGCCAGAATCCCGATGGCGGCTTCCGGTACATGTCAGTGCCCGGCGCTTCCGCGTGGCCGCGCTCGGCGGCGGGCATCGCGAGCCTGAACTACGCCGGCATCTACGAAGACGAGTCGCTCGAAAAGGCGCTGCAGTACCTGCACGACAACGCGCCGCCCGGCCGGTCGCGCCAGCAGGCGCACTACTTCTACGGCATCTACTACACGGCGCAGGCGATGTACCTGGCCGGCGGCGAGCACTGGGCGAAGTGGTGGCCCGAAGCCCGCGATGAAATCATCGCGCGGCAGGACTCCACCAGCGGCTCGTGGAGCGATCCCAACGCCGGCGGGCCCTACGCCACGGCCATGGCCCTCATCGTTCTGCAGATGCCCAAGCGCTATCTGCCGATCTTCCAGAAGTGAGCACGGTGGGCGTACATTCAGTCATGCGAAGCGCAAGCCGGAAAACCCGTGGTGATATCAGGCGGCGCGCGACCTGCTGCGCACTCGCGGCCGCGGCCTGGTGGTCACTGCCGCTCTCGGCCGCGCAGGCGCAATCGGGCTCGCCCTTTCTGCTCATCGACCGCGAGCTGCGGGCTGAGGTCGTCGATCTGGTCGGTATCGAAGACGGCTGGGTGGAATGTCTGCGCTCGGGGCTGATCGATCGCCGTCCGGTGAGCGATCTGCTGGTGCTGATGAAAACCGATGCGGTCGATGCCAGTCGCTTCGCGGCGGATGACCGCGTTCTGGAACTGGCCGACGGGCAGCGGTGGGTCGGCGCGCCGGCGCCCGAGTCGCTGCCGGATCATCTGGACTGGAAGATCGATCGCGTCGGCGTGCTTTCTGCGCCGCTGGAGCGCGTGCTGCGGGCCCGTCTGCTGGCCGAAGCGCCAATGCCGAAACTCGACGCCAACGCCGCAGAGGATCGCCTCGTGCTCGCCAACGGCGATGTGCTCTCCGGCCTGCTGGTGGCGATCGATGAGCAGGTTGAGTTCGAAGTGGCGGGAGCGAGCGAGGTGACGCGCCTCCCTCTGGCGCAGGTCGCGTCGCTGGCGCTGGTCAACCCGCCTGAGCGGGCCAGTGGCACGATGATCTGGCTGGCCGATGGCAGCGTGCTGAGCATCACGCAGTGCCGCTGGTCGCCGGCGTCGTTTCAGTTCACGACCGCCGCCGAATCGCGCCAGTGCAGCGTGGAGCCGGAGATGCTGCGGGGCATCAACTTCGCGGCCGAGCGCGTCATGCCGCTGGCGGAGCTGCGCCCGGCCATCAGCCACGACTCGAAGTGGCTCAGCGTGGTCGAGGCGCCGGTGGTGGTGGATCCGGGGCGGGCCGTGGGGCTTTCGGATGTGCAGATGCGCGGGCCGGTCGTGGTGGAGTATGAACTGCCGCCCGGCGCGGGGCGGCTGGTGACGACGGCGATCGTGCCGCGCTTCGCGGCCGACTGGGCTGATCTTCAGCTGGTGGTGCTCGTAGACGGTCAAGTCGAGTTCGACGAAGAGATGGACGGAGCCGGGCGATCGCGGCGGGAGATTGATGTGCCGCTGAACGGGGCTTCGACGCTGACGATTCGCATCGATGAAGGCCGGCGCGGTCCGATTCAGGATGTCATCCTCCTCCAGCGCCCCATGCTGCTCTTCGACTAAGAAAAGGCACCTGGCGTCTTTTTGGTAAACTGGGTAGTTGGCGCCATGTTTCTTCGCCCGACGGCGCGGTTGTGCCCGCGCGGCAACATCCGGCGCCGCCGCCGGCTGCGCTATCAGACCAGGCTCTGCGCGGCCGCGTTCACGCCGCGGACGGCAGCGCCGCGGCTGGGTTTATCGGTGTGGGCGATTGCGTCGCTGGCGGCGCGCTGCTTGCTCCCTCTCATTCGGAGAACTCGGCGAGCAGGGGAGCGGCCATGGACCAGGTCCGATTCGAACAGAACTTCCGCCGCATCGTGATGAAACTCAACGCGTTGAATCGCGACGCCCAGGCGGCCCAGCGACCGCAACCCGCGTCCATCCCGAGCGAATCGCGCGCGGATCAGTCGCCGCCGCGCCGTCGCCGCAGAGACCGCTGAAGCCGACTCGCGATTCAGAACCCCGGGCTCGTCTGCTGATCGAGATCGGATCGCCGATCGACGTCGCTGCGGCCCATCTGCTGGTCGAGTTCGCGCTTGAGCAGCCGCAGCCGCAGCAGCGAGCGGACGCGCGTGAGCAGTTCCACCTTGTTGAAGGGCTTGGAAAGGAAGTCGTCGGTGCCGGCTTCGGCGCCGCGCTCGACGTCGCCCACTTCGTTCAGCGCCGTGACCATGAGGATGGGGATGTCGCGCGTGGCCGGGTCGGACTTGAGCCGCTGGCAGACTTCAAAGCCCGACATGCGCGGCATCATCACGTCGAGCAAAATGAGATCGGGCTGCTCCCGCTGCACGGCGGCGAGGGCCTCGATGCCGTCGGCGGCACTGCTCACGCAGCACTTGAGCGATGCGAGATAGGCTTCGAGCAGTTCGACGTTCTGCGGGTTGTCATCGACGATGAGCAGGCGGCAGCCCGCGCACTGGCGATCGCTCAACGTGTCGCTCGGTTTCGCCGCGTCGGCTGCCATGCTGAAACTCCATTCAGGAAGCGGTCGGGCCTCCGCCTGATCTTAAGGCCGGGTCGGGGTCGTGTCGATGCCGCGTCAGCCGGCGGCGTGGCGGAGATCTCAGACTCAGCGCGGTGAAGGATGCAGCAAAATGGCGCGCCGAGCGGCTCCAATTCGGCCGGCCGGCCAGGATCAGGGTGAGATTCTCAAGGCCAAAGTGCCGCGGGACGTGCTGGCCTGTTCAAAAATGATGTAGACTTTTCGTGAACGCATCGCAAGGGGAGGCGGGGCATGGCGATCCGAAACTCGATTCGACGGCTGATCGTGTGCGGGTCCTTCGCCGCGCTCGCCGGCATCGCGGCGGCGCAGCCGACGGGCGTGACCGGCTATGACGTCATCGAGATCCGGCCGCTGGAAGGGGACCTGTCGAGTTCCGTCGGTGCCCTAGACAACTTCGCTCGGGTCTTGGGTAGATCGAGCAATGCGCCGAGCACCCCCTTCGTTTGGATAAACGGGCGGCAGGAGATCATTCCGCCTCCACCTGGATACAAACTGGTCCTCGCGAACGACATCGGTTCGGGCGGCGTCATCGTCGGCCGCGCCACTGAACTCGAGAACTCGCGCATTCATGCATTTGCGTGGACCGCGGATGGCGGCATTCATCGTCTCGATCTCATTCCCGGC
>CAUJHZ010000038.1 GCA_963205185.1 Planctomycetota bacterium | reverse complement strand
CGCCGATCACGCAGTCGGGCCAGGGCTGATCATCGACGGCCAGAGCGTCGTTGCTGGTTGCGCCGGGAATGAGATCGAGACGATGAATGCCGCCATCCGCGGTCCACGCAAATGCATGAATGCGCGAGTTCTCGAGTTCAGCGGCGCGGCCGACGATGACGCCGCCCGAACCGATGTCGTTCGCGAGGACCAGTCTGTATCCAGGCGGAGGCGGAATGATCTCCTGCCGCCCGTTTATCCAAACGAAGGGGGTGCTCGGCGCATTGCTCGATCTACCCAAGACCCGACCGAAGTTGTCTAGGGCACCGACGGAACTCGACAGGTCCCCTTCAAGTGGTGGGATCTCGATGAGGTCATAGCCGATGACTCCCGTCGGCTGCGCCGCCGCGATGCCGGCGAGCGCGGCGAAAGACCCGCACACGATCAGCCGTCGAATCGAGTTTCGGATCGCCATGCCCCGCCTCCCCTTGCGATGCGTTCACGAAAAGTCTACATCGGAATCAAGGCGTTGAGCCGGTTTGCAGGCGGGAATCGGACCCCGTTTTTATGCACGCGCTTGGCCGGCGTGGCGCGCCCGGTGCTCAATCTCGCCTCCCCGCTCGAAACGGCTTGCACGCCGGAGGTGTGATCGTCAGAAGCCGGGGGGTGAAGCGAGTCTTCGAGCGCCGCACCCCGGGAGTGCAGGTGCAAAGGTTCCTGAACTCTGAAGGAGTTCTCGCGGCGTGAGGTGCACATCGGGCGCGTAATGCGCGGCCGCAGGATACGAGCACCCCTCCGGGGTGCAACGCGTTTGCGCCTGGCGGTCCGGGGGTCGCGCTCGCTTGCGCTCCCTGGACCCCCGTCTACTCACGATGAGGCCTTCGGCCTCGAAGCAGGCGGCCGCGCCGACGCATCCTGACCTCCGGGCTTGCGCAGAGCCTTGTCCCCGCCTACCGCTGCGTCGCGGCTGCAACCCACCTCTGCGTTTGTGCTACAACGACTGATCGGCTATGCTGACGCGTGCGCCGACGGGGCGCTGGGCAATCATCAATGGGTCGCGGCCGGTCGGTCGCGGTGGTGAAGAAGGAACGCGATGGTCGCGACTTTTGATCGTGTAAGCGCCGGCGCGGGGTGTGCCTGGCCGGGTGCGGCTCGCCGTGCCGGTCGATGGGCCCGCCGGGCGGGCGTGGGTGGGGCCCTGGCGGTGCAAATTGCCGTTTCGGCGGCGGCCCTGGGCCAGCCCGCTTTCCTCCAGCAGCGGGCCACGGTGCTCGAACGCGCCACGATCATCAACGCCGACGGTGGGCTGACTGAAGACGCCATGGTGGTGCTGCGCGGCGAGGCGATCGAGCACGTCGGCCGCCGCATCGAAGTCGAAGGCCGGGCCACGCGCGTGGATTGCGCTGGCGCGTTCATTACGCCCGGGCTCATCGATGTCTGCAGCAGCCTCGGCATGACCGGCACCAGCAGCGGCAGCGCGGTCAATCGCGCCCTGGACGCATTCGACCGCTATGACGCCGACGCCATCAGGGAAGCTTTTCGCAACGGCGTAACGCTGCTCTACCTGCCTGCGACGGGCTCGAGCGGCATCGTCGGCTCCGGGGCCATCGTGAGGCTGGCGCCGGGCGAGACGGGCGGCTGGGCCGGCGAGGCGATCAAAGAGCAGGCGGCGCTGTGCATTAACCTCGGCTCGGGGGACAGCGCGCTGCGGCGGCTCTCGACGCTTGATGCGATCCGTCGGCAGTTCAAAGACGCCAAGACCTACCGCGAGTCGCTCGAGACGTACGAAGAAGACCTCAAGGAGTACGAGCAGAAGATCAAGGAGCGCGCCGAGAAGGAGGCCAAGGAAGGCGAGAAGCCAAAAGAAGGCGAAAAACCCAAGGAAGAGGCCAAGCCGGCCGAGCCGCCCAAAGAAGGCGCCAAGCCCGGCGAAGGCGACAAGGCTGACGAGAAGAAGGATGAGATCACCAAGCCGAAAAAGCCGTCGCCCGACGCCGGGGCCGAGGTTGTGCTCAAAGCGATCGATCGAGAGACAAAAGTCCGCATCGTCGCCGATCGCAGCGCTGACATTCTCAACGCGATCGAACTGGCGAAGGAATTCAATCTCGACGCGATCATTGAGGGCGGCGCGGAAGCGCACCTGGTCGCGGATGAACTTGCCGAGGCGAAGATCCCCGTCGTGCTTGGCTCACTGCTCGGGCCGGGCGTGTTTCAGGACAATCCGTATCGCCGGCAGACTGACGACTGCGCTGCAATCCTGACTGATGCGGGCGTGAAGTGGGCAGTCGGCTCGGGGACCCGTGACGGCATGAGCGGCCGCTTCGTGCTGCTCAACGCGCAGATGGTCGCGGCTCACGCCGACGAAGTGAACCCGCTGGCGCTGGTCACGCGCGACGCCGCCGAGTTCCTCGGCGTGAGCGATCGCTACGGCCGCCTGGCGCCGCGCCGAGCCGCCGACGTCGTGGTCTGGAGCGGCCATCCGCTCGAGGCGGGGTCGCGCGTGTCCCGCGTCTACGTCGCGGGCCGGCTCGTGTATCGCGATGAGGCGTCATCGAGTTCCGACGAAGGAGGCGAGCAATGAGATGCCTGCGGCGATTTGCGAGTGTGCTTTGCAGCGCTGCGGCGCTAAGCGCCACGCCGACACAGGCGCAGAATCGCATTGCGATCAGCGCGCCGTGGGGCGTCGGGCCCGATGGATCGCTCATGAAGGATGTCACCGTCGTCATCGCCGACGGCCGAATCGAGCGCGTCGTGCAGGGACCGGCGGAAGTCAAAGCGGACCAGAATTACCACTTCGAGAGCGGCGTGATCTGCCCGGGGCTGATCGATCTGGCTTCGACGCTGGACGTCGCCGGCGCCAGCGGCAGGCAACAAACCGCCATTGAGCCTGATGTGTCCGTCGTCGAAGCGCTCGACGCCTACTCGCCGGCGCTGCTTGAGGCGAACCGCTGTGGCGTGACCTCGGCGATGATCACACCCCCGAGCGCCGGGTTCATTTCCGGCGCGTGCGCGACGGTGCGGACTGCGGCGCCGCAAGGCGTCGAACGCATCATCCGTGCCGATGGGCCGCTGGCCATCACGCTGGGCTCAAGTTCGTGGGATCCTGAACTGGGCTTGTCCTCGCGGGCCGGCGTGTTGCAGGATTTGCGCGAAGAACTGCGCAGCGCGCGCTCCGCAGGCGGCACTTCGCGCCTGGCGCGGGCGGCACGTGGCGAAGTCGATGTGATCGTGGACGCCGAGACGGCCGAAGACGTTGACGCCGCGGTCCAACTGCTGGGCCAGTACGGCATCACGCCCACGATTCGTCACAACGCCGACCTTGTCGAAATCGGCGATGAACTGGCGGAGAGCGGCGGCGTAGTGGTGGTCGGCCCGTACACTTTCTCATCGGATGTCCGGCTGCTCAGCGGCCCGGCGATCGCCGGCAAGGCCGGCTGCGAAGTCGCCTTCCGCGGTGGGCTGCCGTTCCTGGAGGCTGATGCGCTCCGCGTGTCCGCCGCTTTGGCCGTGCGCTACGGGCTCGATCCCGCGGCGGCGCGGCGCGGCCTGACGATCAACGCGGCTCGCGCCGCCGGACTTGGAAATCGCGTCGGCGCCCTCACGCCGGGTTCCGATGCGGACATTGTGGTTTTCTCCGACGATCCACTTCGACTCGATGCGCGAGTCATCGAAGTATGGGTCGGCGGGAAGCGCGTCCACCGGGCTCAGACTGCGCCTTCTGAAGATGAAGAAGCGTGGAAAGCCTGGTGAGGCGCCAGCGGACCGAAGCAGCGCCTTCGGACGGAAAGGATGCGGTCATGAACTTACCGCGAACAGCCGGTTTCTCGATCTCAACTCTGCAATACCTCGCGCGCCTGCTGGCCGCGGCGGCGCTCTGCGTCGGGTTCTGGAATGGAGCGGCCCGCGCGGCGGATGATGTACTGGTCATTCGCGGCGTGTCGATTCACGGCCGCTTCGATGGCGGGGAGGACATCGCCAGGGGCACGGTGATCATCCGCAACGGCCGCATCGCGGCCGTGGGCGACATGAACCTCGCCGCGCCCGGCGACGCCACGGTGATCGAAGTGGAAGGCGGGTCCATTACTCCCGGTCTCATCGACGCCCACGCGCTGCTCGAGCCGACCGATCGAATCACCGATGAGGCGCGAAACGGCCGGCCGCGCCAGCCGCTGCCCGTACCCAGCCCCGACGTGTTGGCGCGACTCGCCGCGGCGGGCCACGACCATCACGAGGAAGACGCCAAAGTCGATCCGCTGGCAGCGCCTGAACTGACGTGGGTCCAGCCGGACAACATGGTGGATGGCGAATCGTGCTGCGACGGCAGCGAATGCGCGCTGGCCAGTTCGCACGAAGCAATGGGTGAAGGCAACGTTTGCCCGGTGTGCGGGCAGGTCATCATGTCGGGCATGGATCGGCTGCGTTATGCCTCCGGCCTGGCGCCGCGCTCGTCGCTTGTCGAATCGTCATCCGAAGTAGTGCCGCATACCTATGTGGTTGACTCGATCAACTTCCGCTCGCCGGACTTTGATCGCCTGGTGCGCGGCGGCGTCACGACGGTGTTCGCAGCGCCGGATTCGGCCGCGGTCATCGGGCCGCGCGGCGCGGTGGTGCGCACGGCCGGACCGATCAAGGGCCGCGTCATGCAGGATTCAGGCGATGTCCTCGCCTCGTTCGGCTCCGATTCATTCCGGTTCGGCGGCGGCAACCAGAGCCCGTTCGGCACATACGTGACCAACCGCACCCGCCGGCCCAATTCGCGCATGGGTGTCGCGTGGGTCTTCCGCAAGGCGTTTTATGACGCCGAGAAGCACGCGGCCGGGCAGCCCGTGACCGGCGCGGACCAGCCCCCCGTCGAGGCATTCGAATCGCTCAGCGCCATTCGAGGCGGCCAGACGCCGCTGCGCATCAAGGCCCGCCTGCAGCGCGACATCGAAACAGCCTATCGCCTCGCGGAAGAGTTCGGCCTGAAGTTCACGCTCGTCGAGGCGACGGAAGCGTACAAGTGCATGCCGGCCATCACGGCACACGATGCGCCTGTCATCTTCGGCCCGATCTACGTCGATCCAACCGGTGTGCGCGCGTTTTCGGAAGAAACCCGCGAGTCGCTTCTGTCCACGATTAAGATGCTGGTCGACGCCGGGCTGCAGCCGGCGATCACCGCCATGGATCTTCGCGAAGAGGATGGGCTGGCTCGGCAGGCGATGTACGCCATGCGCGCCGGCCTGACCTTCGACGAGGCGCTCAAGGCAGTGACGCTGACGCCGGCGAAGATGCTCGGCGTCGCCGACGAAGTGGGATCGATCGAAGTCGGCAAGCGCGGCGACGTGGTCGTGTGGAACGGTGAGCCGTTTGGAGCGACCTCGCGCCCGGTGGCGGTGGTCATGGATGGCAAGGTGGTCTACGACGCCCGCTGAGGCGCGTCGAGTGAGTCTGAATCTGTAGACGGGAGCGATTGTTGATGAAACCTCTGCGTTGTGGCCTGATTGGTGTGGCCGTCGCGACGTGCTTTGCTGTTTCGAGCCGGCAACCCGCCTTGGCTGCTCCCCCTGAGAAAGTCGCCCTCACGGGCGCGCGGGTCATTCCCGTCGCCGGACCGGAAATCGACGGCGCCACGATCCTGATCGAGCGTGGCAAGATCACCGCCGTCGGCGCCGACGTGAAAGTTCCCTTCGACGCGATGGAGGTCGATTGCTCCGGCAAGGTCATCATGCCCGGGCTTATCGAGCCGCAGTCTTGGCGCGGCCTGGACATCGCCAACGAGAGCCTGCCGGTCGCGCCCTTCCTCGACGTCGGTGACGCGATGGACCCTTCGCGGCTGTACTTCGAAGATGCGCTGCGCGATGGGATCACGACGATTCACGTCATTCAGGGCCACAACACGGTCATCGCCGGGATGAGCCGCGTCGTGCGGCCCATCGGCCTGACGCCTGACGAGATGACGCTCGATCTTCACACCGCGATCAAGATGAGCGCCTCGCCGCGCAACGGCTATGACCGCATGCAGCAGATGGCTACGTTCCGCGAGACCTTCCGCGAACTGGAAGAGTACATCGACACCATCGCGGAAAAGAAGTACGAGGACGAACTCGAGAAGGACAAGAAGAAAGTCGACGTCGGCCCGAGCGAAGCGGCCAAGCGCGGCCGCGACAAGCTGCTCGACGCCGACTACGACGATGCGCACCTGAACCTCATGCGCCTCAAGCGGGGCGACTTCGACGCATGGATCTACGTCGGCGCGCCCATGGATGTGGCCCCCGCCGTCGCGCTGGCGACCGAGCAGGGCTTTATCGACCACACCATCCTGCTGCTGGGCGATGAAACGTTCAAGGCGATCGGCGAACTCAAGAAAGCCGGCCGGCCGGTCGTGCTGCCCGAAGATCTCTTCTACCGCGAGCGCGATCCGATCACCGGCGAGATCAGCGAGACCTTCATTCCCGCCAAAGTGCACGAAGCGGGGCTGATGTTCGCACTCCAGCCGAATCCCAATTCGTCGATGGCCGAGCGCTATCTGACCTACCAGGCGGCTCTGTGCGTGCGCAACGGCATTCCCCGCCAGACCGCGCTTGAGGCGATCACGCTCAATCCGGCCACCATGCTCGGCATGGGCGATCGGCTCGGCTCCATCGAGCCGGGCAAGATCGCCAACCTCGTAATCTACAGCGGCGACCCGCTCGACTTTGGATCGTGGGTCGAGCAGGTGTACATCGACGGCATCATGGCCTACGACCGCAATGATGATCCGCGCCTGGCCGAGATCCTCCGGCTTGAAGATGTGCAGCGAAAGGCCGAGCAAGCCAAAAAGGAGGCTGAGGAGGCCGCGAAGGCCAAGGAAGCCGAGCAGGCGCAGCCCAAGCAGGAGCCCGCCGGCGAGCCGGGCGCTGAGCCCAGCCCCGCCGAAGGCGGCGGCGATTCGCCCGCGGAGGGCGGCCGCGAGCGACGGCGCCGGGGAGACGGCCAATGAGATCGCTGCGCACGCTGCTGGCGTCGGTGGTGACGGTTCTGTTTCTGGCGTTGACTCCGGCCGCTCGCGCGGACGGGCCGAGTTTCGCGCTCCGCGCCGGCCGCATCATGCCGGTCTCGCCTGATCTCGACTGGGTGATCGAGGACGGCGTGATTCTCGTCATCGACGGCCGCATCGCCGCCGTAGGTCGCGCCGGAGAGGTTGATATTCCCGCGGACGTTTCGGTTACGCACCTGCCCGACGCGACGATTACACCCGGCTTTGTTGCCGCCACGTCCGATCTGGCCGGCTCGCACAGCGGCGAAGAGTCGATCGGTCCGGGATATCGCGCGGTCGATGCGTTCAATGTGTATGGCGACTATCGCTCGCTGCTGGCCGGCGGAGTGACCACGGTGCACCTCTCGCCCGGCTGGCATCGGCTGGTGGGGGGGCAGGGGGCCGTGGTGCGCCTGGCCGGGCCGGCCGCGTCGCGCGTGCTGATCGATTCAAGCGATCTCACGATCACCCTCGGCGAATCGGTCTTTAATCCGCCCAACATCGTCGAGTTCCTCACCAAGCCTTCGCCGGACAATCTCATCGAGCCGGCGGTGCGCCAGCGGCCGTCGTCGAGGATCGATCAGTACCTGGCGCTGCGCGAGGCGATCGCCGGTGCCGTGAGCCCGCGCCAGCCCGGCCAGGAGTACGACTACCAGAGCGAGATCCTCGGTCAGTTGTGGAGTGCAAAGCATCTGCTCCGCGTCCAGGCGCAGCGAGCCGAGGACATCGTCGGGGCGATCGGTTTTCTCGCGTCGAATGGTCGCGGCGGCTATCTCGTCGGCGGGTTTGAAGCGTCGAACGTTGCCGATGAACTGCGATCATCCGGCGTGCCGCTCGTCTACACGATTGATGCAGACTTGCATTCGCCCGGCGCCAACGTGGGTTCTGATCCCGATGCGCTCGTGCCGGATGTAACTGACCTCGCGGCGCTCGAAGGCGTGCGCCTGGCGCTGTCGATGACGGCCGCCGGCTCGGATATCGATCTTCGTCTCGGCGCCGCAATGGCGAGGCGATCCGGCCTGAGTGAACAAACCGTGCTCGAAGCCATCACGCGCGTGCCCGCTGAATTGCTCGGCGTGGGCGATCGCGTCGGCTCCATCGCGCCGGGGCGCGATGCCGATCTGCTCGTACTCACCGGCCACCCGCTCGACACGACGACGCACGTGCAGCGCGTCTACGTCGGCGGCCGAACCGCGTGGAGCACGCCCGCTCGCGAGTCGCTGGTCGTGCGCGGCGGGACGATCTGGCTCGGCCGCGACCACTGGCTCGACGGCGGCTCGGTGCTCATTGAAGACGGCCGCATCGTCGCTGTGGGCAAGCGCGTTCCCGTGCCGGTGGACGCAAAGGTCGTGGATGCCGGCCCGGACTCGTTCATCGCGCCGGGCCTCATCGACGGCTTTGGTCATCTCGGCCTCGAAGGCGACTCGGGCGCGCTGTCGCCGAATCTTTCGCTCGCGCCTCTCTACGGCGTGACCGACGTGGCTGAGCAGCGCGTCGCCGCGGCGGGTGTGACGACCGTGCTCGCGGCGCCGTATCGCTTCCACAATCGCGGCTCGCAGATCACGGCCGTTAAGACCGCCGGCGATTCGCGCGAGCAGCGCATCATCAGCCCGACTGCGGCCGTGGCGTTCGACGTGCGCGGCAACGATCCGGAGTCGATCGAAGGTTCGCTCAAGCAGCCGCTCGAGGCCGGCAAGAAGTATCTCGAGAAGTGGGAGAAGTACGAGAAGGATCTCGCCGAGTGGGAGAAAAAGAAAGCCGAGGGCAAACTCGAGCCCGTCGAGCAGCCTGAGGTCATCGAGGAGCCCGCCAGGAAGCCGGAAGAAGATCCGATCACCGGCACCTGGTCAGTTCGCGCCTCGGGCGGCCCGATGCCCGAACCGGTCGAGGGCAAGGTCGCGCTGAATCTTAATGGGAATCAGATCGAAGGCCGCATGACCGATCCGCCCGAGGCGACGGAGGTTGAGCACCGCATCACCGGCACGCTCAACGGCACGAAGGTCTCGGGCACCGTCGAGATCGACGCGCCCGTGGATCTGCCCGCCCCGCCGTTCTGGGAAGGCGAGATCATCGAGCCGGACCACATCAAGGGCACGGCAGGGCTGCGCGGCATGATCCAGGTTGAGATCGAGATGCGCCGCATCGACAAGCAGAGCACGCAGTTCAAGGTGACGCGCACGCGCCGCAAGACCACCGGCGAAGATGGCCGCCCGCTGCCGCCGCCGATCGATGAAGCGCTTGAACCGATCCGCTCGCTGCTGACGGGCAAGATCCCCGCGCTCGTGTCCGCCGGTTCGGCCGCGGAGATTGAAGCGGTCCTGGCCGTGCTCACCGAGCAGTACAAGATCGAACACATCGTGCTGCTCGGCGCTGAAGATGCGCGATTGACGATTGAAAAGATCAAGGCGGGCAAGGCCGGAGTGGTGCTGCCGACCGGTGTGATGCGCAGCGAGAAGCGCCAGCCCTACCACCAGGGCGATGACCTCCGGCGGCAGGGGATTCCCGTCGCGTTTCAGAGCGATGCCGAAGACGGCGCCCGCACCCTGCCGACGGTGGGCCTTTATGCCATCGAGCGCGGCATGTCGGGCGAGGATGTGCTCGAGGCGATGACCATCGGCGCGGCCAGGATGTACCAGATCGATCATCGCGTCGGCTCGCTTGAGCCGGGCAAGGACGGCGATCTCGTCATCTTCTCCGGCTACCCCTTCGACGCATCGACGCGCGTGCAGCGCGTGTTCATCAACGGCCGGGAGGTGCAGCGGTGAACGTCATGAACCGGCCGCCAAGAGGCGCAAGAAGCGCAGTGAGGACATCCATGCAAAGCCAATCCTGTCACCCATCCGCACACCCAGGCAGCGCTGCTCGCTGGTGCATTCTGAGCCTCCTGGCGGCTATGCCGTTCGCAATTCCGGCCCAGGCGCAGGAAATCAGTGCGTACCGCGTCGGCAAGGTCATCACGATGGATGATCGCGACAGCGTGATCAACAGCGCGGTCGTGCTCGTTAAGGACGGGAAGATTCAGCAGGTTGGCAAGGCGTCGCAGGTGAATGTTCCCGATGGCGTGCAGGTCATCGAAATGCCGCAGTGCTGGCTCGTGCCGGGCTTCGTCGAACTGCACTGCCACGAAGCCGGCGCCTCGACCGACCTGCACGACTATGTCTACCTGACCAACCCCGATTTGCGCACGCTTGAGTCGGTGAACCCGGGAACGGAGAACTTCAAACTCGCCCGCGCCGGCGGCGTGACGACCGCGCTTCTGATCTCCGGCAGCGGCACGAACATGAGCGGTCTGGGCACCGCCGTGAAGTTCGGCGACGGGCTCGTCGAAGACCTCGTCGTCAAGTTCCCCGCGTCAATCAAGATCGCCCAGGCCGGCAACCCGGAGCGCTACTGGTTCCGCGTCGGCCGCTCGTTCATGAACTACAACCTCCGCCAGACGCTGCAGGAAGCCAAGGACTACGACCAGGCGTGGGATGACTTCGAAGCGGGCAAGACAGAAGAGCAGCCTCTTTTCAGCCCCACTTTCGACGCATTCCGTGACCTCTTCAGCGGCAAGTTTATTGCCTCGATGCACACGCAGCAGTACCAGGTCGTGATGATGACGCTGATGCTGGTGCACAAGCAGTTCGGCATCAAGACGGTTCTCGACCACAGCACGTTCGACGGCTACAAGACGGCGCCTCTGGTCATCGAGGGTCAGGACGTCATCACCATCAACGGCCCGCGCCAACTCTACTTCGACGGCACGCAGCGCAAGATCTTCGGCAACGCAGCCCGGTGGTGGCAGGGCGGCATTCCCAAACTCGGCATCAACACCGACTCGCCTGTCATCCCGCAGGAAGAACTCTCCTATCAGGCTGCCATGGCGTGCTACTACGGCTGGACGACCTACGAAGCCATCCGCGGTCTGACGCGCATCGGCGCTGAAGCTCTGCAACTCGAAGATCGTGTCGGCTCGCTCAAGCCCGGCATGGATGCGGATTTTGCCATCTGGTCCGGCGACCCGATCGATCCGCGCTCCGTCTGCTGGATGACGGTCATCGACGGCAAAATCGTGCGCGACGCTCGCGAAGGCATGCGCCGGTTCTGAAGGCGGCACTGGCCGCGAAGAGGCACAAGAGACACAAAAGAGGAAGTCAGATGAATCTGAGTGGAAGAGTTCGATTCAATCCCCTTTTGCGCTTTATGGGCCTTCTTGCGGCAATGGGTGTCGCTTTGACGGTAAGTTCGGCGCAGGCGCGCATCGACGACGAAAAGATCGTCGTCGTCAAGGCCGGGCGCATCATCACCGTCACCGGCGAGGAGATCGACGGCGGCGACATCATCATTCGCGACGGCAAGATTGAACTCGTGGGCAAGCGCCTCGAGTACCCTGCTGGCGCCACGGTGGTTGACGCGTCCAGCCAGACCGTCATGCCGGGCCTGCTCAACGCCTTCAGCCGCTTCGGCCTGCCCAACTACAACCGCAGCGGCGTGCACGGCAACTACACCGGCGCCGACCACGTCATTCTCAGCGAAATCGATTTCGAGCCGCTCGTAAGCAACGGCTACACCGCGGTGGCGTGGTGCCCGCCCGGCGGCGGCATTCCAGGCGTGGCGAGCGTGTATCGAACCGCCGGGGCGGATGACCTGCGCGTGCTCGATGCGCAGAACTACCTCCTCGTGTGGATGACAGATCCTTCCGGCGACAAAGGCACGCTCCGCGGCGCGCTCAAGCAGGCCCAGGCCGAGATCGACAAGGTCGAAAAGGCCCGCAAGGACTGGGAAGAGAAGCAGAAGAAAGAAGCCGAAGAGGCGAAGAAGAAAGCGGAAGAAGCAGGCGGTGAAAAGAAAGAGGGCCCGCCCGCGCCGGCTGAACCCAAACCCGCCGAAGCCAAACCAGTCGAAGGCGGCAAGAGCGAACCGCCCAATGAAGAAAAGCCCAAGGAATTTGAGCCGCCCAAGATCGACCCCGCCCACCAGCCCCTCGTCGATCTCATTCAGAAGAAAGCCGGCGTCAAGGCGCTCATCGTTCTTGGAAGCGCCTCGGATTACCTGCACGCCGAGGATGTGCTCGACGACCACAAGGAACTCGCGCACAACTATTACCTGCGGCTGGGGATCTCGACCGATTTTCATCTCGTCGCCGAGCAACTCGGCGAGCAGAAGGCGTTTGTGCTCGCGCACGGACTCATCGGCCGGTTCCCGCAGACGGTCAACCGCAACAACCCCGTCGCCCTGCTCATCGAGAATGGCTGCGAGGTCGCTCTGACGCCCGGCTCAGACAGCACCTTCGAACTCGAACAGTACCGCACGCGCCTGGCGGACCAGGTCCGTGCCGGGCTCAGCCGGGCGGATGCGATCAGGGCGATCACGCTCAATCCGTGGAAGTTCATCGGCATGGAAAAGAAGTTCGGATCGATCGAGAAGGGCAAGACGGCTGATCTCATCTTCCTCGACGGCGATGTGCTCGACCCGGCAGCCCGCGTGCAGCGCGTGATGATCGGCGGCGAAGTGGTTTGGGAGCGCGACGAAAGGCAGGCGAACCGATGATGGCGATGGGAATGGTCCGGCTTCGCATGCTCTTTGTCGGCCTGCTGATCGGAGTCATGGCGGCGCCGGCCCTGGCGCAGCCCCGCCGCGGCCGCCGCGGCGAGCAGCCGCCTCCGACCCCGCCGTCGGCCCCGGCTCCGCCGGCGGAGGAAGAAGAGATCGAAGAAGAACGCTGGTTCGCCGTGACCGGCGGCATCGTGCACACCGTCTCCGGCCCCGTACTCGATGGCGCGACGATTCTCTGCCGCAACGGCCGCGTCTTCGCCATCGGCAACAACCTGCAGGTTCCCGAAGACGCCGAGTCGGTCGATGCAACCGGTCTGCACGTCTACCCCGGTCTCGTTGCCGTGCGCAGCAGCGGCATCCACAGCGGATCGAGCCCGGAAGACGGCACCGATGTTTATTCGTTCAACATGTCGCTGGCGCTCGCAGCCGGCATCACCACCGCCGTGAGCGGCGACGTGGCCGCCAAACTGACCTACGGCACGCTCGATGACATGATCGTGCGCCGCAATCTCTTTGAGTCGCTCTCCTGGTCGTCGCGCGACCCGGGCGGCAAGCGGCGCGTGCGCGAAGGGCTCGATCGGGTGCGGCAGTACCTGCGCGACGTGGCCGCCTGGGAAGAAGACAAGCGCCGCAATCCCGACGCGAAAGAACCCGACAACAAGTGGATCCGCGGCCAGTACGAGTCGTATCTCAAGCTGCTCAAGGGTGACGCCGTAGCCGTCATTGACGCCAACAACGCGCACGAACTGCTGCAGTATTGCGAACTGGCCGACACCTACGGCATCCGAATGGTCGTGCGCGGAGCCTACGAAGCGTGGGCGGTGGCGCCGCGGATGTCGCGGGCCGGCATGGCCGCCATCATCACGCCGCGCCAGCGCGTCGATGAGGATCCGCAATTCAACCGGCCCACGGGTTCGACAATCGAGAATGCGCGGATCCTGCACGACCACGGCATGCGCGTGGCGGTGACGCCCGTCGGCAGCCTCTTCGGGCCGGGCTACAGCATCAGCCTCGGTGGTCTCGCCGGGCGCGATCTGCTCCACCTGGCGCTCGAGGCGGCTTTCGCCGTGCGCGGCGGGCTGAGCAACGATGACGCTGTGCGCACCGTGACCATCGACGCGGCTCGCATCCTGGGCATCGACGACCGGGTCGGCTCGATTGAGATCGGCAAAGACGCCGACTTCGTCATCACCGACGGCGACCTGCTGCACTACATGACGCTGGCTCGCTGGACGGTGGTGAACGGCCGGGTCGCCTATGACAAAGAGAAGGAAGGCATCTACAGCCACATCCGGCCCGACGGCGACGTGAACGCCCCGCCGCCGGACGACTACTGGCCGCGCCGTCTCGGCGAAGACTGGCACAAACCCGCGCCGTCGTCCGGGCAGCCCTGAGGAACTCACCATGCGAAAAACGTTTCTGCTCCACGCGCCGCGCGCTTTGGCGCTGAGCGCTGTGCTTGCCGTCGTGCCGGGCGCGGGCCTGGCCCAGGAGCCGGCGGCGTCCGATGTGTGGGAACGCGTGCCTGATTCGCTGCGCGTCGCCCTGGATCGCATCACGCCGCAGTCGCTTTCGGGCGACCTGTCGTTCATTGCCAGCGATCTGCTCGAAGGTCGCGACACGCCGTCGCGCGGCCAGGAAGTCGCGGCCCAGTACATTGCAGCGCAATTCCGCGGCGCGGGGCTCGAGGCGGTCGGTGATGATGGGTACTTCCAGACGGCCGACTGGCTCGTTCGCGGCCGCGCGAGCGATGCATTCTCAGCCAGCATCACTGCAGCCGGGCGCACCATCGCGCTCAAGTATGGCCAAGTCACCATCTTCACCGATGATGAACTTTCGCTGCATGATGCACCGCTGATCCGCATAGCCGCGAGTGCGCCCGAGGCGCTCGAGACGATGGACGCCGAGGCGCTCAAGGGCGCCGTGGTGCTGACTGATCTACCCAACTTTCGCACTCTCAGCCTGCGCGAGCGCGGCGACGCCTTCCGCGCCATGCAGGCGCTGTTGCCGGGCCTGGCGCAGGCCGGCGTCGCGGCGGTCATATCGATCGACCGCGCCAGCGAGAAGGGCAGCGGCTTTGGTAGCGGCGAGCTGATCGATCCGCAGTCGCCTCAATCTCGCGGCCGCGGCTTTCGCGTGCAGCCTCCGCTGCTCTGGTCGCATGATCCGGCGGTGGCAGAGTTGTTTGACTCCCTGGAGAATGGGCCGGCGACCGCCGCCGCCGACCTGGTGCTCGGGCCGCCGCACGACGAGCGGGCTCGTTTGTGCAACGTCGTCGGAATGCTGCGCGGCAGCGACGAGACGCTTCGAGATGAATACGTCATCGTCACCGCGCACTACGACCACCTCGGCATTGGCTCGCCCGTCGAGGGCGACAGCATCTTCAACGGCGCCAACGACGACGGCAGCGGCACGGTGAGCGTCATCGCGCTGGCGCGGGCCCTCGCTTCGCTGCCCGAGGCCGATCGACCGGCACGGAGCATTCTGTTCATGACCGTGTTCGGCGAAGAGAAGGGAATGCTCGGTTCGCAGTATTACGCCGCCCATCCCATCGTGCCGCTCGAGAAGACGATTGCGAATCTGAATCTCGAGCAGGTCGGCCGCACCGACAGCACCGAGGGTCCGCAGATCGGCCGGGCTTCACTGACGGGCTTTGCGTATTCGACGCTGGCCGATTCGCTCGTCGAGGCCGGCGGGGTGTTTGGCGTCGAGGTCTTCAACCATCCGGCCAACAGCGAGTCGTTCTTTGGCCGCAGCGACAACGTCGTCTTCGCCAGCCGCGGTATCCCGGCGCACACGCTGTGCGTCGCGTACGAGTACCCGGACTATCACGCGCGGGGCGACCACTGGGAGAAGGTGGACTACGAGAATCTCAGCCGCATCGACCGCATGGCGGCGCTGGGGCTCTACCTGCTGGCCGACGGGGCCGAGGGGCCGAAGTGGCGAGAGGATCACCCGCGAGCCGGGCGCTACGTTGAAGCCTGGCGGAAACTGAAAGGGATCGAGCAACCCTGACCGCGTCCCATAGAATTGCCAGCTTCCGCAACAAAACGCAATCCGCAGTCGAACTTGCCGCGAAAGCCGGCGCGGTGGGATTACCCACCCTTGCAAGATGGTTCTACTATTCGAGCACAGAGCGAGTCGCCACCCTCGCCACCGGGCTCGCCGGTCTTTCGCGCAGTCGCGACCGCCGCGCAGCCTGATGAGTCCGTTCGAGCTGTTTTCGAACCACGAGGGGGCGAGGTTTCGCGACTGACCGAGGAGGTTGGCCGGCGTGCCAAAGCTTCGAAAAATCGTCCGGCTCGCGCGGCGAGCCATGCACAAGGGTGAATTGGCGCGGCTCTGGGCCAATCGGCAGGCGCGGAAGGTCGATCCCGAGCAGGCGCTGGCGGCCGTCGAGCAGCAGGGCGTCCATCCGGATTCGGTCCTGTTCATCACGCTCGACTCATGCCGCTACGACACGTTCGTCCGTGCCGAGTGTCCGAATCTCAAGTCGATTGGGCCGCTGATCGAGGCGGAGGCGCCGGCGACTTTTACCTTGCCTTCGCATACGGCCATGTTCGTGGGCATCACGCCGCGCGTCGGCCAATCGCGCGAGCCACTGCTCAACCCCACGGTCGGCCGCATTTTCCGCCTGCAGAACCGCATCGCGCCGGGCAAGCCTGACGACTACATGCAGCTCGAGGGAAAAAACATCATCGAGGGATTCAATCGCCTCGGCTACATGACAGTCGGCACGGGCGCCATGCGCTGGTTTGACCCGCAGGTACCCACCTGCTTCATGCTGACTTCGGAGTTTCAGAAGTTCCGCTACACGGCGACCGACGTCGAAGCGCAGGTGAAGTTCCTCCTGACGCAGATGGCTTCGCATCCCGATCAGCCGCTGTTCCTCTTCATGAACATCGGCGAGACGCACACGCCGTACCGGCACCGCGGGGCCACCTGGCCGAACAACAACCCGTGCGTGGCCAACAAACTCGAGCACAGCAACAACGCTCAGGAGTGCCGCGACCGACAGACGTGGTGCCTCGAATTCGTCGATAAGCAGATCGAGCCGCTCATCAAGGCCTTTCAGAAGGCGGGCGCCTCGATCCTCGCGTGCGCCGATCACGGCGACTGCCATGGCGAGGACGGCCTGTGGGGCCACTGTCTTTACCACGACAAGGTCATGAAGGTGCCCATGGTGATGCACCTGCGGCCGCGCGAGAAGAAAGAGCCGCCGACGGTTGAGGTTGTGCGGCGCAAGAACGAATCGCATATCCCCGCCTGAGCGCAGGCGCTTCTGCTACTTGCCGCCGCCCGTGTGCGCCCTGATGCGCTGGGCTGTTTCGGCGGCCAGGTCGTTGGGGATCGGCATCGTCAGGTGATACTGCACGATGCGCCACTGCCCGCCGTGGCGGCGCAGCATGCCCGTGCCCCGGCACGGACCGTACTTTTCACTGTCGAGCTGCTCGTCAAACCACGCGGAGGCGAGATCAGCCGAGACGTTCACGATCCGGCTGCGCGGCGTGTACACCCACGCCGACTCGCCTTGAAAGTGCGGCATGGCGAATGCCTTGAACTCAGCCAGCGTCCAGCGCTCGGTGGCGTCCGTGCCCAGGAACAGCCCATCATCCGCGAAGCGGTCAAAGTATCGCTCTTCATCCGCTTTGGCGGCAGCTTCGTGGAAGGCGTCCAGCATCGCAGCCGCTTCACCGGCCAGTTGATCCCGGGCTGCTTCGCTCGGATCCACGGCGCCGTAATGCAGATGCACGAGTAGCGGCGGCCCCTGATCGCGCAGCGTCACGACGAACAGGTCGTCGTAATCCGACTCGGACAGCGCGGGCGGATTCACTGCGCCCAAGGCGGCGAGCAAAGCGGGCACGGTGTTGGAGTGGCCGGCCACGAGCACGCTTCGGCCGCGGAACTCGTCGCCGATCCGCTGCGCCAGCGCCGCCGTGTCCCGCGCCGGGGCGATGGTGACTTCGATGGCGTGGTACTTCGCGGTCGGTTCGATGGTCTGCTGGGTCCGGCGGAACTCGGTGGCGAAGGACGCCGCGATCGGCACATCCGCCAGCGTCCGCGCCAGCGCCTCGCTGCGCTCTGCGCCCGCTGGAGAGAGTCCGGGGTCGCGATCGCGAGGATCGGCGGCGCTCTTCTCGGCATGGCGCACGATGTACACCGTCGTGGGCGAATCGATCGAGGCATCGGGGGCTGGTTGATGGGCGATCATGGATAGCGACAGGCTTAGGACAGCGGCGACGATCATGGCGACTCCGAGATTATCCGGGGATTGAATGCGATGCGGGTTTAACCGGGCGGACTCGAATCAGGCTGCGATGGCTCAGCCTTCGCCCGCCACCACTGCGCATCGTCGGCTTCGCCCAGGCGTTCGAGGCAGTCGGCGACGACGGCGGCAGCGGCCCGGGTTCTCGGGTCGTTCCAGCCCAGCAGCGTCAGCACGTTGTTGCCCGCGGAAACGAGCACTTCTCGCGCCGTCGCCTCCTGACCCGACAGCATCAGCGCCCGGCCGATTGACACATTGAGCAGCGCGATGACCGGGTCGTCCGGACCGAGCACATCCGCCGCCTGCCCGCGCCACTCCATGAGTCGGTCGAGATGGAGTTCAGGATCCGGCGGCGCCAGCGGTTGAAGGACCATCGACTCGATCATGGATCGCATCGCGTCGCGCTGTGCCTTGATGTCCCGCGCCGCGACGCTCAGCGCCGCGAGGCGCGCGCTCAGCGCCAGCAGCAGAACCAGCGCCAGCGAGGCGGCCGCCACGACCAGCCGGTGTCGCGCCGCGAACAGCCGCGTGACATAGAAAGCCGTATGCGGCGTAACCGAGACAGGCAGGCCCGCAAGGAAGCGCTCGAGATCGTGCGCGAATTCCTGCGTCGTCTGGTAGCGCTCTTCGCGCGATCGACGCAGAGCCTTGAGAACGATGCGCTCCAGATCGCGCGGAATGTGTCGCGGACTGACGCGGTTCATCGGCGTGGGATCGCCCTGCAGCACGCGATCTACCGCCTCGCCGGGTGAAGAGTGCTCGGTGCCGTGCGGCGTGGAGCCGGCGAGCAGTTCGTAGCACACCGCCCCCAGCGCGTAGATGTCCGAGCGCGTGTCGATCTCGTTGGGCTCGCCGCGAATCTGTTCGGGGCTCATGTACGGCACGGTGCCCATGACCACGCGCGGCCGATCCGGGTCGGCGGCTTCGGAAGGCTCCTGCTCCGTTGCGCGCGCGATGCCGAAGTCGAGAATCTTCGGGTGGCCCGCGTAATCGACGAGGATGTTGCCGGGCTTGAGATCGAGATGAATCACGCCCTTGCCGTGAGCGTAACCGACCGCGTCGCACAGGCGGATGATCAGGCGCAGGCGCTGCTCGATCGTGAGGTCCTTTTCGGCGGCGTAGTCGGTGATCGGCTTGCCGTTGACGAGTTCGAGGGCGAAATAGGGCAGCGGCCGGCTGGCCAGCCCCTCCTCGTGGTGGACGCCGGCGTCGTAGATCTGGGCCATCTGCGGGTGGCGCAGCCGGCCGAGCAATTCGACCTCGCGCTCGAACCGCCGCAGCGCCTGCGCGGTGGCGAGGACGCCGCGAATGACCTTGAGCGCGACGCGCCGCTGCGGCCGGCGCTGGACCGCTTCGTAGACCGTGCCCATGCCGCCCTCGCCGATCACGCCAGTGACGCGGTACGGCCCGATGCGCTCGGGCAGCGGCCGCTCGAAGGCGCTCGGTCCTTCGTAGCCGCTGGTTTCGCCGACGTCGGTCGCAGCGGAATCGAGCGCCAGCAGGTTCTCGACCCGGGCTCGCAACTGGGCATCCTCGCCGCACTCACGATCGAGCAGCGAAGCGCGCTGAGCGGCGGGCAGTTCGTACGCCGCGAGGAAGAGCTCCTTGGCGCGATCGTACCCGGCCACGTCGCTCACGTAGGCCGCTCCTGCGCGAGCTGCTCGATGAGCCACGCACGCACCCACCGCCATTCGTTCTTAATCGTACCTTCGGAGAGGTCCATCGCCTGCGCCGTCTCGGCGATGCTCAGCCCGGCGAGGAAGCGCAACTCGACGATACGCGCCGCCCGGGCATCCTTCTTCGAGAGCGCATCGAGCACGTCGAGCAGAGTCGTCGTGTCGAGTTCGGCGTGCGCCTTGTCGGGCGTCAGCGACTCATTGAGTGTGACGCGGCGCCAGTCGCCGCCGCGCTTATCCGCACAGCGCTGGCGGGCATGGTCGGCCAGGACCCAGCGCATCGCCTGGGCCGCCATGGCGAAAAAGTGCGTGCGGCTTTTGACGTCTACTTCGTGGCCCTCGGCCAGGCGCATGTACGCCTCGTGCACCAGCGCGGTCGGCTGCAGCGTCTGGTCGGGCCGGCGGCGAGACATGTAGCTCGCGGCGAGCGCGCGGAGTTCATCGTAAATCGCCGGCAGCACGCGCGCAGCCGCATCGGCGGCATCGCCCGCCTCGCGCGGCGGCGCCGGCACCTCGACGGGCTTGATCTTTCGAGACGTCCGCGGATCGGCCATGAGTCACCTCCAGCCGCATACAGCATAGCCGATTTCACGCTCGAGTGCGGGGAATTGTGCGCACCCGAACGTGTTTTTTGGGTTGCCGCGTCGTGATCAAGGTCCGAGATCGCTGGACCCGCTGTCCACCCAAGCCCGCTCCAACGAGTTCTGTGTTGAGGGGCCAACACGGCTCTTCCAGCCAGACAACCACTCTTGAAAGGAGTTACAAACATGGCGCGTCATCTTACATCAAATGCCCACGGCGCTCGCATGCATTCCATGGTCCTCGCCCTGCTGGGCGCTTCGGTCCTGCTCAGCGCGACCAGCCTCTCGCTGGCCGGCAGCCGCAAGATCCGATTCCAGAACAAGACCGGTCAGGACGTCAACGACCTGCACGTCGAGACCAAGCAAGGGGTCACGATCACGTCCAAGTCGCCCTTCACGCGCGACTCCGGCGTGAGCGGCGGCAGCAAGCATGACTTTTCAGACGGCACCGTCGCCAAAGAACCCGTGGGCGGTCCACCCAACGAGGCCGTAATCGAGTTCGATTCCGGTTCCCCCGACATCACCATCAAGAAGGACGGCTGGTGGTGGACGAAGGACGGCGATCGCGTCGGCGACAAGCACAGCGATACCGGCGGCGCCGTGCTGTCGTGCGCCGGCGGTCAGGCGTTCGGCGACGGCCTCGTCTACGTGAGCATCGATCACCGAGAAGGCTTCTTCCAGACCCAGCGAGGCGCGACGCCTGAACTCACCACGCAGATGTTCGCCGACTTCTGCTCGTCGTTCTTCGACGTTGTGAATGAGATGCCGCTCATTCAGTGCACGCCGCTGGATCCCCGCCAGCTCGAACTGCTGGGCAATGTGCTGGGTAATCCTGAAACGGCTCTGCAGATTCAGATCGTGCATCCAGACGGCGGACAGAGCCTCGAACTGCTCCCCATCGACACCGGCATCGAACTCGCCATCCAGGGGACCTGCCCCGGCCGAATCTCCGCGATCGTGACCAACGCGGTGCCCGGCTCGCCGGTCATCCTCGCGTACTCGCTCAATGACCGCTCCGGCACGCCGGTCCCCGGCTGCGCGGGAGTTCAGTTCAGCCTCCGCAACGCGACGATCGTCGGTCAAGTGCCAGCAGATCTGAACGGCACGGCGATCTTCCGCGGCAACGTGCCGCAGGCCGCGTGCGGCCGGCTCAAGTTGCAGGCGTCCGAGCAGGCTCGCTGTGTACTCACTCGGGTCGTCGGACTGTAAGTTCGCGAAGAGTTCTTCTCGCTCGCATCATCCGGCACGGCAGGCCTCGTCCCGCAATGGGTACGGGGCCTGCCGACATTTCTCCCGCCTCATCGCCGCGAAGAGAGCATCTCGCCCAGCCGGTCGAGGCCCGCCTGGAGATTCGCCCGCGGCGGACCGAACGAGAATCGCACGAAGCCCGACAGCGGCGAGCGGCCGACGCGGCGGCGGTGGGGGTTCACGTCGAAATACTCGCCCGGCACCGTGAGTACGCGGTGCTTGAACGCCTCGCGCATGAAGCCCTCGCCGTCGTTGAGCGGCGCCGGCAGGTTCTGCACGCTGCCCCACGCGTAAAACGTTCCCTCGGGCCTGCCGGGAAACTCGACGCCCAATCGGGTCAGGCTGTCGATGGTGAGGCGCTGCTTGATCGTGAATTCCTTGCGGACAGCGTCGGTTTCCTGGTCGGCGCGCTGCGGCTTGAGCACTTCAATCGCGGCCCGCTGGATCGGCCGGCAGGGTCCGCCGTCGAGGAAACTCCCCGCCGCGGTGACCGAGCGGATCACGCCGCGCGGCGCCAGTACCCAGCCAACGCGCCAGCCGGGATAGCGGAAGCACTTGGTCAGGCCGTCGAAGATCACGACGGGATCTTCGTTCACATCCTCGATGTACGCGGCGCTGCTCACCGGGCCGTCGAACGCGCTGCCGTAGACGTAGTGCGAGTAGAACTCATCCATGAGCAGGGTGCAGTTGCGCCGCCGGGACATCCGCACCCAGGCGTCGAGTTCTTCGCCGTGGATCACCACGCCCGTCGGATTGCAGGGATTGCTGATGAGCAGCGCGCCCAGGCCGTCGCGCTCGACGCGCGCTTCGAGTTCGCCCGGATCGATGCGGAACGCAGTGTCCGCGGTCAGTTCGACCCACTCCGGATCGAGATGGTCGAAGGTGGTGAGCAGGTCCTCGTAGGCCGTGTAGTCGGGGGTGAAGTAGCCCAGGCGGATGTCGGCCATCGTCGCGCCGCAGCGCGACAGCGCGAGGCGACCGCCCGCGGCGATCGCGACATTTTCCATCGTGTACTGCGACGACTTTCCGATGCGGTACAGGCGGTTGTAGTGATCGGCGACGGCCTGGCGCAGTTCCGGCAGCCCTTCGACGGGCCCGTAGCCGTGGTCATTCAGATCGATGTCGAGATGGTCGTAGCGAGGCGGCGCGCCCTGCAGGACGCCGACTTCGGGCTGGCCCTGGCCGAGGTTGGACCAGTTCGGATCGCCCATGCGATAGCCGATCTTCATGGCCTCTTCGTTGACGCGAATGACGCCCATGAAGGGCAGTTGCCGAAAGGCGCTCATCGGTTCTGCAATTCCGGTCATCTCAACCTCTCCTTGACCTGGTGCGCGGCAGGCTGAGCCACGCGCTCAGCGGCCGCCCGCGGGAGCGTGCATCGTAGACGACACGCCGCCCGTTTGCGGCTCCGGCCACACGTGGTCTTCGAACAACTTGTAGATACGTCGGTACTCGTCCAGCCAGGAAGTCGGCTCTCGGAACGCGTGCGGCTCGACCGGGTACAGCGCTACCTCCCAGTTCTCCTTCTTCAGTTCGATGAGCCGCTGCGAGAGGCGGATGGTGTCGAGCATGAAGACGTTGTCATCCTGCATGCCGTGGCAGATGAGCAGGGGGTTCTTGAGCCCCTCGGCGAATTCGATGGGCGAACTGCGCTCATATGCCTCGGGCGCGATGGCTGGCGTGTCGAGAATGTTGGCGGTGTAGCCGTGGTTGTAGTGAGCCCAGTCGGTTACCGGCCGCAGCGCCGCGCCGCAGGCGAAGAGGTCCGGCTCGCAGAACATCGCCATGAGCGTGAGGAAGCCGCCGTACGAGCCGCCATACGTGCCGACGCGCTTTGGATCGACGTTGCAGTACTCGGTGAGCCAGTTGACGCCGTCGCGCAGATCGACCAGTTCGGGCGTGCCCATCTGGCGATAGATAGCGGTGCGCCAGTCGCGCCCGTAGCCGGCGCTGGCGCGATAATCCATGTCGAGCACGACGTAGCCGCGCTGCGCCAGAAGGGTGTGGAACATGAATTCGCGGAAGTAGTGCGACCAGCCCTGGTGCGCGTTCTGCAGGTAGCCGGCGCCGTGAATGAAGATAACCGCCGGCCGCCTGGCGCGCGGATCCGAGGTGCGACCGGGCGGCAGGTAGAGCCGCGAGTAGATCGGCCGGCCCGCCTCGCTCGACGGCACTTCCACCACGCGCGGCTCGATCCATGGCTTGGATGTGAAGCGATCACTCACCGTCCACGTCACCTGACTCGGCTTGCCCAGGGGGTCGATCGGCTGAACGTACAGTTCCGGCGGCCGCGTGGCCGTCGAGTGCGAGATGAGCAGGTGCGTCTCGTCGGGTGAGAGCGACCACTCGTTCACTCCGCCCAGGCTCGTGAGTTGTCTTGGCCGACCCGACGCCATGTCGAGCATCCACGCTTCGTACACACCCGGATGCGACTCGTTGGCGGTGTAGAACAGCCGCTTGCGATCGCGGCTGAGTTGCACGTGCGACACCTCGTAGTTGCCGCGCGTCAGCTGCCGCGGCTGATCCTCATCCAGGCCCTTGCTGTAGAGGAGCGAGTATCCGCTTTCTTCGCTCAGGTAGTAGAAAGTGTGGCCGTCTGCGAGCCAGCCCATGTCAGCAAAGCCCCAGCTGATCCACGCCGGATCGTGCAGGTGGTGCTGCGGTTTCAGTTCGAACGAATTGAAATCCACGGATGCAATCCAGCGGTCCTTGCTGTCTTCGGAAAAGATCTGCATGAGAACGGCGCTGCCGTCTTCGTTCCATGTGATGCGCCGAATGGTCACGGGACGCGGCTCTGACTTTTTCTCCTCGGGCGTTGATTCTTTCTGCTCATCTCCGGAATCGTCCCCGCTTGCGCCTTCGCCTTTCTCCGCGCTGCTCGCAAACGGATCATCGCTGATGCCCGGCAGCACACTGAGATCGAGATCATGCCGCTCGTGCGTTTCAAGGTCGAGAAGCATCAACTTCTCGCCGACAACTTCGCTCGTGCCGACTTTTTCGCGCACCGATCGGGTGCCGACGTAGCCGTCTTCGGTGATGAACTGAGCCATGCTGTCGTTGCGGCCGGACTTGGCGCCGCTCCGGGCCGTGCGCACGAGCATCCAGCGGCCGTCCGGGGAGAGGTCTGTTCCCCGAATGTCAATGCCGCGCCCGAGATACCACGGCTTGAGCCGGGTGGCATCGGCATCGGTTTCCTGCTTGCGCCGCTCACGCGAGGCCTCGCGGTCCGATTTGTTTTCGCGAATGAACTCAAACAGGCGCTCCTGCTGGGCCGTCAGGTAGTCTGGCTTTCCCTTGTCGTCCTTCTGCTCGTCGGGATCATCCTGCGCGCGGAGGTCGGCGGGTTGAACCTCGATGCCCGTGACGAGTTCGCGCACGATGAGATTGCCGTTGCGGCGGAACATGATGCGCTTGTCGCCGTGCATCACTTCGACGCCGCTGATGTTCTCGGAGGTGCGCGTGAGCTGGGTGACCTTTCCATCGGCGAAGTCTTTGACGAACAGGTTGCCGCCGCGCGTGTACACCTTCCACGAGTAGTCGCTGCTGTACGAGCCGCCGCGTGTGTCGATGAAGGGCATCTCGGCGTCGCTTACGGTGCGGATGACACTGCCGGTGCGATCGATCTGAATGAGGTCGCGCTCGTCGCTCCCCGGGCGCTTAAGGGAGTAGTAGATGCTCTGGCTGTCATCCCCCCAGTACTCGTTTTCCGGCGCGTTGCCGATCCAGTCCGGATCGGACATGATGAGTTCAAGCGTGATCGGCTCGTCGGCGCCCCGGGCGGGCGGATTCGCGACGGGCTGGGCCGGCTGGGCGAGGGCGGTCGGGAGACCGGCCAGGGCCAGGACGATCAGGAAAGAGACAATCGACCTGCATCGAGACATGGTGGGCCTTTCGGTATCGGGTTCGGCGGAACGAACCGTCTGGGTCAGCAGACTACGGGGACTCACCGGTATCGTCAACCCACGCGAACCCGCCGCGGACGATCGGCATATTTGATTTGCCGTGACCGCAGTCGAATCCGTCAACGCTGAACTGAATCAACGAAGCCCTTCGACCGAGCGGGGAGTGGTCTTTTTCCCCCACCGTGCAGACGGACGCTTTGAGCTTGGGGCAGTGTTGTGGTTGCCACGGCCGGTGGGAGAGGTCTTCGAGTTCTTCTCCGATGCGGCCAACCTCGACGCCATCACTCCCGACTCGCTTCGGTTCGAAGTGCTCACACCTCGCCCCATCGAGATGAGGCAGGGCGTGCAGCTTGACTATCGATTGAAGATCAGGGGCCTGCCGATCAGGTGGCGCAGCCTGATCAGCGCGTGGGAGCCGCCCCATCGGTTTGTGGATGAGCAGCTGCGCGGTCCATATCGCATGTGGCATCATGAGCATACGTTCCGGGCGTGCGACGGCGGCACGTTGTGCGGCGACCGCGTGGTCTACGACCTGATCGGCGGCGCTCTCGTCAACGCGCTCTTCGTCCGTCGCGATCTTCGCTCGATCTTCGATTACCGGTGCCGGCATCTGCTCGAGAGGTTCGGCGATCCGCTCGACTAGACCGGGTGGTGAAACGACAGATGAAGCTCGGCGTGGCGCATGTGCAGGTTGCACCAGTCCTCATGCGTCATCCGGCCGAACACCGGGCTGGGCTGGAGCATCTTCTCGCCGCGGTCGAGGCGCTCAAAGATGCGGTTGATGCGCGCCATGGCCTTGTCGATCGTCACGTCGTCGGAGGGCATGACGCGGAGCATGTCGCCGCTGAGTTTGATGCCCGGCTGAATGCCTTGGTGCAGGGCCTTGTTGCGAAACGTCGGCGCCAGGAGGCGCACGAACCACGGCGCCTGCGCGGGGATGCCGTCGAGCGAACCTTCGATGATCGCGGCGAGGTGATCGATGGCCTGGGCGGGCGTCCAATTGCCCGTTGATCGCACCTCGCAGGACGCGAGCCGATCGATCTCGGCTCTCACATCATCGAGTGAATTGAAGCGAAGGGGCCGCCGCTGGGCTTTTTTCGTGTCCACCTGTCCGGCTGCAGTGGCCATGATGTCACACTCCGTAGCCCCCGGCGTGTGTGCGGAATCGTATGCCCAGGCGGTTGGCGACGTATCAGGTACGGCTCCTGAACAGCACCGTGTGGCAATTCGGGCAGCGATCAGCGCGGCTGGGCACACCTGAAGTCATCAGGCACTCGTCCTCGTCGGCTTCGTCGCCTCGAAAGTACAGGTGCTGATACGACAGGCCAACCAGCAGGAAACCCCAAAGCGTGCCCTTGACCACGATGACGCCCGGCTCCATCTCAGCGCCACATGAGGGGCACTGTACCGCCGGAGCCGCTGCGATCTTGTTCTCCTCAGGCAGCATGGCGCGAACCCGGGAGATTTCCGCGTCGAGGCTCCTGAGCCTTTCCCGGGCGGCATCGATGTCGAGGTGGTCGGGCATGCAATCCTCCCAGCAAATCTACGCCGGAAGAGGGCCACTTCGCATCCGGACTCTGACGATCTTGCCAGTTCATGGCGATCTCGCGGGGGAGCCTGGCTGTCACCCGGCCCGTTCTCCTCTCACAACTCCGGCGCGAAGCCTCTTCGCATCGTGTTCTCGCAGATGGTGCGCGGCTCGACGAAGTGGAGCAGGTAGTCCGGGCCGCCGGCTTTGGTCCCCACGCCGGACATCCCAAAGCCGCCGAACGGCTGGCGGCCGACGAGGGCCGCGGTGCAGCCGCGGTTCAGGTACAGATTGCCGACGCGGAATTCGGCTCGCGCTTTCTCCAGATTCGACGGTTTGCGGCTGAAGACGCCGCCGGTCAGTTTGTAATGGGACGAATTGGCGAACTCCAGAGCCTCCTCAAATGTCCTGACCTTGATGACCGAGAGCACCGGGCCGAAAATCTCCTCGCGCGCGATACGAGCGGTCGGCGGCACATCGACGAAGATGTGCGGCGGAATGTAATGCCGCCCGGGCATGAGCTGTTCGGCCGGCGGAAGATCTTCGCCAAGCGCCAATCTGGCTTCCTGCTTGCCGATCTCGATGTACTTCATGATCGACCGGTAGGCCGGCTCATCGATGACCGGGCCGAGATCAACACTGGGGTCGATGGGGTTTCCGACCTTGAGCGCTCGCGTTGCCTCGACGAGGCGCTCGACGAAGAGGTCGTAGTTGGTATCGAGCACGATGGCGCGCGAGCACGCGGAGCATTTCTGCCCCTGGTAGCCGAACGCGCTGTAGCGCACGCCGAGCACGGCCTCGTCGAGATCAGCCGACGCATCGACGATGATGGCGTTCTTACCACCCATCTCGCACACGACCTTTTTGACGTGCCCCTGACCTTCAGGCACCTGGCCGGCGGCGCCGACGATGTCGAGGCCGACTTCCATCGAGCCGGTGAAGGCAATGAGCGCGACGCGCTTGTCGCGAACGAGTTTGGCGCCGACGGTGCGGCCGGGCCCGGCCATGAAGTGAATGACATCCGCCGGGCAACCCGCTTCGAGCATGATGTCGTAGAAGACCTTGGCGATGCCCAGCGTCGGGCCGGCGGGCTTGATGAGCGTCGGATTGCCCGTCACGATGGCGGCGGTGGTCATGCCCGTCAGGATCGCCAGCGGGAAGTTCCACGGGCTGATGACGACGGCCACGCCGCGCGGCTGGTACACGACCTGGTCGAGTTCGCCTACGAAGCGGCCGAGGCGCTGGTGCTCGAAGAGCGCCACCGCCATGCGGGCGTAGTACTCGCAGAAGTCCATGGCCTCGCAGACATCGCCGTCGGCTTCGCGCCAGGTCTTGCCGGCTTCGCGAATGATGATGCCGCAGAGTTCATCGCGGCGCTTGCGCATAATCGCAGCGGCGCGGCAGAGCACGTTGGCGCGATCACGGATCGGCGTCGAGCGCCAGCGCGGCAGGGCGGCGTGCGCTGCGGCCAACGCACGCTCGGCGTCGGCTTCCGTCTTATCCGCCTTGATGCTGGGCACAACGGCCGCATCGACCGCGCGCTTGAACGCCTCGCGCACCGACTTCTGCGAAAAATCGCGCGGCGGGTCGGTGAAGAACGGCCGTCCGTCGCCCACGCCCGCGACCGCGGGGGTCAGAGCGTGCCGCTCGGGCAGCGAGTTGAATGCTTCGATGCCCGGATCGGGTCCGACGGACTTGCTGCGCGGGTTGGCCAGCAGCGCTTCAGTCGATGCATTGTCCGCAAAGCCCGCCTTGAGCCATGATTCATTGCTGGTGTTCTCAAGCAGTCGGCGAACGAGGTACGCCATGCCCGGCAGCATCTCGCCAACGGGAACGTACTCGCGCAGGCGCAGGCCGGTTTCGACGGCCGCGGCCTTGAGTTGATCGCCCATGCCATGCAGCATCTGCAGTTCGAGCGCATCGTCGGGCAGATCGAGGCTGCGCAGCAGCGCCAGGCTGTGGGCGATGGAGCGGACGTTGTGCGAACCCAGCGCGAGTTTGACGCCGCCTTCGCCGGCGCTGCGCGGCATGTTCTCGATGAACAAACCCGCCATGGTCTCGAAGCACGCGTCGGTGTCGCTCTTGCGCGACCAGACCGGAACCGGCCAGCCCTTCTGCTCGGCCTGGATCGTTTCGTAATCCCAGTACGCGCCCTTGACGAGGCGCACCGTCACCTGCCGGCCGGCGCGCTTGGCCCAGTCGATGACGCGGCGGGCGTCATCGGGACCGGATCGCAGGTACGCCTGCATCGCCAGGCCCGCGTGGAAGTCGAACTTCTCGCAGCAGGCCATGAACAGTTCGAGCGTGAGATCCTTGAGCGCGAACTGCTCCATGTCGAAGTTGATGAACACGCCGCGCTTCTTGGCCGCGACGAGGATGGGTTCGAGCCGGTCAACGAGCGCGCGAATGCTGCCGGCGGTATTGATCGGATCGGTCATCGAGTACAGCGATGAAATCTTGATCGAGACGTTGACGCGCGGGATGGCGCCGAGGTAGTCGGATTCGAGTTTGGGATTCGCTTTCCACGAACCCACTTCGCTCGTGAGGTTCTCGACGAGATCGAGATACTTGGCCTGGTAGGCCAGCGCCTCGGATTCAGAAACGCACGCCTCGCCAAGCAGATCCACGGAGAACGCGACGTTTCGATCCCAGAGCTTCTTGAGTCCGGGCAGGGCGGAAGCGGCGTCGGTGCCGGCGATGAACTTGTTGGCCATGCCCGTGATCTGCTTGGTCACGGTCGAGGTGAACAGGCCCTTGGCCATGCCGCCGGCCTTGAGCCCCAGCGAGATGGCCGAGGGAACGGTAACGCCGGGCTGGGTGAGGTAGTCCACGAGGTGGTCGTGCACCTGCTCGGGCGTCTTGAGCATCGGAAAGGCGTCAACGAAGCGGAAAAGTTGCACCTTGAAGTTCGGATCCTTCATGGACCAGTCCATGAGGCTGTCGGACCAGAACTGGGCGCTGAGCACCCCTGCCTTCTGGCCGCGGGCCTTCTCGAGAAAGGCGCGGCCGATGGTCTGAATCTGAGCTTCGAGGTTGCGATCGAGCCCGGCGTGCGACGCGGCGATGGGGGCGGGGCGGGCCGGGGCGGCGGGGACCGCTACGGGAGCAGTGCGACTCTTGTTGCGCGAAAAAATGGCCATGCCATCATCATAGCAGAATGGCGCGGCGCTTTTGAATGCACAGCGCCCAGGCATGGCCATGCCTGGGCGCTTCAAGTGGAGTGGATGAGGATCGAACTCACAACCTCTACATTGCGAACGTAGCGCTCTCCCAATTGAGCTACCACCCCGAACCTGCCCGCCAGCCGCAGCCGGCCGACCGGAAAACCAACTGTAATCGCCAAGGGGCACGGTGGCAAGATTGACGCCAAATCCCGCGAACTTCGTCCCAGCCGATGCGGTACCGTATGCAGATCGGTCCGCCGGCCTTTCAAATGCAGTGGATTACCTGAGCCGATTGGGGACAATCTTCCTATGCCTGAAACGTCGCTCACGCGCCGCCGGTTCGCGCCAGTGCTCCTCCTGATCGCCGCGGCGGCTGCCGGAGCGTTGGCTCTGGTCGGCTGCAGCCGGGGCGGCTCCGCCAAGCCTGCCGGCGACGGCGTAGTGGTCACGATCTTCCCGCTCTACGACCTCGTCCGGCAGGTGGCCGGCCCGGAGGTCAAGGTCACGCTCATCCTGCCCCCGGGAGTGAGCAGCCACGGCTATACGCCCTCGCCGGCCGACGTGGACGCCCTGAATCACGCCGCCATCCTCGTGGCCAACGGCGGCGGCATCGACGACTGGGTGGCGCCGGCGTATCGCGATCGGGCCGAAGACGGCCTGCGGCTCGTGCACCTCATGTCGATCCTGGGCGGCGAACTCGGCGAATTCGAGGCGGGCGACGGCCACGAAGGCCACGACCACGCCGCGCACGGGGGCGAAGATCACGAGCACTCGGGCGCCAATCCACACGTCTGGCTCGTGCCCCGCAACGCCTCCAAACTTGTCGCTGCGTTCGCCAAGGAACTGGCGGCGCTGCACCCCGACCGTGCCGCCGCCATCAGTCAGCGCGAAGCCGAAGTGCAGGAGCAACTCGCCGCGATCGACGTGGCCTACGAGGACGCACTGGAGCCGATCACCGACCGCCGGCTCATCACGTTCCACGATGCGTTTAACCCTCTCGCCGAGGAGTACAACCTGGAGGTCGTGGCAACGGTGCTGAGTCTGGAGACGCACGACGTGACGCCGGCCCGCCTGCAGCAGGTGCGCCGCTTCATTGAAGAGCAGGGTGTGCGGGCGCTCTTTATCGAGCCCCAGTTCGACGCCAAGGCGGTCGAGGGGCTCGGCAGCGCCGTCCAGCCGCGCCTGCTCGATCCGCTGGGTGATCCGAATCGCACCGGCTACGAGACGTACGATGCCCTGATGCGCACGAACCTGAAAAACCTGGTCGAGGGGCTGCGCGACAACGTCGCGGCGAAGGACGGCGGTGGCTGAAGCGCACTGCTGCCAACACGACCACTCCGCGGAACTGGAGCATCATCACGCCGGCGACGCCGTGTGCGTCGATCGGGTGTGCTTTTCATATGTGCCAGGCGTGCGCGTGCTCGATGACATCACCATGCACATTCCGGTGGGCACGCGGCTGGGAATCGTCGGCCCCAACGGCGGCGGCAAGTCCACGCTGCTCAAACTCATTCTCGGCCTGATCAAACCCACCGAGGGCGAGATCAGCGTCTTTGGCCGCACGCCCGGCGAGGCCTGCCGCGCGAGCATGGTCGGCTACGTTCCCCAGCGGCACGACGTGGAGATCCGCTTTCCGCTCAGCGTTGCTCAGGTCGTGCGCCAAGGCATCGTCGGCCGCACGGGCATGTTTCGCCATGCGTCTGCCGAAGATCGCGACGCCGCGGCCCAGGCGCTCGAGCAGGTCGGCATCGCTGATCTGGCCAACAGTCCGGTGGGCGACCTCTCCGGCGGTCAGCAGCAGCGCGTCTTTCTGGCTCGGGCGCTCGCGGGGCGGCCGCGCCTGCTCGTGCTTGACGAGCCGATGGTCGGCATCGACGAGGTCGGCCAGGCGAAGTTTGCTCAGCTCATGGACTCCATCCACCGCTCGTATCGGCTGACGGTGCTCATCGTGAGCCATGACCTGCGCGCCATCGTCGCCGGCTGCGACCAGGTGGCGTGCCTGAACCGCCGGCTGCACTTCCACGCCGCCCCATCCGGGTTGACGCGCGAAGTGCTCGCCGAGGTATTCAACCACAACCTCGCCGGGATCGCGCTGCGGGACGACGGGCCATGACCATCTGGGATGTGTTCGAGCCGCGCTTCCTCGCGCCGCTGCTGGCCGGCATCGCCCTCACCGCCGCGTGCTCTCTGCTCAGCGTGGTGATCGTCCTCAAGCGCCTGGCCTTCATCGGCCAGGGCATCACGCATGCGGGCTTTGGAGGCGTCGGGCTGGCCGCTTTTTTGGCGCTGAGCGGCTGGTGGCGCGACCTGACCATCTTTCTCTTCTGCATCGGCACAGCCATCATCATCGCCCTGCTCAGTCGTAGCCGCAAGGTCATGATCGACACGGCGATCGGCATCCTGCTCGTGGCGGCGATGGGTATCGGATTCCTGCTCGACCAGATGCGCCTGCATCTGCGCGGCCTCGCCTGGTACGATGCGCTCACGGCCGGCCGCGTCACGCCGCCCACCCAGTGGGATGTCGTGCTCTTTGGCAACATTCTCTTTCTGCGCTCGCAGGACGTCTGGCTCGCGGCCGGCTGCTCGCTCCTGGTCATCGCAGCGCTCGCGCTGCTCTACAAGGAGATCGTGTTCTTCGCGTTCGATGAAACCGTCAGCCGCGTCTTTGGAGTGCGCACCACGCTGCTGCACTACCTGCTGCTGATCATGATCGCGGCGATCATCGTGCTTTGCATGAAACTGCTCGGGCTTATCCTCGTCAACGCGCTGCTCATTGTGCCTGGCGCCGCGGCCCTGCTCATCAGCCGGCGACTCTCGACCGTGCTGGTTGCGAGCGTGGTGCTCGGCGAGATCGGCATGGTGGGGGGCTACCTCGCGGCCTTCGGCGTCATGGGCGGCCGCCTGCCCGTCGGGCCGATGGTCGTGCTCATTCTCGCGCTGCTCTTCGGCGCGGCTCTCGTGTGGAACCGCCTGCGGCCGAGCCGGGGGTGACTACCATCGGGCGGTCGATCCGATTTTTCTGATCCAGGTGAATGGGAAGGATGAGCCGTGAAGGCTGAGAAACTGCTGGCCGAACTCAACCGCCTCCGCCACGACGTGGACAAGGACCTGACGGACATCGAGTGGGTCACGCTCGAACACGCCTTCTGCTTTATCAGCTACAAGATGGGGGAATTCCAGGCGTACCTCGACGAGCAGGTGAGGCTGGGCAATTTACCGCAAGACATTGACGTTTGAGCCCGCCGGGGCCGCTTTGATCGGACCAGAGAAAATCTGCCTGACGTTGGCCCCGGAGGGCAGATTTCTCTTGACGATCCGCCGTTTTCGACGATACTCTTGAGCATCGGGATGGTTGAAATCCAGAGCGTCGGAGAACCCGGCTGCCGCGGATGGATCGACTCCCGACGAGCGTCGCCTGCGGCTCTACGCGAGCCCGGATGCGACGGGCGTTGTGCCCCGTGCGACGGTGCGGGGAAGTCAAGGCCGGAGCGGTGCGCCGAGGGTCGACGCCGCGACCGGGAGGCCCGTATATGAAAGCGAGGTGATCCAGTGACGAACCTGAATGACTGTATCAAGGGGCTGCACGCATAGGGCAGTTCCGACGGGTTCTGCGCTATGTGCAGCCCGCGAATGTGCAGCCTTGATACAACGATCAATATGCACAACGAACTCGACGGCGAAAGCCGTCGAGTTTGTTTTTTGGTTCGCCGAGGGGGTCAGACTTGTCCGCGTCGTCAGAGCACTCAACGATGAAAAGCTCGATCACCTTGAGTCGGAGTTCCATGATGGGCCGCAAATCGATTCCTTCGGTCACGCGAGACGTGGTTCTCCTGGAGGCCGGATACAAGTGTGCGAATCCAGTTTGCCGCCACATCCTCACCCTCGAACTGCATCACATCGTGTGGGTCAAACAGGGGGGCGACAACTCTCCCGCGAATCTGCTCGCACTTTGCCCAAACTGCCACTCATTGCACACCGCGGGTCACATTCCTGAAGCGGCCATTCGCACATGGAAGCAGCTACTCGTCGCACTCAACGATGCGAATCGCGCAACGGCAGACCTCCTCCTCATCCTGTATCACGAGGAGCGGCGCATCGAGGATGCTGAGGATCCAGCAAGACTCGCGCCGCCATTCAGGTTTACTGGCGACGGGCTGCCGGCCCTAGCAGCATTGATCACTTCTGGGTTGTTGGAGATCTCAAAGCGATATCTTGGCGCGGGGATGTTCGGAGCCTCAATGCCGTCATTCAACGTTCGCCTAACCGAAAAGGGCAGGCGATTCGTCGAGGCTTGGATAAGGGGCGACCCGCAGCAGATCGCGCGAGCATTGGCACCCGCTGACAATTGACGCTCGCTTCGGTTGACTGCGACATCAGCGGCAAGCTCAAAAGGGCACATCGTCCGCGACCGCGGCTTCGACGGGACTACGCTCTTTGGTCGTCCTTTGGTCCAGCGATTGCAGGAAGCGAATCGAACAGATCACGTGATCCACGATCAATAGACTTTCGTGGTAGTTCAAGATCGGGTTGTCGTGTGCAAGGCTGCGCTCGTTGCGCACGTTGTTGAATGCTTCCATGGTCGAGATATTCGACTTGAGGATTCGCTCAGTCATTATTGACTCGATGCGACCGGTTCGCTTCAGGTAACTGACGTACTCTCCGAGCAGGCTGTGCAGCGACTTCTCCCGCGGCGTACTGATCCCGCACTCTTGACAGACTGTGCGGAGATACTTCACGACGTAGGTATGCAGTCGATCCAGTGCAGTCTCCGGCTTATTGTCGTTTATCGCCTGCCTTATCGAGTTCACCAGAGTGTCAAAAGTACGCTCACGTTGCGGCGGCGTCAGAACGTGAATGTCAAGCACGGGAGCACCGGCCAGGAGTCGATCCACGATTCTTTGGCAATCCGCATACAGATCGTCAACAGGCATCTGATTGGTCTCACGAATGTACTCCAGAAAGGCGCGCAGCAGTCTTCCGACCAAATGATTCGGCTCGATAGCGAAGAACCTCCGAAGTAGATTGGCCTTCGAACCCGAGCCAAACTCGTACCGCTTGTCATAGATGTTGCATGAGACCGCATCGGCGACGAACTCGGATAACGAACGATTCGAGAAGTCCAAGACATAGCCGCCGCCCATGTCGAGTATCTTCTCAATCTTGTTCTTCTCCATGAAGGTCAGATCAGACATCGCATGTCCCCCAACAGTCAATTGGTATAGTGCGCTTTGATGTTCGGGATCAGGTACTCCTCGAACGCCGCCTGGAGGTCGTGCTGCGGCTTGAAGCCCCAGTCCGCTCGGGCCGCCGCGTCCTTCGTGTCTTCCGGCCACGAGTCCACGATGCCCTGGCGCTCGATGTCCGGGCGGAAGGTGATCTCAGCTTTGGGGAAGTGTGACCGCACGATCGAGGCGATCTCGCCGGCGCTGGGGGCGAATGCGGTGATGTTGTAGACGCTGCGCGTCAGCCGCGTCGCCACCGCCGCGTGCAGGCGCAGGAGGGCTTCGATCGCGTCGGGCATGGTGATGAACGGGATGCGGGCATCCTCGCGCACGAAGCAGGCGTACGGCTCGCCGCGCGCCGCGGCGTGGATCATCTCCGGCGCGAAATCGCTCGTACCGCCCGAAGGCAGGGTAAAGGCCGAGATCACGCCCGGGAAGCGGATGCAGCGGAAATCCACTCGCGCCTCGCCGCTGGGCCGGTCCTTGGCCAGTTGGCGGTAGTGCCGGGCGTAGTAGCGGCCGAGATGTTCGCAGGCGAGTTTGTTGCAGCCGTACATCGTCGTCGGCTCGAGGCACTGGTCCTCGCTCACCGCTCCTGCGCGCGCCTTGGCCTGCAGGCTGTCCACGCCGTAGACGGCGATGCTGCTGGGGAACATGAATCGCACCGGCGAGCCGTGCGACATGGCCTCATCCACCGCGAGTTTGAGCAAGTGCATGGTGCCGACGACGTTGACCTGGTGCGCCGCCTCGGGGTTGAACTCGCTGCGCGTGCTGAGCAGTGCGGCGAGATGGAAGATCGAGCGGATCTCGTAATTGGCGTGCAGCCGGCTGAGAAGGGCGGTGTCGGTGATGTCGCCGACAATCGTCTCGCGGCACATCGGCTTGAGCGACGCATCCACCTCGCGCACATCCAGGGCGATGATGTCGCGGTGGCCGGCGTCGTAGAGGGTGCGGATCAGGCCGTGGCCGAACTCGCCGCATGCGCCGGTGATGAGCGTGCCGCCGTGGCGCGAAGCGCCGCCGGAGGTGGAAGTGGTCGAATCGGGTGAGGTCATGGGTGGTTCCGACGCGAAAGAGTCAAATCATTGGGCCGCGAGTCTGAGGCTGCGCGCAGGCGGGCGAGCCGACTCGATCAGGTGGCGACGAGGCCGCAATCATACGAGCGGTTTGCCGCCGCGCCTATGATCGCGTGTGTCGCTGTTCGAGTCTTCCCAGCAGGCTGCACCCCCCGAAACTGCCGCCTCCCACGCCAACCGGGCCGACCACTTCCGTCGCCTGTTCGGCCTGACGTGGCGGTACCGCTGGAGTTGCCTCGTCGCGCTGGTCTGGGATGTGGGCGTCGAGGCTCTGGCGCTGTGCGGCTTCATCTACAGCGGCCTGGCGCTGGACATCCTCCGTCACCGGGCCCAGCCTGAGTCGAGCGACCCGCCCCGCTGGCCGCTGGGCGTGGCGCCCCCGGCCGACTGGCCGCTGTGGAAGACCCTGGCCCTGGCGTCGGGGGCCGTTCTGGTCATCACCCTGCTGCGCACCTACGCGCGCTATCGAACGCGCCTGAGCAGCGAGACGCTCATCCAGCGCATTACGGTCGATCTGCGCACGGCGCTCTATGACAAGCTCCAGCGTCTCGGCTTCTCGTGGTTCGACACCCACGACTCGGGCGGGCTGATCAACCGCGTCACCGGCGACGCCGGCTCGGTGCGGCTGTTCATCGAGGGCGTGGTGCTGCAACTGATCATCTCCGCCACGGCACTGACGCTGTTTCTCTTCTACATGTTCCGCGAGCACGTCTGGCTCACGCTGGCGCTGCTGGCGGTGTTTCCGGTGCAGGCCTGGATTCTCGTCCGATACAGCCGCTCGATTGAACGCCGACTGCGCACGAATCGCGAGGCGCTCGACCGGTTCATCCAGACGCTGCAGGAATGCATCATCGGAGTCAAGGTCGTCAAGGGCTTCGGGCAGGAGCGCCAGGTGATGGACCGCTTCGCGGTTCGCAACACCGATGCCTACGACGCGCGCATGGCGATTACCAAAACGAACGCATCGCTGCTGCCGTGGATCACGACGCTCGGCTTTCTGCAGATCGCGATTCTGCTGCTCTATGGCGGTCATCTCGTCAACCTCGGCCCGGCGGCGGGCGGCATCGCTCTGGGCACGCTGTGGGTCTTCTTCAGCCTCGTGCGTCAACTGGCCGGCCAGGTCGAGACGATCGTCTCCAGCGCTTCGAGCATACCGGAATCGCTCGTCGGAGCGGCGCGCGTCTTTGAACTGCTCGATGCGCCCATCGAGATCGCCGCGCCGCCGAATGCGTACGCGCCCAAAGAGATCCGCGGCCGCATCGAGTTTGACCATGTTTCGTTCCGCTACCGGCCGGACACGCCGCTGGTGCTCGAAGACGTTTCATTCGTCGTGGAACCAGGCGAATCGGTCGCGATGGTCGGTCCGGCCGGCGGCGGCAAGAGCACGATCTTTGATCTCATCGGCCGGTTCTACGACGCCACGAGCGGGCGGGTCCTTGTTGACGGTGTGGATGTGCGGCAGTGGGACCCGGAAGCGCTGCGCCGCGCCGTGAGCATCGTCTTTCAGGAACCATTCCTGTTCTCGAACACGATCGCCAACAACGTCCGCTTCGGCGTGCCTGATGCGCCAGATGAAGCGGTGCAGCGTGCGGTGCGCGATGCGATCGCCGAGGAGTTCGTCGTCGCGGCCAAGGACGGGTACGAGACGATCATCGGCGAGCGCGGCCTGACGCTCTCGGGCGGCGAGCGGCAGCGCCTGAGCATCGCCCGCGCCATCCTGGCCGATGCGCCGATCCTGCTGCTCGACGACGCCATGGCGTCGGTGGATGCCCGCACCGAGGTGCGCATCGCCGCGAACCTCGATCGCATCATGCGCGGCCGCACCACGCTGCTCATCGCCCACCGCCTGAGCACGTTGCGGCGGGCGGACCGAGTGCTGGTCATCGAGCGCGGCCGCGTGGCGGCGCAGGGCACGCACGAAACGCTCATGCGCGACAGCGACCACTACCGCGAGGCAGCGCTGCTGCAACTCGACCGGGATCGGCGGGAAGAGTCGGGCTCGCTCGAGTCGCAGGAGGTGGCGCCATGACGCAGGTGGGACTGACGAACCTGACGGCCGGCGATGTGCTCACGGCCGCCTCGCCCAGCGATGACGCCGGCGAGCGCATCCGCCCGTTCGACTGGGCCATGACGCGCCGCGTCGCCGGCCGGATGATGCGCTACGCGAGCCTGTTCTGGTCGATTCTGCTGCTCGCCGTGGTGCTGGCGGTGCTCAACGGAACGATTCCGCTGCTGGTCGCCCAGACCATCGGCGGGGCCATCGAACAGCACCCCGAGAGTTGGCGCGACCGGCTCGGCGTGTCGCCCACGCAGTGGCTCTACATCGGCGTGAGCATCCTCACGACGCTGGCGCTGCTCTGGTACGTCATCATGCGCGTGCGGCAGGTCGCGGTGGCGACGCTGGCCGAGCGCGTGGTGCGCGATCTGCGATCGGAGATCTTCGCGCACCTTCAGGTGCTGGGCATGGACTTCTATGACCGCACCAAGGTCGGCCGCATCCTCGCACGCGGCACGAGCGACATCGACGCCCTGCGCCGCGCGCTGGCCGAAGTGGCGCCGCGCCTGACCATCGCCGTCGTGCAGATGATCTACGCGATCGCGGTGATGCTCGCCTACGACGTGGTCCTCGGGACCGTGGTGCTGGCGGGCGCGCCGTTTGTCTACCTCGCCAACTGGCGCTTCCGGCAACTGCTGTCCAACTCCTACCGGCGCGTGCAGGAGACCTACAGCCTGCTGACGGCCAACCTCGCCGAGTCCATCGCCGGCATCCGCGTGACCCAGGCGTTCACGCGCGAGGATCGCAACAGCGCCATGTTCCGCGGCATCTGCCACCTGCACCGCGACCGGCACCTCGTGGTCGCCAAAGCGCAGGGGCTGTACCTGCCACTCATGGATGTGACGAGCCAGCTGTTCATCGCCATCGCGCTGCTCGTGGGCGGGCTGCGCATCGCCAGCGGGGCGATGACGGTTACTGACCTGCTCGCGTTCATGATGATGACCGGCGTGTTCTTTCAGCCGATTCTGGTCATCGGCGACATGTACAACGTGGTGCTCCAGGCGATGGCCGGTGCCGAGCGCGTGTTCCACCTGCTCGACACGGCGCCGGCCCGGCTCGAACCCGAAGCCGGCGAAGTCGTGACCCTGCCGCGCCTCGACGAGGGGATGCGCATTGAGTTTGACCAGGTGTCATTCGGGTATCTCAAAGATCGGCCGGTGCTGCGCGACATCACGTTCAGCGCCCAGCCGGGCCAGACCATCGCGCTCGTCGGCCATACCGGCAGCGGCAAGACGTCGATCATCAATCTCATCGCCAAGTTTTACCTGCATGGCAGCGGCCGCATCCTGCTCGACGGCATTGACATCCGGTACATCAGTCCCGGCGATCTGCACAGCCAGACCGGCATCGTGCAGCAGGAAAACTTCCTCTTTACCGGCAGCGTGCTCGACAACATCCGCTTCGCCCGGCCTGAAGCGAGCGATGAACAGGTGCGCGAGGTCTGCCGCCGGCTGGGCTGCCTGGACGTCATCGAGGACCTGCCGCAGGGACTGCACACACAGGTGGGGGAGCGCGGCTCAGCGCTGTCGCTCGGCCAGCGGCAACTCATCTGCTTTGCCCGCGCGCTGATGGCCCGGCCCCGGCTGCTCATCCTCGACGAGGCGACCAGCGCCGTCGATACCGTCTCCGAAGCGCGCGTGCAGCAGTCGCTTGAGCGCCTGCTCGAAGGCCGGACGAGTTTCGTCGTCGCGCACCGGCTGAGCACGATCCGCAATGCCGACCGCATACTCGTCATCGACGCCGGCCGCATCGTCGAGCAGGGCACGCACGCCGAGTTGCTCCGCGACGGGGCGGTCTACCCGCGGCTGCACGCCGAGTTCGTGAAGCTCAGCGAAGGCAAGGTTTGAGCCGGACCGCAGCGAACGTGCCGGGCTACTGCGGCAGGTCTTCGAGGTCTTCGTCCCGGCCCGCGATGATGAGAATGTCATCGCTGTTGAGGCGGCTGGTAGGCATCGGCGTATCCATGACCATTTCGTCGTACTCTTCCTGGCCCGTTTCGGTCGAGGTCAGCACGCGCTTCTTGATCGCCACGATGTTGACGTTGTAGGTGCGGCGCACGTCGAGTTCGGCCAGGGTCTTGTTGACCCAGGCCCGCGGCGTGGGCATCTGCACCAGGCCGTAGCCTTCCGCCAGTTCGATGTGATCGACCAGGTACGGGGCCAGGAGCTTGTGCGACCAGCGGTCGGCCGTCTCATCTTCAGGGTTGACCACCGAGTCGGCGCCGATGCGGCTGAGGATGCGCACCTGCATGGCGTTGCCGGCGCGGCTGATGACGCGCTTCACGCCGATGTGCTTGAGGATGACCGTCGTAAGCGCGTTGGCTTCGAAGTCGTGCCCGATGGCGACGACGGCGATGCCGACCTTGTCCACGCCCTGCAGGCGCAGCGCCTGCTCGTCGGTCGCGTCCATGGCCACGGCCAGCGTCACCCGGTCGCGGATCTCCTCCACGACTTCGCGGTCGCGGTCGATGGCAATGACCTCGGCGCCGGCGCGGGCGAGGTTCACGGCCAGACGCGAGCCGTATCGACCCAGTCCGATGACGACAAATCGTTCTGATGCCATTCCTTCGGCTCCGTGCGATCCTGCCCGAATGTTCAGTCTAGCCGAGCATCACCGGCTCGGACGGATAGCGGTACTGGACCTTCTCGACCCCCGCGAACGCAACGGCGCCCAGCAGCGCCAGCGGCCCGACGCGGCCCAGGAACATCGCCACGATGATGACCACCCGCCCGAACGTGGTCAGTTCGGAGGTCAAACCGAGCGACAGGCCCACGGTCGAGGTCGCGCTGACCGCCTCGAAGAGGTGAAACGAGAATCGGTAGGACTCGGTGATGGTCAGGCACAGCGTGGTGCCGGCGACGATGCCAAAGCCGAGCATGACCAGCGCTCCAGCCCGTCGCACCAGCGTCTCGGGAACCGAGCGGTTGAAGATCTCCGTCTCGTCGCGATTGCGCAGCGTGGCGAGAATGGTCAGCAGGAGCACGGCCACGACGGTGGTCTTCACGCCGCCTGCCGTGCCACCCGGCGAGCCGCCGATCCACATGAGCATCATGAGCACGAAGCGGCTCATGGTCGTCAGTTCCTCCATGTCCATGGTGTTGAAGCCGGCGGTGCGCGCGGTCGTGGACATGAACGTGGCGTCCAGCAGGCGGCGGCCGACTTCACCCGTGGTCAGCGGCGCCAGCGGCTCGGCGTCCAGTGAAGGCACGGTCGTGGAGGCGTGCTGGAAGTAGGGGACCAGCTGGCCTGCGAAGATGCCGGCCGCGCCCAGCAGAAAGACCGCCGCCGTCGTCACCAGCACGACCCTTGTGTGCAGGTTCAGTCGCATGAGTTGCTGGCGGTTCAACTGCCGCTGGGTCAGGCGTCCGGTCCTGAGTTTCACCTGCGCGACGAAGGTCTGCCACATGTTGTAGAGCACGGGAAACCCGAGTCCGCCGCAGACGATCAGCGGCGCGATCACCACATGGCTGGTCCAGTGGTAGCGGAAGCCCTCGAGGTTGTCCGAGTAGATGGAGAATCCGGCGTTGCAGAACGCGCTGATCGACATGAAGATGCTGTGAAAGCCCATGTGCTCGCCGACGCGCGCATCGCTTGCCGCGTACGGCGCCCAGCCGAGGTAAAGCACCGCAGCCCCGGCCGCCTCGGTGAGCAGCGTGGCGACGATGACGAAGCGCACGAGGCGCTCGATGTTGCCCGGACCACTTTCCACCGCCGCCACGGCTTCCTGGAGATTGGAGGCGTGCCGGACGGAAATCGAGCCTGACAGCATCGTCGCCAGCAGGGCGCCGAAGATGATGATGCCCAGCCCCCCCAGTTGGATCAGGATGAGGATGATGACCTGGCCGAACGGCGTGAACTCCGTGGCCGTGTCGCGCACGATCAGCCCCGTCACGCACACGGCGCTCGTCGAGGTGAACAGCGCGTCGAGCGGATCGATCGGATTGCCCAGCGGCGTGGCGCGCGGGAGCATGAGCAGCAGCGCCCCCAGCGAGATCAGGATTGCGAAACTGCCGACGAAGAGAAGGCTGTAGCGGATGACGTGCTGCGCCAGCGCAAGGTAGTTCTGCAGCAGGATGTACAGGATGAGCAGCGCCCCGAGCAGGTGCGCTGCACCGGCGTGAAGGAACATCACCGCGCTGGCTGCGAGCAGGATGAGCAGTTCGACGCCGCGCTGGCGCAGCCAGTCGCTGCGGTCGCGGCGCACGGCGTAGGCGGTCGCGTGCGTCGCCCACAGTCCCAGCAGGATGGCTGACTTGACGGCCAGGAAGGCCCACTCGGGCAGCAGGGGGTCCATGAAGCCGACTTCGAGGATGAAGGTGATGCTCAGCGCCACGGCGAGCGCGCCGCGCGGCAGCAGCCAGGTGAGCGATTCAGAGCCCTTGGGCGTCGTGTTGACGTACTGCCGCCGCTGCATGAGGGTCTATAGCATATCGGACGCCCACCGAGGCGGCGTTGACTTCAATCGCATCGCCCGGGAAGCGAAGCAGCCGCCGGAAACCCGGCGGCTGCGCGGAAGACACTGAATTCCGGCGTTCAAATCAAGGTTCGGTGGACTCAGGGGGCGCCTCGGCGGGCTGCTCGGCCGGCGCTTCCTTGACGACTTCCGCCCGCTTCTGCATTTCGCCGAAGTACGCCTTCATGGCGCGCTCATACTGAGCCGGCAGGAGGTTCTCTTCGACGTCCTCGCGGGCCCGGCTCGACGCAGCGCGGACGAGTTCGTTGAACTTCACCTGCGACTCGCCCTTGATGACCTGCTTGCCCTCGATAAAGGTCGTGCCGATGATCTGGCTGTTGGGATCGGTGTAGACCTTCTGCTTCTCGTCGGTGTAGGACATCTTGGTGGCGAGGCGCGAGCCGCTGCCGCCGGCGCCCTGGCCGCGCTTGCCCATTCCGGGTCCACTACCGTTGCTCTGCATCCACTGCATCTGCGCCATGGCCTGGCTGATGCCCTGGCTGTTGCACTGCCCGAGGCCCTGGCCCATGCCCTGGCACTGGCCGGCGAGTCCTTCGCATGCGGCGTTCATGTTCGCCAGCTGCTGCGCCATCATCTCCATCTGCGAGAGTTGATTGGCCATGTTCTGCGCGCCCTGCATGCCGTTCCGGCCGTTCATGCCCTCCATTCCCTGCATGCCCTGCATTCCCTGCATGCCCTGCATTCCGGCCATGCTCTCGCACGCGCCGGCCATGGATTGCATCGCCTGCGACGCCTGCTGGGCCGCCTGAGCCGCCTGCGCGAGCTGCTGCTTCTGCTCTTCGGTCAGGTTCTGTGCGTTGGCGATGGCCTGCTGGAGATCCTGCATGTTCTCCATGGCTTTGGGGTCGATGCCGGCCTGTTTGAGTTGTTCCTTGATGGCGTCCTGGTTGGCGGCGAGTTTGTCGAGTTCTTTGGCCAGATCGCCCAAGGCCTGCTTTTGATCGTCGGAGAGGTTGCCGCCTTCCATCTGCTTCTGAAGTTCTTCGAGCGCCTTCTTGGCCGACGCGAAATCGCCCTTGGCCAGTGACTTGCTCAGATCGCCGGTTGGACCGCCGTCGGTGGACGGATCCAACTGGCTCAACTTGTTCTGCAGCGCTTCCAGCGCCCGCGCCTGCTCGGTGTCCGTCTGCTCGCGCAACTTGTCTTCGAGCGCGTTGAGCTTCTTGAATGCCTCGCGCTTGAATTCTTCGGGCGGCTTGGTGGCGTCGGGCTCCTTCATCTCATGCTCGGCCTCGGCGAGCATCTCCTTGAGTTCCTTCGGGTCCTTGCCGGCCTTCTCCGCGGCCTCCTTGATGGCCGCTTCGTACTGCTCGCGGATCTCTTCGATCTGCTCGCGCTGCTCCATCGTCAGTTCATCCTGCTGCCGCGCGAACCAGTCACCGGCCGGAACCGCCGCGCCCGTGAGCACCGCAGCCGCCAGCAGCACGGGCGTGATCCACCACTGTCGCGGCGCCGCGACAGCGAATCGCTTGCGCACGTTGCTCGAAGTTTCGGGCCGCCGGGCCACTGCGATGGCGTCATCGATGGCCGCCTGCGCGAATGCATCCTCGCGGCCGCGGCAGAGCATAGCCGTGCTCAACTTTTCGCGCAGTTCGAGCCGTTGATCCACCTCGACGGCCACGTGCAGCGGCGAGGGGCGGTTGGGCATCCACCACACAAGCGCACCTGCCAGTGCAGCCAGCGCCAGCGCGGGTCCGATGTACAGCCAGTTGACTGCGTCGTTCACGGCGGGCATGGCCTTGCTCAACACCACCAGGATCAGCGCCAGCGTCGCCGCCACGATCGCGACGAGGTGGGCGCGGTCCAGGAAGCCCTTGAATCCAAGGCGACGTGCGGCGTGGGTGAGTACGGTGCGGATGTCTTCCATCGTGGCGCTCCTCTCGGGGATGCCCCTTTGATCAGACGGGACCGGGGGCACATCTCCAGCACTGATTATTATGATAACGGGTGAAATGGTGTCGCAGGTGCCGCAAATCCGGAAACTTTTGGACCGGCGAATTGAGGTTGTCAATGTCCAGATATGTCCTCGCTGCCGCACTCGCTCTCATCCTGGTTGGCTCACCGCGGCCTCTCAGCGCGCGCCAGGACCCGCCGCCCGATGAAGCCGCAGCCCTGCGGGCCCGCGTGGCCGACCTTGAGGAGCAGCTCGCCTCCGCCCGGGCCCGGATCGCTGAACTCGAGCAGCAACTGGCCGAAGCCGGCCCCAAGGCCGAGGACGCCTCGCAGGGTCCCGGCGCCCAGCCGGGCCAGGCGGACCTCTCCACACCCGATGAGCTGCTTGAGCAGCTGAAGGCGGAATACGCCGACGCCTTTCCAGCCGAGCCGCCACGAGACGAGCGGGCCCGGCGCCAGCATCTGCGCGTGTTGAGCCAGTGGGCGAACAAGGTGAATCGCGAGCACCGCCGCCGCGTCGAGTGGCTCTGCGAGATCGTGTCGCGCGATGTGATCGACGCGAGCGAAGCCTACGTCGATCTGCGGATCGTCGATCCCGCCACCCGCGAGCCGATCGGATCGAGATTTGTCATCGAGTGGCCGGCGCGGTTGCGGCCGATTCTTGCGCGACTCGACAACGGCGATCTCGTGCGGCTGCGCGGCCTGCTCAATCCTGAGGTGCGCACGAACGAATCGCGAGCCGAGCCGGGTGCATTCGACATTCCGCCGCTCATCGCCCCGTTCGTCGAATTTCGCTTCGAAGTGCAGGTTACTGCGGCTTCTGCGCCCGAGGAGCCGCCGACCGGTGAAGCACCCGAACGCAGGCCGCAGCGATGAGCGCGTGGCTGATCGGCCGTCGTCTTCTCGTCGCCGTCCTTGTACTGGGCTGGGGCGCTGCGGGTCCGTCAACTGCGCAGGAGACCGAGCCGGAGCGCGAAGTCGCGCTGCGCTTTGAAGACATCACCGATCGCGCCGGCCTCGGGCCCGAAGTCGTCGGCTCGACCGTCGCCCGCTCCGTCTTCGCCGATGTGAACGCCGATGATCAGCCCGACGTGATCATCCAGTCCACCATCGCGCCGCCCGGAGTCGAGGCGGATGAATCCCCCGCCGGTTCGCACTGGCCGCGCGTGTTTCTTCGCACGGCCGACGAAGCGAGCCCGCTCGGCTTTCGCTATGTCGAGGTTGTGCAGACGAATCTTCCGCTGCTCTATGCCGGCGATTGCCTCGTCTTCGCCGACCTCGATAACGACGGCCACACCGATGCAGTCATCACGCGCTACATCGACGCGGCCAATGAAAAGTGGACCGACCACGGCCGGCGCACGGCGTGGCAGCCCGGCCGCGGCGACGGGACTTTCGGACCCGAACATGTCATCGAAGCGGCGCGGCCCGCCACGACTGCGGCGATCGCCATCGGCGATGCGGATCGCGACGGCCGGCTCGATCTGTACCTGGGAAACTGGTACACGCAATACGGCCCGTCGCTGGCGGGCTTCGACAACGACCTGCTGCTGCAGGTGGCGCCCGGTCGCTTTGAGCGCGTGCCCTGGTCGACTGACGGCTTTGCATTTGACGAGGGCGATGCAGACGATCGCGGCGGCCGCCCGACGTATAGCGCGATGTTCGCTGATGTCCTCCCTTCGCCGGCCGGCTGCGATCGCGCCCTGCCGGAGATTCTCGAACTCAACTACGGTCGGCGCTGGAATAGGCTCTACCAGTGGGATCCCAAGGCGCTTTCCCTCCCGCCACCCGATCTGGCGCCGGGCGTCCGGTATCCGCTCTGGACTGATCTGGCGCCGCGCGTCGGCTTCGATGGCGATTCGATCCGCCATGGCCGCTATCCCGAGTGGCTCAAGGAGCGCGCCAAAACGGATCCTCGCTTTGATCGCGAAGATGAAGAGCCCTTCCGCGCCAACGGCAACACCTTCGACTGCGCCATCGGCGACATCGATGGCGACGGCGACTGGGATGTGTTCCTTGCTGAAATCGCGCACGGCTGGGCGGGCGAGTCGTCCGATCGCTCGCGGCTGCTGATCAACAATGGCAAAGCGGACGGCGAGGCGAAGTTCGAGGCCGATGCGCATCGAAGTGTCGATCGCGTCCCCGCGGGCGTGAACAACTGGAACCAGGGCGATCTCTTTGCCGAACTGGCGGACTTCGATCTCGACGGCCGACTCGATCTGCTGCTTTCATCGGGCGACTATCCGGACGATCAGCGCTTGCGGCTGTACCTGCAGCAGACAGATGGCGCGATGCGCGACGCGACAGCGCAGGTCGGCCTCAACCACGATGGCTCGCAGCAGATCTCACTGGCTGACGTCGACGGCAACGGCTCGCTCGATGTGCTTGCGGGACAGACGTTCAATCGCTTCACGCCCGAGCAGCGTCAGGGCCGCGAACCGCGCCTGCGGCTGTTTCGATCCCTCCCCGGCAGCGGCGCGCACTCGATCGAGTTGCGGCTGCGGGGAGATCCGCAATCAGGCGTGAATCGCGATGCTCTGGGGGCGATCGTGCAGGCGCGCATCGGCGGCCGCCTGGTGCAGCGCCAACTCATCGGCATCGGAGGCCACAATGGCAAGCAGCAGGACCTGCTCGTGCACCTGGGCCTCGGATCGGCCGGGCGCGCGGAGGAGGTCATCGTCACCTGGCCGGGCCCGTCGGGCCTGGAGCAGCGCTTCGCTGATCTGGCCGCCGGACGCTACCGGCTCGAACAGGGCGGAATCCCTGAACCGCTGCGCTAGCCTCGCGGGAATGCCGACGTGTCCGCGATTGAGGCGGCACGGACGCCTCCGTGTGCGCGCGTTTCCGTATAATCTTAAGTGAATTGCGTCCCGTTGAAACTCACACCGAGAGAGGGTGCATGTATGTGGCAAGCAGCGAAGAATGTTCTCCGACACTCCTCCATGCGCCTGGCGCTCATCGGCGCGGTTTCGCTGTGCACGCTGGCTGTGCCGCACGCGGCATTGGCCCAGGACGAGGAGTTCGATCTCAACGAGCGGATGAACACGCTCGAAATCCCGGTCGAACCACCGCTGATCAAGGCGCAGGTGGTAAACGAGATCGCCAAGGCGCTGGGACTGGACCAATCGCAGACCGAACTCATCGCCGCACTTCATCAGGGCTACGTCGTGCAGTTCACCGACGCCGCCACGGCCCATCGCGACCGGCTCAAGGCGCTCATGGACGAGATGCAGGAACTGGGCGGGTTCAACATGGGCGGGGACAACATGCAGGACATGGCCCGCATCGGCATGGACATGCAAACCGCCCAGCGCGAGTGGATGGAGCGGCGCCAGCAGGTCGGCCAGGACTTCTTCGAGAACGTCAAGGCCATGCTTTCGCCTGAGCAGCTGACCGGCTGGGCCCGCTTTGAGCGCGACCGCCGCCGCCGCACGCTGCTGCACGTGGGCGCCTTTTTTGCCGGCGAAGGTGTTGATGTGATCGAACTCGTGGACGACCTGGATCTCGAACCGGAGCAGCGCAGCGGGATCGATCCGCTGCTCGATTCGTACGCGATCGAACTCGACGGCCTGCTCCAGCAGCGCCTCCGGGCCGCAGAGGAGGTTCGCAACATCGACTACATGGACGCCGGCGCCCAACAGACCATGTTCGAGAAGTTCGAGCGCATCCTTTCCGTCCGCCGCCAGATCCGCGATGTTAATCGCAAGCACGCGCAGGTCATCTCCACGTCCATCCCGGGACCGGCCAGTGACCGGCTCACGCGCGCGTTCCGCGAGGCGTGCTATCCCCGCATCTACGCGCCCACGCAGGCGGATGCGTACATTGCGCAGGTGCTCGGGTTTGAAGATCTGAGCGATGATCAGCGCCGAGGCATCGAGGGAATCGCGGCGATCTATCGCGATGAGGTCGCCACCGCCAACAACGCGCTGGCCCGGCTCATGGGTGAACAGGAAGACTCCATCGACAAGGCGCTCAAGCAGAGCGACATCATGATGCTGGCAATGGTCGGCGGGATGGCGGCATTCGCCGACGAAGCCGTGGCCGAAGAACAAATGCCCTTCGACGCCAAGGACCTGCTCATGGATGAACAGCAGCAGCAGAAGCAGGATGACCTCTACCGGCAGAAGCGCGTCTATATCGTGGCGGCCATCGACCAGATCGCCGCCGTGCTCGGTCCAGCTCAGCAGGACCGGGCGCCCATGCCCGACGTGCCCGAGGAGACCGAGCAGCAGAAGGCGCTGCGCCAGATCCGCAGCATGATGCGCCAGACCATGGAAATGAGCGAGGACATGGCGCGGCAGGCCGAGCAGGAGCGCAACGGATCGAATCCCGGACGCTGACGTTTACAGCGACGCGATGACCGACTGGGCCTCGCGGACGAGTCGCTCAGCGCTGTCTTTGTCGCGAGCTTCGGCGATGAGCCTCAGAATCGGCTCCGTATTGCTGGCGCGCACGTGCAGCCACGCGCCGCGATCGGGCCAGTCCAGCCGCAGGCCATCCTGCGTGTCGAGCTGTGCTTCGCCGTGGCGCGCCGCGAGCACGTCGATGGCTCGCTGGGCCAGGCCCGGCCGGATGGCGCACTTACTCTTCTCAATCGCGTACGAGGGCATCGCATCGACAATCCGGCTCAGCGGCTGGCCGCGCTGCGCCAACAACGACAGGACCAGGGCCATGCCGCTGAGGCTGTCGCGCACGAGGCAGATCTCGGGCCAGATGACGCCGCCGTTTCCCTCGCCGCCGATGGCGCAGCCATGCTGGCGCATCGCGTCAACGACGTTCGCCTCTCCGACGGGAGTCCGAAAGACGCGCGAGCCGTGGCTGGCCGCCACGTCGTCGATCATGCGGCTCGACGAAAGATTTACCGCGACGCTCTTTCCGCCGCCGCCGCGGGCCAGAACCTGCTCGGCAGCCAGTACGAACGTGTACTCTTCGCCGATGTAACGGCCCGTTTCGTCGATGATGGCGAGCCGGTCGGCATCCGGATCCTGGGCAAAGCCCACGTCGGCTCGATGCGCCACGACCTGTGCCGCAAGATCGGTCAGATTCTCGCGCATCGGCTCGGGGGTGTGGGCGAAGACGCCGGTCGCTTCGCCATTGAGGTGGACGACTCCGACGCCGAGGCGCTCGAGCAGCAGGCGACCGGCCGCGCCGCCGGAAGCGTTTACGGAATCGAGCACCACCTTGAACCGCCGCGCCGCGATGGGCGCCGCGTCGATTTGCGCGAGTATCCGCTCGACGTGAACGGTTGCCGCGGACTCATCGCGCGCAGCGGCGACGTCCGCAGGCGGCTTCGCGTCATCCCCTTCGAGCGTCCTGAATCGATCGATGATCCGCTGGGCATCGGAGGCGCCCGGCGCTGCGCCGCGCGCGGTGAGGAACTTGATCCCGTTCCACTCAATGGGGTTGTGGCTTGCCGTGACCACGATCCCGCCGACGGCGCCAAGGTGCGTCACCATGATGGCGGTAGTCGGCGTGGTGGCCACTCCAAGGCGCACAGGCTGGAAGCCCCGCACCGCCAGCGTCGCCGCCACCGCCCGTTCCAGATCGGCGCCCGAGGGCCGGCCGTCCCGGCCAATGACAATGGTTCCGTCGCGGCTTCCCCGATCGAGCAGGTCCTGCGCGAAGGCGCGGGCCAGTCGGGCTGCGACCTCGGGCGTCATCGACCGGCCGACGATGCCGCGCGCCCCGGATACGGAGAGCATCAATGCTGCTTCGTGATTGGCTGACATGACGTGCGGAGGATAGGCCGGCAGGCTCGCCCGATGCGCCGATCAGCCGGCAAGCCGATTCCGTCGCGCCAGCTCTTCGCCGGGGCCCTTGGCGCCATCCAGAACGAACAGTTCCCACGGCTCGTTGCAGGTCAGGTCGATGACGTCGCCCTGCATGCAGCCGTGCTCGTCGCACAGCCGCACGATGGGCCGGTCTGGGGCGTCGACGTGCATGCCCACGACCAGCGCGAGGCGTTCGCTCGAGAGGCGCACATAACTGCCGATCGGATACAGGCCGACCGTCTCGACGAGTGCGCGAACCAGCGGCCGGTGGATGAACCCGTCCACGCCGTACTGCACCATGGTCTGGATTGCCTCGTGGGCCAGCGGCTGGGGGCGGAATGGGCGCGGCTCGTTGAGGGCAGCAGCCATGTCGGCAACGGCCAGCAAGCGTGCCAGATCGCCGATGCCGCGAGCCCGCAGTCCTTCGGGATAGCCCTTGCCGTTGTCGCGCTCGTGGTGGCGGTAGGCGGCGCAGATCACCGCATCGGGCAGGTCGGCGACATCGTCGAGCAGGGCGACCGAGTACGCGGTATGCCGCAGCACTCGCGCGCGATCCACTTCGTCGAGGTCCTCTGCCTCGGTGCGCAAGCGCTGGGGCAGCAGCAGCATGCCCACGTCGTGGACGAGGCCGGCCAGGCCCGCGAGGCGAATGTGCTCAACCGGCCACGACCGCCGCGCCGCAATGCTGATGGCCAGCGCCGCGGTGCTCAGCGCGTGGTCGGGCAGGTAGTCGGCGGCTCGCGGGCACAGCAGCGCGATCTGCGCATAATGGCTCGGGCTTCGCCGAAGCATGCCGATCAGTTCATCGACCATCCGGTACAGCAGCGCGAGATCCACCGGCAATCCCGCCAGCAGCCGGCCGTATTGCCCGCGCAGCAGGTCCACGCGCTCGTCGCGCCACGCGATGATCTCGTCAATGCCCGGCCAGGTCCCGTCGGTGATGTGTCCAAGGCGCAGGGCGTCGTCTTCCACCGGCGCGTTCTGATCGAGCGTCAGCCACTGATGCTGCCGGCGTTCGAGAATCTGGTTGGAGAGTTTGCGCCGCATGGCCGCGACGTGCTCGGGCTCGCTGCGCACCACTTCAAAGGCGCCGGTCGCCAGAGCATCGAGATGGTGCGGCTCGAGGACGGCGCCGGCCTCGGCCGTCACGCGACCCCCGAGACCGACCAGATCGCTCCGGGCCCGATCGTTGCGCTTCAGGTCCGCGGGATGCACTTCCCGCAGAACGGCCAGCGGGGCGAAGGCCCGGGCGTTGTCGGCCAGGTAGAAGCGGGGCCCGATGGTCGAGAGGTGTTCGAGCAGCGCCGGCGTGATCGTCGTGCGCCGGGCGAGCAGCTTGATGCCGTAGACCGAGTACAGGTCGAGCGGGAGCACGTGGCCCGCGCGCAGGTTGTGAATGGTGATCTCTCGCATCTGAACTTCTCGCCTGCTGAAGTGTCCTCTCCCTCTGCCCATCGGCCGATAATGAGTCCCGGTTGAGAGGCAACTCGAAAGCCGCATGAAATGAGCCGCTTCCGGCCACGCTACGATCTGTCCATGTTCCAACTCAGCGTCAAACGGGTGTTTTCGGCCGCCCACGCCCTCATGCTCGGTGGTGCTCGCGAGGAGCTGCACGGCCACGACTGGCGCGTCACCGTCGTGGTCGCCGGCGACAGGCTCGATGACGACGGCCTGTTGTGCGACTTTCATGCCCTTGAAGCGGCAATTGACGCTGTCATCGCACCCTTTCAGAATGCGAATCTCAACGAGGCCGAGGCATTTCAGCGCGGCAATGCGTCAGCCGAGCGCGTTGCTCAGCACATCGCCCAGCGACTGGACTCCCGCCTGCCCGCCGGCGTGCGTCTCGACCGCGTGAGCGTCACCGAGGCGCCGGGCTGCGAAGCGACTTTCGTGGTCCACTGAGCGCCTGCGCGGCTGGTCTGATGATTCGGTTGGATTTCCTATTGACGAATCGCCGCGCATCGGCGACACTCTCCGTATTGGCGGCCGCACTGCGCTGCGCTGCAGAGGCTGCGGCCCCCTGCACCGCTCACACCAAGGAAAAGGGAGATCAGCATGACCAGTTTCAGGGCTTCTCTGGCGTTCGCCGCAGTGCTGGCCGCGGCCGGCGCTTCATTCGGGCAGGTTGCCAACTTCGACTCATTCCCCGAAGGCGCCATCGGCCGCGACTTCACCGACGGCGGGATTCGCTTCTACCAGTACGACAACCGCCTCGACCCGCCGCCGAGCATCATGGTCGCCGAATGGGCCGACGGCAATCTCACCGGCCAGCCGGAGTTCACTCCGCCCAATGCCCTGGGCTTTGGCGGCTACTCGCCGGGCAACGGCGCTGCGTTCACGCGATTCGGCTCGATGGAAATGGAGCCTGTCAGCGGCACGGCCGACCTGGCGATCGTCAACATCTATTCATTCGGCAATGACCCGGGCATCACGCTCAACCTCGAAGCCACGCTCAACGGCAACGTCGTGGCGACCGACACCATCAACCTGCCCAGCGGGTTTTCGATCCGGCACAGCCAGTTGAACATCGATGGACCCGAGTTCGACCACCTGCGCATGTTCGCCGGTCCCAACACGACGGACGTTGCCTTCATCCTCGTCGATACCGTTACCGTCAACTTCCAGGGCGGCGAATTGACGCTCGATCCGCCCTCGCCGGGAACGGCAGGGGTCAACAACACGTTCGAAGCCCATGACGCCACGCCCGGCGCGCGAGTCCACTTCGTCTACGGCCTGCGCACGGGTTCGACCAACGTGCCCGGCTGCCCCGGCGTGACGGTGGACATGGCCTCGCCGGCCATCGCCGGCAGCGCCATCGCGAGCAACACGGGTGATGCGACGCTGGTCAAGTTCGTGCCCGGCGGCGCCAGCGGCCGGCGCGTGCTCATCCAGGCAGTCGAGCAGTCGAGTTGCACGGTGAGCAACCGGGTGGACTTCACGTTCAACTGACGGCCGCGCGCTGATTAGGAGTTCAGGCCCCATCAAAAGCCCCGGCACTCCGTGCCGGGGCTCTGCGATTTGCGCAATCGCGGCCGTTTCCCCGTTGTTGAAACCAGTTCTGGAGCGCACACTTGCCTGATGCGACCTCGCCGCAGGTCGCGGGCGCACCTCTGTCAGAGAAAGGGGAACAGGATGAAGTCGGGAAGCGTTATCGCAGCAGCCGTGCTGCTGAGTTCTGCAGCCGCAATGGGCCAGACCGCCACGTTTGATGCGTATCCGGAAGGGGCCGGCGGCGAAGAGTTCGTCGAAGCGGGAATCTGGTTCTTCGAGTACGACAATCGCAGCGAGCCACCGCCCAGCATGATGATGGCCGATCGCGCCGACGGAACGCTTGCGGGTCAGCCGGGCTTCAGCGCGCCAAATGCGCTGGCGTTTGGCGGGTGGGTGCCGGGCAGCGGGGTGTCATTCGGCCAGTTCGGTTCGCTGCACATCGAGCCGGTATCGGGGCGCGCCGACACCGCGAGCATTCACGTCTACGACTTCGGCAACCTGCACAACAACCGCACCCTCACGCTGGAGGCGTTCCTCGGCGGCCAACTCGTCGCCAGCGACACCGTGACGCTTTCGACGGGCAGTTTCGTGCGCCACAATCTGCTCTCGGTTGGGGGAGCCGAGTTTGACGAACTGCTCCTCTCCGCCGGGCCCGGCGGCGATGATGTGGTCTACATCCTCATCGATACCGTTACGGTCCGGCTGGAGACTCTCACGCTCGATCCGCCGTCGCCCGGCACGGCCGGAGTGAACAACATCCTCTCGGCCCATGGCGCCACTCCGGGCGCGCGGGTGCACTTCATCTATGGGCTGCGAAGCGGCTCGACCAACGTTCCCGGCTGCCCGGGAGTGACGGTGGGAATGAACGCTCCGATCATCGCCGGCAGCCAGGTGGCCGACGTGTTCGGCGACACGGATCTCACCCGCTTCGTCCCGCCCGCCGCGAGCGGTCGTCGCGTGCTTCTGCAGGCGGTCGAGCAGTCGAGTTGCACGGTGAGCAACCTGGTGGACTTCACGTTTAACTGACGGCCGCGCGCTGATTAAGAGTCCAGGCCCCATCAAAAGCCCCGGCACTCCGTGCCGGGGCTTTGTTCGTCTTCAGCCTTGACAGGTGTCACCGCGGCGTCAATGCACCAGTCCGTAAAAGAACTCATCCGCGTCGAGCAGGCCGACCTTCTGCATGAGCACGATGATGACCAGGAGAGGCGCAACCAGTCGAATGAGCACCAGCCAGCCCTTGGTCATGGCCGGCGCCACGCCTTGAAGCTCCGCGTCGCGCAGCCGACCAGGCATGATCCAGCCGGCATAGATCGCAATGAGCAGGCCGCCCAGCGGCAGCATCCAGTTGCTCGCGAGGTAGTCCACGGTGTCGAAGAAGTTCTTTCCGTAACTCGGCTCCCAGCCCTTCATCGCGAAGCCGGGAGACATCGCAAATGCCGAAGGCAGGCTGAAGGCAAAGATGACTCCGCCCAGGACCCACGCCGCCCTCGAGCGCGTCCAGCCCCGTTCATCGATGAAGTACGACGCCACCACTTCGAGCAGCGAGATCGATGAAGTCAGTGCGGCAAAAGTGAGCAGCGAGAAGAACATGATCGCCAGGAGCATCCCGCCGCGCCCGATTTCGGCAAATGCCAGCGGCATGCTCATGAACACCAGCCCCGGTCCGGCGGAAGGCTCCTGCCCGTACGCGAATGTGATCGGGAAGATCATCAGGCACGCGAGCAGGGCGATGACGGTGTCGAATCCGGCGATGGCAACGGACTGCCCGAGCAGACTTTCCTTGTCCTTCTGGTACGAGCCGTAGGTGATCATCGCGCCCATTCCCAGTGAAAGGGTGAAGAACGCGTGGCCGAGCGCCTCGAGCACGCCGCTTGGCCTGAGTTTGTGCGCATCGGGCTTGAAGATGAACGCCGTCGCCCGGCCGAATCCTTCTGTCGTTGCTCCGTAGAGAACCATGATCACGATGAGTATGAGCAGCGCCGGCATCATGACCTTGCAGGCGCGCTCGATACCCGCGCTGATGCCCCCCGCGACGATGACGATGGTCGCGAGCATGAACAGCGCAGCCCAGAATGAACTCATCCACCCGTCGGTTGCCACTTCGCCAAACGCCTTCTGCACGCGCTCGAATACCACGCCGCGCCGCCTGACGGCCTGGGCTTCTTCGCGGACTCGTTCCTCCGGCCATGACTCGTATTCGCGCGTGACTTCGGCGGCGACGCGGGCGCGCTCCTGGGCAATGCGGGCGTTCACTTCCTCGGCGCGATGCACGGCCTCGGCGGTCTCGGCGTCCTTGAGCAAAATCGCGCGGGCGGCCTGCGGATCCGCCGCTGTGCTGACCGCGGCGTCAAACCGCTCCCACGTCCGCCATGCGGAAGGGCGTACGCCGCTCCGCTCCGACTGCACGAAATCGACCATTCGGCGATCGGTCTCGCGGTCGGTCAGCGCCTGGCGCATGTCGCCCAGCGAGGTATTCACGGCGTACTCGGCGGCTTCAAGATTGGCCGCCTCGCTGATCGGTTGCGTGAAGTTCGCCGCCGCCTTGAGCGTGAAGTCCATCGCCCAGCCTGCGACGACGATGTAGTACGAGAGGATGATGAACCCCGTGACCACGCCCAGCCAGCCCACACCCGCCCAGCCGCTGCGGCCACCCTGCAGCGTGTGAAACGCGGCGACGGGCTGCTTCTGAGCCGCCCGGCCGATCATGATCTCCGCCATCATGATGGGGATGCCGACCAGCGCGATGCACACGAGGTAGATGAGCACGAACAGCCCGCCGCCGTTTGTACCCGTGATGTATGGAAACTTCCAGATGTTGCCCAGGCCGACGGCCGAACCCGCCGCGGCAACAATGAAGCCCAGTCGCGATCCCCATTGCCCTCGTGATTCGCCCATGCGCGCACTCCTGCTGAAGATGTCGTAGACGATTCGACACGCGATCGTGCTGAACCGGCCACTCTAGCAGGTTCGGCGAGCAAGGGGCAATCCGACGGCGATTCGGTTTTGCGGATTGACTCGGCGGCTCGGGTCGCGACCATACAGCACGTTCGGTTCGCCCGGTCTCGTCGCGTCCCACCAGATCAGGAGCATCGCATGAACCCACTTCAGCGTGCACTCGAACTCTACAACAACCACGTTCCCCAGTTCGTTGACAGCGTGCTGTGGGGACAGCACACGTTCGTCATCCTCCTGGGCGTGGGGCTCCTGTTCACGATCTGGAGCAAGTTCATCCAGTTCAGGGCTTTGACGCACGGCGTCTCGGTGATCCGCGGCAAGTACGACGATAAGAACGATCCCGGCGCCATCAATCACTTCCAGGCGCTGTCCGCCGCGCTATCCGCGACGGTCGGGCTCGGAAACATCGGCGGCGTGGCGGTCGCGGTCGCCGTCGGCGGACCGGGCGCGGTTTTCTGGATGTGGGTGGTGGGGTTCCTCGGGATGGCCATCAAGAGCGTCGAAGTGACGCTCGCGATGCTCTATCGCGACACCTCTGATCCGGATAATCCGCACGGCGGAGCGATGTGGGTCATCAAGCGCGGCTTTGGCGATCGCGTCGGCGGAGTAGCCAAGCCCATCGCGTGGGTCGTAGGCGCCATCTTCTGCATCACGCTGCTTATCTCGACGGTTACGGGCGGCAACATGTTCCAGGTATGGAACGTCGCTTCCATCACCAACGAATACTTCGGCATCCCGCAAATCGTGACTGGTATCTTCCTCGCCAGCCTGACGGCTCTGGTGATCATCGGCGGCATCAAGCGCATCGGCGCCGTCGCCGGAAAACTCGTCCCTTTCATGTGCGGCATGTACATTATCGCAGGAATCGTCGTGCTCTTCGTTGAAGGCAAGAACGTGCCCAACATGCTCATGTTCATCGTTCAGGATGCCTTCAGTCCGACCCACGCGGGTGGGGCGTTCCTCGGGGCCACGGCGTGGTTCGGCCTCACAACCGGTCTTCGCAGGGCTCTGTTCTCCAACGAGGCGGGGCAGGGCTCATCGCCCATCGCTCACTCGGCTGCCAAGACGGATGAGCCCGTGCGCGAAGGCGTCGTGGCTGGCCTTGAGCCCTTTGTGGACACCTGTCTCGTCTGCACGCTCACCGCACTCGTTATTCTCTCGACCAACACCTGGAACCGCGAGGCTGAGGGAGAATTTGCCGGTGAAGTGTCGATCGTCGAGGTGGACGGCACCTGGCAGGTCGCGGGTGACGTCAATGCTTCCAAGCTGCCCGAACTGCCGGCCCCCGCGAAGTGGCTCGCCGGCAATCGCCTGTTCCTGATGGGAGAGCTTGACGCCGTCAATGAGAATCAGGACACCCGGCTCGTCAAGATCCTGGGCACACTCACGACCGCCGAAGCCGACGGCCCCGATTATTCCCAAGGCGATCTGATCATCCATTGGGACGATCCGCCTGCCGGCGCCAGGATCATCAACAAGGGCATCTTCACCGAACTGGTGGGCGCCCGGCTGACAGGTAATGCATTTGATCGGGCCATTCCCGGCTTGGGCAAGTGGCTCGTGACTCTGACATGCTGGCTCTTTGCGCTCTCGACGATGATCTCCTGGTCGTACTACGGCGAGCAGGGCGTCATCTATCTCTTCGGATCGTGGGCCGTGCTCGCGTACAAGATCATCTTCTGCCTGCTGGCGATCGTGGCGAGCATCCCGGCCTTCATCAGGACGGATGCCCAACTCGGAGTACTAGCAGACCTCGGCACAGGCGTCATGCTGCTCGCGAACGTGCCCATCATTGTCGTGATGGGCTATCAGTCCATGCGGGCGTTCGGCGACTATTTCGGCAGGTTGAAACGAGGCGAAATGGACGCGCCGCACAAGGCCCCTCCCTTCGAGGACGTTGTTGAAGGCAAAGACGTGGAATAAGCAGCGGCATCGACGCGGCTGATCCAAATCACATCGCCCAGGCCCGGCGTTTGCCGGGCCTGTGGCCTTTTTCCGGACTTTCGGCCCCCATCCGCCCCCTTTCCCTGCATCCCGTCGGGCCAAAGTGCAGAATGTTCTAAGAGAAGCCGCGGCGTTGCGTCATCATCATGGCGGGGGGTGAATCGCCCCGCCCGAGCCCGGCGGTGAACGGAGGTTCGATGGACTCGTCCAACGCGGCGACGGCTGAGACGCAATGGGTCTGCGACGCCCTGCAGCGCTACGAAGCGCCGCTGCTGCGCTACACGCTGCGGCTGCTCAACGGCGATCTCGAAGCGGCCCGCGACGTCGTGCAGGATGCGTTCGTCAAACTCATCCAGCAGGACCGCACCGCCGTCGAGGACCATCTCGCCCCGTGGCTGTATCGAGTGTGCCGCAATCGGGCCCTCGATCGGATTCGCAAGGAGCAGCGCATGCAGACTTCGCTCCCGGAAACCCAGCATCGCAATGGTCGGCTCACCGACGCCGATGATGCGCAGCATCACCAGCCCGACGAGCGGGCCCAGCAACCCGAAACGCGCTCGCGCCTGCTTGTCGTGCTCGCCGACCTTCCCGAGCGGCAGCGCGAGGTGCTCCGCCTCAAGTTCCAGGGCGATCTGAGCTATCGCGAGATCGCCGAGATCATGGACCTGACGGTAAGCCACGTCGGCGTGCTCATTCACACCGGCATCCAGACGCTGCGACAGCGCATGTCGGGTTCTCCCAGCCCCAAGCGCAGCGCTTCATTCCCCAGTGCCTAGTCCCAAGTGCCCAGTGCCTCCTCTGAGGATCGTCCGATGAACGACATGACCAACCACGACCCGCGATTGACCGCCTACGCCCTCGGCGAACTTGATGAAGCCGAACGGGCGGAGTTTGAAGCACTGCTCGCTGATCGCGCCGACTGGCGCGCCGAGGTGGAAGCGATCCGCGGCGTTGCCGATGAACTGCGCGATGAACTCATGCGCGAGCCGGCCCCGGCCCTTTCAGGCTCGCAGCGCGAAGCGATTCGGGCCCAAGCACAGGGCCAGCCGCCGCTGCGGCTTGTTGGTGATGGCGGGCGCACTTTCCGCCCCGCCGCGTGGTGGTGGCGAGCCGGCGTGAGCGGCGCAGCGGCCGTGCTGCTGCTGGGCGTGGCTCTGCCGATGATGATGCGCGGCCGGAGCCGCAGCGGCGAACTCGCCATCGAGTCGCGCGGCAACGCGCCTGCGCCGCCCGCCCCGTCCAGCGGCGCAGACGAGACTCGGGAGCGCGACCTGTCTACGGCACTGGGTTCACGACTCGAAGAGGCTACTCGGACGAAAGACGAACTCGCCGCAGCGATGGATCAGGTTCGGCAGCTGGGCGGCGGAAGAGAGCTGATTCCATCCGAGATCAGTGAGTATCCGAACGACTGGCCGGCGCTTTCGCTGCGCCGCCAGTTCGAGGGAAGTCCGGGGATCGCGACGTTGCACGTCCGGCGGCCTGCCAGCGATGGCCCCACGTTGTCCCCACCTTCCGCTTCGTCTCCTTCGCGAACGCGGCCAGGTGTTACCGGAGAGTCGATTGCTTTCCCTTGGGCCACCGGTCAGTTTGATGGTCAGGACATCCCGTTCGTTGAGAGAGAGAGCCTGTCAGCAGATTTCTTTTTCAGCCCTGATGACGCGGAGAGCGCCTCGCGCGACCGCTTCAACCCAATCGTCGAGAACACCTTCCTCGCCCCGATCGATGCGCCGCTTTCCACCTTCTCCATCGACGTGGACACGGCGTCCTACTCGATGGTCCGCCGCCAGTTGCGCGAGGGCCGCCGACCTTCGCCCGATTCAGTGCGCCTCGAAGAGATGATCAACTACTTCGACTACGACTACGATGCGCCTTCGCCGGGCGATCGGCACCCGTTCCGCGCCAACGTTGAAGTTGCCGCATGCCCCTGGCAGCCCGAGCATCGCCTCGTGCGCATCGGCATCAAGGGCATGGAGATTCCCCACGACGATCGGCCGGCGACCAATCTCGTCTTTCTGCTCGATGTTTCGGGCTCGATGAATGAGCCGAGCAAACTGCCGCTCGTCAAGCAGGGCCTGATGCGCCTCGTTGAGAACCTGACCGTCGATGATCGCGTCGCGATCGTCGTCTACGCCGGGGCGTCCGGCCTCGTGCTCGAGTCGACGTTCGTCTCCGAGAAGGATGCCATCCTCGGCGCGCTCGATCGGCTCAGTGCCGGCGGCTCGACCAACGGCGGAGCCGGCATCGAACTTGCTTACCAGGTCGCGCAGGATCACTTCATCAAGGACGGCGTCAACCGCGTCATCCTCGCCACCGACGGCGACTTCAACGTCGGCGTCACCAGCCAGGGCGATCTCATCCGCCTGATCGAAGACAAGGCCAAATCAGGCGTGTTCCTCACGACGCTGGGCTTTGGCATGGGCAACCTCAACGACGCCATGCTCGAACAACTTGCCGACAAGGGCAACGGCATGTGCGCGTACATCGACACCATCGAAGAGGCGCAGAAGGTCCTCATCGATCAGATGTCCGGCTCGCTGGTGACCATCGCCAAGGATGTGAAGATCCAAGTCGAGTTCAACCCGGCCGTCGTCAATTCCTATCGCCTGCTGGGCTACGAGAACCGCGCGCTCGCGGCGCAGGATTTCAACGATGACACCAAGGATGCGGGCGAGATCGGCGCGGGCCACACCGTGACAGCGCTCTACGAGATCGAGCCGGTGGCGATGCTCGCTTTGGCTGAGCCCGGGCTCGCAGCGCCGGCCGAGCCGTCGCGCGGCCGCGATGGGCGCGTTCTTGAAGGTGCGGAGACGGTTGGCGAGGCGGCCCCGCAGGAGGATGGACAGACTGAAGCCGCACCGCCTCAGATCGATCCGCTGCGCTACCAGGCGCCGGCCGTTCTCACCGATCTGGCGACATCCAGCGGCGAGATGCTCACCGTCAAGCTCCGCTACAAGAAGCCCGACGGCGACACGAGCACGCTGGTCGAGTTCCCGGTGGCGGACCAGGGCAAATCGTGGGATGACGCGAGCGGTGATTTCAAGTTCGCCGCCGCCGTCGCCGCCTGGGGCATGATCTTGCGCGACTCGGCGTACAAGGGCAGCGCGACGATCGATGCCGTCATGGACTGGGCCCGTGCCGGCGAGAGCACGGATAAGCACGGCTATCGCGACCAGTTCGTACAACTCGTCAGTCGCGCCCAGCAGATCATGGATCCAAAATCCGAGTGATCCGCCTCGCCGGGCGAGTGATCGCAGACTCAGCACGCGAGCCGGGAGGGTAGAATGCCGCCTCCGGCTCGCGTCACTTGTGTGTATTGTGCCTCTTTGCGGCTGCAATCCGGCGATTTCATCATGACCGAACAGAAGCAGGGCCCGCAGTCGCGCGACTGGCGGCCCATCTGGAACTTCGACGACCCCGCCGCCAGCGAGCAGCGCTTTGTCGGGGAACTTGCGCGGCTGAACAGCCCGCATGAGCGGGCCGAACTCCTGACGCAGATCGCGCGAGCCAGGGGCCTGCAGCGCCGCTTCGACGAGGCCAACGAGGTGCTCGATGCAGTCGAAGCGATGGGGGACCTGCCCGCGTTCGTGCGCGTGCGGCTGCTGCTCGAGCGCGGCCGGGTGCTCAATTCATCGGGCCAGCGCGATGGGGCCCGGCCCCTTTTTGAGCAGGCGTGCGAACTCGCTGCGCATCATGATGAGGATGACCTGGCGGTGGATGCAGCGCACATGGTGGCGTTCACCTGCGATGGCGACGAGGCGATGGAGTGGAACCTCAAGGCCCTGGCCATGGCGGAAGCCTCAACGTGCGCGCGGGCCCGCCGCTGGGCCGGCTCGCTGCACAACAACCTTGGCTGGACGCTGCACCCGATGGGCCGCCATGACGAAGCCCTGGCTCACTTTGAAGCAGCCCTCGCCGCACGCATCGAGCAGGGCGATGAGCAGCAGATAGGCATCGCCCGCTGGTGCATCGCCCGCTGCCTGCGCTCCTTGCGCCGTCTCGATGAGGCCCTGAACATCCAGCGCGAACTGCTCCGCGAGCACGAGCAGCGCGGCACGACCAGCGGCTACGTCTTCGAGGAACTCGGCGAGTGCCTGCTCGAACTCGGCCGCGCCGAGGAAGCCAGGCCGTGGTTCGTGCGGGCGCACGCGGAGCTGTCGCAGGATCCGTGGCTTGCTGAACGTGAGCCTGATCGAATCAAGCGGCTCGCGGATCTCGGCGGCGCGGGGTAAGTCGGATCCGGACCTGGCCGCGTGGCCGGGCGCTTGAGGTGTCAGTCAGAATGCCGGGCCGGCGCAGAGCCTCGTCCCGACCTACGGCTGCTGGGCGCGCGGGTGCCAGGGCACATCGGAAACGCCCGCGAGGTGGTTCGCCAGGCGCGCCAGCGCGAACAGAAGATCGCCCGCGCGATTGAGATAGACGACGTTCGAATCGATCGAACCAGACGTGGTGGGAGGCGCGCCAAGCGCGATGACGCGCCGCTCCACGCGCCGGCAGATGGTCCGCGCCACGTGCAGCCGGGCCGCCAGTTCGGTTCCGCCAGGGAGGATGAACGTCTTCTGCGCCTCGCACTGCTCGCTCGCCGTGTCGATCCACTGCTCGAGCCTGGTGATGTCGGCTTCGGTGATCGGGCTCACCTTTCGCCGCGCCGAAGAATCGCCCGGCGTGGCGAGATCAGCGCCGATTTCAAACAGCAGCCGCTGCAACTCGTCGAGGCACTCGACGATCAGCCCGAAGTGCATGGCATCTGCCGCGCAACGCGCCAGGCCGAGAGCCGCGTTGAGTTCATCGCACTGGCCGTAGGCTTCGACGCGCGGGTCGGTCTTGGGCACACGGCCGCCGCCGTGCAGCCCGGTCGAACCGTCATCGCCGGTGCGGGTGTAGAGTTTCATCGGGGCAATCGTAGTCGGTTCACGGGCGGACCGGCCCCAGCCTCGCGCGGACCTCTATTCGCGCCGATCGGAGAGCGCCGCCTTGATGATTGACGCCATTCGCTTGGCGTCGCTTTTGCGCAAGCCGCGCTGGTCGAGATCGCCAGTGGCCCCGCCGAAGGTCTCGATGACGAGTGAATCCCAGAACACGCCCTTCGTGGTCCGGACCGAGGCGATGCGCTCGATGCGAATCTCCTGGTCGTGGATGCGCAGGCCGAACATGGTCCAGCGCGTCATCCGCACGCGATCGCCCGCGGCGTGAATGACCGGCGGATGAAACAGGGCGGTGAAACTGCCGGCGGTGAACAAGCAGCCGAGGCGCGAAGCGCGGATTTCGATGTTCGCGTCGATGGTCGGCGCGGCGGAATCCGGCCGGGCGTGGCGAATGCGCTGGCTGCAGTAGGGGCAGTATTTCGCGTCGATCGATACCGGCTCGCGGCACTCAGAGCACCACTCATATGCGAGCACCCGTCGCGTGCAGTGCGGGCAGAATGTCGCGCCGGGCGGAATGTCGTAGCCGCAGTGCGGGCACGGCTGGCGCAGGTTGGGCGAAGAGGATTGCAGTGCAGGACGATCGGCCATGTGTCTCATGTTAGGTTGCGTTGAGCCATGCCGGAGGGAAGTCCCGTTCTACAGTTGATCGATGGCCTGGGACCGGACGAACAATCTGTGGGTCAGGAAGCAGAAGCGCCGCTATGCGTTGAGCGTGGCAACGTCTGGCGTGATGCTGGTCGTGCTGGTCGTGCTGGTCGTCATGGCGACGATGATGTGGAGGATCGATCGCCAGTTTGCGCGAGCCGCAAGCCCGGCTGCGGGAGGCGGGCTTGACTTGTGGCTGCTGTTTCCGCTGTGCCTGAACCTGCTCCCTCTTGCGTTTGTATTGCATGTCTGCCGTCGTGAGCGCCGAATTCTGAGAGCCGTGCCGGATCACGATGCCATGATCTGCCCGAAGTGCCTGAGCGTCATGGAGAGCGAAGACGAGCAGCACGTAGCCTGTCCTCGCGGGCACAGCTTCTGGCCGCGCGATGAACTTCTGCACTACTGGGAGCAGTTCGGCCTGGCGCGGCTGACGTCGTGGCACGCCCTGCGAACCAGCCGCCGCAAATACGAAAGCAAGGGCTCCGACTGGTGGGGAGGATACCACGAATGGGTGCGGACTCACCCGACGTCGGCGCTCGCCTTTGTCCCAGTGATCTCAACGCTGGTTTTGATGCCGCTCATGGCGCTCACCGTCTCCCGTTCGCCGATGGACACGATCCGTTTCGGGCTGTTCGTCTACCTGTTCGCAACCGGCGGGATCTGTTTAGGAGTGGGGATGAAGCAGCGTCGCGGCAGCGATGAACACTGTGCGGCGTGCAATTACCGGCGCGTGCGAGTCGATGCCCACGCCGCCAAGCGCTGCCCGGAGTGCGGCGCAGCCTGGAATGCACCGGGCGGCGTCGTTCGAGGGATCGAGTCGAGCCGGCCCGGCTTCGTCGTAGCGGGTGTCCTGTTGAGCCTTCTCGGGTTTGTGCTCGGTCCATCCTCGCCGCTCGGGCTGATTCCCCGTTACTTCGCCAACGCGATGCCTACATCGGCTCTCATCACTTCGGCGGGCACTTTAGAGCACTCGGGCAGCGAGGTCTGGACCGAAATTGGCAGCCGGCCATTGACCGACTCCGAGCGCAACCGCCTCGCGAGCTTGCTGCTCGATCAGCGGCTCGAAATCTCCTACTTTTCGGCTACGGACGGTTCGGCGTGGCTCGAAAGCCAGATCAGCGCCGCAGCGCTGCCGGCTGAACTCATAGAACGCTTCTTCAAAGAAGCGCTGTCTCTTCGACTCGATGGTCCCGAGAGCGCGCGAGTCGGCGAGGAGTTCACAGTGGCGGTCGAGGGCGCAAGCCGGTTAGGCGGCAACTCACTGTGGCGCGCCGAAGCGGCTGTCGCCGGCTTTCGCTCCGATGATCATGACGCCGTCCACGGAAGGGAAGGCAAGTGGCGGATGGGCTTCGAATTTGATACGGAGATGCGCGGCTACGTGATGCGAGAGCGCCTGGTCGGCATCCCGCAGAACGATCGAGTGTCGCCAGTCGCGATTCTCAAGTGGGACAAGCCCGGACGGCACACGATTCACTTCACGGCGTTCATTGTCATCCGACCCAGCGCCAGCGGTTACGGCTACACGCTGGATTGGAATCCCGATCACACGCCGGTACTGCCCGGCGATGAAGCCTGCGTCATCCCCGTCGATCTCACTCACACCATCGAAGTCATTGAGTAGCCGCGCGGGCGCTACGGCGTGGCCGCCACCTTCGACGGCGTGCACGTCGTCACATCCAGCGCCTGCAGCACGACCGCTCCGCCGCAGAGGTTTGCTCCGACGTTGCGCGTCAGCGCTGCGTTTCCCTGTCCGTCGGCCGTCAGCAGCGATGCCAGTGTCGCGCTGCCGTCGAGACCGAGTTGCGTGCCGGCGCACGGCCCATTGGGAATGCGCACTCCGCCTGTGCCGCGTGCGTAGATGAGCGCGACCCGCCCGCCTTGCGTCGCGGCGTTTACGGCGGCGCGGAGTTGTCCGGGGCATTCGCCGACCAATCGCAGCGCGATGTCGTACCCCGCTTGCGCGATGTACGCCGCGCCGCCCGTGGCGTGGTCGTTCGGGTAGGGTTGCGTGAATGGAACCCACGTGCCGTTGGATCCCTGTGCAAGGTCATAAGCGTAGTAGGGGATGCCATCGTCACCGCGCGTCGCCGTCAGATAAACGGTGTTGCGGCCGACCGCCAAGCCGCGCCCCTGCGAGTTGGATGCCGGGATCGGTCCGACGATCTTCGTCTGCTCACCGGTGTCGATGTTGATCGAGTACAACCCGCTGTCGCCGTACTCGGTGTAGCCGTAGAAGAGGTCATCGGCGGGGTTGTAGTCGAGGCCGAAGTACCGGAACCCCGTGTTCGTGTATACGTCGAGCACGAGCGTGCACACGCCGGTGTTGACGTCGATCTCGTAGATGCCCTTGGTTGCGGCGAAGTTGGAATAGCCGTAGAGACGGCCGCGACCGAAGGCCAGCGCGTGCATGTCGGTGTCGAGCGTGGCGCGCAGCACGGGCGGTCCGTTCAGCGTCGAGGTGTACAACTTCGTCGTGAATGCGCCGTTGCACAGATAGAGCGTGCCGTCGGGCGACGCGGCAGCGCCGCTCACGTCAAACGCAAAGTGGTCGCTCCAGGTCACGTTTGGAAAGCCGGCGAGATCGGTCGATCGCGTCGGCGGCGCGGAACCTTCAAGGCCGACAAACAGTTGCCCCGACGCCGAGCCCATTGCGGCCAGCAGGACCGCGCCGACAACCGCCGGCGCGAGCCGGCCGCAAAGGCGGGATGCGATGGCTCGCGCCGCGCGCGAGCAGATGTGCAATGCTGCCATGTCTTTCTCCTCGTATCGAATCCTTTGGCCGCCGCCGGCGGCGCCGGCGCCAGTGCCGACCGTGATGCAGTTTAGACGCGCGCCCTTGCGAGAGGGGGAGATTAACGTTCCTTCAGGTTGCTTTCCCCCCGGTGCGATGCGGTGGAGCGGGGCGCCGGCGCGGGCTATCCTCGCCACAGCAGTGCCGATCGCGTCGGCATTGTGGAGACGGGAGAGGAAGGCGCGCCGCCCCTTTCCCGCCGGCCGGACCTCCGCACGCCCGCGGCTGCGGAGCGCCACGTTCGGCCCCCGAACCAGGTGCAATCCGAGCCCAGGCAGTCGGAACGCATCCGCGCAGGCGCCCGCAGGGCGATCATTGGCCGCCGAGCGCCGCTCGCGCCGATGACAGGGTTGGAGAGACATGCTTAAAGAACGCCATCGCGTCTTCGTCTCACTGCTTAGCGCGATCGACACCATCGTCCTCGTGGCCGGCTTCACTCTCGCGCACGTCATGGCCCAGAAGATGGTGTCCAGCGGGGATGTGGTCATGTTCTCTCGCCAGTCGGTTCTGGCGCTTGCCGCGGGGGTGCCGATTCTGCTCGCGTGCATGGCGGCGTTCGGCCTGTACCGCCCGCGGCGCGATCGCAGTTTCGACAGCGAACTGCTCGACACCGGCAAGGCCGTGCTCGTCGGCTGGGGGCTGACCATCCTGGCTTGGAACCTCGTGCTGCCGGCGTACGCCAAGGCCGACACCGCCACGCTCGAAATCATCGCCCTGCCGCTGTGTCTCATGGCCTGTCTGACCGTCCACCGCTACTCGTTCCGCCTCGTGCTCCGTACCTTCCGCGAACATGGCTGGAATCGGCGGCACATGGCGATCATCGGAACCGGCCGCCTGGGCCAGATCGCCTGCCACACCTTCCTGCGCAACAGTTGGACCGGCATCAACTGCGCCTACTTCATCAGCCACCACGACACGACCCGCCGCGAGAAGTGCCTTGAGCGGCCGGTGCGCGGTGGGCTCGACGCTCTTGAGTCTGTCCTCGAGCAGCGGCCGGTGGACGGCGTCATCATCGCTCTGCCCCAGAGCCGCTCGCACCTGCTGCCCAGCGTGCTGATGAAGCTTTCGCGCTTTCCCGTCGAAGTGCGGATCATTCCCGACGTCAGCCCGCGCTACATGCCCATCAATCTCGCAATCTCCGAACTCGAAGGCATGCCGGTCCTCAGCGTGCGCCAGAGCCCGCTGAGCGGCTACGGAGCCGTGGCCAAGCGACTGGTCGATCTCGGTATCGGCTTCGCGGCCCTGATCATCTTCGCGCCGCTCATGTTGCTCATCGCGGCGCTGGTCAAGCTGGAAGACGGCGGGCCGGTGCTCTTCAGGCAGGACCGCGCCAGCATGGGCGGCAGGCCGTTTGGCATCTACAAGTTTCGCACCATGCAACCGGGCGCCGACGAGCCGGTCAACGGCCGCGGCACGCAGGAGTGGACCCGCCGCGACGACGCTCGCATCACGCGCATCGGCGCCTGGCTGCGGCACACGAGCCTCGACGAACTGCCGCAGCTGTTTAACGTCATTCGCGGCGACATGTCGCTCGTCGGTCCCCGGCCCGAGCGGCTCGATCTGCTCGAACACTTTCGCGAAGACTGGCGCGGCTACATGCTCCGCCAGAACGTAAAGGCCGGCATGACCGGCTGGGCGCAGGTCAACGGCTTACGCGGCAACACCAGCCTGCGCAAGCGGCTTCAGTACGACCTGTACTACATCCGCAACTGGTCGGTCCTCTTCGACCTGCGCATCCTGTGGCTGACCGTCTTGCGCGGCTTCCGGCATCCCAACGCGCACTGAGCGAGGCGCCGAACCGCGCATGAAAAACCGCCGCGCGGCGCCGGGTGAGGATCAATTCAATCGAAAGCTCGTCGGTCACTCTGCGGCAGGCGGGAGAAGGCCGCTGGCCCGGCGTTCGGCCGACTCAAGTCGCAGGTGGATCACCTGCAGCCGGTTGCGCACGGCTTCCATCGTCGGCCGGCGGTCGGGATCGGGATCGACGCAGTCGAGAATCAGGTCGCTGAATTCCTGGCTGATGTTCGGCTTGATCTCGATGGGCGGTATCGGCCGGTCGATCTGGTGATCGTCTTTGGCCACGCCCAGGCCCGTGCGATCGGTCATTGCTGTGGGAATGTGCCGGCCGCACACGCACCAGTACATGGTCGCACCGAGGTTGTAGACGTCGGTGGCGGGCGTGATGGCGCGGCGGTGGACCTGCTCGGGCGCGATGTAGTCCATCGTTCCCTGGATGCGTTCCTTGATCGTGCCCACCGCGCACGACTGGCCGAGGTCGATGATCTTCGCCTGGCCGGCGTCGGTGACGATGACGTTGTTGGGCTTCATGTCCGCGTGCACGAAGCCCCGGCTGTGCATGTAGAGCAGCCCGTCGGCCACCTGCGTGAAGATGTCCGCCGCCTCGATGAAGGTCGTCGGCGGCTGCTTGTCGAGCGCGATGCCATCCACGAGTTCGAGAAGCAGGAACATTTCGCTCACGCGCAGCACGCGGCGGTTCTTGATAAGGCGCTCGATGCGGCGGATATGCGGGTGGTGCAGTTGCGCGCCGACGGAATACTCAATCTCGGTCTGATCGAGGAAGCGCTGGTCCTTCTCCGTCTCTTTGCGAACGTGCTTGAGGGCCCAGATTTGCTTGGAGCGCGGGTCCTGGACGAGGTACAGGAACGAGGCCGCGCCGGTGCCCAGTTCCTTGAGGACGCGAAAGCCTGCAATCTCAGTCCCGGGCGCCACAGTGTACTCTCGCTGTACCGCTGATTGACTCACGTCTCAATCCTGCTGGGGGCATTAACGCCGCGCTGCTTTCCCGGTCAAGCCGGCCGGAACTGGTACTTCGACGGCCGTCCCTTGGGATCGGTCCCATTCGGGCACGACTTGATACCAAACCTGTACGGGGCGTAGACCCTGTGCCGGGGGATCGCCTTTCTCTCACCACGCAGCCGATTATACGGGGATCGATGCGACGATTCTCAACCGTTCAGGCGAAGTTGATCGCGAAATCGCTGCTCGGGGAAATACCGGCCGGGGCTGGACTGGCCCGTGATGGCCGAATTGAGCAGGACATGGTCGAGATCGATGTTCAGCCGCTCCTGCAGACCGCGGACCAGATCCACCAGCCGTGCCATCTGGCGGTCGCTGAATTCGCTCGCCTCGCCGTTGCCCACGAGGCAGATGGCCACGCTGTGGACGTTGTGCCAGGCGCCGTCGGCGCCGCCGATGTGGGCGCCGGGCAGCTGCTCGTTCCAGCGGTAGCCGACGTGCAGTTCGCCGTCGCCCATGCCATTGCCGTTGCCGATGACGAAGTGGTAACCCAGACCCTTGAGCCCGAGGGACTGCGCCTGGCGGGCGAGGCTCTCAACCGAGCCATGCTGGCTGCCCGAGTCGTGGATCACGATTTCGAGCCACTGGTCCTGCTTGAGCGGGGCGGCGGTGTCGAGTACGCTGCCGATGGCGCGCGAGCCGAGGTTGACGCCCAGCGCCGGCTGGCTTGAACCCAGCCGCGGCAACGGGCCCTGGTCGGTGACGAGCAGCACGCCGCCGAGCACCGTCATGGTCGCGACGAACGATGCCCACACCGTCACCGCGCGGCGGTGCGGCCGGGATGCGAAGTCGAAACGGCTCGTCGGAATCATGGACACGTTCAGTGTACCCCACCAGTGCAGGTCGCCAAGGAAGTATCGTCGCTGCTGACGAAAAAACTTTGTGATTTTCCGAAAATGCGAAAGGTCCGGCCATTTTGCGCCGGGCGGGCAAATCCGCCGAAACATCGGACCTTCTCGACGCCGGCGACTGGGCTACGGCCTCAGCCGCTCGCGCAGCGCCGGCACGGGCTTGCCGTACATGTCCGTCTGGCGCGCCTCGACGTAGTCGCCGCGCAGCCGGTCGTACTGATCGAACTGGGTCCTGGAGTAATTATCGGGGAACAGCGGCTTGGTGCAGCCGCCCAGCAGCGAAATTATCGCGACGCACGCGCTCACCGCTGCCGCCAGCGCCGTCGCGCGCCGCACACCGAACGCCACCCGATTCCCACCAGCCGTCCACGCCATGCGGCAAGTATATCGTGGATCACCTCGGCCGCCAGAGCCCATCGAGAGGCCGGATGGTCACCTCACGCGCAGTGCGCGGAGCGATCAGGCGGGGACCTTCGTGCGTTACTCGCTTTTCTTCGTCCCCACCATGTCCGTGTGCGCGAGGACGGAGTCGATCAGGCCGTACTGCTTGGCTTCGTCGGCGCTGAGCCACTTGTTGCGGTCGCAGTCGGCTTCGATCTGCTCGAAACTCTTGCCCGTGGCCCTGGCCAGGCCCTTGTAGAGCATTTCGCGCAGGCGGAGCATCTCGCGCGCCTCGATTTCGAGATCGGTCGCCTGGCCCTCCATCACGCCGCCGATGAGCGGCTGGTGGAGCAGCACGCGGCTGGAAGGCAGGCAGTAGCGCTTGCCCGGCGTGCCGCCCGCGAGCAGCACGGCGCCCATCGAGGCCGCCTGGCCGACGCAGTAGGTGGCCACGTCGCAGGGGATGTAGTTCATGGTGTCCAGGATGCCCAGGCCGGCCGTGACGCTGCCGCCCGGCGAGTTGATGTAGAACTGGATGTCCGCCTTGGCGTCTTCGTTGGCGAGAAAGAGCAGCTGCGCGACGATCAGGTTCGCTTCGTCGTCATCCACGCCTCCGCCGAGGAAGATGATCCGGTCCTTGAGCAGCCGCGAGTAGATGTCGTAGGCGCGTTCGCCGCGGCCGGTCTGTTCGACGACGATGGGAATGAGATTGGGCATGTTCGGGTCCTTGCGAGATCGCGGCGCGACGAGCGCTGCCGCGGTTGGGTCAGTGATGCGGGAGAACGCGCGCGGCCACGTTCAGCTCGACGTCGCCTTCTTCTTGCCTTTGTCGAGTTCGAAAGCGAGCACTTCATCGACCAAACCGTAGTTCTTCGCTTCTTCAGCGCTGAAATACTTGTCGCGCTCCGAGTCGGCGAGCACCTGCTCGACGCTCTGGCCGGTGTGGCTCGCGAGCACCTGGGCGAGCATGCGCTTGCTCTTGATGATCTGCTCGGCCTGGATCTTGATGTCCTCGGCCTGGCCGCCCACACCGCCCAGCGGCTGGTGGATCATGACCTTGGCGTGGGGCAGGATGTAGCGCTTGTCCTTGGTGCCGGCTGCGAGGATGATCGACCCACCGGAGTAGGCTCGGCCGATGCAGTAGGTGGCGACGTCGGCCGAGAGGAACTGCATGGTGTCGTAGATCGCCAGCGTGTCATCCACGGTTCCGCCGTGGCTGTTGACGTAGAGGTTGATGTCCTGGCCCTTTTTCTGGTTGTCCAGATAGAGCATCTGCATCATGACGCGGGCCGCGCTGCCGTAGTTGATCTCCCCGATCAGAAACACGACGCGGTTTTCGAGCAGCAGTTCGTCGATCGTCATCTCGCGCGTGCGCTGGTAGTGCACGGAGTTGGTCAGGTGAGGCAGGGCCTGCACGGCCGCAGCGGCGATCTGCGGATCGCTCGACGCCGGGTGAGCCGGATCGAAGTGATCAGGGTTGAAAGAACTGCGGAACGGATTGAAGGTCATCTCGAGCCATCCTCCCCGAGGTGGGACTGTGTCAGTGTCTGGCGGTCCGATAGGTCACAGAGCCGCGCCATTCGATGATACGCGCGCCCGTGCATTGTCGGCCAAAGCGGAAGGGGTGCATGAGGCCGATGCCCGGCGGAGATCTGGTGTGACTCCCGTTGCTCAGTGCCGGATTGATCCGTCTGTGCCGCGAAGCGTCCGGTTCAGCGCGGTGATTCGCGATCGAGACGCATCACCGTGGGGGTCGCATCGCGATCGTGGAAGATGAGGTCCCAACCCGAATCGTCTTCGCGGACCACCAGACCCATCGGCACATCGCCACGCGGCAGGTGCTCAGGCCATGCTGAACGGAGCCGGGCAATGAACTGCTCACGCTCAAGAGCCCCGCGCTCGCGCAGATCGTCCCACTCATACATCACGTGATTTTGCGCCATCTTCCGATCGATGGGATGGGCCGGCTCCGTCACTGTCTCGACCGATGGCGCGAATAGCGCGAACGCCGGCGCGCACAGCATCGCCGCAACCAGACCGGGTACGAGCGTCCAGGCGCAGACGCGTCCAAATCGCCAGGACGTGCGCAGCGCCGCCAGCGAAGCGGCGAGAAACGCCAGCGCCGCCAAGCCGATCCCCGCCACGGCCCCCAGCAGGGTCGCGGCCTGACCCGTGAAAAACGTGCGCTGGTATGCCCGCGGCGGCTCCCAGCGCAGATGCACATCATCACGAGCCATCTGCGCCGGCGAGAGCGTGCCGCTCAGGTGCGTCAGTGTCGCGCCATCCCAAAGCGCGGCGGCGATGGCCGGATGGCCGATGCGCAGCGGCGTCGCGCCGCCTTCGTACACGCTTGCGTCCCCATCAAACCAGTCCTTCGCAGCCTCATCGCGCACGAGCTGCTCGCAGCGCCACTGCTTGAGATCGCGCGCAGCCGCCATCTCGCTGCCGATGATGAACAGGTCCAGCGCCAGCGGTTGCGTGGCGCCCGCCCCCGTGAGCCGCATCGGGTACACGGCCTCATCGACAGGAAAAACGACTTTGAGCGGGTGCGGCGAAAGCATCTCCTGCGGCGACCAGCGGATCTTCGCCGTCGCGAAGCACCAGCCCTCGGAGGCGTATTGATCGATCACCTGGCCCGCCGCGTCGTCGCATGTAAATCCGTTCTTGCTGAGCCAGTCGCGCACCTCGGAGCCGGCGTCGGCGGCAATCACCGTGACGGTGTACGAGCCGACGGTTTCGTCCATGAGAATCGAGACGCCGCGTTGCGGCTGTGGATCGGCCGCCGCCATGCTGCGGGGTCGAGCCAGTGCAGGCAGGAACACACCCACGGAGGTCGCCAGCAGCATGATCGGAAACGCAATCACATAGATGAGAATGCGCGCCAGGGTCGAATGCTTGCTTAGCGCCCGCGACACCACCAGCATCAGTCCGCAGCAGGCCAGGGCCGCCAGCGCCACGAAGATCCACGGCGTCACGTTTCGCTCGAGCACGAGCCGCGGCTGGACCAGTTGCTGCAGCGTCGCAATCGTGCCCGGGCTTGCCGCTTCGATCGCCGTCGGCTGCGCCGGCAGCGGCAGCACCCACGCGACCTGCTCGCCTTCGGCCTGCACGGCGGATTGCACGATGAGCGTCTCCACGCCGTCGCGGTAGGAGATGAGCGCCGCCTGGTGCGGGATCGAAGGGTCGCGCGCCACGACCTCCGCGCGGAAGTACTTGCCGTCGCCAAGCGCCGGCGATGCGGCCCACGCGACGAGCGCCGCAAGCAGCACGATCAGCCGATCTGGCGCCCGAAGCTGTCGCATGAAAGCCTCCCGGAACCGGAGCAGCACCATCGAGGCGCAGTACCGAATCCGACTGCGTATTCGACCCGATCGTCCGAGCGGTTGCATGCCAGGAGCGCCGGCAACCTCCTACGGTCGCGGCTTGTACGCCGTTTCGCCGGTGGCGGTCGTGCGGATTTTCTTTGATTCGCCGGTTTGCGGATCGATCGTCGGGATCTCACAGTCGATCACGTACGTGAGCCAGGGTGGAGTGCGGCGAAGGCGCGCCACCCACTCGCTGGCCACCAGACCGAGGTCAGGAGTTACCACCAGGGCGAAATTTTCCGTGCGGCCGGCTTCGATGCGCGTCCGATCGCCTGTAGAGCCGCCCCAGGCCCATTGCCACGATTGATCCGAAGCAATCGCGTCGAGCACGATGCGGCCCTTGCTGTCCACCCACTGATACTCGTTGCCGGTGGGATCGAACAGTCGCAGCGAGCGTGAAATCGCATTGCCCAGAGCCACTGCATTGATGTCGATGTCGCGCTGGGTGAGGTTGTCGATGCTGACGAGGATCATGCCCGACGTGGACAGGTCGATCTCATTGATGTGCAGCGCCAGGGGAGCATCGGCCAGCACCGGGACCTTCGGCGGCGGGGTTTCGATGAAGGCACGCACGACGAAGATCAGCGCGGCGGCCATGAGGATGACGATCGCCACGCTTGCCAGCAGCCACCGCTTCATCGCCGTTCCTTTCCGCACCGTCCCGGCCCGGCGCTTCTCGATGTCGAATCAGTCTACCAGAAAGGACGCCTATCTGGGGCAATTCGGCGCAACATTTGGCCGCCGAGCAGCAGATTTCACGACAGCCCGCGGACGAACGATGCCATCCAGCTCATGCCGGTCTCGATCTGTTCGGTGGAGCAGGCGAAACTCATGCGGATGTGTCGCGGCCCGCAGCCGCCGAACTCATCGCCGGGCACGACGGCGACGTGGGCCTCGTTGAGCAGGGCCGTGGCGACGTCCATGCTGGTGCGGAGCAGCGCGCCGCCGGCCGTGGTGCGGCCGAACCACGCCGAAATGTCGGGAAAGAGATAGAAAGCGCCCGTGGGCCGCGGGCAGCGCACGCCGGGCCAGGAGGAGACATGATCGTGCATGAGCGCCGCCCGCCGACGGTAGTGCTCTCGCATCTCGGCGACGTCGGCCTCGCCCGCGTCGAGGGCTTCGACGATCGCCGGGAAGCAGAACGAGGCGATGCACGTAATCATCTGCCCCTGCAGTTTGCTCATGGCTTTGATCAGTTCGATCGGTCCGGCGGCGTAGCCGATGCGCCAGCCGGTCATCGCGTAGGCCTTGCTCAGGCCGTTGAGAGTGACCGACCACTTCGGATCGAGAAACCGACAGATGCTGGCGAAGGGTGTGTCGGCGTAGACGATCTTTTCGTAAATGTCATCGCTGGCGACCAGCAGGTTCCCGCCTGCCGCGTTGTGCTCGGTGACGACCGCGGCGAGGGCCTCGAGTTCATCGGGGCGGTACATCGTGCCGCAGGGGTTGCTCGGCGAGTTGATCAGCAACAGGCGCGAACGCGGCGACAGGGCGGCGGCAAGCATGGCCGGCGTCATCTTGAAGTCGTCTTCGACGCGCGTCGGAACTTCGACGACGCTGGCGCCGGCCATTTCCGCGATGGGGCGGTAGCTGACCCACGCCGGCGTGGGCAGGATCATCTCGAGACCGCAGCCGGTGTCGAACAGGCAGTGAGCGAGCAGAAAGAGCGAGTGCTTCCCGCCTGCGGAGATGAGCACGTGCTCTGGCGTGATGGAGCCGAGACCGTTGTCGCGCACGAGTTTGCGGGCGATGGCGGCGCGGGCGGCGGGGTCGCCGGGCACGGGGCCGTAGTGCGTCATCCCGGCGTCGAGGGCTCGCTTGGCTGCGTCGCGAATGTGCGCGGGCGTGGTGAAGTCGGGCTCGCCGGCTCCAAAGCCGATGACGTCGATGCCCCGCGAGACCATTTCCTTGGCCAGGGCGCTGACCGCCAGTGTGCTGGAGGGCTTGAGCCGGTTGACCCGATCGGACAGTTGCATGGGCAAGAGCGTATGCGCCGCCGGATATCCGGCACAGTCCCGTATTGACGGTTCGCGCCTGCTCCGTTACGTTTCATCAGCCGCCTACTGTTGTAGCCGAGCCGGTTTCGAGGCGGCGTTTTCCGCCGGCTCTCGCTTCAGACAGTCTCAGCCGCCATCGGAGGTATCCACATGGCCATTCGCGTCGGCATCAACGGGTTCGGTCGCATCGGTCGCCTGATGTTCCGTGCGGGTCTTCGACAGGGCGGAATCGAGTTCGTCGCGGTCAATGACCTTGTCCCATCCGACAACCTCTCCTACCTGCTGCGCCACGACACCGTGCACGGCCGCTTTGAAGGTACGGTGCAGGCGGGCGAGGGCCAGTTCACCGTCAACGGCAAGGTGACCAGGTGCTTCGCCGAGCGCGACCCGGCCAGCCTGCCGTGGACGAGCGTGGGCTGCGACTATGTCGTCGAATCGACCGGCCTGTTCACCGATGCCGAGAGCGCCGGCAAGCACCTTTCCGCCGGCGCCAAGCGCGTCATCATCTCGGCGCCGACCAAGTCGCCCGACAAGGTGAAGACGCTGGCGTACAAGGTCAACCACGAAACCTACGACCCGGCCAAAGACAAGATCATTTCCAATGCGTCCTGCACCACCAACTGCCTGGCGCCGGTGGCGAAGGTCATCCACGAGACGTTCGGGCTCGAAGAGGGCCTGATGACGACGATTCACGCCGTGACCGCCACGCAGCCGACGCAGGACGGCCCGAGCAAGAAGGACTGGCGCGGCGGGCGCAACGCCTACATGAACATCATCCCGGCAAGCACGGGCGCGGCCAAGGCCGTGACCCTGTGCATCCCCGCGCTCAAGGGCCGCCTGACGGGCATGAGTTTCCGTGTGCCGACGGCGGATGTCTCCGCCGTTGATCTCACCTTCCGCACGAGCAAGTCCACCTCGCTGGCGGCGATCAACGCGGCGATGAAGGAAGCCGCCGAAGGCACGATGAAGGGCGTGCTGGGTTACACGGAAGAAGAAGTCGTGTCGAGCGATTTCATCGGCGATCCTCGATCGTCCATCTTCGACGCCGGCGCGGGCATCGAACTCAACGATCGCTTCTTCAAGATCGTGTCGTGGTACGACAACGAAGTCGGCTACTGCAACCGCCTCATCGACATGATCAAGTACATGGCCGGCAAGGATGGGATCAAGTAATCCCGGCTGGCCAATCGGGCGAAGCCCATTCGAGAATTTCCAGAACCGCGCTCAGCTGAGCGCGGTTTTTTTCATGCCGCTGTGTTGGGAATCCTCGCGCCCATGAAGCCGACCGGAATGCCGTGGGCCTTGAGGATGTTCGTGGCCCGCTGATTCAGAACGACGAGGATGACGAGGCTGATGAGCGGCAGGAGCAGGCCGATGCAATAGAGAATCCGCGAGACCACGTTATCGCCCAGGGCTGCTCCCAGATTGGCGACCAGTACGATCAGCGCGATTGCGATCAGGAAGTTGATGAGTCCAAACGCCGGGTGCACCGCCATCGTGAGCGCGACCGTGGTCAGGTTGAGCAGCACGCCCCAGAGCAGGAACTTCTGCCACCTGGCGATGGTGATGAGTTGGGCCTGATCCTGCTCGGTGAGGATTCGAGGCGGGGCGGCGGGACTGCGGCTCATGATGGTCATCTCCTGGCGCACCGCGCACTATGAGTGGACGATCATCCTCCCCGGACAAATGGATCAGCACGTTCCAGGTTGTGTCGGACCGGGCTCAGCCGCCGGCGCTCTCGTCAAGCAGGTTGCGCTTGTTCTCGACGCTCTTGAACTCTTCCGCCTCGGGCAGGGCGTCCTTCTTGGCGGTGATCTCCGGCCAGTCCGGCGCCAGCCGCGCGTTGATCTCGACGTACTCGGCCCATTTCTCGGGCAGGTCCTCTTCGGGGAAGATCGCCTGCGTCGGGCATTCCGGAACGCACAGGCCGCAGTCGATGCACACGTCCGGGTCGATGACGAGGAAGTTGACGCCCTCGTGGAAGCAGTCCACCGGGCAGACGTCCACGCAGTCGGTGTACTTGCACTTGATGCAGGGCTCGGCGACGATATGAGTCATTGGATGCACTCTCCGCGGTTCGCGTGCGTTTCGTTCGGCTCGGGCGGCCTTGCCGGACCGATGGCTGACAGTCGCGCCCATTGTAAACGGCTGCGCTGCGCGGGCAATCCCGCCCGGGGGCAATTCAGCAATCCGCCCCGATCAGCGGATCTCGAAGACCCCCTCGACCTCGACGGGCACCCCCAGGGGCAGGCTGCTGCAGCCGACCGTCGAGCGAGCGTGCCGGCCGATCTCATCGCCGAAGACTGAAACCATCAGTTCGCTGGCTCCATTGCCCACCGCCGGATGAGCGGTGAAGCCCGGGCTGGACGCCACGAATACGCCCAGCCGCACCACCTTCGTGACGCGGTCGAGCGCTTCATCCGTCGCGGCGTGGAGTACGGCCAGCATGTTCAGCGCACACAGTCTTGCCGCGGCCTGGGCCTTGTCCGGCGGAACCTCAGTCGGCACGACACCTACGCACAGTGGCTTGCCATCAACCAGCGGCACCTGACCGCTGGTGTAGATGAGGTTTCCCGTGCGCACCCACGGAATGTACGCCGCCACCGGCCTGGGCGCGGGCGGCAGTTCGAGGCCGAGTTCGGCCAGACGTGTGTAGACGGACATGCGATCCTCCATTACCGGCGCGAAGGTGCACGGCCGGCGCGACACCATAGCGCGCCGAGCCGCGGCGCGCCGCATCAGTCCGGACTGCCAGGCGCTGCATCGCGCTAGAATCGCGGCCCATGCGGATCCTCCTGACCAATGATGACGGCCTTCGCGCGCCGGGCATCGAAGCCCTCCATGCCGAACTGCTGCGCCTCGGCGAAGTGTTCACGGTCGCGCCGCTGGAGGTGCAGTCCGCCACGAGCCACAGCGTGACGTTTAACGTGCCGCTCATGGCCCGGCAGATGCGCATCAACGACCGCATGACCGGCTTCGCCATCGATGGCCGGCCCGCGGACTGCGTGAAACTCGCCATCGAGAATGTCTGGCCGGAGCACCATCCGCAGCACCCGCGGCCGGATGTGGTCGTGTCCGGCATGAACATGGGCTGCAACGTGGGCATTCACATCATCTACTCGGGCACGGTCGGCGCCGCGATCGAAGCGGCGTTCCTCGGCCTGCCGTCGATCGCGGTCAGCCTGTACGTCGAGAGCGAACTCAACCGCCGCGCGTATGACAAGGTGCGCTGGGACGTCGCCGCCCGGCACGCGCGGCAGGCAATCGAGCGGTGCCTCGAGCACGGCCCGCTTCAGCCGCGCTCTGTTCTCAACATCAACATTCCCGCGACGACGAGCGAAGCGCCGCTGCCGCCGATCAAAGTCGTGCCGATGAACCTGGGCGGCATGACTGACCGCTACGAACGCCGCGTCGCGCCCAACGGCCAGATTTACTACTGGTGCGTCGGCGACGGGATGGATTTTTCAGAGACCGCCACGGGCAGCGACGTCGAAGCGATGCTCGCGGGCAACATCACCATCACGCCGCTGCACTTTGATCTGACCGACCACGGGCTGCTGCGTATATGGGAGGATCGTCTGTGCGGCGCAAGGTCGTGATGGCTTCACCGCCACCGCGCGCGCAGCAGATACACCACCCACTCAAGACCGAGAATCGCCAGCGCCAGCGCGACGAGCCAGGGCCACAACTCGCGCGGCGTCGAGCGATCCAGCGGTTGCGCCGGCGCCGCTTCGTGTCCGATCGCCACTGAATCGACCGGCTGCAGATTCGACTCCGTTTCGCTCAGCAGGTTCGCGATGATCGGCGCGCTCCCGGCCGGCAGTCCCTGCGCCTCATAGGCGCCGACGCGATCGAGCGGCCCGATGGTTACGGCGCCGTCTTCGCGCACCGGAATGGTCCGCTCGTCCGGCCCTGTCAGTGTAACCTGCGTTGCCCCGGGTTCTGCGCGCAGGGTCATCGTTTCCCCGGTTCGAATCATCTGTCCGGCCTCGATGCTGCCGCGCTGGGTGAGATAGTCCACGGCATTCTGGATGAAGATGGCGAAACTCACGTGCAGCGGCCAGTTGCTCTGCCGCAAGTCGAAACTCACGATGATGTGCCGCCTCCCTCGCCGCGGCTCCACCACGCCGATGATCGGCCCGCCCTCGGCCAGGGCGAGGGCCTCGCTGCGTTCATCCGGCAGCGAGATGCGCCGTTCATCCGCGACGGCGATCGTGTCGAGGCCCACGCTGGCCATGATCGGATGCTGCCGGCTCCAGCTGAGCACGCGCCGGCTCGGGTTCTCGATCTCCGACGGCGCCAGGCTCAATCCGGGCACCGGCGGCCGAGCGCCGATGGAAAGACTCGGCGCATCGGGCACCGCGCTGGGTGACACGCGATCAAGGATGATGGCGCTGAAGTCGTGCCCGCGATTGGATTGCACCGAGCCGCTCTTGAGCGCAGTTTCAAACCGGTCGGCCGGCCACGTTTCCACTTCATAGAGCGGCAGTTCGTTCACCACGCTCATCAGATACTCATCCGGTCCGGCGTCATCAGCCGGGTAGACCACCAGCAGCGTCGCAGTTGTCGGTGGCGCCAGCAGCAGTCCGACGGCGTTGTCCGTGGCAAGGTCATCGCCGCGCGGAATGTTGATGCGCAAAACCCCGCCTGAGCGGTTGGTGAAGCGCAACCGGGCCAGGCCCTCGGCGGGCCGCTTCGGATCGCGCGCTTCGAGGGAGATGGCCTGCGAATCAATCGCCTGGCCGTCCAGCGCGAATTCGACCTGCACCGTCTTGAGCGGGGCGGCGGTACTGAGCAGGCCGCAGAGCACATCAACCTGCGACGCATCGAGCAGATCCCGCCGCGCGGCGAGAAAGGTGATTCCGACGTTGTCAGGATCGGCCGCCTCGTCGCCGCGCTGAGCGACGGAGACAAACTCGACCTCGGCTGCGGCATAGGAAGGCGTCCGGTCATCGCCGAATCGGCCGTCACTCAGGAGCACCGTCCGCATCGGTCCCGCGCTGCCGGCCTGCTCCGGCCCCGCATATGTTTCGGCCAGCCGCAACGCCGGTCCCAGCAGGCCGGGCTCTTCGAGAACTTGCAGGGCATCGATCGCCGCCCGGGCGAAGCGCAGGTCTGATGTGAAGGTTTGAGCGATGCGCGCCCGCGTGGCGAACGCGACGACCATGACCTGAACTTCATCGCCGCTGCGCTTGAGGCGATCGAGCATTTCGATCGCGCTCCCCTTGGCGCGGTCCAGTCTCGTTACCGGTTCTCCGCTCGCGTCGTCTTTCGGATCAGATCCCGCCGGCGCCCTGGTTTCACGCGCTCCCATCGAAGCACTGACGTCGACGAGCAGAATGACGCGCTGACCGCCTTCGCCCTGCCGGGTGCCGAAGATGGGGCGGGCCAGGGCCAGCAGCAGCGCCAGCAGCAGAAGGAATTGCAGAAACAGCAGCCACGAGGCCCGCAGCCGCTGGAAGGGCGTGTTCGCCTGCAGGTCTTCGACGACCTTGCTCCACAGCATCGTCGAGCCGATCCAGACCTCCTTGCGGCGCAGCTTGAGAAAATAGAGCAGCAGCAGGGCGGGAACAGCCACCCCGGCCACCAGCAGCGCTGTCAGAGGGCTCAGCAATGACACCGGCAGAGTGTATCAACGCCCTGCACGATCAGCGGTGAGGCCCGATTCACGTTTGATGCGCAAATCGCGCCAGCCCGAGAAAGTCGATCGGCTCTGACGATCGTCCTTCCAGCACGATTTCGGCCAGCGCCTTCCCGACCACACTCACGAATTTGAACCCGTGTCCGCTGAAACCGCACGCGATCGTCACGCGATCGTGCATCGAAGGGTCCGGATGGCGGTCGATGATGAAGTGCCCGTCCGGACTGTTCGCATAGAGGCAGACCTGCGCGTTGACGAGATCGCCGTGGCCCTCGGGCACGTAGCGCCGCATCGCCTCGCCAAGCGGGGCCACATCCTCAGGGGTCGCCACGCGATCGACTGTTTGCGGGTCGCACGGCTGACCGGGCCAGTGGTGAGCAATCTTCAGCCCGGGCGTCTCCGGCGTGAGCGGAAAGCCATACCAGATTCCACAGGGCCGCCCGTCGGCGCCCGGGTCGATGCCCCAGACGGGAAATCGCTCACTCGCAAACGGCTCGGCGGCAGCGGGACGAAGCCAAGCTGCGACCTGCCTCGTCACCCGGAGTTCGACCCCAAGCTCTGCGAGGAGACGCCCGGCCCACGGCCCGGCGGTGATGAGGAGTTGATCCGCTTCATATGTGTCGCGATCGGTGGTGACGTGCGCGCCCGAGGGCCCGGCCCGCCAGAATTGCACGCACTCGAATTCGTGAAGTTCGGCCCCGCGCTGCCGCGCGGCGGTCGCATACGCCTGCACGGCCTTCTCGCACCGCACGTACCCGGCCTGCTCTTCGAAGAAGCCCACGGCATCACCTTCCACGCAGAACTGAGGGAACCGTGACGCGAGTTCAGCACGGCTCAGCAGCGCATGCGGCAGATTGTGCAGTCGCGCTGCGCGGATGGAGTCGCGGACCAGCGCGCTCTCGGGTCGGCCCATGTACAGCCCGCCGGCCAGGTGCAGCAGTTTTGTTTGCGTCTCCGCTTCGATCTCGCGCCAGAGGTTCAGTGCGCTTCGTAGCAGGGCCACGTAGTCGGGGTGCTCGAAGTACGCGGTGCGAAACGCGCGGCAGTAGCCGTGGTGGCTCCCGCGAGCGTTGGGAATCTCAAACTGCTCAAGCCCGAGCACGCGCCGCGACGGATCGCGCCGCAGCAGCTCATAGCACGCCGCCGCCCCCATGCTGCCCACGCCGATGACGATGATGTCGAACTTCTCAGCCATCAGCGGGTTTGCAGGCAGCGGCGAAAGGCACGTGATTGACAGTAGCGAGTCGCGCCGGGCGGCTCCCCCTGAAACCGTCGGCTACGGCCCTGTGACCCCAAGCCTTGATGCCTCGATGTGTTGCTCCCTCGCCTCGACGCCTTTCCCCCCTTTTCTTCGCGTCCCGCGGCCGGTTATCCGATAGAGACAGAGCCATGAAGTCCGACATCCGGTCCATTCTCAAGCTCGAGGTCCCACTGATTGTCCGCATTGCCGAGCGGGCCATGCACGTGGATGAGGTCGTCCAGTGGGTGCCGGGGATGATCATCGAGATGGGCAAGAACGCCGATGAGGAACTCGAACTGCTCGTCAACAACGTGCCAATCGGCGTCGGGTCGGCGGTGAAAATCACCGAGAACTTCGGCATTCGCATCTCCTATGTGGGCGACTTGCGCGAGAGGATCGACGCCATGTCCGGCCGTGCGCTTGAGGAAGACGCGGCGGAGGAGGCGGCCGCAGCCCGCGCCCCGGCCCTGGATCCGGAAGAGGCAGCCGGACCGGCCCATGCTGAATGACCTGCACCGCAGCGCGACCCGGAGTGCTAGACTGATTTGACGGCGCCGGCCGCTCCATCCACGCAGCCGCCGCCGCGCCAAGAGCAGGAGGAGTCGAGCGTGAACGGGTGCCGGACGTATCGCGACGCAGTGAAACTGGCCGCGGCCGCCGCGCTGGCGGCAACGGCCGCCGGCTGCTATGGGCCCTACAAGCCGCGCATCAACCAGCGCATCATCGGCTCGGGTCTCGTCGCCGAATACGACACGACACACGACCGGCTCGTGCGGTTCGGTCCGCGAGCCATCTTCAATCTCCTCTGGGTCCGCGACCTCGATGAGCCGCCTGCGGCGGGTGATGGCTACACCTACTTCGGCGGGATGTACTCCTGGGTGAGCCCGCAGAGCGCGTGGACGGATGCACAGGGCGAAGCCCAGCCTTGGCCGCCGCCCGTTGCCATGGATGCCGGCCCCACGCTGGCCACGCTGCACGGGCTCAACGAGTTTGAGGCCGTCGGTCCCGTGCTCGAGTCTGGCTTGCAGGAGATCAAGAGTGTTCAACTTGGCCGAGATAGCTATGGCCCGCGAGCGCTCGTCACCAACGGGCTCAAGAATACGACAGATGAGCCCCAGTGGGGCGGCGTCTGGCTGAGCACCGCCGCTATCCCCGGCTCGGTCATCGCGGTGCTCACGCCCGAAGGCGATCGCGAGATCACGCTCAGCAGTCACCCCGACGCACAGGACGTGTGGAACAACATCACCCGCACGCGCAGCCGCTGGACGCTCATTCGCACCAAGCGCTATTACAACTGGATGGGCAAAGGCGGCACCTTCAAGGCGACGGTTCCTTCGGACCGGGTCGTTGCGATCCATCGGCGCGGCTATTGGTTCGTGCGCCTGGGCGAGCCCTGGACCGCCGAGGCGGACGCGACGCTGACCGAAGCCGGCCACGGACCGGTCGAGGTCGCTGTTAACTTCAGCATGCTGCGCCACGAAGCGGCGCTGCTCGGTCCGATCGCCGAGATCCCGCCGGGGGAAACGACTCAATATCGCGAACGCTGGTACATCATTCCAGGCATGGCTTCGCGCACGCGTCAACTCGACGAGGAACTTTATAAGATTGACCCGCAGCGCTTTCCGCTGCCGAGTTATCTTCAGGATGATGAGGCTGACGCCGAACTCGACGAGTGGCTTGAAGAAGGCGACGAAGTGCCGGCCGAATCTCCGGCCGAGCCGCCCCCGCCGACGCGCGATGCGCACGACCCCCCGCCGATCGACATCGAAGAGGTGCAGGAGAAGCCGTAGCGCCTCAGCGCTTGCCCGTCAGGGGGAGTCGGGCTTCCAGAGCAGGCCGTCGTACCACTCGCGCGGCCGCTGTATGAACTCCGTCACCCTTGCATCGACGTGGCCGTCGGCAAAGAGCACGTTGTTCCCCGTTCCATGGCGGTTGATGCCGACGCGCCGCACGTCACGCGCGATCGAGTCGGAACCGTGGTCGGGGCCCAGAAGGTGCGCCAGGTTCCACACGTCGTAGAGCCCGGCATCGTGGTTGAGATCGCCGGTCAGCGCGTTGTTCGCGATGCTGTTATCGGCGTCTTCGGTGAAGGCGGTCAGGTAGATCATCTCGGTCGGCCGGTGCAGAAGCGAGAGCGGCGAGGCGGGGCGGCGATCGGAGCCGACGACGTCGATGCCGTACGGGAGACTGGGAAAGCCGATGCCGTTGACCACGTATTGGACCTGGTGGTTCGGGTTGGGGTGTGCGGGGTCGAGCAGGATCGGCGAGGCGAAGTCGGTCCGACCCCCGGGGTGATCGATATAAGATTGAATCGCGTTAACCCAGGGTATGTGTTTGCTCTCGGCAAGAGAGTCGGTCCAGGGCGATATGCCTTCGCGCGGCAGCAGGTCAAAGTGATCGCCGGCAAACTGGGTAACAGCGAGTCCGATCTGGTGCTGATTGGAAGCGCACCTGGTCGCAATCGATGCATCACGCGTGCTCGCCAGCGCCGGCAGCAGCAGCCCAACGAGCATCATCGTTATGCACAGGGCGACCAATAACTCGATGAGCGAGAACGCGCGCATATAAGAACGGTGGTGCATGGTGCAGCGCCTTGAGCGGGCGTGGGCGCAACGGCGCCGACGCGGCGATACAGCATGCGCTATAACCTGAACCGGGCCAGCCGCCATCGCGATATTTGTTGCTTTTTTCGCAATCGCGGCTTCACATTCGCGCGAGCGGGTGTATCTTCTTGCATATTCACCGCCCGCCAGCTTGCGGCGGGCGGAGGCGCTGCGGCGAATCTGGCGCGGCGCCTGGCGTCAACGTGCGATTCCGCTCTTGACACCCGCATTGTGACTTCGGGGCGCCATGGCTGCGCGTGCGGTCTTCCGGACGCCCTCCGAACTGGGAGGGGATGGGGGAGAATCTGATGTCAATGAGAAAGAGGAGATCACTCACTCGATACGGACTGGCCATGCTGCTGCTCGTCGGAGCAGGTCTGCTCACGGTGTCAGCCCGTTCGCAGGCCAGGCCGCCGGCCCTTGCCGACTACGACTGCTGGTTCGTCACGAATCGCGTCTGCAATGTGACCTACTACCCGCAGTGCTATGAGGATCCGGACGGCACATCCTGCTACCGCTGCCCCTACACCGTGATCGGCAAGGCCAACTGCGTCCGGCGGACTGAGTTCACCTGCGTTCCAGACAGTGAGATTCCCTTTGATTGCGGCCCCAAGATCATCGGGATCTGCGTGTCGCAATACTGCTTCGGCGACATTTCCAGTCCCGACAAGTGCCGCATTCTCAATTGCGGTGGTGGCAATCCGTGAATTGCCGTAAAATGCGGCGTCGGTCTTGTGCCGATGATGGGGGAGCGGCGCCAGTCGTTCCGCGCCCGGACCTCGCCTTCAGTGGGAGCACGTCATGACGCAGGGCCGAACCGGTTCAATCCTCCTGGCGATGGTTGTCGTGGCACTCGGGGCATCCGCCTGGGGGCAGGATCTCAGCCGCACCGAAGTCGGCCGAGCCCTTCGAGAAGCTGAAGCGCTGCGGGCCTGCCTTCGCGTTGAGTATGAGCCGATGTTCCGCGCCGGACAGCGCCCGGCCGAGGCGCAGCGCACCTACGTGTGGCGCCTGACGGACGGCCGCGGTCGCTACCACCAGGAAACGACCCGGCCACCTGCGGCGGGCGAGACCGAGCGCGTCGTGCAGATTGATACCTGGGACGGTGAGAACGCGTATCAGAAGTTCGTCTTCGCTGACGCCTCGCCGACGCGTCGGCAGAACGTCGTGGTCAGCGACCAGTTTCCGCCCATCGATGAGATGGATGAACTTGGTCCTTCGCTGGGCATCCGCTGCTGGCGGACCCAGGCCACCGTCGGCGAACTCCTGGCGGATCCTGACATCAATGCCGAAGTCCGTCATGCAACGCTCGACGGGACTCCGATTGTCGAAGTGAAGATCGTCGGGCCGGAGTTTGTGCCGTCCGCGATTCTCGTATTCAAGTACGACCCCGCGCGGCAATGGCTGCTGCTGGAGCGCGACACCTTCGGCCACACCATTATCGAGGGCCAGCCCCTCGAGCAGGGGCCGCAGCTGTTCCGTTCGCGGATCACGGCGTCGGAGATTTCGCAGGTGGACGGGGTGTGGATGCCCGGCCGGTTTGATAACCACAGCACTTTTCGACCGGGCCAGAGCAACGCGGAAGACTTTGACATGGTGACCCTGATCACCTCGATCCAGCTGAACCCGGAATCGTCCGACTCCGATTTCACGGTTGATCTCGCATCGCTTCCGCCTCATAGCCAGATCGCTGACGCCCGCTGGGGTGGGACCTACCGGCTGAACGAAGACGTGGTATTGATGGGCGGCCGTCTCTATCAGCTGCCGCGCGTCATCGAGGAGCCGATCGACCCGTCCCGGTACGTCGAGGCGACTCTGGGGGCGACGCCAATTGTCGATCCCGCGCTGGCCAATTCAAAGACGCCGGGCTCCAAGACGCCCAGCGACTGGATGCGCCTCACGGGGTACGTCATGGTTGCCGCGGGGGCGGTGGGCGCCGTGGTGCTCTTCTTCCGCCATCGCTTCGGCGGGCGGTAATTCATCGAGCCGATCGCTCGAGGGTGGTCTGACCAACTCAAGCACTTGCAGCCGCGCGCAGCGCGGCCGCACTTGCATTTCGCGCGCACTTGGCGCGCCGCGTTCAGGGGAGAGTGTCGCGTCGAAGCGGCGCGGCAGACCAGGCATAGGGGAAAGAATCGATGAAGCAACACACGAAGATACTCGGCGCCGCCGCAGCGCTCGCGGTGATGGCCGGAACCTGGCTCCTGGTGGCGCAGCGCGGCGGATCGGAGGCGCCGAGCTATGCACTCGAGCAGCGCTTCGACGCCGGCGAGACCGTCGTCGTGCTGCCGGGCGAACTCAAACATCGCTTCGAGTTCACCAACGACACCGATCAGACCATCGAAATCACCGCCATCAAACCCGCCTGCGGCTGCACCGGCATTGAAGCGCCCGTGCGCACGTTTGAACCCGGGCAGACCGGCTGGATCGAGGCGACTGCCACTCTCACTGCATCCGGCCAGTTCTCCACTCTTGTCACAGTGCACTGGTCAACCGGACAGCAGACGCCGTATCTGCTTGGCGCGTTCGTCGTCATCAGCCGCGAACTCTCGCTCTCGGCGATGAGCCTCGATCTCGAGCCGGGCGATCATCGCGAACTGATACTGACTTACATCGATCAGCAGTGCGAGGCGCCCGGCGCTATCTCGCTTGAGAGATCGCCGGCGCTGGAGGTTGAAATCGGTCCGTGGCGGCAAGTTCTGCCCGGCGACCGGGAACTCGGGCTGGCGGCGCGGTACTCGGCGCGCGTCAGCGTCCGACTCACCCGAGCCATCGACGAGATCGGCCGGACCAGATTCTCGCTCCCCGGCATGACGGACGTGCTGCCGACGGAGCTGGTCGTCCGAACGCCGGCGCTGGCCCGCTCGTTCGAGCAGCAACTCCGGCAGCGGCGACCCACGTCGGGCCCGATCACGATCGCACATGACACGCCCGCCGGCGATGCGGACGATGCAGTAAAGTCTGAGCGGCGGTAAGGCCCTCTGCGACTCAGCCGCCGGGCCGCTCGGGTTCGACGATGGGACGGATGGGTCCCGTCGGCAGACCTTTGGCGCGCCACAGTCGCTGAAGCTCGGCAGGATTGCTCTGCTCGGTGATCTGGCCCTCCGGCGAGACCATGCGCAGGATCTCTCCCTTGCCGGTAATCGTCTTGGTCGTCGCCGGCTGCGACGGATCCTGGCGCGACTCGACGGTGAACCGATCCGGATTGTCGGTCGCCCTGATGATCTCGCTGCGCCGCTTCACGTCCGAAGACTGCGGCCGGAAGAGGTACATTTCGTACGAGCCCGCCTGCCCGGGGTTGAGGATGCGGTAGATCAGGTGCTGCTCCGCCTGCGAGAGGTACGCGTCGGGCGTGGCGAACGACGGTGTGGCGACATTGGCGCCGTCCACGATCACGATGACGTTGATGCGCCCGTTCTCGCGCGTGCCGCTGATGGACGAGCGCGATGCGACGCGATAGCCGCCGGGCGTCTTCTGATACGTCACCTGGTGCGTGGTCCACACCTCGGTCTTGCGATCAAAGGCCATCCACGCCAGGCTCTCGACCTCGGAAACAAACTCGTCGGCGGATGACTCCGATGGCGCAATAAACCGCGCCGACTGGCTCACGAGCAGGCCTTCCTCCGATTCAGCCGCGGAAAACTTTGATGGATCGCGGCTCGAACTCAAAGCGCCGCGCGGGCCGGTGTCTTCCTGGATCCGGTAGTACGCGATCTCGCGCTCGGAAACATCGCCTTTCGCGTAGACGCGGTACCACGCGTCTCTCACGAGCATCTTCTTGTAGGCGTCGGCACTGAGGCGCGATAGCGCTTTGTTCGTGGCGTCAATGCCTTCCTGAATCTCCCGCGCCACAACCGCGGGATCGCGAAAGGTGAACGTGTCGACACTGGCTCTGGTCGCCTTGACGATTGCATCGCTTTGCGTGCCGTCGCCGCGCACGCTGTAAATGACGAACGTGCCGGGAAGCGGCTTGAAGATCGTATAGACGCGCACCTCGCGCATGAGCCCGCCGCGCGTCTCAAAAGTCATGTCGATCACGAATTGTTCGGCCGTCTGGCCGTTGATGGTCAGCGATTCGCGGCTGGCGAGTTTGAATTCCTTGACGCGGCTTTTCTCGGGATCGGTCGATCCCTTGTTCGCCTCGATGGCGCGGTCGGTGACGGTCTTGATCGTTTCGTTCTCATCGCGGGTCTGGATCACCTCGAGCGTTCCCACCCACGACATGTCAAACGTCTCGACCAGCACGCGCTGCGTCGATTGCGGGTTGCGCGTCAGGCGCACGCCTTCCGGCAGGCGCATGGTCAGGCCGACGCTCTCTTCCTCGTAGATCGTGCTGCTCAGCGTGGTCACCGGCTCGGCCGGCTTGGGATTCTGTCCGCGAGTGCTCGCCGCAGCGCCGCAAATGACCGCGGCCATGACCGCACCGACTGAGGCGCAGCGCATCATCGGTTCAAACCTGCCCATCACCCGTCTCCTTGTCGCTCGTAAACAGCCTGCGAGATTTGCGATTTATCGGCCAGAGGCGGGGCGCTCTTGCGGGCGCAGCGGCCAGTCTCGAAGGAGTCTTCTCATATAAGCCCTGGCGCAACGCCGCTGTTCGCGCGGTTACCATCCACCAGGCCAGCGCCAGAGCGACCACGAGCACCGCGATCATCACCGCGGAGACGATGACCCGTCGCGAACGCTCGCTGCCCCAGCGCGATTCCGGCGAAACCATGGCCAATGGTAGGAGGCGAGGCGCCGGTGCCGAAGCAAAGAAGCCCACGGGATCCGCGCTCGCGAGCAGGCGGCGCGGATAGCATGCTTCCGCTGCCGATTCGCGACCGCGACGTGGAGATGTCGTGCCCACCCTCCTGCAGGCCTGTGCCGTACTGGCGAACATGTACGAAACCGGCGAGACCGCGGCGGAAGACGGCTCGCCGATGGCGATTCATTCGCACCTGCCGGTCGCATACGCCGAAGCGCTGTTTCGCGTCGTCGCCCAGTGCAAGCCGCTGGTTTGCGTGGAAATCGGCATGGCGCTGGGCACGTCGGCGCTGGCGATTCTCGCGGGCCTCGCGGCGAGCGGCAGCGGCGGCAAGCTGATCTCCATTGATCCCAAGCAGGCGGACAAGTGGCGCAGCGCCGGGCGCACCGCGGTCGAACGCGCGGGCTATGGCGAGCATCATGAACTCATCATCGAGCCGGATTTCCTCGCCCTGCCGCCGCTGCTGCGGCTGGGTCTGCGCGTTGATTTCGGCTACATCGACGGCTGGCACACCTTCGACCACGCGCTGCTCGACTTCTGGTACCTCGACAGAATGCTGCCGGTTGGCGGCATCATCGGCTTCAACGACTGCGGCATGGCCGGGGTAGACAAAGCGATCGGCTTCGTGCAGTCGCATCGCAGGTACGAGGAGATCGACGCCGGGCTCCCGGTCAACTACGGCCGGCTGGGGCGCACGCGCGCGCTTGGCCGGCTGCTGCGCGGCCGCTCGCGGGGCCTGAGACTCCGCCAGCACCAGGACCGCTATTTCCGCAAGGCCGAAGACTGGCAGGCGCCGTGGGACTTCTACGCGCCGTTTTGAATCAAAAACTCTCGGAACGCCTTTTTGTGCGGCATTTACGCGTATTTGCCCCTTTCGGACGCCTTGATGTGGTAGACTGTCTGCGCTTCAGGATCGGTCTGATCTGAGCCGGTCGCCGATTCTGAGGGTCCCGTCGCTTTCCGACCGGCTCAATCCAACCGTGGTCCACATGGACTGGAATAGAGAAAGAGAGGGAGTAATGCAGCGGTTCATTCTTGCAGGTGCATCGGCGCTGATGCTGTCGGGGGCGGCTCTCGCCGACGGGTTCATCGGGATCGGCGACTTCTCGGGCAACGAGACCGTCATTGACTTCAACGCCACGGACATGACGACGCTCGGCCATCCCACTGCCAGCATCGGCAGCGGAATCACCGTCACCGACAGCGGCGGCGGCAGCGGGTTCGGCGGCTGGCGCGGTAATATCGACTGGAGCGGCTACTTCGGCAACATTCCCGGCGCGTCGCTCGGCCGCGCGCTGGCCGACAGCTGGGGTATGTCCGATCTGAAGTACGATCTGACTGGCGCGGGCAATCCGAATCGAGTCGGCATGCTGCTGTCCACCGGCGTGCAGACGACGTGGACGGTCGAGATCTACGGCCCGTCAAACAACCTCATCGACTCGGGCCAGGTGCAGATGCCCGGCGGCGCGCAGGCGGTGTTCGTCGGCTACGAAGCCTCGGGCGGCATCGGCTACGTGCGCCTGATGGACGTCGAGAACGGCTACATCACCATCATGGATGATGTCCGCTTCGAAGCGGTCGGAGGCTACCGCCTGGGCGTCAGCGGCACGTGCCCCGGCACCGTCACCGTCCAGTGGAGCGGCGCCACGCCAAGCGTGCAGCAGGGCATCGTCTTCGGCCAGAACCAAGGCACGACGATCATCCCCGGCGGACCGTGCGCCGGCACGCAACTGGGTGTCCAGGGCGGCGTGCAGCTCGTCAACACCATCGGCACCGGCGGCGGCAGCGGCTCGGTGAATGGCAACGCCGGCACCGCCGCGTGCGGCCACTATCTCCAGCTGGTCGAAGCCGGATCGTGCAACACGAGCAACGTGGACAACATCCCATAAGGCTCACCACTTCGCACCGCAAGTCGACAACATCGCCAAACTCCCGGGGCACGCGCCTCGGGAGTTTTCCATTGGGCGTTCGACTCTCTCCGTCGCAAAGCGCGCTAATTGCGCACCACCGGCTGCAGCCATGCCATTTCGAGATCGCCCTTGGCGAACGGGTTCGGGTGGGGCTTGGATGAGATGATCACCGCCCGGACGTAGACCTCATCACCCGTGAACGTGTACGTCGCCGGGTTGTCCATGGTCTGGTCGAGCACTTCGCCGGCCGGGCCGACTTCAGGCCGCCCGTCGCCATCTGAATCCGGCAGCCAGCGCGTGCCGAGGAAGCGCGTCGTGTACGCCACGCCGGGTTCGGCTTGGATGTGAATCGTCAGCTTCTTCCCGTTGCTCTCGATGCGGTCGATCATCACGCCGCTGCTGGCGTAGAAGTCGCCGCGATGCATGGCGTCGAGAATCGAGTCGGCGTCGAGCGACTTGGCGCGAACCATGATCCAGCCGCGCCCGGGATTCGAGTGGCCTTCGGGCGCCTGGTGGTAGTTGTGCGCATCGTCGGTGGCGAGGCCGTAGAGCGGGCCGAGGTGCAGTTCAGTGAGTCGTTCGGTGAGGGCGATGTCCCACATCTGCTCGGTGCCGGGATGGGTCGTGTCGCCGTAGTTGTTCACGCTGCGATGGCCGTTGTAGACCTCGAAGAAGTTCTCGCCGCGCAGGTGAGCGATGTCTTCGACGCTCACTCCCCAGCCGAAGTTGGGGTGATTGAGATGCGCCAGCGTTGGTCGATCGTGCTCGTGGCCGTGCTCGATGACGGCGTCGATGTTATTCTGCATGACTTCGCGCACGCTGTTTCCGCCGCGCGGCTTGACGAGATCGACGAGATTCATGCCGTTGATGTGCACCGGCTGTCGATTGAAGTGGTCGGTGATCTCTTCGCCCTGGATGAAGATGAATTCGCCGGGCTGCTCGTACCGGGCGCGAAGTTCATCGAGCGTGCGCAGTCGCATCTCGCGCTTACCGTCCACTTCGCGCGTCTCGACATGATCAGCGCCGTAGCGGGCAATGAGGTCATCGACGCGCTCGGTGGTCAGACGGCTGTTGGGCGCGTCGATGATGGGGAACCACTTCTGCGTGTTCGAGAGAATGTTGTGATCGGACAGGACGAGGAAGTCGTAGTCGTGCTCGACGTACCACTCGGCGACGAGTTCGGGCGCTGCGTCTCCATCGCTCCAGAGCGTGTGCGTGTGGGTGTTGCCTCTGTACCAGCGGGCTGAGTCGCGTGCGCATCCGACGGCCAGCAGCAGGGACGCAGCGAGAGTGATTCTGAAACGCATGTTGGGCTCCGATGCAAGCGATGGTCGCAGGCATCTTACCATTTCGAGACACGAGTGTCGGCTCGCTCCATCCAGCGTGGTGGATCGTCGTCGGCGCCCCGCTCCCGGGCGAGCGGCCCAGTCTGCGGAGGCGGAATGTTTGCCAACCGGTTTTCGACACAGCAGGTCAACGCGGTGCGCGCCATCGTCACCTGGACCATCCGCGCCATCGCAATCATTCTCCTCGCCACCGGGGCGTACCTCTCGCTCAAGCGCCTGGTGCTCGGGCTGGGCAACAATTTCGACCTTCGACTGATCTTTCAGACGTGGCAGGGCATCGGCGAGGAGCAGTCGATGTACCGCGGGATCGCGATGATGATGGTCGGCGGCACGCTGGCGGGGCTCTCGCGCGTTCTCGCCGCCTGGATCATCGCCATGCCGCCGACGGGCTGTCCACGTTGCGGCTACGCGGTCACACTACCGGATGGGACCGCCCCGACCGAGCGATGCCCGGAGTGCGGCCTGCCGCTGGACGCCTGACGGCGCGAAGGGTCGCAGGGGGACTTTGCCTGAGTTGACCGGCTCAGGACCATCCATATACTGACGGGCTTTTCATCGCGCGCTCGCCACGCGGCGGGCGACACAAGTCGGTGGTGGGCCAAGCAGGTGTACATGCCAGCGGCCGCGGGACGGCACGAACCGTGTCGTTTCCGGTGTCGCAGTTGAACGATTGAACTGATCCAGGTGACTCAATGACCGAAGCCAAGATCCGCATTCGAATGGAAGCCTACGACCACCAGGCGCTGGACGCCTCGGCCCGCGAGATCGTCGATCACGCCAAGCGCACCGGCGCTCGCGTGTCCGGCCCGATCCCGCTGCCGACCCGCATCGAGCGGTATACGGTGCTGCGCGGGCCGCACATCGACAAGAAGTCGCGCGAGCAGTTCGAAATCCGCACCCACAAACGCATCATCGACATCCAGGAACCCAATGCCCGCACCGTCGAAGCGCTCAACCGCCTCGTCGTTCCCGCGGGCGTGTTCGTTAAAATCAAGGCGTAGCAAGATCGTGTCAGCAGCGGCCACCTGGAAAGGCGGCCGTTTGCATTGGTGGGGGCTGCAGCCGGAGTCTTCGGTCGCGCAAGTCCCTGAGATACCAGGATTCAGCATCGGCCACGTCGCGGGAAACCGGCGGTGAACGTTCACCGGCAGCGCCCCGATGACCTCTGGTCCACAACGGAGCAAGTCGCCATGACCAACGCACTCCTCGGCCGTAAGATCGGCATGACACGCTATTTCACCGAAGAGGGCCGCAACGTGCCCGTCACGGTCATCCAGGCTGGCCCGTGCTTCGTCACCCAGGTCAAGAACAAGGATGCGCACGGCTACAGCGCGATCCAGATCGGCTTTGAAGACGTCGAAGCCGGCCGGACCACCATGCCGCTCATCGGCCATGACGCCAAGGCCGGCGTCTCGCCCAAGAAGTTTCACCGCGAGGTGCGCCTTGAAGACGACGCCAAGGACATGGCGCCCGGCCAGGAACTGACGGTCGAAGTCTTTGCCGACACGAAGTTTGTGGATGTCATCGGCATCAGCAAGGGCAAGGGCTTCCAGGGCACGATGAAGCGGCACAACTTCAAGGGCCTCACCGCCAGCCACGGCACCGAACGCAAACACCGTTCCCCCGGCTCCATCGCGGGCCATGCGACGAACCGCGGCACCGGTCCCAAGCCCAAGAAGGGCAAGCGCATGGCGGGGCAGATGGGCAATGAGCAGGTGACGGTTCGCAACCTCGATGTGATCGAGGTGCTGCCTGAGAAGAGCATTTTGTTGGTCAAAGGCGCTGTCCCCGGCCCGAACGGCGGCCTACTCTTCGTCCGCACTTCGAGGCGGCTGGGCCGGGCCAAGCAACTCGCGGCCAGCGGCAAGAAGAAATAACCACAACGAGGTGAGTTGACGGAAATAGACGCGATTGGGGCGAGCAGCCCCCGCGGCCGGGAAAGCCCGACGTTCCAATGGGAACTGCCCGGCGACGACAGCTTCAGTAGTGCGGCCCAGCGCTGCATCAGAGAACCGAGTCGATTCCTGCCCCGCCAGAGCACTGAGAGACGGCGGCGGAGGATAGGCGAAAGGTAAACGCACCATGATTGAACTGCCCATTTACGATTCAACAGGCAAGCAGGTCGACACATTCAAAGTCGACGAAGCGCTGCTCGGCGGCGAGATCCGCCCCGCACTGCTCAAGCAGGCCTACGTTCGCTCCCATGCGAACCGGCGCCAGGGTTCGGCCCGCACGAAGAACCGCGCCGCCGTCGAAGGCTCGACTCGCAAACTCTTCAAGCAAAAAGGCACGGGCAACGCCCGCCGCGGCCCCGTGCGCACGAACGTCATGAAGGGCGGCGGCGTCGCCTTCGCCAAGCGCCGCACGGGCGCTGACTTCCGCCAGGACATGCCCCGCAAAATGCGCCGCCTGGCCAATCGCAACGCGCTGCTGGCCAAGGCCATCGATCAGGAAATCAAGGTCATTGACAAGATCGACTTCAAGACGCCCCGCACCAGCGAATTCAAGACGATGCTCGACAAGGTCGGCATCGATCGCACCTGTCTGGTCGCGCTGGATTCGGGCAACGTCAACGCCCGACTCTCGGCCCGCAACCTCGACAGCGTGGACACGATCCGCTGGGACCAGTTGAACGCATTCGAACTGCTCAACCACCGCTACCTGGTCATCGAAAAGGCCAACCTCCAGGCCTTCATCGACAGTCAGCATTGCACGGGCGGCAACGGCGCCGCCGCGGGCAGCAAGGGAGGCCGCTAATGGAATCCGCCACCGTCATTCGCCGGCCGCTGGTCACCGAGAAGAACACCGCCGCGGCTGAGCAGAATCGCTACGCCTTTGAAGTTGATCGCCGCGCCAGCAAGCCTGACATCAAGCGTGCCGTTGAGGATCTCTACAAGGTGCGCGTGCTCAGCGTGAACACGAGCAATCGCATCGGCAAGGTCCGCCGAACGCGGTTCGGCTACACGCGAACCCCCGATCTGCGCAAGGCCGTCGTTCGCGTGCATCCTGACGATCGGATCGAACTGTTCTGAATGAGTGCGTCGGCCCCAGCGCCGGCGCGGCGACTGCGAGGATTGAATCATGCCGATTCGAGTGTACAAAAGAACGAGCGCCGGGCGGAGGAACTCCTCGGTCAACCTCCATGCCGAGGTGACCAAGCAGTCGCCTGAGAAGTCGCTGCTGCGCCGCTACAGCAAGACCGCGGGCCGCAACAACCAGGGCAAGATCACCGCCTGGGGTCGCGGCGGCGGACACAAGCGCCGCTATCGCGCCGTCGACTGGAAGCGCAATCTCGATGACATGCCCGCCAAGGTCATCGGCATCGAATACGACCCGAACCGATCCGCCCACCTCGCCCTGCTCGAATACGAGAACGGCGAGCGTCGCTACATCATCGCGCCCAAAGGCGTCAAGGACGGCGACGTGCTCATGAGCGGTCGCGGCCGCGTCGAGCCCAAGGTCGGCAACTGCATGCCCTTCAAGTACATCCCCACCGGCCTCAACGTGCATTGCGTCGAGATGGTGCCGGGCAAGGGCGGCCAGCTCTGCCGGGCCGCGGGCATGTCGGCTCGCCTGACCAACCGCGAAGACAAGTGGGCGACGCTGGTGATGCCTTCGGGTGAAATCCGCCAGGTGTCGGTCGAGTGCCGCGCGACCATCGGCGAAGTGGGCAACACCGACCACCAGCAGATCACGCTGGGCAAGGCCGGCCGCAGCCGTCACCGCGGCCGCAAGCCCAAGACGCGCGGCATGGTCCGGAACCACTACGACCATCCGCTGGGCGGCGGCGAAGGCAAGTCCAAGGGCGGCCGCGCCCCCGCGGGCAAGACCGGCGTGTTCGCCAAGGGCGGCCGCACCCGCAAGCGCAAACTCGCCAGCAACAAGCGCATCATCCGCCGTCGCCGCAGCAAGCGTTACGGCCAGTTGACTCTCTGAGGAATCTGATCATGGCCCGATCATTGAAAAAAGGTCCGTTCGTCGAAGAGCACCTCTTCGTCAAAGTTCAGCGGATGTCCCAGACCGGCCGGCGCGAGCCGATCAAGACGTGGGCTCGCCGCTGCACCATTGTGCCCGAGTTCGTGGGCCACACGTTCAAGGTGCACAACGGCCGCTCGTTTCTCGACGTGTTCGTCACCGAGGACATGGTGGGACACAAGCTCGGCGAATTCAGCCCGACGCGCGTGTTCCGAGGCCACACCAACAAGAAGGAAGGCCTCGCCGCCGGCGTGAAGAAATGAGCCCGCGGCGGGCAGAGGTTGACGCACTATGAATCTCAACGCATCCAAGTTCAATGCCAGGATCAAGGCGGCCGGCATCAGGCCCGAGGATCTCGCCTCCGAGATCAAGCGGCCCGGCATCAACGCGACCTCGGCGCTGCGCAACTGGAGCAAGGGCAACTTCAAGCCCGCGCCCAGGCGCGAAGACCTGCGATCGCTCGCGGCCGCGCTCAATGTGCCCGTCAGCGAGATCGTGTGCTTCGACGGCGCGCACAAGTGGGCCCGCATCTCGCCGCGCAAGATCAGGCTCGTGTCCGATCTCATTCGCGGCCGCGACATCGACACCGCGCTGACGATGCTCAAGTTCAGCAAGAAGCGGGCCGCCGTGTTCGTCCGCAAGGCGCTGGAATCGGCCATCGCCTGTGCAGAGGAAAACGAGGCCGACATCAGCCGCCTCGTCGTGAGCGAGTCGCGCGTCGATGAAGGTCCGACGATGAAGCGCTTCCAGCCCAAGGACCGCGGCCGGGCGCACCCGATCATGAAACGATCCAGCCACGTCCGCGTGGCGGTGGAGGTGGCGTAACCATGGGACAGAAGACACATCCGCTGGGCTTCCGCATCGGCATCACCGAGCCGCACCGCAGCCGGTGGTACGCGCCCAAGGCGCTCTACGGCGAACTGCTCGTCGAGGACTACCGCATCCGCGAGTACGTTGACAAGCGCCTGAACCGCACGCCGCCGTTTGCCGCCGTCTCCGAGATCCACATCGAGCGCACCCGTCAGGAACTCTCGATCGTGCTCAAGACCGCCCGCCCGGGGCTGGTCATCGGGCCGCGCGGCGCCGAAGTCGAAAAGCTGCAGCAGGATCTGCAGACGATGACGGGCCGGCAGGTGTCCATCAAGATCGTCGAGATCAAGAGCCCTGACACGAACGCGAAGTTGATCGCCGAAGGCATTGCCGAGCAGTTGAAGAAGCGCGCCAGTTTCCGCCGCATCCTCAAGATGCGCGCTGAAGGCGCGATGCAGGCCGGCGCCAAGGGGGTGAAGATCAGCGTCTCGGGCCGTCTCGGCGGCGCTGAAATGAGTCGCAGCCTTACGGTGAGCCTCGGCTCGATCCCGCTGCAGACGCTGCAGGCCAACGTGGACTACGGATTCGCGCCGAGTTTCACCAAGTCCGGCACGATCGGCGTCAAGGTGTGGGTCTACAAGGGTCTCTACGAAGCAGGCGAAGAAGCCGAGTCGACTGCGGCCGGCGGCCGGGCCCGCGCTCGAGGACGGCGTTGAGTTGGTTGGTCGGTGACGTGACTGGATTCGCCGCGGCCACCGGGTCGCGGATCGCAACGAGAGGATGAATTCCGATGCCTCGGATGCCCAAGAGAATGAAGTTCCGCAAGCAGCAGCGCGGCCGGATGCGCGGCAAGGCGACGGCGGGCAACTACGTCGCTTACGGCGACTACGGCCTGCAGGCTCTTGAGCCCGCATGGGTCAGCGCCCGCCAGCTCGAAGCCGGCCGCGTCGCTTGTGCTCACTACCTGCAGCGCGAAGGCAAGGTCTTCATCCGCGTCTTCCCCGACAAGCCGATTTCAAAGAAGCCGATCGAAACGCGAATGGGCAAGGGCAAGGCGGAAACGGACTACTGGGCAGCGCGCGTCAAGCCCGGCACGGTGCTCTTCGAGATCGCCGGCGTACCGCATGCCGCGGCCCAGGGCGCCCTGGCTCGCGTGGCGATGAAGATGCCAGTGCGCTGCCGCATGATCACGAGGCGACTGAGCGTCTGAGGAACAAGTTGCGGCGCCGGCTCCGGTCCGCCCGCAGATGGGATGATGCAATGAAGGCCAAAGAAGTACACAAACTCAGTGACGAAGAGGTGGACGTCGAGGTGGATCGCATCCGCCGCCATCTCTTCGACCTGCGCACGCAGGCCGTCACTGAGAAGATCGAAGATTCATCGCAATTCGGCAAGACCCGCAGGGACGTGGCCCGGCTGCTCACCGAGCGCCGCCGCCGCGAGATGGAAAGGCAGAACCAGGCATGAGCACGCAAGCGACCAGCCAGCCGCGCCAGCGCAACCGCCGCGTCGAAGTCGGCATCGTCGATCGCGCTTCGACCGACAAGACCCGCCGCGTGCGCATCGAGTTCCAGGTGCGGCATCCGAAGTACGGCAAGTTCATCAAGCGCCGTTCGTACCTCACCGTGCACGATGAGAACAACGTCAGCGGCGTGGGCGACCAGGTGCAGATCATGCCCTGCCGGCCGGTGAGCAAGACCAAGCAGTGGAAGGTGGTTCAGGTGCTCGCCAAGGCGGTCGGAGAAGTCCGGCTGCACGACGAGAGCCCGGCGTCGGTCGGCTGAAGCAGACACACGTTGCCGCGGGGCCACGGGCCGGCGCGGACCAGAGGTGAACGGATCAAGTCATGATACAGCAGGAATCACGAGTCGAGGTGGCGGACAACACGGGCGCGAAAATCGCCTACGTCATCCGCGTGCTCGGCGGCTCAACCGCCAAGGGACGTTTCACCCGCCGCACGGCCGGCGTTGGTGATCGCGTCATCTGCTCGGTCAAGAAGGCGCTGCCCGGCGGAGACGTGAAGGCCGGCGACAAGGTCAAAGCCGTCGTCGTCCGCACCGCCTACCCGACACGCCGCCCGGACGGGTCGATCATCCGGTTTGACAACAGCGCCGTCGTGCTCATCAACGACGACGGCAATCCCAAGGGCACGCGCATCTTCGGCGCCGTCGCTCGCGAACTGCGCGAGAAGAACTACCTCAAAATCGTCTCGCTTGCCACGGAGGTGCTCTGATGCCAGCCCATGTCCGCAGCGGTGATACGGTGATCGTCACGGCCGGGTCCGACAAGGGCCGCACGGGCACCGTGCTCAAGGTCATTCCCAAGAAGAGCCAGGTCGTCGTGCAGGGCCTCAACACCCGCACCAAGCACCTCAAGCCGTCGCAGACGAACCCGCAGGGCGGCGTCATCACCAAGGAGATGCCCATTCACATCTCCAACGTGAGCCCCGTCGTCGATGGCCGCGCCACCCGCGTCCGCTTCACCGTCAAGCCCGATGGCTCGAAGGTCCGCGTGGCAGCCCGCGGCGGACAGGAACTCGGCGCCGTGCACGGCCCGCGGGACGGAGCAGCCGCCAAGCCGGCTCGCGCCGCCCAGACGAAGACGACGAAGAAGAAAACCACGAAGAAGAAGGCCGCCAGTAAGAGCGCAAAGAAGGCGCCGGCCAAGCCCGCCAAGAAGGCCTCGACCCGGACCAGCAAGAAGAAGACGGCCAAGAAATAACTGATCGCGGCGGACCAGCATTCGCCCGCACCTGATCGAGAATCGGAATCACGCCATGAGTCCAGCAGCAACAGCCCCGGCGACGAAAAAGACCGCCCTGCAGGAGAAATTCGAAAACGAAGTTCTCCCCAAAGTGCGCGAGAAGTTCGGCATCACCAATCCCATGGCGCTGCCGCGCATCGAGAAGGTCGTCATCAACACCGGCGTCGGCAAGCAACTCGAGAACAACAAACTCAAGCCTGAAGTGCGCGACACGGTGCTCTCCACGCTTTCGACGATCTCCGGCCAGAAAGCCGTGCTGCTCACGGCCAAGAAGTCGGTGGCGAACTTCAAGGTGCGCGAAGGCGCGACCTCTGCGGCGATGGTGACGCTGCGGCGCGAGCGGATGTGGAGCCTGCTCTCGCGGCTCATCCACCTGGCCATCCCCCGCGTCAAGGACTTCCGCGGCCTCAAGGACACGTCGTTCGACAGGCAGGGGAATTACTCCTTTGGCTTCAGCGAGCAGGCCGTCTTCCCCGAGATCGACATGGGCAAGGTGAACTTCTCGCACGGCATGCACATCAACATCTCCTTCCGCAATTCCACGCCCGAGATCAGCCGCTTCGTTCTGGCGGAACTCGGCTGGCCGTTCAAGCGGGAAGAGTCATAAGACAGGATCAGAATCTGCAACGCACGCGGCTGCGGCCGCGAAGGAATCGACGATGGCAACTAAAGCGCAAATGGCAAAACTGAAGCGGCCCCCGAAGTTCTCGACGCGCAAGGTGCGGCGGTGCGAGATCACCGGCCGCTCGCGCGGGGTGTACCGCAAGTTTCGAGTGAGCCGCATCATGCTGCGCGAACTGGCGCACCAGGGGCTCATTCCCGGCATGCGCAAGGCCAGTTGGTAACACACACCGGTCGCCGCCGAGCGCCGAGGCGCCGGGCGGCGGCCCCTGATGGAACGACTACACGAGGGTTTGACTGATGTCATTCAACGACCCGATTTCCGATCTGCTCACTCGCATCCGCAACGGGCTGCGCAACCGCTCGACGACGGTCAACTGCATCAACAGCCGCGTCTGCCGCGGCGTGTGCGACGTGCTGCGCGACGAGGGTTACATCCAGAGTTACGACGTGATCGACAACGGCCTGGGCGGCCTGATCCGCGTGCATCTCAAGTACGGCCCGCGCGGCGAGACGATCCTCCACAACATTCGCCGCGAGAGCAAGCCCGGAAAGCGCGTCTACACCGGAGTGGACAGTCTCAAGAGGCCGCTCGACGGTTTGGGCATTTCCATCGTGTCCACCAGCCGCGGCGTGCTCAGCGATCGAAAGTGTCGTGAATTCAAAGTCGGAGGCGAGTTGCTGGCCACGGTCGATTGACCCGCGGCGCCGGAATCGCCTGGCGCTGCCATCACGGCCAAGCCCAGCAGGAGTCTGAATCATGTCTCGAGTCGGAAAAAAACCAGTCGCCGTCCCCGCCGGTGTGAACGTCACGATCAACAATCGCGCCGTCACCATCGAAAAGGGCGACAAGAAGCTCAGTTTCACCCATCGCCCCGAAGTCGCGGTGGAGTGGGATTCAACCAAACGCGAAGTCGTCTGCACGATTCCCGAGAACCGCATGCGCGACCAGGCCTACAAAGCGTATTGGGGCACGACCCGCTCGCTCATCCAGAACATGGTCAAGGGCGTGACCAAGGGCTACGAGAAGAAGCTCGAAGTGGTCGGCGTGGGTTGGAACGCGAACCTGCAGGGCAACAAACTTGTGCTCAATCTCGGCTACTCGAAGCCGGTTGAACTCCCCGTGCCCGCGGGTCTCAAGGTCGGCGTCGAGCGACAGATCATCACGCTGAACTCGCCCGACAAGCAGCTGGTCGGCCAGTTCGCCGCCACCATTCGCGCCAAGCGCAAGCCCGAGCCGTACAACGGCAAGGGCGTGAAGTACACGGATGAACAGATCATCCGCAAGGAAGGCAAGACCGTCGTCGGCCGCTGATGCCGGCGGCTGGTTGACACACTCGGGCCAGGTCCCGGGAGGATACGGACATGAGTCGCACATCGGATCGAGTTCTCCGCCGCCAGCGCCGCCGCCGCGGCATGCGCAAGCGCATCTTCGGCACGCCCGATCGGCCGCGCCTTTCGATCTACCGCTCGCTGCGCTACCTCTACGCCCAGGTGATCGACGACGTGGCCGGCCGCACCATCGCCGCCGCGTCCTCGCGCGACGCGGAGTTCAAGGGCGAATCGACCGGCGACATCAAGGCCGCCAAGACAGTCGGCACGCTGCTGGCCCAGCGAGCCGGGCAGGCCGGCGTGAAGCAGGTGCAGTTCGACCGCAACGGCCTGCGCTACCACGGCCGGGTCAAGGCCCTGGCCGACGCGGCCCGCGAAGGCGGACTTCAGTTCTGATCGGGCCGCCAAGGAACGCCACACATTGCCGCGATGCACGCGGCTGACAGAATCGGATCAACGAACATGATTGACGAATCCAGCGAATCACAAGGCTTTGAGTCCAACACGGTCGGCGTGTTCCGCACCGCCGCCACGGTCAAAGGCGGTCGCCGTTTCAGTTTCGGCGCGCTCGTCGTGGTCGGCGATCGGCGCGGCCGGGTCGGCTACGGCTACGCCAAGGGCAAGGAAGTGCCGCCGGCGATTGAAAAGGCCGAGAAGGATGCCCGCCGCAGCCTGACCAAGGTCGAGCTCATCAAGGGCACCATTCCGCACACCGTTCTGGGCCGCTACGGCGCCAGCGAAGTGCGCATGCTTCCGGCGAGCCCCGGCACCGGCGTCGTGGCCGGGGGCACCGTCCGCGCGGTGCTCGAACTCGCCGGCGTGCGCGACTGCCTGACCAAGTGCTACGGCTCAACCAACAAGAAGAATCTCGTCAAGGCGACGATGGAAGGCCTCAAGCAACTCCGCTCCAAGAAGAAGATCGAAGAGTTGCGCGGCGTGAGCATCGAAACCACTCACGTCGAAGAATTCACCGCCAACGCACCCGAAGTCGAATACGTCCGCAAGGAACCCAAGCAAACGGAGCAGTCCGGCGGCGGGCGCGGCGGACGACGCGGCGGGGGAGAGGGCGGCGGACGCGGCCGTTCGCGCCGCGGCCGGTCTTCCGACACCGGCTCCACCGACGGAGGCGCCCAGGGCGGCCAGACCGAGCAGCCCGCAGGCTGAATCCGCTCCGCGATCCGCGCGGGGCACCAGGAATGATCAACGCGGCCGCCGCGAGGGCGACCGGCTGTTCGAAAGAGAGTTCGCATCATGATGATCCACGAGATCACAAGCCTCGTCGAGCCCTACAAAGCACGCAAGCGCATCGGGCGCGGGCGCGGCTCCGGGCACGGCAAGACCTCCGGACGCGGCCACAAGGGCGCCAAGTCCCGCAGCGGCTGGAGCGAAAAACTCGCCCGCGAGGGTGGACAGCTCGCCTACTTCCGGCGAATCCCCAAGCGAGGTTTCTCCAATAAGGCCTTTGCCACGACGTTCTACGTCGTCAACGTCCGTGACCTGGAGAAGCATTTCAACGCCGGCGAGACCGTCAACGCCGACTCACTCATCGCCAAGGGGCTCATTCGCGATACGGAGCTGCCCGTCAAGGTGCTTGGCAGCGGCGATCTGACCAAGAAGCTGTCAATCTCGGCCGGCAAGGTCTCCGAGACAGCCCGCGCCAAAATCGAGCAGGCGGGCGGCAGTATCGAACTGAGCATGAAGACCACGTGGAAGCGGCCCGCCGCCGGCGCCAAGTCGAAGAAGAAGTAATCGCCTCGATTGCGCCTCGCGTGCCGCCGGGCCCGATGGACGGCGCTGCTGACCGATCAGGACTGACTTGCAGATTGGCTTGCTCACCATGTTCCAGGCCTTCATCAATGTCTTTCGCATCCCCGAACTGAGAAACAAACTGCTCTTCACGATCGCGATGCTCGCGATCTATCGGATCGGTTTCTGGATTCCCCTCTCAGGCGTCGACCAGTCGCAACTTGAGCAGTTCTTCAGTCAACGGGGCTCGGACAGCAACGCCGCGACCAAGCTGGCTCTGTACATCTCCACGTTCACCGGAGGCGACCTCGGCCAGTCCACGATCTTCGGCCTGGGCGTGATGCCCTACATTTCCGCCTCCATCATTTTCCAACTCCTTGCCTCCGCGTGGAAGCCGCTGCAGGATCTTCAGAAGGAAGGCCCCACCGGCCGCCAGAAGATCACCGAGTGGACGCGCTACGCCACCATCGCGCTGTGCGTCATCCAGGGCTTCGCGTGGATGACCTACATGCAGTCGCAAGGGTTCATCTATCCCACCATCGCCAACAACACCGGCCTGCTCTGGTCGTTCCGCATCCAAGGCGTGCTGGCGCTGGTTGCGGGCACGACTTTTCTCATGTGGCTCGGCGAGCAGATCGACAAGTACGGCCTGGGCAACGGCGTGTCGCTCATCATTACTGCGGGCATCCTGGCCCAGATGCCCACCGCGGTGAACCTCGTCGCTCAGGACTTCAGCCTCGACGCCACCAGCGACGCCCGCTACGGCCCACTCGCAGTCATCTTCCTCATTTGCTCGTTCATGGTGGTCACGGCCGGCGCCATCGTCATCACCGTGGCCCAGCGCCGGATTCCGATTCAGCAGGCCAAGCACACGCGCGGCCGCAAGGTGTACGGCGGACAGAAGGCCTTCCTGCCCCTGCGCATCAACCACGGCGGCGTCATGCCGATCATCTTCGCCCAGTCGCTGATGATCTTCCCGTCAGTCGGCTTCTCGAGCCTGGCCAACATGTCCTCGGGCAGCGAACAAACGTGGTGGATCAACTTCACGCGCTTCCTCGGCGACTCGATGACGATGGGCAAGTTTCCCTACGTCGTGTGCGAGATCATTCTCATTTACTTCTTCAGTTACTTCTGGACCACCGTCCAGTTCAACCCCAAGGAGATGAGCGAGCAGTTGCGCGATCACGGCTCGTTCATCCCGGGCCTGCGCCCCGGCCCGCGCACGGCAGAATACCTTGAGACCGTGCTCGAGCGCGTCACCTACGTCGGCGCCGGGTTCCTCGCCATCATCGCGGTCATCCCGTCGGTCGTGGCCGGCGCCATGCAGATTCCCTTTGTCGTGTCGAGCTTCCTCGGCGGCACGGGGCTGCTCATCGTCGTCAGCGTCGGCCTGGACTTCGTCCAGCGCATCGAAGCGAACCTGCTCATGCGCAACTACTCCGGCTTCCTCGGCGGCGGCAGCGGGGACCGCATCCGCGGGCGAAGAGGTTGAGCGGACGGCCCGCCGGTTCCGGCGGTTCGCAGCGCGGGTATCGGACGTCAAAGAGCCGTCAGCCTGACCGACCCTCTTGCGGCGGGACCAGTTTTCTGGTAGGATGTGCCTTGTTCGGCATTCCTGCGGAGCCGGCATCGCCCTCGCGCACACGCGTGCATCGCCGGCGGGCCCCAGGCTCCGAAGAGGGATCCGTCATGTGGTGCGCCGTCGGTGTTCGGCGGTGCGCGGGTAGAACTTGATTGAACAGACAAGAGGAGGAGAGACAAAATGGCATCACTTCGGTTCGGAACTCTATGCGCCGCCGCGACGCTGGCGTGCGCAGGCGGCGCGCAGGCTGATGTGCTCATCGCGGGCGCAGCCAACAGCACCTGGATCAGCGAAGTGCGCAGCACGATTCTCGCCACCGGGCTGCTCGGCGGGCAGAACGTGGACACCTTTGATCTCACCACCGGCACCCCGAATCTTGCAGCGTACGACGCCGTGCTGTCGTTCACTGACGCCAGCCCACTCGATCCCAATGCATGGGGCAACGCCCTGGCCGACTTCGTCGATGCCGGCGGCGGCGTCGTGCAGACCACCTTCTCATGGAACGTCGGCCCCGGCGGCCGCTGGTTCTCAGGCGGCTACTCGCCGCTGCAGACCGCCAGCCAGTCGCAGGGAGTACCGCTGACGCTCGGCACTGTTCACGATCCCAGCCATCCTGTCCTGGCCGGCGTCTCGACGTTCTCGGGAGGGGCGTCGAGCTACCACAACACAGGCGGCGTCTCGCCCGGCGGTATTCTCATCGCCGACTGGTCCAACAGTCGGCCGCTTGTCGTCGAGATGCCCGGCTTCGCCGCGGGCATCATCGGGCTCAACTTCTACGCCCCATCGAGTCTTTCGCGCGCCGACTTCTGGGACGCGAACACCGACGGCGCCGTCATGATGGCCAACGCCATCAACTACGTCATGGGCGTGAGCGGGTCGTTCCGCCTGCGCGTGTCTGGCGCCTGCCCTGGCTCGATCAGCCTTGACTGGTCCAACGCGACGCCCAGCAGCACGATGGGCATCGTCTTCGCTCTCAACACCGGCTCATTCACCGTTGGCGGCGGGCCGTGCGCCGGCACGATGCTCGGCTTGGGCACCACGCAGCTGCAACTCGTCCGCACCCTGTCCACCGGAAGCGGTATGGGCACGGTCAGCGGCAACGTCGGCACCAGCGCCTGCGGCGGATACCTCCAACTCGTCGTCGTGGACGCGAGCCCCTGCACGACGAGCAACGTCGGACAGATTCCGTAAGCGTTCGCGCAACCATCTCATGTCGAACCGACCACGCCCCGCGACACCCGTCGCGGGGCGTTGCTTCTGCGCGGTTGCCATGCGGTCAGTCCGCTTCCCGCGCCCCGATGCCTGGGCGCCTCGACGACCCGACGCGTTGATGCCTTCGCGACCTAACTCGCGAGGTTCCCGATCAGGTTCAGCACATCGTTGTAGAACGTGACCAGGAACAGGCTGCCGATGAGAAGCAGGCCCACGACGGTCGCCGCGTTCTGCACCTGCACGCTGACCGGCGAGCCCTTCAGCTTTTCGATGATCAGAAAGACCATCAGCCCGCCGTCAACGATCGGGATCGGCAGGAAGTTGAGCACCGCGAGATTGACATTGATAATGCCCAGGAACAGCAGCAGGTAAGGCAGGCCCTGGCCGGCGAACTGCGTGCCGATCTCGGCGATTCCGACCGGGCCTTTGAGCTGCTTTACATCCACCGTGCCGCGCACGAGCCGGTCGAGCGTCTGGTAAGTCGTGACGATCATGCTCCACGTGCGGTCGAAGCCCATCTGCACCGCTTCGATCGGATTGGCGGCCTTCTGCACTTCCTGCATCGGTTCGAATACGTTCACCGCAAGTTGGCTGTGCCACTGCAGCGCGAGCAGCGACCGCGCCGCCTCGGGGCCGATCGTCCACTTCGTCGACTCGATGGGCGAGCCGGGCACGGGCAATTCGTAGGTGAGCGAAACCGTCGTCGGCTCATCTGGATTGACGGCGCGGCGCAGCGCGATGACGACGTCGCGCCACGTTGGAACTGTGGCGCCATCGATCGACACCAGACGTGTGCCGGGCATGAGATTGAGGGTCGCCGCAGGGGCGGCAGCGTCTCCCGCTGCGTCGCCGGCGGAGGCCGCGGTCAGGGTATCGGCCACGATCGGAGGAGACATGGCGGGCATGTCCGTCGTCTGGAATCCCGCGGCTCCGTTGCGGCGCACGTTGATCTCAAGGGCGATCTCTTCACCGCCGCGCAGTACCACCATGGCCGCCTTCGCGTGCGGTTGGAGCACGGCCCCGACCTCATCGATGCGCGGCCAACGAATGTCGCCGACACGTTTGATGATGTCGCCGGCGCGCGGGCCCGCGGTACCTTCCTTCTCAGGAACGCCGACGGCAATGCTCGGTGCAGGAACCAGTCCGAGCACGTGCCGCAGCGCGTACCACGCCGAATCGTGCTGCACCTGGGCGATCATGAAATCAGGATCGGGCCGAAGCGATGCCTGCTGCGCACCGTCGCCGCTGGCGTTCGTAAAGGTCAGTTCAATGTCCTGGCCGTTCGACTCGTCGATGGCCTGGCTCAGTTGCCACACGGCGTCGACCGGCTTGCCGTTCACCTTGCTCAGCAGCATGCCCGGCTCAATGCGAATTCCATCGAGGCCCGCCCGCTTGAAGGTGGCGTTGACGAACTCTGCCGACTCCGAGCCCGGCTTGAAATCCACGATCCGGTTGCTCTGCGTGGTCGCCAGGCCCAGCGCGAGAAACTGGGTCTGCTGGTCTTCGCGCGGCATGAGATCGAAGGTCAACTCGACGCCGCCTCGATCGACGACGACGCGCAGCGACTGCCCGGGCCTGGCCAGTGCTGCGGACATGAGCACCTGCTCCCAGGTCTTGACCGGCTCGCCATTGATCGAAACCACGCGATCGCCCGGCTGGATGCCCGGCGTGACGATGCCGTGCGCATCTGCATTCTCAGGCATGGTGACGGCAGCGAGGCTCTCCGACTGCACGCCACCGACGATCGGCGGCGGGCTCTTGATGCCCCACATGAAGCAGATGACGAAGAGCACCATCGCGAAGATGAGGTTCATCACCACGCCCGCCGAGACCACGCACATCCGCGCCCAGACGGGGCGGCTGCTGTATGAGCGCGGATCATCGACGATGGCGGCCATGTCGAGATCTTCCTGGCCGAGCATCTTCACGTACCCGCCCAGCGGCAGGTAATTCAGGCGGTACTCCGTCTCACCCAGTTGGGAAGCAGGCACCCCCTTGCGCAGAGCCGCGTCGTACGCCCCCTGCGTGCTGCCCGGGCAGACGCCGATGCCTTTTCGCCACGCGAGCGCGGCCGGTCCCATGCCGATGGCGAACTGCTCGACCTTGATGCCGACCCACTTGGCAACGGCGAAGTGGCCCAGTTCGTGCACGAAAATCACGAGGCTGAAGCCAAGCAGCAGAAGCAGAAAATCGAAGAAAGTGGACATGTGATGGAGATTATCGGCGATTTTGCCCCGTGCGAGGAGCAGGGGCGTCGGACAAGGATAGGCCGCGCGCGGGGCCGGCAGTTCGCCTGCACTGGCGCCGGGGCCCAGCCCGCGGCGAGGGGTCCGCGGCCGCGGCAAATGCGATGCGCAAGTAGAAAAAAGCATTTCGCCGCCTTTGAGGCGACGAAACGCGATGGGCTCCGCTCAAATGGCGAGTTCGAGGCTGCGAGGACGACTCGCCGTGCGGAGGTGGTGGACCCGGTGTGCCGACTCCCCTCAAGTCAACGCCAAGACAATAACCGGCGCGTATGAACGTCACTTAAACGCCGGATGAAATTCGCCTTATCTCCGCATGATTGTGGATAACATTGCACATTTCGTCCCGCTGCTGCGCCATAAGGGGGCGCAAAAAGAATCCCGCCCGGATGATCACTGAGCGGGACTCGATCGGCCGGAGCGGCGCCGACTGGCCGGCGCCGTGCGGCCCATTTCATGGGTGAATCAGCAGGCTGACTCACCCTCCCTCGGATGTTCCGGCGCTCGCTTGAGCGCATCGCCGGTGAGGCGCCCGTCTTCCATCCAGTACGGCCTCTCGCAGTGAAAGTCAGATGGCTTTGCTCGCAGGATGACATTGCCCGACGGCTCCACCAGCCGATGTGTCACTGCGCAACGTCTCATGACGTCTTCCTTCCAGCGGGTTCATTGTCATCCACGCGCCACACTGCCGGTCAAGCGCCAAGGGGGGCGCCGACTGGAACCTACTTCATTCATCCAAAGGCGTCCTGCCGCGGTCAGGCGGCAGGACGCTCAAATGCCGCGCCGGCACTTTCGAGACGAGGGGGCGACCGATAAGGATCCGGAGCGGCTCAATCGAGTTCAATCAGCGATCGGGGTGTTCGTTGCGATCCTCGTCCATGTTCCGATCATCGCGATTGCCTTCTTCCTGCGACCACTTCTCAGATCGCTTGAGGTTGAAGTCGGGCCGCTTGACGCCGTAGTAGTCGTAGACGCTCGAGGCGAACGCCGCGACGTTCAGGTCGTCAGTTCCCTTGCCCGAGAGTTTGGGCGCGAGGCGGAACTTCGACTTGGACATGTCGATGTACAGGTGGTCTTCCTGGCCGATGGTCACTGCACTGCCCGGCACGGGGTACAGCGTGTCGTCAATGCCCAGCACGCCACCGACCGAGATGATGTAGAACGCCAGTTGGCCGCTCTGCGGCTCGAAGATAGCCTGGCTCACGTCGCCGAACTCTTCGCCCTCGATCATGAGCGATCCGTCCGTCAGGTTGCTCACTCGCTCGAGGTAGAACGGGCCGCGGTCGTTGACGGACTTCCACCTGGGAACGCCCTCGTCATCGCGCAATTCGACGGTCTTGCCGTCGATGGTGATGCGCTGCGCCACGCGGATCGGCTCGCCCTTGGCGTTGTAGCCCTTGATCGTCGTGACGTTGACTTCGGTACCTTCCTTCGGAAGCGCGACTGAATTCTGATCGAGATAGTCGACCGGCGCCAGCAGCACGACGTGCCGCTGATTGTCTTCCGGCGAACTCAGCACCACGGCGCAGTACTTCGAATCGCGGCTCGACGGCATCTGGCGATCGACGGACACGACCTGACCTTTCATCGTCTCAGCGCGGCCATCGTGGAAAAACACGGTGTATTCATCGCCGTCCTGATCCTGCGCATCCCGGAATTCACTGCGATCGCCGAAGGCGCCGCGCAGCGAACTCCACCACGAGTCGCTCTGGAGATTCTTCCAGTTGTCCTCGTCGAACTTGGGCAGAGCCGCAAGCTGGGCGGTGCTGGCGTTGATGCGATACGTCCTGGTCGCCGGGTCCCACGAGAGCGCCCCGTAGGGCAGCGCGACGATCTTGTCTTCGCTGCCGAGGATCTCGTTGGTGTCCACAATGGCGTACAGAATACGGCCGTTGCGGGTATCCACGATCAGTTCGTCCACCTCCGCCTCGTGCTCGGTGTCCCGCTCGCTCTTGATCGACGCATCGAGTAGCGTGTCGCAGGTCGTGAAGTTTTCCTTAAGGCCTTGATTGCGCGCGTACTGATCGCGGTTCGGATTCTGTCTTTCATCCTGCGTCCGCTCGCGCGGCTGGTTCCGGTTTGGCTGGTCTCGCTCGGGCGACTGGGCCGTCACAGCCGGGGCGCAAGCCAGCGTTCCGATCATGGTTGTCAGTAGAATGGGTCTCATCAGTTTTCTCCCTTTTCAGTGTCGGGGCCAGTGGATGGCCCTTGGATCAATGCATGAACGTGATGCCGCTCCATTGTGACGGTACTTACGGGGCGTGAAACACTTCTGAGTTCCCGGTTAAAATGCCCTCATCCAGCCGCCTCCCCACGCGCCAAACGCGTCGGCGCGCCTTTCCTTGGGTACAAGCGAGTATCATGCGTCGAAGCGGGACGGCGACGTCCTCTTCGGCGGCGGGAGAGAATGCCGGTGCGTGTGCTGGTGATCGAAGACAATCCGCGAATGGCCGAAGGCATCCGCCGGGGCCTGGTCGAGCACGGCTACGTCTCAGAAACCTGCGATTGCGCCGCAGCCGGCGAGCGTCGAGCCGTCTCGGACGAATTCGACGTCATCGTGCTCGACCGCATGCTGCCCGACCACGACGGCCTGGAGGTCTGCCGCAATCTGCGCCGCCGCGCGGTAAGAACGCCGATCCTGATGCTGACGGCCCTGGCGGACACCAATGAAAAGGTGATGGGTCTTGACGCGGGCGCGGATGACTACCTGACCAAACCTTTCGATTTCGATGAACTGATCGCCCGGGTTCGCGCCTTGCTGCGCCGGGGCCAGGCGACGGAATCCCGCATCCTCAAGTACCACGATCTCGAACTCAATCTTGACAAACGCAGCGCCGTCCGCGCCGGCGAGCACATCAAGCTCTCTGCACGCGAGTTTGCACTCCTTGAGTACCTCATCCGTAACCCGAACCGGGTCCTGACGCGGCACGCGATCTCTGAGCGCGTCTGGGACGCGGAGTACGAGCCCTCGAGCAATGTGATCGACGTGGTCATTTCCAATCTGCGGCGCAAGGCAGACCGGCAGTTCGATACGCCGCTGATTCACACCGTCATTGGTGCAGGGTATCGGTTTGGCGTGCTGGAAGAAGAGTCCAGTCCCCAGGCTGGCTCACCCCAAGCCGCTGCAAGCGACGGTCGCTGAGCCGCTTTTCATGGACTGTTAACGCCCGATTAACCGGTGGCGATTAGTCTCATGAACGAGAGACAATCTGCGGAGGGGTAGCCATGACTCGCACACCAGCCGAAGAGCTTGTGCAGTTTCTCAGCGACATGTATTCGGTCGAATTGCAGGCCCTGGCACAACTGGTTTCAGCACCCGAAATGGCGGGCGATGAGTTCATCGCGGAACAATTCCGGCTCCATCATGCCGAAACGCGCCAGCAGGCGGCGCTCGTTCACGAACTGCTCGCATCGCGAGGCGGCGAGCCATCGGCGCTGAAGGATGCCATCATGCGCGCGGGCGGCAAATCTTTCCTGGCCTTTGCCCGCGCGCTGCCGGAGACGCCCGGCCGCCTCGTGGCCCACTCTTACTCCTACGAAGCCATGGAGTGGGCAGGTTACGAGATGCTCAAGAGGCTGGCCTCCCACGCTGAGGACGCCCAGGTCGAGCACATCGCCAATGAGATCGCCGCACAAGAGCGCACGATGATGCAACGGCTTGAAGCGTGCTTCGATCGGGCCGAGGCGGCGTCGCATGGCGGCACGCCGCCCGATGAATTCGGCGCCCAGATGCTCAAGCACCTCAAGGAATCCCACGCACTGGAGATGCAGGCCGACAAACTGCTTGAGCGGGCCCGGCACATGTCGCCACAGGGCGCCAATCTCGACCAGGCCTGCCGCAACATGCTCAGCGAAGCGCGCGAACACGCCGGCGTCCTCGAACTTCGGCTCAAGACGCTGGGCTCGGACGTGTCAAAGGTGCTCGACGCCGCGATGGCCTTCGGTGGCTTCAACTGGGGCCTGTTCTTCCAGGCCCAGGCGGACCGGCCCGCCAAGATGGCGGCATTCGCGTTCGCGTTTCTCCACCTGCAGATCGGGGGATACGAACTGCTGCTTCGCTTTGCCCAGCGCGCCGGCGATGGGCGCAGTGAGCAGATCTGCCGGCAGGTGCTGGCGGACAAGCGGGCGCTGGCGGCCCGCCTTGAGGCGACTTTTGACGATGCCGTCGAAGTCACGATTAACGCGATTGGCACGCCGCACTGATCAGTGCGAGAGAGAGTGGTCATGGCCGGAGGAATGAAACACAAGTCGGGCCTGGCCGTCGTGGTGCTGGCGATCCCCCGCGGACTGAAGCGCGAGCGGTACGGCTCATGGGATCGCTTCATCAGGTGAAGGCCCCGCGCTGGAAGAGCAGCCGCAATGCTCCTTAGAGCCCCTAACACAATGGCACGCGGCTTGCTAAGTGCCGTGCAGTGCAAGGAGGCACGCACATGGCCAAGCCGCTTCTCGATGATGAACTGTGGAACCTGATCGAGCCCATCATTCCCGTCAAACCACGGCGA
>CAUJHZ010000037.1 GCA_963205185.1 Planctomycetota bacterium | reverse complement strand
CGCTACGGAACGGTCTTGGGAGACCGAGGTCGGGACGATCTGCCGACCGGCCAACGACGCCCCGCCGCGCGGCGGGGCGTCGTTGTCACTGGCACAGTCATACTCGAATCAGACCACAGAGGAAAGATACAAGGTCGGGACCGCTGCTCTGAGCGCGGCCCGGCAGCAGGGCGTGCCTGTATGCGCATGGGGAGCGCTCTCGTGCATCAGTCAATGAATTGCCGGGCCTGCGCCGAGCCTTGTCCCCGACCTACTTCTCGCACACTACGCGGTTGCGCAGCACACCGATCTTCTCGACTTCGACTTCGACCAGGTCGCCGTCGCGCAGCCAGACGGGCGGCGTTCGGGCAAAGCCGACGCCGCCCGGGGTGCCGGTGAGGATGAGCGTGCCCGGCAGCAGCGTGGTGCCCTGGCTGAGAAAGGCGATGAGGTCGGCGACGGGAAAGATGAGATCGGACGTGTTCGAGTCCTGCATCGTCTCGCCGTTCACTCGCGTCTGCACACGAAGGTTGCCGGGGTCGCCGAGTTCATCGGGCGTGACGATGCACGGGCCGATGGGGCAGAAGGTATCGAACGACTTGCCGCGGTTGAACTGTCCGCCCCCCGCGTGCTTTTGCCACCAGCGCGCACTGACGTCGTTGGCGGCGGTGTATCCGAGAACGAACTCCAGAGCGCGCCCGGCCGGGACGTCTTTGCAGGCGCGGCCGATCACCACGCCGAGTTCGCACTCGAAATCGACCTGCTCGCGCTCCTGGCAGACCCCGGGAATGATGATGTCATCGGTGGGGCCGGTGATCGCCGCCGGGTTTTTCATGAACATCATCGGCCGCTCGGGCGGCTCCTTGCCCTGCTCGGCCGCGTGGGCGCGGTAGTTCAGGCCGATGCCCATGATGACCGGCGGGACAAGCGGAGCGAGAAGTCGGCCGATCGGAATCGGCTCTCCCGCGGGCTCGAGCGGTCCCAGGGCGTTGCCGGCCAACGGCAAGGCCGTGCCGTCCCCGCAATCTACCGCTGTGACGGGAGGTCTTGAGGGGGCCGCCGAGGCAAAGCGGATCAGTCGCATGGGCCAACGATAGCGGCCAGAGTCCGAAAATGTGTGCGAATAATTCAGGGAAAAGCCTTGACAGATTCGACATCATCTGCGATGCTCTATAGGGGACCCGCCGGCCGCCTTCGCATGCCGGCTCGACATTCTCCGGTCCGGCGTTCGTCGGAACCTTCGGAAAGGCGGTAGACTCGTGGCTCAGCCTCATCGCATGCGTGCCCATCGCGGCTTCACTCTCATCGAACTGCTGGTGGTGATCTCAATCATCGCGCTGCTCATCAGCCTGCTGCTGCCGGCGCTGGGCCAGGCGCGCGAGCATGCGCGGCGAAGCGTCTGTGCCTCCAACCAGCGCCAGATCGGTTACGCGATGCACATTTACGCGACGGAGTACAAGGACTTCGTGCCGCGCGAAGGCAAGTACCACGAGCCTCGTGGCGGAAACGTATTCGCGTACTACTACCCGTGGCCCCGCGCATTCTACAAGTACGTCAGACCGCTGACTGACTCGCGCATGAACAACCTCGACAGCACCGTGTGGCTCGATCACGCGTTGTTTGACGACATGAAGCAGTACCAGTGCCCGTCCTATCCGAATCCGCTGCACGTGGTGCACTACATCAACAACGGCATCATGATGCAATGGGGAGGAAACAACACTCTCTATCGCGACGGGCGGCACCCGACGGCGCCGCTGAGCGAGTTCATTCAGCCGGACCACGCGATGTATCTCTCTGAGTTCACGGACGATCCTGACAACTCCATTTCGCAGCAGATGCAGAATTACCCGTATCTCGACCACTGGTACGACGTCTTCCTCGAAGTGCACATCAACGGCCCCGAGGATAACTCCAACGGCTGGGGCGGCAACATCGCGCGCATCAGCAGCAAGCGCCACCTCGGCAATGGCTCCAACGCCCTCTACGCCGACAGCCACGTCGAGTTTCGCCAGCGCGAAGTGCTGCGCGATCTCGACAGCTGGGACGACAAGACGTACAACAACTCCTGGTGGCGGTGAGCATCAACGGCAACGAGGGCAATGTCGAGCGTTGAGCGGCTGACGCCATGGGCCGAACTGGCCACTGAGCCGCCGACATAGTAGGGGACGCCCAGCGCCTCGAAGGCCTCTGCCACCGGGACGATTGCCGCCGACTCGTCACTCATCGGCCCCGCGGCGCCTTGTTGAGAAACCGCCGAACTCGATCGGCAAGATCGCGGCCGTGATTCAGTTCGAGCAGGAGCAGCCGAAGTTCAATCGGGGACAGCGACGGATGCTCGCGGGTGACGGCTTGCATGGCTCGCCAGCGCGCTTCGCGCGAGAGCCGGTTTGCAAGGTGTGCCCGCCGCGCCAATCCCGCGTCGCGGAGCATCTGTATGCGAACCCGGTCGATCTGCGGATGGGTATCGTCCATGCGAGATTCTATCTCGCCGGATGCCACGATGAGGCAGTGGAAATCCCCGGGGCGGCACAGGCTCCGCGCAGTCCCGGATCGCTCGATCAGCCCGCTACTCCTCCGTCTCCAGCACGCTCATGAAGGCGGCCTGCGGGATTTCGACGTTGCCGATCATCTTCATCCGCTTCTTGCCTTCCTTCTGCTTCTCGAGCAGTTTGCGCTTGCGCGTCACGTCGCCGCCGTAGCACTTGGCGGTGACGTTCTTGCGGACGGCCTTGATGGTTTCGCGGGCGATGATCTTGCCGCCGATGGCCGCTTGGAGCGGAATCTCAAACTGGTGCCGGTCGATCTGTTTCTTGAGTTTGATGAGCAGGGCCCGGCCGCGATGTTCGGCCTTGTCGCGATGGCAGATGAGGCTGAGGGCATCGACCGGGTTGCCGTTGACGAGGATCTGGAGTTTGACGAGGCGGTCGGCGCGGTAGCCCATGAGTTCGTAGTCCATCGTGCCATATCCGCGCGTGATGGACTTGAGGCGGTCGTAGAAATCGTAGATGATCTCGGCCAGCGGCAGTTCGTAGTCGAGGATGTTGCGCGTCTCGGAGAGGTACTTCTGGTCTTTGTAGATGCCGCGCCGCGTCTCGCACAAGCGCATGATGTCACCGATGAACTCCGTCGGGCAGATGATTTCGACGCGAACGATGGGCTCACGGATCTCGACGACGTTGCTCATGTCGGGCAGGTCGGCGGGGTTGTTGATCGGCAGGGTCGTGCCGTCGCGCAGCCCGATCTCGTAACTGACGGTGGGGGGCGTCTGGACGATGTCCACGCCGCCTTCGCGCTCGAGCCGCTCCTGGATGATGTCCATGTGGAGCATGCCAAGAAAGCCGCAGCGGAAGCCGAAACCCAGCGCATCGGAATGGTGCGGCTCATACGTGAACGAAGCATCGTTGAGGTGCAGCCGCGTGATCGCCTCGCGCAGGGCCTCGAACTCGGCGCCCTTCTCGCCGCTGCTGCTCGGGTAGAACTCGCAGAACACCATGCGCTGCGGTTCCTGATAACCCGGCAGCGGTTCGGCGGCGGGATCGACGTCGCGCGTCACCGTGTCGCCGATGCGCACGTCAACGAGCGTCTTGATGGCGGCGATGAAGTAGCCCACCTCGCCCGTGGCCAACTGGTCAACCTTGGTCGGTTTGGGCGTGTAGCGGCCCAGTTCGGTGATGGTCCACACCCGACCGCTGGACATCATGCGGATGCGGTCGCCAGCCTTGAGTTGGCCGTCGAACACGCGCACGTACACGATAACGCCGCGATAGTCGTCGTAGACCGAATCGAAGATGAGCGCCCGCGTCTGAGCCATGAGCGGCGGGCGCGGCGCGGGGAGGCGGTCGCAGATGGCCGCCAGCAATTGGTCGATGCCTTCACCCGTCTTGGCCGAGCAGTTTGTACACTCCTCGGCCGGGATGCCCAGGACGTGCTCGATCTCCATGGCGGTGTCGAGCGGCAGGGCGCCGGGCAGGTCGATTTTGTTCACCGCGGGGATGAGTTCGACGTTGTTGTTGACGGCGAGGTACGCGTTGGCGACGGTCTGCGCCTGCACGCCCTGAGTGGCGTCCACCACGAGGATGGCCCCTTCGCAGGCGGTCAAGGCCCGGCTCACCTCGTAGTGGAAATCGACGTGGCCGGGCGTGTCGATGAAATTCAACTGATAGTCTTCGCCCTTGTGGCGGTGAAAGACGGTAACCGCGGAGGCCTTGATGGTGATGCCCCGTTCCCGCTCGATGTCCATGTCATCGAGGAGCTGAGCCCGGGCGTCCCGATCGGCAACAGCATGCGTGGCCTGGAGGAGCCGATCGGCCAACGTGGACTTGCCGTGGTCGATGTGCGCAATGATTGAGAAGTTGCGGATGTGCATGTCGAGCGGGAATCATATGGGGCGATTCTGCAGTAATCCTGCGATAGGCCTCATGGCGACTCGCCGGATTTCGCGGAATGGTTGGCGGCGATGGCGCGTCGTGTGGCTGGTGAGTCCATTCCCGGCAGCGGGATATTGCAACCGTGGCACAAACGTGACGGCGCTGCTTCAATCCTGGCAGTTGGCCGCATAGGATAGCTGAGGGATCCATTTCAGGAGACGAATCGATGACGATCGTACATCGAACTGTTTTCAGCCGGACAAGTCTCAATCTGCTGTTGTGCGTCGTGCTGCTCGCCGTGGGCTGTGCTGCACGAAACGGGAGCGGGCCTGGCAGCAGGAGCAATCGGCGGGCGCCGGCTCAGGAGCCGGCCCCGTCTCAACGGCCGGAGAACCAAGCCCGAGGTGGAGGCGAGCAAGGCGGGACGGAGTTGTGGCTTTTCGGTGCGTCCGATGCCGATCTGACCGATCCATTCGATGCGAGAGGCGTTCGCGTCATTGTCGACATGCGCACGATCAAGACCCAGCAGTCAATCGCCTTTCTGCGCTCGCTCGCGAACAAGAACCTTGGCGTCGCGATTTGCCTTCGGTGGAAGAATTCACGACACGAAGGCGACCGCGCTCGAGGTCGAGAGAACTTCGACGTACCCCCGACGGCACAGGAGGCCTCGCGGGCGCTCTCGCAGTTGCGCGAGATTCTCGGATCTGAACCCGCGAAGCAGATCGGCGAGCGCTTTTACATCGGGATCTACAATGAAATCGGAGGCGGACCCGGTCGTTATGATCTTTCTGATGCGGACGAGATGTTGGCATTTGCCAATCGCCTCGTTCCGATCATTCGCGAGGCGAATCCGAAGATCCGCATTTCTGGCCCTGCCATCAGCGGAGGCCAGTTGGCGCAATACGGCAAGGAGACACAGAAGGCGGCAAACGTCGGAAAGGCCGAACTCATTGAGCAGTGGATCGAATGGTCCGCGCGGAACGCGGACGTGCAGGATGTCCACCTCAACGGCATCGACGTTGATCCATCATGGGCTGATGATTGTCTGACCACCATGCGCCGCATTCTCGATGCCCACGGCGGGCAGCACGTCGGCCTGGTCAGTTTCGAGTGGAGTTGCTCGGGCTATGGACAGCGCGAAAACGCGGCTGGCATTCGCCAGTACATCAAGGACGTGTGGGCGACGTTGAATCGGCACAATGTGCAGGTCGCGGCGTACACCTACTGGCCGCTCTTTGGGATGCCGTTGGAGATGCAGTCGAAGACGAGCTGGGCCAGCGTTATTGGGCCGGATCGCAAGCCGAACGAGGCGGTCTGGGAGACGCTCGAGGACATCGGGAAGAAGAAGTGATCGCCGAAGCCGAATCGTAACTAAGCAGAGGGACCCGCGCACGGCGCGGGCCCCTTGCATTTCGGCGCCCTGATCGAGTCTCAGGGGAAGGTGAACGCGACGACGTTGCTGCGCGTGCAGTTGGTCTGCGAATACGCCTGGCAGCGGATGGTGCGGCCGGAGGCAGCCGCCGACACGAATCGCTTGATGACCGCGGTGCCGTGGGCGTTGGCGTAGGCGCCGCCCACCAGTTTGGGCTGAGCCAGATTGAGGTTGATCATCGGGCATCCCTCCACGGGCGCGCTGCCCGAGCGCAGGTCGAAGACGAGCAGCACACCTGCTCCGGGCGAAAGGCCCGTCACTTCCCACCGGTTGATCGTGTCCACCTGGCCCGGATCGGGTCCTGCAAGCGTGAGTTGATCGCCGAAGCGCTCAACCCGGAACACGTCGCGGTTGTTGTTGTTGTCGCCGGGCACAAGGTTGGTCGCGACGCTATCGAAGACGACCCACTTGCCGTCTCCCGAGATGAATGCGTCGAGGCTTGGCTTATCGCCGATTCCCATCGGGCCGCCGCTCATGTAGACGGTTTCGCCGGTCAGCATGTCGTGGAGGAACGTATCGCGCCAGTTGTTGTGGTCACCGCGCACGAAGTTCGTCGCCAGCGAATGGAAGGTGATCCACCGGCCGTCGTTGGAGATCGAGGGGTGCCGGCTGTAGCCGTTGCCTTCCACGCCGTCCGTGCGGACGCTGATGCGCTCGGTGGTGTGCAGCACGCGATCGTGCAGGAACACGTCCCAGACGCCGTTCGTGTCGTTGGGCACGAGATTGGTGGCCAGAGACGCGAAGGCGACGTAGCGGCCGTCCGCGGAAACATCTGGCGCTTCGCTGATGTCGTTCGTCTGGCCGCCGTCGGTGCGGACGCTGACGCGCTCAGTGATGCCGCGCTGCATGTCGCGGATGAAGATGTCGCGGACGCCGTTCGTGTCGTTGGGATCGATGTTCTCAGCCGTGCTGTAGAAGACGATGAAGCGGCCGTCGGGCGAGCAGTTGCGCACGAACGAACTGCCGTCGGTGTCGCCGCCGTCATGCGCCACGCTCACGCGGACGGTCTGGCCCGTGGTGCGGTTGTGCTGGTAGATGTCGGACAGTTCGTTGTGGTCGTTCGGATCGAGATTGCTCGCGTTGGTCTGAAAGGCGATCAGTTTTCCGTCGTAGGAAAGCGCCGGGAACTTGTAGACGCGGCATTCGCAGTTGGCGCCGCCGTTCTGCTGCTGTCCGCTTGACGTCACACTGATGCGCGTGGTGACGCGCGTCGCCAGGTCATGGACGAAGTAGTCCCACTGGTCGTTCGTGTCATTGGGGACGAGGTTGATCGCCGTGCTCATGTAGCAGACGATCTTTCCGTCGCCGGAGATCTGGGCCATTGTGCTGAATCCATTGCCCACGACGCCGCCGGTGTTGCGGCTGCAGAGTTTGATCTCGCCGGTCTGCATGTCCTTGACGTAGATGTCCCAGTAGTTGTTGTCGTCTTCGGGAACGAACGCGTCGCGGGATTCGAAACACACGAAGCGACCATCCTCCGAGATGGAGGGCTCGCGCGACTGATCGTCGGTCTGATTGCCGTTGGCGTATTCCGTGACCAGCACGGTGTGCTGCGCCAGACAGGCGGACGCCGCCGCGCCAAGCACCAGCAGGGCTCCGAAGATGGGTCTGCTCATCGCCTTCATGCTCACTTCTCCTCACTCCCTGTTTTGCGGTCCGCGCTGCGGCACCGGCTCCCCCGGAGCACTCCCGGCTCGCACGAGCCGTGCACGGGTCGCGCAGCCGGTCCGGTGTTGCGTACTGTCATTGCGGGGCGGCCGCCCGGTGCAGGCAGATCGCCGTTCTGTCACGAGTGTAATCCCGATCCGGCCGGGAGCAAGCCGCGGAGGCGGATCATGTGGCCAAAGCGCCGGATTCGTCCCTGCAATCGGTCATTCTGGCGCAATCCACGGGCGCAGTCGGCAAAGGCCGCCCATCCTCGCTCCGTGAAGGCCGCCCACTGAACGTCCATATGTACGTGATCGGTCGCCGGTTATCCGCCGGCGTCCTCCGACTCCGGCTGATCGTCCGCCGGTGCGTCGGCGGGGGTATCGCCACCGGCGCCGCGCTGCGCCAGTTGTTTGTACACCGAAAAGAACGGCTCATGCGGCCTGCCGTTGGCGTCCCACAGATTGGCCCATTCATAGGTGTCCTTGAGAGCCGTGTCGGCAAACGCGGCGTACGCGGCGATCCGGACTTCCTGCTCCGCCATCGCCGCATACATATCCCGCATCGCCTGCTGGGCGCCTGCCAGGTCATCAGTCCGATGCGGGAAATGAGCCGGGCTCCACTCGAGCGCCACGAGCGGGAAATCGGGCTTGCCCTCCCGCTTGAGCGCCTCGCGCAGTTGAGTCAGTTGGTGAGCGACGTCCTCGCCACCGGTGCAGTGCAGATGGATGTCGATCGCATCGGCGTTGTTGATGGACCACTGGATCGCCCGCAGCAGTCCCTGCCGCCGCAATTCGCCGGTGCTCCCTTCGGGTTGCGGCGAATCGAGAGGGTCGAGGCCAGTAAGCGCGGGGCCGACAATCTTGACGTGCGGGGCTTCGCTGCGAATCCTCGCCGCTGTGGCTGTTGCAAAGTCGTAAAGTCCATCCGCCTGATCGGGCATGATGGTGCCCGGCCCGCCGGCGACTTCGTTGTAGAACTGGACCCAGAGTCCGCCGCCCATTCGCGTGGCTTCGGGTGAGTTGAGCAGAGCCAGCAGGGTATCCGCCGCTTCCTTGGCCTCGGCGGGAGTCGGGGCGGCATCGAGTTTGACCGGCTTCTTGCGGATGTTGGGATCCTGCCATCGGATCGTGATAACCAGCCCGAGACCCTCGTCCGCGAGGCGCCCGACGCGCCGGCGCATGGCCGCCATCTGGAGATCCTTGCGCACGTTAAGAATGAGGCGCACGCCTCCTGCCGAGACGCCGGTGAGCCTCTGCGGATCGCCGATGCCGTGGATCCAAAGTTCGGGTCCAGAAGTCTGTGCGGGGTCGGCCGGGCTGGTCTGGGCGGAAGCTGGGGGCTGAGTGGCCGGTTGCCCGTGAACGCAGGCGACGCCCGCCAGCATCGCGGAGGCAAGAGCAATCGCGCCAGGTGAGATCATTCGAGCGAACATCGTGTTCTCCGGAGTTCGAGTCAGGTGGACCGCGGTCCATGCTGGAAGATAGCCGTGTGCGTGTGTCCGAGACGCGCGCCCGGTGCGTTTGTTCCACTATCGCAGGCCGAGAGCGCTGTATGCATCCGCCATTTGTGCGGCAACGACATGCTGATCGTATCTGGCGAGCAGAGTTTCTCGTGCTCGGCGCCCCATCGCCGCGGCCTCGGTCGGGTCGGAGAGCACCGCTGCAAGCGCAGCCGCAAAGGCGTGCTGCTGCTGGTCCGGCACGAGCAGCGCCTCGCGTCGATGTTTGACAAGGAAGGGAATCCCACCCACCTCGGTGGCCACGATCGCCTTACCTGCCGCCATGGCTTCGAACACCAGCATTGGGCAGCATTCGCTGCGGCTGGAGATGGCCACGACATGGGCCCGCCGCAGCCAGGGCGCGACCGAGTCGATCCACCCGATGAGCCGGGCGCTGCCTCCGATGCCCAGTTCGTCCACGAGCAACCGAAGCATCGCTTCCTGCGGGCCCGAACCGGCGAGTATGAGTTTGGCTTCCGGAACTTCACGAACGACGTGGGCCCAGGCGCGGAGGAGCATCTCAAAGTTCTTGACCGCAACCAGCCGGCCCATCGCCAGCACGACGGGCGCTGTGCCGAGCCACTGGTCGATTTCCTCGGGCAGCGGCGTCTGATCGCGCTGCAGCGCGTCGGGATCGAAACCATTGGGCATGACCTTGACGAACCGATCGTCGCCGCGGATGCCGGGAAGCAACTCGATGAGATGAGGACTGACCACGGTAAGCAGATCGGTGCGGGGCAGGATGCGGCGCATCGTCTGTTTCCACAGCCATATTTTCCACGGGGGCTGGGTGCCGCGCATCTCGTGAAACATGTCGGCGTGAACCGTGCGCGCCACTCGCGCGTGCAGTCGTCGCCGCGCGGTCATCGCCATCAGGTGCGCGGAAGGGTTGTGGCAGTGAATGACGGCGGGGTGGAGAGCGGCCAGTTCGCGCGCCAGGCGCGTGAAGCGGCCGAGGCGGCTGACGCGGATGATCTCCACCTGCAGCCCGGCGGCCCGGAGCATTTCAGCGGCCTTCGATTCGGACAGCAGCACGAACCGCAACGGCCAGCCGGCTTCGATGAGCAGCGGCGCCCACTGCACAATGGCCGTGATGATGCCGCCGCCTTCCGTGCCCAGCAGCAGATGCACAACGCTGCCCTGAAACTGCGGCGGCGGGATCGAGGCCGGCGCGCCTCTCGCTTCAGAGCACTGTGGAGCAGGTGAGGTCACGGGTGGTGTCACCGATGCCAGATCAGTTGAACGGGATGCAGATTCAGATCGGCTACTTCGGTGGCCAGACTTTCCACCGTACGGCGATCGGTTCGGCCTGGGCGCATCGAAAGAACGATGCGATCGAGCACCTCGCCAAGCATCGCCACGCTCCAGCCCGGGCCCACCGCAGGCAGCGACCAGACGATGCGCTGGTAGCGCTCGCGCAACGCGGCGTTGAAGTCGCGCAGCAGGCCCGAGTCGGCCAGGCGCGGCAGCGAGAATCGGCCCAAATCAGCCAGAACATCAAGATTCGGGAGGTTCGGCGAAATCGGCTGGGGCATCGGCAGGTGCTGGCCGCACTCGATGGCGGTGAGCAGATCGGCGATCCTGGGCACCGTGCGATTCAGGCGCCGGCCGGTTTCGCAGCAACGGCCGCCCACCTCGACAAGAAGCGTGGAGTATTCCCAGCGGGCCCACAGGCCGGCGAGCGCCAGCGCGGTGGCGGAATGGCCGTTGCCGCGCGTTGGCGCGGTGGTCACGCCGACGGCGAGCGTGTCGCCGGGATGCTCGCCTTTGATCTGCTGGGCCATGCGCGCGTATCGGGCAAAGAGCCGCGAGTCCTCCGGTTCGGCGGCGATGTGCCGCACCAGCGGTCGGAGGCGGCCCAATGAATGCGGCGAGGCCGCGGCATCAAGCCGGCGATAGAGCCAGCGGGGACGTGACGCGGCGATAGCGTCGGGCGGGCGGCTGACGATGGCGCGCGTGTCGTCCATTGCTGGCGTCACCTTCCCTCGCCGCCGGGCAGCCGCGCCAGAAGGCGCTGCGTCGCCCCGGGCAGTTCGCCGACCAGTTGCACCGGGAGCGTCTCGGCCATCTGCTCGATCTGCCAGGGAGCGATGAGTCTGGATCGAGCCAGGCTGCGGGCGACGGGCACGGCCATGGCGAGCACGGCGGCAATCAGGGCCGTAACCAAGAGGTGCATCGGCGCGTTGGGTTCGTCCGGCGTGGCGGGGTCTGCCACCTTGGCCCGGCCCCAGAGGGTAACCTGCGAGAACAGCGCGACGCTGGTGAGGCGCGCTTCGAGGCGGGAGAGTTCATCCTCGACCTGTCGGAGCGAAGACTCCGCGGCGGCTCGCGCGCTGAGCAGAACATCCATCTGCTGGGCCATCTTCATGGCTTCCACCAGTTGCGACTGCAACAGTGATTCGGTTTCAGCCAGCCCGAGTTCGCGGCCGGCGAGCGTGACGAGTTGCCGGTTGTTCTGCGCCTGGCGCTCGAGCAGCCCGACGTACTCCATGCTCGGCTCCTGCACCTTCTCGCGGATGACGAGGAGTTCCTCGTTGTTCAGATCGCGCTTCTTGCTCTCGATCTCGAGGCGGAGGCGGACCATGTCCTGGTGCTTGGGCGTCTTGACGGCCAGGTCGGCGGCGTATTTCGATTCGAGGGTGCTGATCTCGTTCTTGAGTTGCTGCACGCGCTGGTTCTGCTCCACGACGACGCGCGTGGTCTGCTCCACCTGAGCCTGCTGCATCTTGGCCGTGATGTCGATGCGGTTGGCTTCCGCTTCGCGCAGGTCGGTTTCCAGGTCTGCCCGGTCGCCCCGGGTCTTGATGAGCCGGGACTGGAGTTCACGGGCGCTCTCCGCCGGATCATGCCGACCGATTTCGAGCCGGTAGTCGGCGACGGCGGCGCTGGCGTCGCTCCACCGTTGGGCGGCTTCATCGCGCAGCGGCTTGAGCTCCTCGGCGCGGCCCAGCGTGCGCGACCGCTCTTCGCGCAGCAGGAGATCGCGCACGCGATCGAGCAGCAGCGATGGCGCCAGTTCGGCCAGGCGCGGCGAGGTGGCCCGGATTTCGATGCGCACGACGCCGCCGGTTTCGTCGCCCCGCGGCGCACTGACGACGAGCGGCGCCGACTCGCTCGATTCTTCAGAGCCGCCGATCCCGACCGCTGCGGCTGCGCGGCCAGGAAGGGAGCGCATCCAGCGCCAGGCGCCAATCCCGGCCTGGCGCCAGGGACCGGTGACCGCGATGCCCCTTTCATCGTCCATCGCCGCCAGTTCCTGCGTGACTTCGCGCACGATCGGCTCGGAGACGAGCAGGTCGCGCAACTCGCCGGGGTCAATCTCGACGCGAACTTGCGACGGGCTCGGATCATTTTCGAGGCTGCCGATGCGGTACTCCGGCGAGACGACCCAGTATGGCTGCGACGCCCAGAGGTGGGTGAGACCGGCGATGATGCAGAACGCCGCGACTGCCAGCGTGAGCAGGGGCTGGGTCCGCATCGAGTTGAACGTGTACGAAACGGCGCGGCGCACGCGACCGGGCTTCGACCGGTTCAGGCGGGGCGAAGGAGCCTCGCCCGGCGAGCCGAGCAGAAGCAGTCGAGGTTGTTCGCGCGGTGAGGTCATGTGCGGCGTCGTCTCGGGAAGCGGCGGTGGACCACCACGGTTCGCAGCGCCGGGCCTCCCAGTTTCTGACGATCGTAGCAAACCTGCGCCGTCTTGAGAAAACGGCTCAGGTGGCGGCTGATTCCAGCGGTTGCGACTCGAGCGACCAGTCGCTGCGAACCTCGCGCCGCGGCTCGCAGAGGCTGTAGCCGAGTTTGTTGAGCCGCTGCTCGTAGAGACGCTCGGCTTTGCGGATGCTGCGGCCGGCGAAAAACTCCTGGCGCCACGCCTCCCACTGCGCCAGATACGAGTCGTTCACGTTGCTGCGGATCTCGCGCGTGGCCGCTGCGGGCTCCAGGCCGAGGAACCGGAAGGTTCTGTCGAGAACGCGACGCGGCTGGGCGACGAAGTCTTCATAGTGGAAGATCGTGAAGCGCTCGAGGTGCGGCAGGTCGCTGAGCATGATCTCGTGGCACACGATCCAGTGCTCTACGAGCCGGTGCAGCGGAGTCCGGCGTTTCCACTTCTTCGTGGCGCCCGCGACGGCGACCGGGTGGCGGAGGATGAACACGAACAGCGAATTGGGAAACATCGCCTGAAGGAAGCGGGACTTGATGAGATTGGGCGGCGACTTTTCGACGAGGTGCGTGCGGCTCACGTCCCAGTGGCGCGACCACTCCTGCCAGAGTTTGGCGCGATTGGCGTCGGTGACCTCGGGCGAAGCCTCGGTGAGATGCATCTGCGGCGCGAAGCCGAATCCTCCCGGCCCGCCGTAGCGGCTGGCGCGGGGGAAGACGGTCTGCAGGTGCTGGCCTTCGTCTTCGGGTACACCGGTGTCGTGGAAGCCGGATGTCGCGGGATGGTCGGCGAGGCACTTGGCAAACAGCGAGGTGCCGCTGCGATGCAGCCCACCGACGAAGATGAAGGTATGGTTGAGGCTGGTCATGCGCGGCGAACCTGACTGCGGGGGCTCCGGCGGATTTGGAGTCGTCCGCGTCACGGGTTCTGTTCGTAGCGTGCCCGCTGCTGGCGTTCGAGGCGTGCGATGGCCGCGAGCCGAGGCTGCAGCGCCAAGCGATCTTCCTCAGGCACGGAGCGGGTCAGGCATTCGCGGCGGTAGACGTGGTAAGCCGCCCCGCACAGGCCGAAGACGATGAAGTACAGTTCGTTTTCAAGCACGTTTGATGTGCCGGCGAAGACGAAGAAGCCGAACGTGGTCGCCGCGATGGCGGTGGCTTCGAACTTCAGCCTGCGGTCCATTGTGCCCAGGGCGGCGCTGAAGGCGCCGAAGGCCGCCACGACGTAGAAACCAACGTAGACCAGAACGCCCTGCAGGCCGTTCTCGGCAAGCATCTGCATGAATGCGTTGTGAATGCGCAGATACGCGGAAGGAGCGTTCGGCAGGCGATAGATGTTGTAGTAGATGCCCCAGCCGTTGGTCCCCACGCCGATGAGGGGATGGTCGACCCACATGTTCAGCGCCATTTTCCACATGGCGATGCGCAGGTCGATTGTCGAGGTGGCTTCCGTGGGGTTGGCAATGCGGTCGGCCGCGACGTTGATGTCCATCGCGGCAATGGCGGTCAAGCCGGCAAAGACAATGAGCGCCGCGACCGTTGCCTTGATGAACCGGTGCCTGACGGGGCAAGTCATGAACACCAGCAGGCCCGCCACGGCAAATCCCAACGCCCCGCCACGACTACCCGTGCCGAGGATGTTGAACGTGATGACGGCCAGGCACAGCACGAGCAGGGCCTTCTTCCACCATTGCCGGTAATAGAGCAGCAGCCCGAAAGCGAGCGTGCCGGGCAGGCTCTGCGCAAGGCTGTGGAACGTGGGACCTCCCGAAGGGCCAATGATGCGCAACGCGCCCTTGAAGCTGCCCAGCGTGTTCAACTGGTCTTCCGGAATCGATTTGCCCAGGCGCTCGAGCAGCGATTTGCCGGTGAGGGCCTCGCTGACGGTGGCGCACGCCACGAGCGTGCCGCTGATGACCAGACACAGAACGCAGCGATGGAACACTTCGCGATCGGAGACGGCGAGGATGAGAATCGCCATGAGCGCCACTACGTTGAGACGCCGGCGGAGGAACTCAGCCGACAGCTCAGGATGGGGCATGAATGGCACGCCGATCAGTGAGACGATCAGGTAGAGCACGCCGAGAATGATCAGCGGATCGCCGAGTTTGCGCGACCATCCTTTGAGTTGATCAGCGAGGATCGCCGCGGTGAGAAAAATAATCGTAATGCCGATCGCGATTTTGGTGCCGCTGATTTTGCCCTGTTCACCGAAAGTCTGCAGCCGGTCCCACAACGTGAGCAGGAGGATGAGGTAGATTCCCATCCGAAAGTCGAGCCCGAGAACGACGATTGATGCGATGGTCGCAATGATGGCGGCGGTCAGCACGAGCGGGAAAACGGGATCCGAGGACCGTCCGACGAACACGCCCAGAACGAACATCAACCCGAAGATCGGGATGAACAGCAGGGCAAAGAAAGCCCACTGCCGGGCGTTCTGTCGGGGTGCGAGTGTCGTCAGCATGGCAGGGGCCAGTCGGGCATGAGCGATCGGAACCGCCGCGCAATCGCCGCGGATTCAACGGAATTCAGTCGTACCAGATCACGTCCAGCGGTCGCATTCCCGACTGCAGCGCCTGCTCGGCGATTTCGCGCACCGGGCCGCCGCGCGACTTGCCGCGCACGAGCGCGAGGACGATGCGGTCGCAGCAGGTGTTCAGGGCCAGCAGCGGGAAACCGGTGGCGATCTTCGGCGCCGCCAGCACCACGCGATCGTGTGATTTCTTGAGAACCGCGACGAGCCGGGCGAGGCGGCCGGTGGAAATGAGACCAAGCACGTCGGCCTTGCCGGCGGCGATGACGCCGGTCCCGGCGATGCTCGAGTGCAGCCTCGAAAGCGACATCAGCGAATCTCCCGCAGCAGCCGCTTCGCACGCGGCGGCAAGATCGGGTGAAGATCCGGTGACCGCACCGGTCACTGAGTCCATGCCGCTGCCCAAGTCGATGAGCACGGTCGAGCGTCCCCAGCGGCCCCACAGGGCGGCGAGCGCCACCGCTGTTTCACCGGCTTTCACGTCTGATTCGATGGCACTGATCGCGGCGCAGACCGCGCCGCCGGCGCCGGCGGCGTCGCAGGAAGCTGCGAGTTCACCCACCGCCATCGCAATGCGGGCGGTCGGCGGGGCTGACGCCAGGCGGTTCAGAAAGGCGCCGACTTGGCTCGACGAATTCACCTGGGCGGGAGCCCCCGTGGATCCGGCCGGAGCGGCGGTGGGGATTGAGGCAGCGTGTGTGGTCATTTGAATCTCGCTGGATGAAAGTCGCGGGCGTCAGACGCTCGCAAACATCTTGTTGGATCCGCCGTGAGGCACCGACGCCACCACGCGCACGCCCGGGATGCTGGCGACCTGGCGCGAGGTGAGCAGCGTCTGGTTCAGGTAGTCGTACGCAATGGGCAGGACGAGACCGGCAAACAGGCCGATCGCCAGTGCCAGTCCGATGGCCAGAAGCATGTTCGGGTAGTCGTTCTTGCGGTCGTTGAGCACCTGCGTGTCGCTGCGCGAGACGACGCCCGTGAAGAGGTTCGGCGTCGCGAGCAGGTTGTTGAGCTGGCGAAGCTGCGTCGTCAGGGTGTTGAGTTGGGCTTCATCCGCCTGGGCGTTGCGCTGCATGCGCTTGAGTTCGATGTCCGCCTTGACGGCGTTGTGCTGCATCTCCGTCATCGTGGCGATCGGTTCGTCGAGCGAGGCCACGCGGGTTTGCAGGACCGTCAGTTCAGAAGTGGCCTGGAGCCAGCTTGTGAAGATCGACTGGTACTTGGGATCGAGAATGGTCTGAATCGTGGCGCGCTGCCCTTCGAGCGAGCCCTCGCTCCTTCGCAGTTCTTCCAGGCTCTTTTGCAGGTCGTCCCGTCGAAGTTCGAGTTGCCGGACCGCCGGGGAGTTCGGCCCCATGCTGACCGACTTGGCGGCAATGTCCGCCTTGATGTTGGCGATGTCCTTTTCCAGTTGCGCGGTCGCGCCGACCGACGGCTGCTGGCTCGTGCCGCTTTGCGTCAGCTCGCGGGTTTCCGGATTGGCGTCGAGCTGGGCCTTGAGTTGGGCGATCTTCGCCACGAGGGCATCGGACTGTGCGTTGAAGTTCGCCTTTTCGCTGAGAAGTGCCTGCAGTTCATCTTGCGCCTGGCGCGCGTACGACTCAGGATCGAAGAAGGGGAGCTTCTTGCGGGCGGCCTCGAGCGCGATGTCGTTGGCCTGGACTTTCTGTTCGGCCTCGGTCGCCAGTTTGCTGACGACGTCGACCTGCGCCTGCACGACCGCGCGCAGCGCGGCGTCGGTGCGCTCCTGGAGGAGATCCATGATCGTGTCGCCGACTCTGCGCGTAATCTCCGGCGTGTCGCCGTAGACGTAGATCGGGATGACGGTCGAACCTTCGGTCGGCGTAATGCTCAGCCAGGACGTCTGCAGGTCGTCGAGTGCCTTGGCGACGTAGTCCACCTTGCCCGCGGGTCGAATGAACTGAAGGCGGCCGACGTAAACAATGCCTTTCTTGATGCGAGTGCGCAGGTCCGGCGACTTGTTCGCGATCTGCTCGTAGTACTGATCCAGGCCGGAGCGCGTCACCACCTCGCGGAGGAAGCTAAGCGAGCGAGTCTGCTCGATGAGGTTCTTGACGAGTTGCGCCGCGGTGAGAGGTGTGGTCTGCGTGACCGCGTTGCTCGTTGCGATGGGAGCCGGCGTGGGGGCCGGCTGGATCTCCATCGTCGCCTGGCCTTCCCACGTCGGGGTCACCAGCCAGGCGGCAAAAAGCACGATGCCCATCGACACCACGAACAGGAGCACCACCGCCAGCCAGTGCTGCGTCCAGGATCGCACGAAGTTGTCAACCATCATCGAACGCACTTCGGGCAGCGGCCAGCCCTGCGAATCGAATCCCGTTGGCGCCGTCTCTCGTTGTTGAGGTGAACTCATGGCGGTGTCTCGACCCCGGATCTCGTGGGAAAACAGGCTCGGTCTCCGGGCGTACGCGGGCCCGAAAACCACTCGTCAACGTCTCCCGGCAGTCCTGTGATGAGCAGGATCCGCCGACCGGCCCGAGTCGCGCCCGGCGCGCAGGCGTCGGGCCGAATCAGCGGGCTGTGATTGGCTTATAGGCTATCAACGATTGGCATCGGCGTAAAGCGGGGGTCGGCATAAACGTCGATCCCCGCAATGGCTGCGCGAAGCGCCTGAATCGTGCTCCGGGCATGGGCGGGCGGGAAATGCCCGCTCAGCCGTCGCTGGCCGCAAGTTTCACCTTGATCTGCAGCGTTTCTTCGCCGCGTTTGACGCCCAGATTTACTTCGTCGCCGGGCTTGTGTTTGGCCAGTTCGGTCATGAGCGCGCGAATATCGGCCACGGGCGATCCGTTCCAACTCAAAATCACGTCGCCCGCCTGCAGCCCGGCGGCCTGCGCCGGCGTGTCGTCGGACACGCCGGAGAGATGCACTCCGATACCCTGGGCGTTGTATTCGGGCTGGATGCCCAGTCTGACCGTGACGCGCGGCATCGGCTCGGCGGGTGGTTCGGCTGCCGGCTCGGGCTCAGCCGGAGCCTGGGCGCCCGGCGGCTGATCGAGCATGTCCAGACGGAAGCCGCCGCTGGTCTTCTGGTACTCCAGCTTGCCGGGGCGCGTGGCGAATTCCAGCGCGATCTTCTGCGCCAGATCGACGACCTTGATGGCGCCGACCGGGTTGATCAGCGACGCCACATCCGCCGGGCGGTGGTACTGCGGGTGCAGACCGGTGAAGAAGAACAGCACCGGAATGCCCACGGCGTTGAAACTTGCGTGATCGCTCGGGCCGCCGCCGGTCTGCTGGCTCACGATCCGCAGACCGCTCTCGTCGAAATACGGCTTGACGATCTCCGCCAGTTGCGTCGCGCTGCCGATGCCGCTCACCTCGAGGCTGTTGTTGCGCAGCCGGCCGACCATGTCGAGATTGAGCATGATGTTGACCTGCTCGGCGGTGAGGGTCGGGTGGCGGGTGTAGTAGCGCGAGCCGTTCAGTCCGGATTCTTCGGCCGAAAACGTCATGAGCAGCACGGAGCGAGCGCTCGCGTCTGCAGGCAATTCCGCGTAGGCCCTGCTCAGCCGATCGGCGAGCACGAGCACGGCGGACGTGCCCGAGCCGTTGTCATCGGCGCCGGGATGGATGATCCCCTCGCCGGTGCGGCCGGCCATGCTCCCGAAATTGCCGTAACCGACGTGGTCGTAGTGCGCTCCGATGATGATCCACTCGTCGGCGAGATCGCCGCGGCCGCGGATGATGCCGCCGACGTTGTCCGTCCAGTTGCGCTCGCGGTCGAGCGTCGTGGCGATGGAGACGGTGAATCGCTCATCGAGATTGAACGCTTTGAAGGCGTCGTCATCGGCGTCGCGCTTCAGTTCGCGCAGGTTCTTACCCGCGACCTGTCCGACGAGCCGCTCGGCCGCGGGGATGGACATCTGCACGACCGGCACGCCAGCGCGGCGCCAGGTCGATTCCTCGGCCGTCATCAGTTCATTCGCCCGGCTGTCGAAGGTGTCCGGTGCGTTGACGAGGATGATGCCTGCGGCGCCGCGGCGCGCGGCTTCGAGCAACTTCGTCTCGAGCGAAGCGTTGGCCGTCCACTCCGGCTTGCCGTCGTTCCACTTGCTGTTGCCCTTGGCGTCGCTGGGCTCGAAGCGCAGGAGCAGAGCGATGCGGCCGGTGAGGTCGATTTCGCCGTAGTGATCCTGCCCGTCGGGGCCGGAAGCAATCCCGTAGCCGACGAACGCCAGCGGCGCCCGCACCTCGCCCTGGCCGACGCCAAGAGCGCTGAATTCCTTGCCTGCGGCGTAGGTGACCTTCTCACCTGAACCGTCGGTGAGCGCCAGTTCCTGGCGTGTCGCCTCCATGCCGCCGGGCATGTCGAACGGCTGGCGGTAGGACACCCAGGCGGCGGCGTCGCCCACGACGTTACCTTCGGTGTCGTATTCGGGGAAGGCGGGCTGCAGTCCGAAGTAACGGAACCAGAACTCGATGTACTCAGCCGCCACGCGGTTGCCGTGCGTGTCCGGAGACCGGCCTTCGAAGAAGGGGTTGGCCAGCGTGGTGATGTGCGCCATGTAGGCGCGGACATCGGGATCGAGCGACTGCAGAATGGCGGGCACATCCACGTCGCCCTGCGCGTCGATCCAGCCCTCCGTCACGGCCGAGCCCGCCGTCGTTGCCTCGGTCGCGGGCGCCTGGGCTCTGGCGGCGATTCCGGCGTGGAGCAGCGGCAGCGCGACCAGGCTCAGCGCGAAAAGAATGCGGCGGGTGCTTGAACGATGCGGGGCGCGGGTCATGGCGAATCGGTCCTCATGAGCGGTGCGGGAGAGCAGGGTGGATCGGCAGCATCGTATGGAACGCGCGCCGCCGAAGCGATAATCGAGCGATACTGGCTGAGGTATGGGACGTTGCACGTGCCGCGCGGGCGGTGGGGCCCGGCCTGAATCTGCGGCGTCAGGCGGAGTGGATTCTTCGGGCCGGGCGGCGCTCCTGCTATGATATCGCCGCTGACCTGCCACCGCCGGCGCTTCGCGAGCGCGAGTCCGCTTCTCTCTTTGAGGATCCTCCAATTCCATGTCGTCCACAACCGCCCGGCCCCACCCCGTGACCATTGACCCGGACATGATCAACGCACCCGAATCCGCTCGCTCCGAAGACGCCGGCGACTCGATTCTCAACCCGACCGATGTCTTCGCCAACCGGCACATCGGCCCGAGCGACGACGAGATCGCGCTCATGCTCGAGCGCCTCGGCTGCGCGAGTCTCGACGAACTGGGCGACGCAATTGTGCCCGACTCGATCCAACTCGGCCGGCCGCTCAAAATCGAAGAAGCGCAGAGCGAGTTCGACCTCATGGCCGAACTGCGCACGATTGCCGACCAGAACAGGGTGAACCGGTCGTTCATCGGCATGGGCTATCACGGCTGCATTACGCCGCCGGTCATCCAGCGCAACATCCTCGAGAACCCGGGCTGGTACACGCAATACACGCCGTACCAGGCGGAAATCTCGCAGGGACGGCTCGAAGCGCTGCTCAACTTCCAAACGATGATCGCGGATCTGACGGGACTGCCGCTGGCGGGCGCATCGCTGCTTGACGAAGCGACGGCGGCGGCCGAAGCGATGGCGATGTGCTTCGCGATTGCCGGGGGCGCTTCTGGCACGCGCAAAGCCTTCTTCGTGACGGAGCATTGCCACCCGCAGACGATCGCGGTCGTAAAGACTCGCGCGAGATCGATGGGAGTCAACATCGTCGTCGGCGACCCCGGCGCGGTTGATTTCGCTGCGGGCCTGTGCGGTGTACTGGTTCAGTATCCGACGACGGACGGACGCGTGGCGGACTATTCGAAACTGGCCGAGTCGGTCCACGCCAACAGCGCGCTGCTGGTGGTTGCGGCCGATCCGCTGGCGCTGGCGCTGCTCAGGCCGCCGGGCGAGTTCGGCGCGGATATTGCCGTGGGCAGCACGCAGCGCTTCGGCGTTCCCATGGGCGCAGGCGGGCCGCACGCGGCGTACATTGCCACGCGCGAGCAGTATGTCCGCCGCATGCCCGGGCGCATCATCGGCGTCTCGCGCGACGCCACCGGCAGGCCGGCGCTGCGCATGGCGATCCAGACCCGCGAACAGCACATCAAGCGCGAGAAGGCGACGAGCAACATCTGCACGGCCCAGGCGCTGCTGGCGATCATGGCCGGGATGTACGCCGTCTACCACGGTCCCGCCGGGCTGCGCCGCATCGCCGAGCGTGTGCACGCCCTGACGGCGGCGCTGATCGTCGGCGTCGAACAACTCGGCCATGAGACGCTCGGCGACGGGCCGGTTTTTGACACGCTGCGCCTGCGGCTGGGTGCGGGCGTCACGGCCAGTGCCGTGCACAAGGCCGCGGGTGATCTGGGCATCAACTTCCGCCGCTTCGCAGACGATACGATCGGCATCACGCTCGACGAGACGGTGTCGCGCGATGACATCCGCCACATCCTGACCGCTCTGACGGGCGACGCGGGCAAACCCGTTGATGCGCGCGTCGAAGAACTGCTCACCGCAGCACGCAGCCGCGGCCTGCTCAAACTCGGCGCGTTCGAGCGCACCAGCGCCTACCTGACGCATCCCATCTTCAACTCGCACCACAGCGAGACCGAGATGCTGCGCTACATCACCAAACTCCAGTCGCGCGACCTGTCCCTGGCGCACTCGATGATTCCGCTCGGCTCGTGCACGATGAAACTCAACGCGACCAGCGAAATGCTGCCGGTCACCTGGCCTGAGTTCGGCACTATTCATCCATACGCTCCCGAAGAGCAGATGCGCGGCTACGCGCGGCTGTTCAGCGATCTCGAGCGCTGGCTCTGCGAGATCACCGGCTTTGCCGCCGTGTCGCTGCAGCCCAACGCGGGCTCGCAGGGTGAGTACGCCGGGCTGCTGGCCATTCGCGCTTACCACGAATCGCGCGGGGACACGCACCGTGATGTCTGCCTGATTCCGGTCTCTGCGCACGGAACCAATCCCGCCAGCGCCGTCATCGCCGGCTTCAACGTCGTCGCCGTGGAGTGCGATCGGCACGGCAATGTCGATCTCAACGACCTGCGCGCCAAGGCGCAGCAGCACGCCGACCGGCTGGGCGCGCTGATGATTACCTACCCCTCGACGCACGGCGTGTTCGAGCCCAAGGTCAAGGACATCTGCGCCGCTGTGCATGAGTTCGGCGGGCAGGTCTACATGGACGGGGCGAACATGAATGCCCAGGTCGGCTTGTGCCGGCCCGGCGACATCGGCGCCGACGTGTGCCACCTCAACCTGCACAAGACCTTCTGCATTCCGCACGGTGGCGGCGGGCCGGGCATGGGACCCATCGGCGTGGCGCGGCATCTCGCGCCGTTCCTGCCCGCCAGCCCGCTCAATGGCGTGGGCAGCGCCGTCGGCGCCGTGGCCGCAGCGCCCTACGGCAGCCCGAGCATTCTCACCATTTCGTGGGTCTACATTGCGCTCATGGGCGCCAGCGGCCTCAAAAAGGCGACGCAGGTGGCCATGCTCAACGCCAACTACATGGCCAGCCGCCTCAAGGAGCATTACGACGTCCTCTACAGCGGCATCGGCGGCCACGTGGCGCACGAGTTCATCCTCGACTTCCGCGGCTTCGAAAAGTCAGCAGGCATCAAAGCCGAAGATGTCGCCAAACGGCTCATGGACTACGGCTTCCACGCGCCGACGATGAGTTTCCCCGTGCCCGGCACGCTCATGATCGAGCCGACCGAGAGCGAACCCAAGGCCGAACTCGATCGCTTCTGCGAGGCGCTGATCCAGATCCGCGAAGAGATTCGCGCGATCGAAGAGGGCAGGGCCGACAAGGCGGACAACCCGCTCAAGAACGCGCCGCATCCGATCCAGGTCGTCGCGGCCGATGAGTGGAATCACAAGTACACGCGCACCGAAGCGGCGTATCCGGCCGCGTGGCTGCGCGACGCCAAGTTCTGGCCGCCGGTCGCTCGGATCGACAACCCCTACGGCGATCGCAACCTCATCTGCACCTGCCCGCCGATGAGCGAGATGGAGTGAGGTCGCGTAGGCCGGGACAACGCTCTGCGCCGGCCCGGCAGGTTCATCGATCATCATGCGAAACCCCTCCGGCGTGTTGCCGGAGGGGTTCGTTGTTCGTCAATGATTGTCGGCGCTCCCCTTCGCTAAGCCTTTGGGTCGCGGCTAAACGGCGCGCTGGTGCGCGATGTCGGTCACTCGCTGGCTGCGGCGGCAGGGGCTTCGGCGCCCGTCTCGGCTTCCGCCTCGCCAACCCGCTGCAGGCCGCGGCGCTGATCGCGGAGGCGGCGCTTCTTGCCGACGCGCTCGCGGAGGAAGTACAGCTTCGACCGGCGAGCGTCGCCTCGACGCACCAGTTCGATCTTCGCGATGCGCGGCGAGTTGAGCGGAATGACCAGTTCGACGCCGCTGTTGGCGACGATGCGGCGCACCGTGATCGTCTCGTTGATCCCGCTGCCGTTTCGCGCGATGAGCACGCCCTGGTACACCTGGATGCGCTCTTTCTCGCCTTCGATGATGCGGCGGTGTACGTCGATGGTGTCGCCGATGGTGATCTCGGGAAGATCGGTCTTGATCTGCTTCTCGACCACGCTGGCGAGGAGTTCCTGCTGGTTCATGGTGGGCCTTTCTGAGGGAGAAGTGAAGGCGCAGACGTTGTCGCGGGCGAGAGCCGGGCTTGCGAGTCACTTTTCCTTCGTCGTATCTCCGGGCGACTCATGTCGCCGCGTCATTGGTTCCTTCGAGCAGATCCGGCCTTCGCTCGGCCGTCCGCTTCTGTCGCTGCTCCATCCGCCATCGATCCACCTCGCCGTGATCGCCGCTGAGGAGGATCTCAGGCACCTGGCGCCCGCGCCACTCGCGGGGCCTGGTGTAGTGCGGACAGTCGAGCAACTTCTGTCCGCCTTGCATCACCGCGAAACTGTCCTGCTCGGCTGACTCTTCATGGCCCAGCGCTCCGGGCAGGAGCCGCACGATGGCGTCGATGAGGACCATGGCCGGAAGTTCGCCGCCGCTGAGCACGTAGTCGCCGATGCTCAGTTCCATGGGCTGCAGTTCTTCGATCACCCGTTCGTCAATGCCTTCGTAGTGGCCGGCGATGAGAAGCAACCGCGATTGCGTCGCGAGGCCGGCCACGATGTCCTGCGTCAGCGGCCGGCCCTGCGGGGAGAGGAGGATTCGCGTGGCCGGCGTTGGGTCGAGCCGCTCGGTCGCGAGCACCGCATCCCACACCGGCTGGCACATCATCACCATGCCCGGGCCGCCTCCAAAGGGGCGATCATCAACTTTCTGGTGCTTGTTCTCCGTGTAATCTCGAATGTTGACAAGGTTGAATTCAACGAGTCCTGCCGCCTGAGCCCGGCCGGGGATCGAAGCGCTGAGCACCGGCGCAAACATCTCCGGAAACAGGCTCAGCACGTCGATGCGCATCGCGGCCGCCTCAGGCGCCGGCCGATTCCGCGCCCGCGTACTTCTGGCCGGGCGTGGGATCGACGCCGATGCGCTTGAGCAGGCCGGCGACGGTCTCGCTGGGCTGAGCGCCGACGCTGAGCCAGTACCGCACGCGGTCGGTCTTGAAGTGAATCTGCTCCGCCTCGTCGCGGTGGGTCGGGTCGAAGAAGCCGAGTTCCTCGATCACGCGGCCATTGCGCGGCGAGCGGGAATCCATGGCGTTGAGGCGATAGCGGGGCGTGTGGCGCCGGCCGAAACGCTTGAGACGAAGACGAACCATGTCTGAGTGCTCCTGAAGTTGGGGCCCGGGCCTCGAAACCGTTTCGAGTTCCCGCCGGGATCGCGGCCAGAGCGGGCGGCGACGTGGGGCGGATGGGGGGCCGTTTCCACCGATTTCAAGCCGCACAGTGTACGCGAGCGGCTGGCGGGTTCAAGTGCGGCTGGGCTGTTTGAGGGGCTTGCAAGACGCAAATGGGCCGCGCCCGGAAGCGCAGCCCACACGCATGAAATCTGGTTGTCGAGCCGTTGGCCGGCCCGCGGGGATCACTTGCTGATGATGGTCCAGGGCGAAGCCTTGCCGCCGCCGGTCGAGGCGAGTTCGCCGCCCTTCATCCAGAGGGTGCCGGCGAGGACGATGAGCGAAAACACGCCTGCCAGGGTGAGCACGGTGTACACGTCGAGGTTGCCCCCGGAGGACACGCGTCGAGGCGAGGCGCCTTTGAACTGAGTCATGGTGGATCTCCAGAATCGGGTCCGGTTGGGTCAGCGATCGATCAGAGGCCGGCCCGGAGCCCGCCGCGAACTTCATCGTTGATCATGACCTTGTCCTGCTCAAGCTGAACGAAGCCGACGGCCCGGTTCAGTTCGACCTTGGTGATGATCAGGTTGCCGAGGAACTTGCCGCCTCGCGCGATGAGGAACTTCATATTTTCCGAGACGCCGTCACGCGAGCCGAGGTTGACCTCGACGTAGCGATTGCCGTCGGCGCCGGTCTGGACGCTCATGACGCGGCCGCTGACCAGCGGAGAGGGAATCGGCGTGACTTCCTCGGAGGTCGAAGCGGTTTCAGCGCCGCCGCCGGACTGGAGCCGCTCGGCGAGTTCCTGGATCTGCTCCTGCAGCGTGCGCTGGGCGTCGAGAGCGACGTCGAGGCGGCTGAGGGTGTCGCGAAGCTGGTCTTCGAGTTCGGTCGAGCGGGCCATGAGTTGCAGCGATTCATCGCGGCGGCGGGTGATCTCTTCGCCCTGCGTCTCGATGATGTCGGCGTTGGTCTCGGCCGCGGCGGCGAGCCGGTTGATCTGCGCCTGAATCGCGTCCTTTTCCTGTCGAGCGGTGGCCAGTTGCGACCGCAGATCGGCCATCCGCGTGGTCTGGGAGGCGAGGTCTTCGCGGAGTCCGGCGATGATCTTGTTGAGCGCCGACTCGGATTGAGCCTTGGCGATGTTGACGAGATCGAGTTGCTGGCTGGCGAGTTTGGCGCTGTTGTCGGCGGCGAGCCGCAAGGCGTTCTCCGCCTGGTAGCGGGCCTTCCAGGTGTCGTTGTTCATGACCAGCGGCACAGCGAGGGCCATGATGAACACCGAAAGCAGGGCCCAGAGCACGATGAAAACCTTGGTGAGCGTGTGCAACGATCGATCCTCCACGCAACGCTGGTGTTTGGACGCATCATCCCGGCACGGGTGTCGTGGCTGCGTGCCGGTGGGAAGCGTATCCGTCGAACCTGTCTTCTGCCGAAGTGCGTCCTCTCAGGAGCAGTGCCCCGGCAGCCGTCTCTATCGAAACCGTCCGGGCCGTCGATTTCATCCGGCCGGAGTCGGTAACTCTAATCATCACTGCAAGTCATCCGGTGTCAACAGGCCCCCGTCGGTTTCCGTCAGCCCGTCGCCGGGCCCCAAGGGTTCGGTGAGCCTCAGGATCGACGCCGCCGCCTGCAGCCGGACCAGCGGTTGGGTGCTGGAATCAAAGAGCCGGGCCAGCTGGGGCAGCGCCTGCTGAGGCGGGTATTCGGCCAGCGCGTGGGCCGCCTGAGTCTGGATGGCGGCCGCCGATGAACTGGTCGATTCCCGGTAACTCGGACCGAGATATTCGAGGACGAGTTCGATCGGCTGGGGCTCGCCGAGCTGAGCCAGTGACGCGAGCGCGGCCAGCCGGACTTCGGCGCTGTGCCGATACTGGCGCCACATGGCGACGATGTTGCGCAGGTCGCCGATTGTTCGGGTGGCGTCGAGTTGGCCGAGCATCGTCGCCGCGAGGGCCATGATCTCCCCGTGCTCGGGCTGGCGCGAATACAACTCGGCGCGGATGCGCGGGATGGCGTAGGGATCGCCGAGTTTGGCCATCGCTTCGGCGATCTGCAGTTGCACGATGCGCTGCTGCGGGGGCGTCGTGTGCGGCGAGTGGAAGTCGATCGACTCGCGCAGCAGCGGCAGCGCACTCGGATCCCCCAGTTCGCCCAGCACGAGCGCGGCGTTGCCCGCGGCGCGCGGGTCGTCGCCTTTGAGCATCTCCGCCAGCAGGCCGAGGTTGACGTTCGTGCCGTTGCGCTTCAGAGCGAACGCCGCCGCGGCGCGCACCGACGCGGAATCATCGCTGAGCAGAGCGTGTACCAGCGGCGCTGCATCAGCGTACTGGTGCTGACCGATGGCCATGGCCGAGACGAAGCGTACGGCCAGGTTGGGGTCCTCAACACCTTCGCGAGCCGCGATTTCGCCCAGTTCCGGGTCGGCCTGCAGCGCTTCGATCGAATTGGCCCGGTACAGCGCGTACTCGTCCTTGCGCATCTCGTTGAGATACTTGATTGCGCCGCGGCGCAGTTCGCGCTGGCCGGCGATGTCGCTGCTGAGCGACTGATACTCAGGGCCGATCACGGGGACGCCCGCCGTCGGAGCGCAGCCGCTGAGAGCGAACGCTGCAACGGCGGCGATGCCGACGATCGAACTCAACCAGCGCTGCACGATCACGACGTTTGATCTCCTTTTGCCTCGCGCCGCCGCCCGGCGAAAATGGCCCACACGACAAGCGCCGCGCTGGCCGCCAGGCAGAACCACCCGAACGCATCGCCGAGGCGCCCGTAAAGCGGCCGGCGGTAGTCCAATCGAACAGTGGCCATCATAACGCCCTCGGCGTTCCACGTCGGCCGACTGCCGGGGATGTTGGGCCCCATCTGGATGATCCGCCCGGCCGAGTCAATGGCCGCGCTCACGCCGGTGTTGGCGGCGCGGACCATTGGCACACGATTCTCGATGCAGCGGAACCGGCCGATCTGCAGATGCTGCTCGCGCCCGCCGTAGATCGAGCCGAACCAGCCGTCGTTGGTGAGATTCACGAGCACGTCCGCCGGCGCCTTGCCGCTCGGACGGGCGAGCAGGCGGCAGACATACGGCATGGTGGATTCAAAGCAGATCGGCGTGCCGACGAGCAGGCGCTCGCGCGCGTCGGCATCGACGGGCACTTCGAGTCGCGTGAAGTCGTGGCCGGCCGCGAGATCGAACTTCATCCCGTGAGCGCCGAGGTTGAGCAGCCACTGCTGCGCCGCCGGCCAGCGGTGGGCGATGGGAATCACTTCGCCAAACGGCGTGCGGTGGATCTTGTCGTAACGGATATCGGAAAGCCGACCCTGCGCGTCGAAGACGAGCGCGGAGTTGTAGCGGGCGTCCCACTTCCAGTCCGGCGTGATCGTCTCGTTTCCCTGCGCATCGGTTTTCGTTTCAGTGGAGTATTGAAGATTGTCAACCGCCGAGGCGCCCACGAGCAGCGGCGCGCCCAGCGAGCGAGCGAGTTCGACCAGCGCATCGTGAAAGAAGGTGACGCCGCGCAGGGGCCGCCCGATCTGCTGCTCGAAGCGCCGTGTCTCGCGCATCGCTTCAACATTGAGCGCCAGCCCCGGCACCATCGTCTCCGGCCAGACGACGAGATCGGCCTGGGCCCGGCCGGTTCCCGGATCGGCGACCAGGTGCGTGAGTTCGATGAAGTGCGCGAAGTCTTCGAATTGCTGCTCGAGGGTCCACGTCTGCTTGTTGTTCTGGGGAAGGTTTGTCTGCACCGCGGCGACGGTGACGGCCGACGCTTCGCGCTCGATCCGATCCGTCTGGCGCAGCCGGTACATTCCATAGCCGAGGACAAAAGCCTGCGCTGTGACGAAGAGCGCCATCGAAACGCGCACCGTCAGCGTGAGGCGACCGTTGCGAAACAGCGGCAGCGTGAGGACATCGGCCAGCAGGCCGGCGAACATCGCCGCGGTGAAACTGACGAAGTACGTGCCCAGCAGGTCGGCGCCCTGGCAGAGCACGGGCTGGGCGATGAGCGGGTGGGCGAGAAAAAACCACGGGTAGCCGGTGAGAAAGATCGGCGAGCCGCGCAGCATCTCCGCGGCGACCCAGAGCAGCGGCACGAGCAGGACGTTGGTCAGGCCAGGGACCACCGGCCGCCCGCCTCGCGGCCGCAGTGTCGCGAGCATCCATACAAACAGAGCCGGAAAGGCGCCCTGGGCGATGCACAGTACCACGTAGCCCGGCCCCGTGACTTCGATGAGCCAGCGCTGCACCCACAGCCACGAGAGCGTGGATGTGAGCCACACGCTGAGGACGGCCTTGGGCCGGCTCGAAGTGCGCAGCGCCAGCAGCACGATGGGAATGAGCGCGATGTATGCGAGCGGCCACAGGTCGTAGGGCGGAAACGCCAGCGCGAACGCGGCCGCGTGCAGCAGGCCGGCGAGCAACGCTCCGGGCCAGGATGTGGATCGGGCTTGTCTGTTCAAGGAAGAGGATTATGGCCGCACCGCGCCGTGATTTCAGCGGGCACCGACGCCGTGTGCGCGGCAGTCACTTGCCGCCGTAGTCGATGAGGCGGCTGATTTCGCGGCGGAGTTCGCCGCGCGGCACGACGCGATCGACAAAGCCCGTCTTCTTGAGAAACTCGGCGCGCTGAAATCCGTCAGGCAGGTCCTGGCGGATCGTCTGCTGAATGACGCGCGGCCCGGCGAAACCGATCAGCGCGCCGGGCTCGGCCAGAATCACGTCGCCGAGCATGGCGAACGACGCCGTCACGCCGCCGGTCGTCGGGTCGGTCAGGACGCTGATGTAGAGCCCGCCGGCGTCGTCGAACTGGGCCAGGGCCGCTGAAGTCTTGGCCATCTGCATGAGCGAGAGGGTCGATTCCTGCATGCGGGCGCCGCCGGATGAACTGACGATGATCAGCGGCCAGTCCTGCTCGGTGGCGCGCTCGATAGCGCGGGTCACCTTCTCGCCGACCACGCTGCCCATCGAGCCCATCATGAAAGTGAGATCGAGCACAGCGAGCACGACGCGGCGGCCGTGGATATAGCCCGAGCCCGTCAGCGCCGCCTCGGCGCGGCCGGTGCGCTCCTGCTCGGCTTTGAGACGCTCGGGGTAGGGCTTGAGATCGGTGAAGTGCAGCGGGTCGCGGCTGGTGAGGTGCTCATCCATCGGCTCAAAGGTGCTCGGGTCGCACAACTGCTCGACGCGCTGGGCGGCGCCGATGCGGTAGTGGTGCTGGCACTGTGGGCAGACGTGGAGGTTGGCCTCCATCTGCTTGCGGTAGATCATCTGGCTGCAGGCGACGCAGCGCATCCAGAGACCTTCGGGGACTTTCTTTCGGCGCGGGTCGGCCTCGTCGGGCCACATCCGGGGGCTCTCCTTGGCGGCTCGCTCGACGCCGGCGCCGCTGCCCCTCGTATCGGCCACTTCGGCCGGCGCCTCTGCGAGTTCGCCCGTCGAGCGAACCGCGGGCGCGGGGCTCGCGTCAGTCGTCATGGCGGGCTTGGTCATTGAACGGCACTCCGGTCCATCGTCGCCGTTTCACGTTCGTGCGGGCCCGGGAAGGGCGAGAGCAGCGCAACTTGCGCGGTGTCATCATTATTGTATGGGCCATCGGAGATTTCGATAGCAGTCGGCCAATGGCCTATAATGTCAAGGCTTGGGCGAATCGATGCCGAAATGCTTGTCAGAGGGTGCTCCGGGGTCGGTGTGCGCCGCCCGCGGTTGCTCTGCAGCGTCCATCGACCGCTTGAAGGGTGTGGCTGCGCGTGGCATTTGACAAACTCCTTGGCTGGTTCAGCGTTGACATGGGCATCGACCTGGGGACGTGCAATACGCTCGTCTGCGTCCGGGGCGAGGGCATCGTGCTCAACGAACCCTCCGTCGTCGCCGTCAAGCGCGGCACCAACCGCGTCCTTCAGAACGGCAACGCGGTCGGCTGGATGGCCAAAGAGATGCTCGGCAAGACGCCCGGCTCCATCACCGCCATCCGCCCGCTCAAGGACGGCGTCATCAGCGATTTTGAAATCACCGAGGCCATGCTGTCCTACTTCATCCGCAAGGTGAACGGCAAGGCCCGCTACATCCTCGGCCCGCGCGTGGTCATTGCGATCCCGTCGGGCATCACCGCCGTCGAAAAGCAGGCGGTGCTCAACTCGGCCATCCGCGCTGGAGCCCGCCGGGTGTATCTCGTGGAAGAGCCCATGGCGGCCGGCATCGGCGCCGGGCTGCCCATCGTCGAGCCCACCGCGAGCATGATCGTGGACATCGGCGGCGGCACGACGGAAGTGGCGATCATGTCGCTGGCCGACATTGCGGTGTGCGAGTCGGTCCGTGTCGCGGGCGATGATCTCGACGAAGCGATCATCAACCACATGAAGAAGACGTACAACCTGATGATCGGCGAGCAGAGCGCCGAGCGCATCAAGATCGAAATCGGCACCGCGGCTCCCGTCGGCGAGGAAATGACGATGGAAGTGCGCGGCCGGGACATGATCGCCGGCCTGCCGCGCAAGACCGTGGTGACCAGCGAAGAGATCCGCGAAGCCCTGCAGGAACCCATCAGCGCCATCATCGAGGCGGTGACGCGCACGCTCGAACGCGCCGAGCCTGAACTCGCGGCTGACCTTGTCGAGAATGGCATCTGCCTCGCGGGCGGCGGCGCGCTGCTGCGTGGGCTCGACGTGGTGATCGCCAACGCGACGGGGCTGGATGTGCGCGTCGCTGACGATCCGCTCACCTGCGTGGCCAAAGGCACGAGCATCTACCTCGAGAACCTCGAAGAGTGGAAGGGCACGATGGAGTCCAACCTCGACGAGGGATGATCGGCCCGGCCGGGGCGCTTGCCGCGACGTTACGAAACCCGCGCACCGACTGTGAACGGTGACGATGGCCCAGCGATGAATCACTCTGCGCCAAACCGCTCCTTCTACACAGCCGTCGCGGTCATGCTGATTGCGTGCTTTCTGCCGCCGGCGTTCACGAACTGGCTTGGCGGCCGGCTCGGCGAACTCACCATCCCCGTGAGCGCACCGCTGAGCAAACTGAGCATGATGATCCGCGCCGTGCCCAATCGCCTCGATGAGCGCGCGCCTGAGATCGTCGCGCTCGAAGCAAAGAACAAGGAGCAGGAGGCCCGCATCTATCAACTCGAGTCGCGCCTGGCTCAGGTCAAGGCGCAACTCGAGCGTCTGCAGGGTTTGCAGTCCGTCGATCCTTCGTTTCGGTACGTGACCGCCTCGCGCGTCGCCGAGTCGCTGGGCAAGTCGGACCTCTTCAAGGTCGGGCTGGGCAGTTCTGCAGGCGTGCGCGTCGGTTCGCTGGCGCTGTACGAAGGCTATCAACTCGTCGGCCGAGTCTCGGCGCTCAGCCCGCGCTCGTCCACCATCACGCCCATCACCTCCAGGGCGTTTGGCAGCATTCCAGCGCTGGTCATTGCCGGAGACGGCATCGAACATGCCGTCCCGTGCACACTTGAACCCACGGGCGACGGCGCTTTTGTTGCCGACATCGGCAAAGTCGGGCAGGACGAGCAGTCGCCCGTGAGCGTGGGCCAGCGCGTCGTCTATCGCGATCCGGACCTGCGGCAACTCAACACCGGACCGATCATCGGGATCATCGAGAAGGTGGCGCCAAAGGACCAGGCCCCGCTGTTCGTGACCATCACCGTCCGGACCGAGGTCAACCTCGATGACATCGCAGTGGTCGATCTCAAGATCCCGCGCGGCAGCGCCTCGGATGGAGGCGAGAACTGATGCGCTGGACGGTCTTCGCCTTCTTCGCCTACATCTTCCTCGCGCTCGATACCGGGCTGCAGCCGCTGCTGCGCATGGGCGACGGCGCGGTGGCCCCGAGCTTTGCGCTCATCCTCATGGTGTGGATCGCCATGATGGGGCCGACGCACGCGGTGCGCTGGGCGGCGCTGATCCTGGGCCTGCTGGCCGATCTGCTGGCGCAGTACCCGACGGTGGACGGCCGCGCCGTAACCGTCGCCGGGCCCTACGCGCTGGGCTTCCTGCTCGGCGCGGCGCTGACGATCCAGTTGCGCGGCCTGGTCTACCGCAAACACCCGCTGCACACGGGGCTGCTGACGTTCCTGGCGGGCGCATGCGCCTTCGTACCGGCGGTATTTCTGCTGACGATGCGGCGGATCATCTACGCCGGACTGGACAGCGAGCATGTGATCCTCTGGGTCGCATCGGATGAACTCGTCCACGCGTTCCTGACGGTCTGTTACTCGGCGGTCATCGCGGTTCCGGCAGGCTGGATCCTCAATCGCCTGTCGGGCCTGTTCGGTTTCCAGTCTCACCCGCGCCTGGGCCTGCCGCGCTGATTCACCGCCAAATCACTGCCTGCCGGTTGCCATTGGCGCGCAGGCCGCGATGCTCATGCCATGAGCCGAATGATCATCTTCGACGATCGCGCCTGGCCGGGCTGCGGCCCCGATGCGGTCGACCTCACCCCGATGACCGACCTGCGCGCCTGTTTCGAGGTGCGCACTGGCATGCTCACGACCCGCGAGCGCCTGGTGGGCCAGTGGGAGCCGGGACTCGCGGCGGTGTGGGCGCCCGATGAACTGGAGGCCGTGACGGCAGTCGAGACGGGCGTGGCCGTCAATGTTCTGCCGCCTGACGACTCATTCTTCTGCGTGAATGGACGCTGGGTGTTTCCGGCCGTGCGCTTCGAACTGCGACTGGGGCAAGCGCTCGTCGAGCGCGAGAGCGGCCACGTCGTGGCGGCGGAGCTGACTCGGGCGGACGCGGCGTCGCTGTTCGAGACGGGGAAGCTGCCCCAGAGCGTCGAGCGGCTCGAGCACGACAGTCGATTCCTGCTGCGCCGGCCGTGGGAGGTGATCGCCGCGCTGCCCCGCGTGCTGCACACCGATCTGCTGGGCAGCCCGATTCGGCCGGTTGAAGAGCCGCCCGATCGCGTGATTCGCATCGGCGATGGTCCGCTGCTCATCGAGCCGACGGCGCGCATCATGCCCGGCGCCATCCTGGACGTCGAGCATGGCCCGATTGTGCTCGATGCGTTCGCGCTCGTGCGTCCCGGCGCGACGATCATCGGCCCGGCGTACATCGGCGAGCACAGCCAGGTGCTCGATCTCGCCATCATCAAGGCCAACACGTCGATCGGCCCGTGGTGCAAGGTCAGCGGGGAGATCGGCGCGACGATCTTCCAGGGCTACTCCAACAAGGCCCACGACGGGCACCTCGGCGACTCGTGGCTGGGACAGTGGGTCAACCTCGGCGCGGGCACCACCAACAGCAACCTGCTCAACACCTACGGCGAAGTGGTCGTCCGCCAGCGCGTGGGCGGCTCGAATCGGCGCAGCGGGATGCAGTTCCTCGGCTCGATCATCGGCGATCACGCCAAGACCGCCATCGGAACGCGCCTCATGACCGGCAGCGTCATCGGCACGGGCGCCATGCTCGCCTCGACCGCGCCGCCGCCGGCGTGCGTTGCGCCGTTCACCTGGCTGACCGACGACGCCGAGCGATCGTACCGCATCGACAAGTTCATCGAAGTGGCGCGCACCGTCATGGCGCGGCGTCAGATCGAACTCACCGGCGCCATGGAGCTGCGCCTCCGATCCCTGTACCAAGAAGCGACGGCGACATGAGCGCAGCACCCGGCGGGCCCGGCAAGACCCTCTACATCATCGACTACTTCGCGCAGCTCTTTCGAGCGTACCACGCCATCCGCACCGGGATGAGTTCGCCCGTGACCAAAGAGCCGACCAACGCGACGTTCGGCTACGTCGGCATGCTCCTCAAGGTCCTGCGCGAGTACAAGCCGGACTATCTCATCGTCGCCATGGACAAGTCCGGCGATCGCGAGACCTTCCGCTCGACGATCTATCCCGAGTACAAGGCCAATCGCGAGCCGCCGCCGCTGGACTTTCGCCCGCAGGCAGCGCGCTGCATCGAATTGACCGAGATGATGGGCATACCCGTCTTCGGCGTCGAGACTTTCGAGGCGGATGATGTCATCGCTTCGCTCGTCACGCGCCTGCGCCACGAGCAGCCGGATCTGAACATCCGCATCGTGTCCAAGGACAAAGACCTCGAGCAGTTGCTCGACGACCACGTGGCGATCGCCGACGTGCACAAGGATGAACTCATCACCGTCGAGACACTGCTGGATAAGAAGGGCATCACGCCGGCGCAGGTCATCGACATGCTCGCGCTCATGGGCGACACGGTGGATAATGTGCCGGGCGTCAAGGGCATCGGCCCCAAGACCGCGGCCCAACTCATCCACGAATACGGCACGCTCGACAATCTGCTGGCCAACCTCGAAGAGATCAAGGGCAAACGCCGCGAGAACATCGAGGCCGCCCGCGAACTGCTGCCCATGAGTCGCGATCTGGTGACGCTGCGTCGCGATGTGCCCTTGGACCTCGATCTCGATCGGGCTGCCGTGGATGTCGAGGCGATTCCGCTTGAGCAGGTGCTTGCCGCGTTCAAGGAACTCGGCTTCAACCGGCTGCAGGATGAGCTGCGCGCAGTGGTGGGAGGCGCGGAGGCGGTGGAAGCAGCGCCTGCCGCGAAGGCGCCGCCCAGGGCGCCTGCCGCCGAGCCCGGCGGGCTGTTCTCGCACCTGGCTGATGAACAGCGCGCTGACCACCAGGCGCAGCGCGAAACCAAGCGCGGCAAGTACGAGTGCGTGCGCACGCTCAAACAACTCGACGATGTGATCGGGCGCCTGCAGCGCGCGCCGATCATCTCCATCGACACTGAGACGACCGGCATCGACCCCATGCGGGCTCGTCTTTGCGGCATCTGCCTGAGCATCGAAGCCGGCAGCGGCTGGTACATCCCGGTCCGCTCGCCCGAACCCGACACGCACCTCGACGCGGCGACGGTGCTGCAGCGCCTGCGGCCGATTCTCGAAGACTCAAAAAAGCCCAAGTGCGGCCACAACATCAAGTACGACTGGATCATCTTCCGCCAGGCGGGCGTTGAACTGCGCGGCATGGCCGTGGACACGATGATCGCCAGTTACGTCGTCGATTCGAGCCGGCCCAGCCACGGCCTCGACCCGCTGGCGCAGGCGCTGCTGCACTACCACTGCATTCCGATATCCGATCTCATCGGCCACGCAGCGCGCGGCAAGCCGCAGAAGTGTTTCGACGAAGTGCCGCTCGATCTCGCGACCGAGTATGCCGCTGAAGATGCGGACGTCACGCTGCGCCTCTGGGAGTGCTTCGAGCCGCAGATGGCGGCGATGAAACTGCGCCAACTCTTTGATGAAGTCGAGATGCCGCTCGTCGAAGTCCTCGCGGCGATGGAGCACCGCGGCATTCGCGTCGATCCCGACATTCTCGATGAGCAGCGCCTACTGCTGGCCAGGCGGATCGACAGCCTGCGGCAGAGCCTCATCGACGCCGCCCCGCACGCGTTCAACCCGGATTCTCCCAAACAACTCGCGGCGGCCCTCTTCAATGCGCCGACGGCCGACCCGCCCGGCCTTGGCCTCAAGCCACTCAAGAAGGGAAAGACCGGCCCATCGACCGACATCGAGGTGCTCGAAAAACTCGCGGCCGATCCGAGCATCGACAGCCCGATCCCGCAACTCATCGTCGAGTACCGCCAGTTGACCAAGCTCGTCAACACGTATCTCGTCGCGCTCAAGGAGTGCATCAATCCCGACACCGGCCGCATCCACGCGTCGTTCAACCAGACCGTCGCGGCGACGGGGCGGCTGAGTTCGAGCGATCCGAATCTGCAGAACATTCCGATCCGCACGGACGTGGGCCGGCAGATCCGCGCTGCGTTCGTCGCGGCGCCGGGGTATCAGCTCATCACCGCCGACTACTCACAGATTGAGTTGCGCCTGCTGGCGCACCTTTCGCAGGATGAAGGGCTCATCGAGGCGTTTCGCAGCGACCAGGACATCCACACCGCCGTGGCGGCGTACGTGCACGGCGTCGAGCCGGCCAGCGTGACGCGCGAGCAGCGCAACAGCGCCAAGATGGTCAACTTCGGCATCATCTACGGCATCACGGCCTTCGGCCTGGCGCGGCGGCTGGGTCAGGGCGTGAGCAATGAGCAGGCCGCGCGGATCATCGCCGATTACAAAGCCCGCTATCCCGGCATCGACGTGTTCCTGCAGGAATGCGTGGCCAAGGCGCACCGGCTGGGGTACGTGGAGACGATGCTCGGCCGCCGCCGCGCCGTGCCGCAGGTCACCTCGCGCAACCCCAACGAACGGCAACTGGGCGAACGGATCGCGATCAATTCCGTCGTGCAGGGCAGCGCGGCGGACCTGATCAAGCTCGCCATGATCGACCTGCACCGCGAGTTGCCCGCCAGGTTCCCAGACGCGCGGATGCTGCTGCAGATCCACGACGAACTGGTGTTCGAAGTGCCGGAGAAGGGTGTGCCGCGCGTGATGCCGTTTGTCGTGGAGCGGATGGAGTCAGCGATGCAGTTGCGCGTGCCCCTGAAGGTCGAAGCGGCGGCAGCGGAGAATTGGTTGGAGGGGAAGTAGGGGCTGGTTCGCGCCCGGGAGCAAGTCGATGGAGACCGAAAGTGCTCACCCCAGTGTATTGATGAGTCGAAGCCGAACGTGGAACTTTGGCGTGAGTCGGCCATCGGCCGCAGGGGCGGCGGTGTTTTGCCTTCTCTTGGCAGTCGTCGGGCCCATGCTCTTTCTTCTGTCGCCCGTCGGTGACGCGAACCGCATCGAAGCCGAGGGCGTCCAACCCGAAGATCCGGCTGCTCGCTACGTGGTGCGCATCGGCGGCTCTCTCTTCTTTTTCGTCGGCGGTGGAATCCTCGCCTACGCCTCGGCTCGAGGGGGATGCAGGTATCAGTCTCTGACGATCGACGAAGATTTCGTCTCGATCGAGTATTCATTCCTGGGGCGATCCACACGCCGAAGGTACCGACGGAAGTACGTCGGAGATTTGCGCGTACACGAAGACGTGCCGGACACTTTGGAGGATGACGGATACAACCCTGACAATGGAGGTTCGCTGGCATTTCAGTATGGAGCGAGCACCGTCTTCTTCGGACCGGAGGTTGATCGTCCCCGAGCGGAGAGCATTCTCTCGCAACTTCTGGAGTTCGCTCCCGAATTGTCGCGGCGCGCGCCAGTGGTGGACGCGAATGAACTGCAGATGTCTGGAGAATCGGAGGCGGATGGCTCTCTGTCTCCTGCCGACGGGCGCTTCGTCCTCCAGCGAAGTGCTGACGGCCTGCGAGTCACGATTCCCGCAAGATCGAGTGGCTTCACGCAGTTGTTCATGTCTGCATGGCTGTTGCTGTGGGCTGCCAGTCTGGGGGCCGCAGTGTACTTCCTGTGGCGGACGATCGCATCACTCAATGGAGGATCCAGCGCATCGAGTGACGACACCGATGCGCCTGCGGTCATCGCATTCCTGAGTATCTGGCTCTGCATTTGGATCCCAGGGGGATTGCTCTGCGTGCTCTCGCTCGTCTGGTCGCGCTGGGGAAGGCAGATCATCGAGATCAGCAATTCGGAAGTCGTCGTAAGCAATCGGTCCCCGCTGTGGCGCTCTCAGCGGATCATTGATCGCCAAAAGTACGGCCCGATCTCGCTGCGCACGAGCCTCGGGTACTTTGAGAGCTTCACGACCGGCAAGGATCGCGGCGACTCGTCATCGCGCGGGGGCTGGCTCGAGTGTCGATCGGGCTTTTCCAAGGAACACTTCGGCGCCGGCCTCACCCGCCGCGAGGCGGAGTATCTGCTCGTGCGATTGCAACGGATTGATCCAAGCCTGGTGGAGATACCGCCTGCGGGCGATCCCAGTTGACTGCCGATGTGTGCCGCGCCATGGGGGTAGGGTCCGCCGCGCGGACCGCGCGATGGAGTGCGGCGGGCGATTGTGTTGCACTCACGATGCACCATGGGCATCGCTGATGCGGCGTGGCGCTGCCGTGAATCGACGGGTTGATACCGCACCCGCGGTCCGCACGGCGGACCCTACGAGTTGTGATTGCAGTGGCAGGGGAGTGGATCTGCCTGATTGTCCAACACCCTCCCTCACGGACGGGGCTCGGATTGCGGCCTTGCTCGCAGCGTTCGGTACTTCCGCCATGCCGCCCACAGTGCGATGCCCGCGATCGACCACCAGATCAGGCCGCCGAGCAGTGTTGAGGCGATCCACGCGACCGAGTCGGCCAGACCGGTGATTCCCGATTCCCATGCGGCGCCCATGACCCTGGCGAAGTACGCGCCGATTCCGGTGTGCTCGGGTTTCGGTTCCGGCTGCCCCTCGTGGCGGATGATCACCAGCACCGTGGCCAGCGAGACGAGATGCGACAGGTGCTGCTGCTGGGCGACGAGGCGCTCGATCTGTTCGCGCACCTGTCCGATGTTGCGACGGAGTTCGAGCACATCCTTGAGTTCGGCGTCCTTGCGCGATTCGAGCAGGTCGAGCAGTTCGGCCTCAACGCGCCGCTCGTTGCTCAGCCGCGCTTCGATATCCACGGCCTGTGCGGTGACATCCTCGCCACTGAGTTGCTGTGAGATGACCTCGCCGATATCGCGCAGGGCATTGAGGACTTCGCTCACCCGGCTCGCCGAGATGCGCAGCGTCAGGTCCGCCTGCATCTGCTCGTCCTGGCCGGAGATGGCGGACTGCTCGATGTACTCGCCACCCGCCTCACTCACGAGCATCTGCACCTTGACGAATGCAGCGCGCACGTCCCTGGTATGCAGTTCGACGGCGGCCTTGCGGACGACTTGGCGCGGTGCAGACGACTCACCCTGCGTCGGTGGCTTGCCCGAAGCTACGCCGCCCCATTCGCTCTGGAACGGCGTCAAACCGCCTTCGAGTCCGATCATCCCCTTCCCGCCGGCGCCTTCAAAGCCCTCCGAGCGGTCACGAACCGACTTGTCGAACGTCCGGCCGAGCACCGGAATGTCGCCAAGCATCGAATTTGCGGCCCGTGGCGGCCCTGCATCGCCTGGCGATTTGTACCGGTACGCACTGTCTTGCGTGACGAAACCACCATCCATCGCGAACGAAGCGTTGCCCGATCGGCTCAGCGATTGGGCCAGCGCGAGCCACAGCACACCGCAGCCCATGATGACCAGCGCTGCGACCTGCATCCACTGCCACTTCGCGCCAGACACCCGATCAACCCAGGCGCGAAAGCGCATCGCGCGGGCCGCGGTCGTGTGCGGACCATCGAGCGCGCGGCGCCACAATTCAGTTGCCGGACCGGTGTACTGCGTCATCGCCGCGAGGTCCTTTTCGAGTTGAGTGTGTCCAGAGTCCGTCATGGGGCAACCTCGCTTTCGAGGCGTTGTCTCAATTCATTGAGCGCTGCATTGAGGCGCGATTTGAGCGTGCCGATCGGGATGCCGAGCACGTCAGCCGCGAATGTGTGTGTCAGGCCCTGCTGGTAGCAAAGCAGCAGCAGGGAGCGCGTGTTGACCGGCAGGGCCATCAGCGCCTCGTTGAGGCGACGGCGACGATCTGCGTCCTCCGCACGGTTCGCATCCGCTTCAGGCAAAGTCGACTCATCGGCGAGCGCCAATGGCCGGCCGTATCGTCTGTACATTTGCTGTAGGTCTTTGCAGCAGTTGATCGTGATTCGATACAGCCACGTCTTCACGGTTGACTCCCGCCGAAACCCCGAGCCGTGCCTGATGATGCGCACCCACGCATCCTGCACGGCGTCACAGGCGAGCGACTGATCCTGCCCGAGCAGTCCGCACGCGAGTCCGAGCATCATCGACTCGTAGCGGTGCGCAAGCTCGCCGAGCGCGGCACGGTTGCCGTCGGCGAAGTCCTTGAGCAGCCGCTCATCGGTCTGGTCGTTCGTACTCATGCGTCGCGTAGCCTGTGCCCTTTGGACTGGAAAGTGGCCGTCCCGGTTCGGGATTCCATGCAGGCGTGGCCACCTTTCTAACGGGTCGTCGGGCCGCAACTTTGGCAATCCGTGGCGGGTAGGATTGAATCTCTGCCACTGACCCTGCATGCGGCTCTGCCGCCGGGAGGAATCATGTCCACTTGTTTGCCGCTGATCGACTCGTCTTACCGTCGGCCCCTGTTTGCGACTGCCGCCGTTGTGGCGTTGGCCGCGCTCCTTGCCGCCGCGCCGCCGCAGTCGCAGCGCGAGGTCGTGACGGACGACTACTTCGGCACCAAAGTCGAAGATCCGTATCGCTGGCTCGAAGGCGGGATCATGTTCGAGGAGGCCGACGCCGCCAAGGCCAAGGAACTCGATGAGCGCGTGAGCGCGTGGACCGACGAGCAGAACGCCTACACGCGCAGCATCCTCGACAACCTGCCCGGCCGGCCGGCGCTCGAGCAGCGCATCACCGAACTCATGAGCGTCGATTCCATCGGCGCGCCGGACTCCTACGGCAACCGCTACTTCAACCGCGAACGGCGCGGCGACCAGAACCAGTCCATCCTCTACGTGCGCGATGGCCTCGATGGCGAGCCGCGCGTCCTGCTCGATCCCAACAAACTCGATGACAAGGGCCTCATCTCCCTCGACTGGACGGCGCCGAACCATGACGGCTCGCTCATGGCCTTCGGCCTGGGCTACGCCGGCAACGAACTGCCCACGCTCTACGTGATGGATGTGGACACCGGCGAATGGCTCGCGGAAGAGATTCCCAATCGCGCTGGCGGCGTTTCGTGGCTGCCGGATTCATCGGGCTTCCTCTTCGAATGCCTCAAAGACCCCAAAGACGCCTACTCGACGCAGATCAAGTTTCACAGGCTCGGCCGGCACCACCGGCAGGACCCGATCCTCTTCGAGCAGTACGACCAGACGTGGGGGCCGGGCGCGTGGCTCAGCCGCGACGGCCGCTGGATGATGCTCATCTACTGGACGGGCACGAACAGCAACGACATCTGGTGCATCGACTTTGACAAGTGGCAGCGTACGGGCGAGTTCGAGCGGCGCGAAATCTCCGTCGGCGCCAAGGCGACCTTCAGCGGCAGCGTCTACGGCGACACGCTGTACATGGTCACGACGCTGGATGCGCCCAATTCGCAGGTCTACGCCGTCGATCTCAACAACCCGGGCCGCGACCACTGGAAACTCGTCATCCCGCAGCGCGAGGATGCAGTGCTCGAAGGCGTGAGCACGGCGCGCGGCATGCTCGTCGCCTCGTACAACTACAAGGCGCACTCGCAGGTCGAACGATTTGATCTGAGCGGCCGATCGCTTGGCGAACTCGAACTGCCGGGCATCGGCAGCGCGGGCGTGGTGACCAACGACGACCGCACCGAGGCGTTCATCACCTATTCGAGTTTCAACGAGCCGCCGAGCATCTACGTGACTGATCTCGCGACGAACCACCGCGAACTGTGGGCCCGGCCGGATGTGCCGGTCGATCCGTCGATCGTCGATGTCAAGCAGGTGACGTACACGAGCAAGGACGGCACGCCGGTCACCATGTTCATCGTGCACAAGAAGGGGCTCAAGCTCGACGGCAAGAACCCGACGATCCTCAACGGCTACGGCGGATTCAACATCTCCATGACGCCGTACTTCTCGGCCACGATGTTCCCGTGGTTCGAGGCGGGCGGGGTGCTGGCCATTCCCAACCTGCGCGGCGGCGGCGAGTATGGCGACGAGTGGCACACCGCCGGCATGCTCGATAAGAAGCAGAACGTCTTTGACGACTTCATCGCCGCGGGCGAGTGGCTGGTGCAGAATCGCTACACAAACCCTGACAAACTCGCGTGCGTCGGCGGGTCGAACGGCGGCCTGCTGACGGGCGCGATGATCACGCAGCGGCCGGACCTGTTCCGCGCCGTGATCTGCGCTGTGCCGCTGCTGGACATGCTGCGCTACCAGAACTTTCTCATGGCGCGCTACTGGGTGCCCGAATACGGCAGCGCGGAAAGCGAAGAGCAGTTCCCGTTCATCTACGCCTATTCGCCATACCAGCGCGTCAAGAAGGGTGTGAAGTACCCGGCGATTCTCTTCACCGCCGGCGAGAACGACGCGCGCGTGCACGCCCTGCACGCGCGGAAGATGGCCGCGGCGGTGCAGGCGGCGACGAGCGCTTCGCCCGATGACCGGCCGGTGATCCTGTGGGTCGATCGCGAAGCCGGCCACGGCTCAGGCAAGCCGCTCTCGGCGCGGATCCGCGAAGTGGTCGATCAGCGCCTCTTCATCATGAACCAGCTGGGGGTGACGCCCAGCGATTGAGAGAGGTATGCCCGCGGCGGATCCCGGCCCATGTTCATTGGACATGGCAGTTCGCGTCCGACAACCAATGGATGAGCAAGCGGAACAACTTGCGCGCGCATCGGGTCGCGCAATCGTCGAAGACCGCCAGACTGGCAGAAAGTTTGTCACACCCTACAGGTACGAGCGGCAGTTCGAGGCTGACTTCGATGAAGCCTCGCATCGGATGATCCGCAAGCATGGCAGTCCAACGGAGCGTTTCGCGCTGGCCCTTGCTTCGATTCTCGGTTCGCTCCTCGGCGTTTCCATGCAGGGGTTGCTCTATGGTCTCCGGCTGCTCGTTGCAGATTTAGCGATCGCGGCCGCATTGACGTTCGTGATCATCGTCGCGATGGTGGGCACGATCAGCTTCTGCATATGGTGGGGATTGCGCGGTCGCCTTCGATTCCGCACGCGGCTGATCGAGGAACGGCTCTGCTTCGAGTGCGGCTACGCTCTGATCGGCCAGGATGTGGATGAGCACGGCGTCGGCCGATGCCCGGAATGCGGCGAGACGTTCAACGTCACACGCTACCTCCGCCCGCCGAAGCGATACCATCGCCTGACGCCGCACTGAACCCGCGCATCCGGAGCAGGGCATGTCGGAGCCCGGTCACGAGATTCTCGAAGATGACACAGCGCCCGCGATCGTGATCGATCGGCAGTCCGGGCGGTCCTTTGTCAGTCCGTATCGCTACCAGCGGCAGTTCGAAGCTGAGTTTGAGACCGCGTCCAATCGGATGATTGGCGAGCACGGCGCCGTTTCGGAGCGATTCGCCTGGGCCTATGTCACGGTCTTCGGCGGGCTCGCGTGTATCGCAGGGTCGCGAATCTCAGACCTCATTGCCGCGGCTCTGCTGATGGTCGTGCCCGACCTTTCCATCGCGATCTGGCTCACCAGGTTCATAATGGGCGCGTTATTCATCTTCTTCATCGTGATGTTGATCTGGGCGCTGCGCGGCCGAACCAGATTCCGCAAGCGCCTCGTCGAACAGCGGCTCTGCTTCGAGTGCGGCTACGCCCTGATCGGCCAGGATGTGGATGAACAAGGCGTCGGTCGATGCCCCGAATGCGGCAAGACGTTCAACGTCACACGCTACCTCCGCCCGCCGAAGCGATACCATCGCGTAGCGCTGCGCACCGCCTCGACCGGGAACTGACCATGTCCTACGACCTCGACCGAACCGAAGAAGAACGCCTGGCGCTGCTCATGCGCGCCGGCTACGGCCTGATCGTCATGGAAACGCACGAGGAGCGACGCGCCGTGCGGCTGGTGCTCGAGGCGGCGCAGGCCATCGACCAGCGCTGCTGGGCGTGGTCGCTCGTGCGCGGCCTCGTGCCGCTGGACAAGCGCGAAGGCATGAACGCGAACGCGACGCACGAGCCCGCCGCGGCGCTGCTGCATCTCATCTCGCTGCCTGACCCCTGGGTCGCGGTGATGGCCGATCTGCAGCGGCACTTTGGGGATGACAAGGTCGTGCGTGCCGCGCGCGAGGCCGCCGAACAGGCGCACCGCAACGGCAGCACGCTCGTGCTGCTCGGCCCGACGATCGATCTGCCGACCGAACTGCAGCGACTCGCCTTCCCGTTTCCGCTGGCGCTGCCCGACACAGCGTTCTTTGAAAAGCTCATCAAGCGCGTCTACCGCGAAGTCTTCCAGACCAACCAGCAGATCGAGCATGAACTCAAGCGCGAAGATCTCGAGCGACTCGCCGAATCGCTCATCGGCCTGACCGAGATGGAAGCCGAGCGCGTCATCCGGCAGGTGATCATCGAGGATGCGCGTCTCGACGCCCGCGACGTCGAGCGCGTGCGCCTGGCCAAGCGAGCCACGCTTTCGTCGCACGGCCAACTCGAGGTGCTCAGCGCCAACGAGACGCTCGACTCGCTCGGCGGGCACGAGAAGCTCAAGAAGTGGCTGCGCATGCGGCGCGAAGCGATGAGCAAGCGCGGCAAGGAGTTCGGCATCGATCCGCCGCGCGGCGTGCTGCTGCTGGGCGTGCCAGGCTGCGGCAAGAGCTTCTGTGCGCGGCTGGTCGCGGGCGAGTGGCGCCGGCCGCTGCTCCGCCTGGATGTGGGCGGCCTCTACAACCGCTTCATCGGCAACACCGAGGCGAATCTGCGCGAAGCCCTGCGCCAGGCCGATGGCATGGCCCCGTGCGTGCTGTGGATCGATGAAATCGAGAAAGCCTTTGCCAGCGAAGGTTCTTCCGACGCCGACGGCGGGGTGAGCCAGCGGCTGTTCGGCACCATGCTAACGTGGATGAACGACCGGCGGAGCGACGTGTTCATCATCGCCACCGCCAACCAGGTGCAGCGCCTGCCCACCGAACTGCTGCGCAAGGGCCGCTTCGACGAGATCTTTTTCATCGACCTGCCGCCGCTCGAAGCACGCCAGATGATCTTCGAGATTCACCTGACCAAGCGCGGCCGCATGCCCAAGGCGTTCGATATCGAAACCCTCGCCGGGCTGACCGAGGGCTTCAGCGGCGCCGAGATCGAGCAGCTCGTCGTAGATGGCCTGCACATCGCTTTCAACGCCGGCGAGCAGCTCGCGACGAATCACATCGTCGCGGCCTTCGGCCGCACGCAGCCGATGGCGGTGACCATGGCCGAGCGCATCGCGGCGATGCGCCAGTGGGCCGAATCGCGCTGCACCATGTCGCACTGACCGGTCAGACCCGCATGACCCGATCGACGAGCCAGGCGGCAAACATCGACTTGGACAGCGGGCCTGGCGACTCGCTGGAGCCGTCGGCCTGCACCAGTGTGCCGTGAATCTCATCCGAGTCCATCGTCTCGAGCGAGTTGGCGACGATGGCGTCGAGCCCCTTGCGTTTGATCTTGCTCGCGGCGCTGGCCATGAGTTGGGCGGCGGGTTCGAGCGCAAAGCCGATGATGCGCTGGCCCGGCCGGCGCCGCTGAACGCAACCGGCGACGAGGTCCGGCGTGGCTTCGAGTTCGATCGTGAGTCCCTCAGCTTGCCGGCGGAGTTTACCCGACGCTTCCGCATGCTTGGGTCGGTAGTCCGCTACCGCCGCGGCCATGATGAGCACATCCGCCTGCTCCGGCCAGAGCCTGGCCAGCAGCGACTCCAGATCGGTGCACGAGCGAAATCGCTCCACGCGCAGGCGATCGGCAAAGTTCGGCGCCGGCACGGTATTGGGCCCGAGCGCAAGGATCACGTTGTGGCCCATTGCGTGCGCCGCCCGCGCCAGTTCGACGCCCAGCCGGCCCGACGACCGATTGCCGATGAAGCGCACTGAATCGATCGGCTCATAGGTGGGGCCAGCGGTGATGAGGACGGTCGCTCCCTGGGGCAGTCCGGGCATGCGGCGAGTTTATGCGCCTCGCGTGGCGGGCGGCGCCAGGGCGCACCACCAGTGGACGCGCCCGCCGCGGGCGGCTACGAATCCTGATGGTGGAAAACGAAAAAGCCCTGCAGCGGTGGTGGGGGCCACTGCAGGGAAGGTGTGGGGGGCCGATGATCCCGGGGGACGGGACGCCCCTCCAACGGTGAAGAAAATCCGGAAGTGCGGCGTGAGGCGGCGGGGCCTCGCATCGATCGACTCTGCCATCGAGATCGATCGAAACGACCGGGTCTGAGTCACTCCCTGCTCAGGCCGGCAAACGGTTCAGGGTCCATCCACTCGCCGTCGGACTGTTGGTGCCTCCTGTTTCAGCCGCACTCCGGTTTCCGGCCGGCGAATCCATGGCGCTGCCGCGCCGCATCGCCGACCGCTTTGAACGGTCAACTTGCTCCGGTCAACTGCATCCCATGCTGTTGCCGCAGTTCATGCACTTGTAACAGGTTCCATTGCGAACCGTCAGCGCGCCGCACACATCGCACACCGGCGCATCGCCCATCAGTTCACCCATCGCCCGGTCGAGCACCGTGCGCGACTTGGTTCGCGTCTCGGTCATGGTGATCGACGAGTGGTCGCGATCGCTCACGGCGCTGAAGCGGCTCTCTTCGCTCTCGCGGGTGATCTCGATGGCGTGGCCATTGCCGGCGGGGGCCGGCTTGGCGTCGCGCACCGCGACCTCTCCCGTGGCCGGAGCCGCGGCCGGGTCGGCGCTGCCGCGCTGCGGCGTGGCCTGGCTGCGATAGCCGGGAATGAACTGGATGCCCATCCACCGGAAGATGTAATCGACCAGGCTCTTGGCAAAGGGGATGTCGGCGTTGGTCGTCATCCCCGCCGGCTCGAAGCGCTGGTGGGTGAACTTGCCCACCAGACTTTCCATCGGCACGCCGTATTGCAGAGCCACGCTGATGGCCGTGCCCAGCGAATCCATCAGGCCGCCGATCGTCGAGCCTTCCTTGCTCATGGTCAGGAACAGTTCGCCGGGCATGCCGTCGTCGTAGAGGCCGACGGTGAGGTAGCCCTCGTGGCCGGCGACGTTGAACTTGTGCGTCAGGCTGCGGCGCGTGTCGGGAAGGCGGCGGCGCAGCGGACGCTCGACGATGCGCTCGACGATCTTCTCGACGGTGCGCACAGTGTCCCCGTCAGGGGCCGCAGCAATCGCCGCGACTTCGCCAACTTCGGCCGCAACCTCTTTTTTTGCCGCAGCCACGTCGAGGTCGTCTTCCTCGCCGTCTTCCATCGCGTCCGCGGCGGCATCACTCCTCGTGTTGAGCGGCTGGCTGAGCTTGCAGCCATCGCGGTAGAGCGCGTTGGCCTTGAGGCCCAGTTCCCAGCTCAGGCGATAGCACGCGGCGATGTCCTCAACCGAAGCGTTGTTGGGCAGGTTGATCGTCTTGCTGATCGCGCCGGAGATAAACGGCTGGCTCGCCGCCATCATCCGGATGTGCCCCTGCGGCGCGATGAAGCGCGTGCCCTTGCGGCCGCACGGGTTGGCGCAGTCGAAGACCGGCAGGTGCTCGGCCTTGAGGTGCGGCGCGCCCTCGACCGTCTGCGTGCCGCAGATCGACTCATTGAGCGATTCGATCTGGTTCGCGGTCAGCCCGATCTCGCGGAGCAGGTTGAAGGCCGGGTTGTTGCGGGCTGCTTCGACTTCGATGCCCAGTTGCCGGAGCAGGTCTTCGCGCAGCGACCAGGCGCTGAAGGCGAATCCCACTTCGAAGACCGAGCCGAGCTGGGCTTCGATCGCGTCGAGATCGTCCTCGGTGAAGCCCTTCTTGCCGAGGAATTCTTTGAAAGTTCCGCCCTGAGACCCTGGCATGGGCACATCCAGGCTCAGCGACCCCATCACGTAGCGGAGGATGTCGCGCACCTGCTGCTGCTCGTATCCGAGGGTCTCAAGGGCGGGTCGGAGCGAGTTGTTGGCGATCTTGAAGTAGCCGCCGCCGGCGAGTTTCTTGAACTTCACCAGGGCGAAATCCGGCTCGACGCCGGTCGTGTCGCAATCCATGAGCAGGCCGATCGTGCCCGTGGGCGCGATGACCGTCGTCTGCGCGTTGCGATAGCCGTAGCGCTCGCCGAGGTCCAGCGCCTCGTCCCACGCGTTCATGGCCCGCATGAGCAGTTCATCAGCGTTGGCGAACTGCTTGCCGGCGCGGGCCGCGGCGTCGTGGTCGATGGGCACCGGCGCGATGCGCAGGTTCTCGTATTGTCCGCTGTGGCGCGACACGCCGTGCGCTGCGCGCCGGTGGTTGCGCATCACGCGCAGCATGTGCTCGCGGTTCTTGTGGAATTCACGGAAGGCGCCCAGTTGCCCGGCCATCTCGGCGCTGACGGCATACGACCGGCCGCACAGGACCGCCGTCAGGCAGCCGCACAAGGCCCGCGCTTCTTCGCTGTCGTAGGGGATGCCGGCCTGCATGAGCACGGCCCCGATGTTGGCAAAGCCCAGACCCAGCGTGCGGAAGTCGTAACTCAGCCGCGCGATCTCTTCGCTCGGGAACGCGGCCATGAGCACGCTGATCTCGAGCACGATGGTCCACAGGCGGATCGCGTGCTCGTAGCCGTCAAGGTCAAAGGTCGCGCTGCGGCTGTCGTAGAAGCGCAGCAGATTGATCGACGCGAGATTGCACGCCGTGTTGTCGAGGAACATGTACTCGGAGCAATTGTGCACCACGATACCGTTGGCCACGAAGTGGTGGCTGCGCGGCTCGGTGAGGTCGTACACATCTTCGACGCCGCATGGCACTACGGATTTGACGCGGTCCGTGAAATGATCCTTGTAGGTGGAAACCGTTGTGTTCAATTCCGCCAGACGGGCAGCCTTGGCGCTCGCGGACAGGAACCCGATTTCCCGTTCGAACGTCACGCGCGAGGAACGGCTGATGCGAAGCGAGTGAATCTGCTGAACCACGTATTCCTTCGTGCCGCCGTGGCCGTCAGGCAACACGGCTTTGGTCTGATCCATCGCGCGCCGATTCTCATAGATCCGGGCCTTGATGCCGAACCCGAGAAGCAACATCTGCACTTGTCGAAGCAGTTCGAGGCTCGTCGAATCCAGCGACACGTATTGCGATTTCTCGCCGTAGTTCGCCACCGTGCCGTCCGCGGTGAACAGGCCGCGCAGTATCGCTGCGATGCTCCGTTTGTCCAAACGGAACACTTCGTCGGTGAATTGCTTGTTCGACGACCCCGACGCCAGCATGGCGTACAGTCGCAAGCGCTCAAGAACCGCGCTCACCGATGTACCGACGCGCAAGCCCGTCTCGGTCGCAGTCACCTCTGAATCGCGCAGACCACGACCATCCCCGGCATTGAGCCATACCTTGCATTCTGCAATCGCCGCTTGCAGGTGCTGCGCCACCGCGCGCTCACTTTCACCGAGTGAGATGAAGAGGAATTCTTGGTCTCGGCCCTTCGTGATGCAGCCGTCACCGACGGCGGCGCCGAGCACTTCGCCAAACGCTTCGGGGATGAAATCGTCGCCGAACCCTGGCCGTTCGAGAACCAGTACGTCATCCAGAGTCAGTTGACATGCCGGAACATCACCCCGATTGAGCGTCCTGACTCGGTGGTCTGCCGTCAGACGGACTGAGTATCCGCTCGCCGTCTTGAGTTCGAACACGGGTTTGGTGCCGGTCTTGAAGATCCGATCGACGAAGACGCGATCGCCGTCACCATTGATGATCGTTGCGCTGCCGCCAACCAGATCGACAATGCGCCGGAACCCGGTTTCGGTCGCAACCAGCGTGTCTCCCGTAACGCACGGATTACTCGCATTGATGCGTCCGCTGCCTGGGCAGGTGTGCCAGGCGTTGATCGTCGAGTCGAACTGCACCCCGGGGTCGGCGCAGCGCCACGCGGCGTAGCACACTTCGTTCCACAGGCGCTGCGAGTCGATGCTGTGGTGCAGCTGCCCGTCCGTGCGGCGGTGCAGGCTCCACGGCTTGCCTTCGTCGAGCGCATCGAAGAACGCATCGGGGATGCGCACCGAATTGTTGCTGTTCTGCCCGCTGACGGTGTAGTACGCCTCGCCGTTGAAATCGTAATTCAGCTTCAGGCCCAGGTCGGCGGCGATCTGCTGCTGGTCCTTGGGCAGCGTCTTGAGGCCCTCGACCATCGCGGCGACCTTGAGTTCTTCGCGCACTTTCCAGTTGACGAAGGCTTCGATGTCGGGGTGGTCGAGATCGAGGCAGACCATCTTCGCCGCGCGCCGCGTCGTGCCGCCGCTCTTGATCGCGGCCGCGGCGCGGTCGCCGATCTTGAGCCACGACATGAGCCCGCTGCTCGTGCCGCCGCCGCTGAGCGGCTCGCCCTCGCCGCGCAGGTTGGAAAAGTTCGTGCCCGTGCCCGAGCCGTACTTGAACAGCCGCGCCTCGCGCACCCACAGGTCCATGATCCCGCCGGAATTGACGAGGTCATCGCTCACGCTCTGGATGAAGCACGCGTGCGGCTGGGGGTGGGTGTAGGCGTCATCGGCCAGCTCGACCTGGCCGGTGTTGGGATCGACGATGAAGTGCCCCTGCGCGGGGCCGGTGATGCCGTAGGCCCAGTTCAGGCCGGTGTTGAACCACTGCGGGCTGTTGGGCGCTGCCATCTGGTGCAACATCATGTGACAGAGCTCGTCGTAGAACGCCTGGGCGTCCTCGGCGGAGTCGAAGTAGCCGTGGCTCTCGCCCCAGTGGCGCCAGCACCCGGCGAGGCGGTGAATGACCTGCCGCGCCGATTTTTCGGGGCCGGTGGCCGGCTCTGACGAGCCGCGCCCGTGAGGAAGCGGGTTGCCCTGCTCGTCCGCCGCCGCGCGCTCGGAAGCACCCGCTCCCTTACAGTCTCGGCTCGTATCAGCTTCCTGCGGCACGCCCGCCTTGCGGAAGTACTTGCTCACCATGATGTCGGTCGCCAGTTGCGACCAGCTCTCGGGAACCTCGGCGTCCTTCATCTCAAAGACGACCGAGCCGTCGGAGTTACTGATGCGCGAAGTCCGCTTCGCCCATTTCACCGTGGAGAAGACATCCGTGCCGGCTTTGGTGAATCGTCTGTTGATCTTCACAATTACGCCTTCCGTACTTCTCTCTCTGCGTGCACTTCGTAGGGTCCGCCGCGCGGACCGCTTCGCTTCGCTTCTTCGTAGGGTCCGCCGTGCGGACCATTTCGCTCATTCGTCGTCAGCCGTGCTTCGTCCGCTCGCCGTCGCTTGATCGTCCAACCCGGTCCGCGTGGCGGACCCTACCCGGCTAGTCATGCATCGTTGTTGTTATCATCAATCGCGATTGTCCGACCCATCTTGCCTCACATTCAAATCGCTCTCGGATATCGCCGGCAACGGGAAGCAGCAGCTGGACAATCTGAGTCTGATCGGGAATTGGCTGCAGCGAGATGGTGTCTGTCGAAATAACCCAAGGACGTAGGATGCGTTCAGGAAAGGAAAGTGCCCAACAAGCGGTTCGGTCGAATCGGATCCTCTGGCCCCCGTGCTCCGAGTTGAACAGTAAGCACGCAATACGCTCGGCCGAAACCTCGGCAATCCTACGAGCGGCAGCTTGAACACTAACACTGAAAGCCCGAGATACTTGCCAGATGCCAGTTGTGCCGCAGCCGTAGTCGTGTGCGATCGAGTGAACAAGTCGATCGGGCATGAGCATTCGTGCGGCGAGCGCATCTGCCAATTCCTCTTCTTCCCGGTCAAAGTCGGGCGCGAACAGGCTTCGGTTCTTCATGTCAGACGCCAGGAATGGCAGGTGTCGCTCCAGAGCAACGTGAGCTAACTCGTGAGCAAGCGAAAAGAGCTGGCGACTGCGGGGCCGCGCGCTATTGATTATTACACGGTACGCTCCGTTCGACATGCAAAGGGTCGCGTCGAGCGGGTCAATCTTCGCGAACTGGATTGACTTGATGCCAAAGAGATGCGCGCGGCGCATCCATGCATACCAGCCATGACCTTGAGAGTACGCGAAGATCTCTGCCGCGACCGCCTCAAGCGCAGCCTGTCCACATCGCACTTCGAGCTTATTCATCAGGTCGCCAAGCAGTTTGCTAGGACGCGTGAAGTCAGACCGGTTAGTCCTCACCGAACAATCGGTTGAGCTCCTCGCGCTCACGTCGCTTGAGTTCTTGTACTCGTTTGATGACATGACCAAATGCCTGTCTTCCCCAAGATGGCCGCCGGGTCTTGCCCTCGCCGTATTGGCGCTCGTGCTCTTCAAAGGTCCTGATGTCGGATTCGAGCAGCAGCCATCCCCACTTGAATTCGTCAATCGGGATGGAACACTCAGTGCAGAATGCCTCAAAGCGATCATGTATGTTCTTTGTGTTTACGTTCACGTTGAGTGCTCCAATTACGAGTTCGGTGGTCGTGATGCTTCGAAAGGTATGACATTTCGCTACTCCTCTTTTTTCCCCGCGTGCGTCCGGCGTCACAGGACTCCTTTCGCAACGCGCAACTGAACTAAATGGTGTTTGTGGTCAACCGTTGCTCTCGACGTCGATTACGATTCTGGGATATCACCTCCTGTTCGGCTCACTTCGTACTCATTCCAAGTGTCTAGCAGCCCGTTGAAAAACATCATTCGGAGCAGATTCATCCCCCGTGGCGTTACCGGAAACACGGTTTGTGATGCCGCAAAACGAGTTCTTCCATGGGCTGCTAGTCCCTTTCCTCTCAATCTACTTTCGGCAACGTCAACCCGCCCTGGTCCTGGTACTTGCCGCTCTTGTCTGCGTAACTCTTCTCGCAGACTTCATCCGCTTTGAGGAAGATCATCTGGGCGATGCCTTCGTTGGCGTAAACCTTGGCGGGCAGGGGGGTGGTGTTGGAGATTTCCAGCGTCACCTTGCCGCGCCATTCGGGTTCGAGCGGCGTCACGTTCACGATCAGGCCGCAGCGGGCGTAGGTGCTCTTGCCTACGCAGATGACCAGCACATCGCGCGGCACGCTGAACCACTCGACCGTCTCGGCCAGGCAGAAGGAGTTGGGCGGGATGATGATGTGGTCTTTGCCCGTGGCCTTGGTGTCCACGGTAACGAAGAAGTCGTCCGTGAAGCGCTTGGGATCGACAATCGCCTGCCCGCCGTGCGGCGTGACGTTGGTGAAGATCTTGAAGACCGAGCCGACGCGCACGTCGTAGCCGTAGGACGAGACGCCGTAGGACACGGTGCCCTGGCGCTTGATGTTCTCTTCGAAGGGCTTGATGTCGATGAGGCGTCGGATCTGGGAGTCGGAGAGGACGGGCATTGCAGAGGCCTTTCGAGGCGGTGGCCGTTTTTCAGCGGGTGCGACAGCCCGGCCGGTCTGAACCGGCTGCGACGGGCGGTGAAGCGCCTGCTGGTGTTCGGGAATTGTCAGTCGCGAGTGGCTGGTTCGGGCTTTTGTGCGCCCCAGTCCCACCGGGGCCGTGCACGCCTTCGCCAACCATTGCGGCCAAGGGATAGGATACAACAAGATGTTGGGGCGGCAACATCAGAACTCACAAAATGTCGTATTTTTCTGACCATTTTCTTCACGGGAAAGGAACCGGATTGCTAAGCGCAGAATCCGCCCATGTTTACAGAATCGCAGTGCCGCAAAATCGCTCCGGAGTTGTTGTGGATAGATTGGCGAACGATGTCGTTTGCGCAAAGCCAGGCTGGGGCCGGCTACGACATGTTGGGGTCGGGTGCGTCGCGGGAGGTGCACCGGGCCGGCCAATCGTCACCGCCGGCTGACAGCCCCGCCCCACGATGCCTCAGCCTCGATGCCTGAATGCCTCGATGCCTTGATGCCTCGATGCCTTTGATGCCTTCTCCATTTCAGGTCTCCCCGCATTCGACCTGACCGCCGCCGTTTCCAATGATTGGCCGGCAGGCGACTGCTGCATCGCGCTCGTGGCTCACTCGAAAGGCACTCATGGCGAACCTGTTTCTGATCCAGGCGATTACCGAAGCCCTCCGGCAGGAGATGGAGGCCGATGAGGATGTCATCCTCCTCGGCGAGGACATCGGCATCAACGGCGGCGTCTTCCGCGCCACCGACGGCCTCTTCAAGCAGTTCGGCCCCAAGCGCGTGGTGGACACCCCGCTGGCCGAGTCGGGCATCATCGGCAGCGCGATCGGCCTGGCCATGGCTGGCCTCAAGCCCGTTCCCGAGATTCAGTTCGAGGGCTTCCTCGGCCCCGCCTATGACCAGCTGGTGACCCACGCCGCCCGCTTCCGCACGCGAACGCGCGGCCGCTTCACCGTGCCGCTGACCGTGCGCGTGCCCGTGGGCGGCGGCATTCACGCGCCCGAGCTGCACAGCGACTCGCCCGAAGCCGTGTACGTTCACACACCGGGGCTCAAGGTCGTCATGCCTTCGTCGGCGTACGACGCCAAGGGTCTGCTCATCTCCGCGATTCGCGACCCTGACCCGGTGATCTTCTTCGAGCCCAAGCGCATCTACCGCGCATTCCGCGAAGAGGTGCCCGAAGAGCCGTACACGATCCCCATCGGCCAGGCGAAGGTGATCGAGGAGGGCACGGACGTAACGGTCATTTCGTGGGGCGCTTCGGTGGTGCAGTGCATCAACGCACTGGATGAAGTCGATCTGAGCGTCGAACTCATCGATCTGCGCACGCTCTATCCTCTGGATGTGGACGCGATCCGGCAGTCGGTGAGCAAGACCGGGCGTTGCGTGGTGGTGCACGAAGCGCCGCGCACGGCGGGCCTGGGCGCGGAGATCGCCACGCTGGTGCAGGAGCACTGCTTTGAATATCTCGAAGCGCCGGTGCAGCGCGTGACGGGGTTTGACACTGTGATGCCGTACTACAAACTCGAACTCGACTACCTGCCCGATACGCCGCGCATCGTCGAAGCGATCGGGCAGATCATGGCGTATTGATTCGCCGCGGGGCGCGCTGCCCGGCCGCGGTGCTGGAAAGAGAAGGACATGAGCGACACGGTTGATTTCATCCTGCCCGATCTTGGCGAAGGCGTTCACGAAGCGGAGATCATCTCCTGGAAGGTGAGCGTCGGCGACAAGGTGGAGGAAATGCAGGTGCTCGCCGAGATGGAGACGGATAAGGCGCTCGTCGAAGTGCCCAGCCCGTATGCCGGCAAGGTCGAAGCGCTGCACGGCGACGTCGGCCAGATCGCCCACGTGGGCAAGCCGATCGTGACGTTCAGCGGCGCCACGCAGAGCGGCAAGGTGGTCAAGGGCAACGGCGCAGCTCCGCGGGCGGATCAGCACGTCGAGGCGAAGGCAGATGGCAAGCCGCAGCCGGGTGGTGCGGCGCGCACGAGCGGCGGCGTCGAAGCCGCGGAGCAGGCCGAGCGCGAAGACGCCGGCACCGTCGTCGGCTCGATGGAAGGCCTGCCGACGCTTGGCGGCGGCGGCAAGGTGATGGCCACCCCCGCGGTGCGGCGCCTCGCCAAGGACAAGGGAATCGACATCAACACCATCCAGGGCACGGGGCGCGGCGGCCGCGTGACTGCTTCCGATGTCGAGCGCGCGGCACAGAGTGGTGGACGCGCCGCCAAGGCGCCGGCGCCAAAGGCGCGCGAAGCCGCGAGCGGCGGGGGGGCGATCGCCGCGGTCTCGCAGCCGATTTCGTATCCGCCGGTCCAGGTGGATGCGAGCGGCACGGCCCAGACGATTCCGTTCACCGGCATCCGCCGCAAGATCGCCGAGTCGCTCGACCGTTCCGTCAAGACCGCGGTGCATTTCACGGTGATGGATGCGGCGGACGTAACGGCGCTCGATCGCGTCCGCCGCCAGCAGGCGCACGCATCAGGCGAGAAGGTGAGCTTCCTTCCCTTCATCATCCAGGCGATGTGCCGGGCGCTCAAGCAGTTCCCGCAACTCAACGCGATCGTCGATGATGAGAAGCGGGAGATCTACATCAAAGGCGTGATCAACATGGGCGTGGCAGTGGACACGGACCACGGCCTGATGGTGCCGGTCATTCCCGGCGCCGATCGCATGGGCATCCTGCCGCTGGGCCGGGCGATCAACGACCTGGCGAGCAAATGCAAGAGCCGCACCATCGGACTCGACCAGCTCAAGGGCGGCACGATCACCATCAGCAACGTGGGCAGTTACGGCGGCGCGTTCGCCACGCCGATCATCAACTACCCCGAGGTGGCGATTCTCGCGGCCGGCCGGGCCCGCGAAGCCGTCCTGGCGCGCAACGGCGGGATCTTCGTCGGCAAGGAGATGCCGCTGAGCCTGTCGTGCGACCATCGCGTGGTCGACGGCGCTTACGGCGCCAAGATGCTCAACGCCGTGGTGCAGTTCCTCGAGAACCCGGAGATCCTGCTCGAACCTGCAGGTCGATGATCGGGGACGATGGACGCAAACCGCACGCGGGGCGCCTGAACCTACCCGTGCTTCGTCTCGCACAGGTACAGCGCGTTCCCGTCCGGATCGCCGAAGAACGCGAGGCGCACCGGATCGTCGTTGACGATCGGGCCGTGGAACCTGACGCCGCGCGACTTGAGTTTCTCGACGACGCTGTCCAGCGGCTCATCAACTTCAAAGCCGATTGAGATCGAACCGCTGGCGCCCGGCGGGGGCGTGTGCTGGTCGCCGCCGTGTGGATGCAGTCCGATGCCGAACCCGCCGCCGGCGTCGACTTCGGCCCATTCGCTGCCGATGCGGCGCGTGAGATTGAGTCCGAGCGTCTCGGTGTAGAACCGCACGGCTCGATCCATGTCAGACACGTATACGGTCGCAATGCCGGTTCGAAGCATGACGCACCTCCGATGGTCCATTGTACCATCGCTGTGTCTCGAGCATCCGCCGGCGCCTGCCTCCCGCCTGTTCAGATCGGCCGGCCCGAGAACGCCACGAGCGAGCGCATGTAGTTCACCCGTTCGAACGCTTCGGGGTTGGGGCAGTTCTCGCGCGAGAGGCTTCCTTTCATCTGCTGGACCGAGGTGTAGTCCTTGGCGACGAGCCAGTCGTGCAGGCCCCTTTCGAGGCGCGTGAAATGCTCCGGACCGTGTCGATACACGGCCGAGGCGAGCATTGCCGCGTCCGCCCCCACAAGCAGCATCTTCACGAGGTCTTCGACATCATGAATGCCGCTGGTCGCGGCGAGATAGGCTCCAACGCGCCCGCGCAGCATGGCGATCCACGTCATGCTCAGGCGCGACTCGTACGACTCGCTCAGCGAGAAGTTGGGGAAGAAGTCGAGCGTTTCGAGATCGATGTCGGGCTGGATGTAGCGATTGAAGATCGTCAGTCCATCGGCGCCGGCATCGGCCAGTCGCCGCGCGAAGTTGCCGAACGAGGTGAAGTACGGCCCGATCTTGACGGCCAGCGGGATGCGCACCGCCTTGCGCACCGCCGCGACGAGATCGAGGTAGCGCTTCTCGACGTCCTCGCCGCTGTGCCGCGGATCACTCGGAACGAAGTAGACATTGAGTTCGAGCGCATCGACGCCGGTGTCTTCGATGAGCCGGGCGAAGTGGATCCACCCGCCGACCGTCATGCCGTTGAGGCTGCCGATGAGCGGGAAGCGCACGGCCTCGCGTGCCGCGCGCAGCCGGCGGAGGTACTCGGTGGGCCCGACGTTGTAATCTTCCAGTTCGGGAAAGTACGACAACGACTCGGCGAATGATTCGGTGCCGTATTCATAGAGCCCGAAGATCTGCTGCTGCTGGAACTCGATCTGCTCTTCAAAGAGCGACGGAAAGACGGCCGCAGCCGCTCCCGCGTTTTCCAGGCGCAAGAGGAACTCGGGATCCTGATTGAGCGGACAGGCGGACGCGATGAGCGGGTTGCGCAGCGTCAGGCCGAGGTAGCGGGTGCTCAGATCGACGTTCATGACATGACCTCCTCAGCGGCGACGTGCCCATTGGTGTTGCGGCTCACGCCGACCATCTGCTCGTAGAAGCGCCACCGGGCGTCAATATCGGCCTGGGCCTGTTCGAAGAGCCGCGTGGCCTCGGCGGGATTGGCCCGGTGCAGCATGGCGTAGCGCGCTTCCTTCTCGGCAAAGTCCTTGAACGTCCCCGTCGGCTTGCGGCTGTCGAGATGCAGCGGATGCAGATCGTCGTGGGCGTTGCGCGGGTCGTAGCGATACAGGGGCCAGTATCCGCTCGTCACCGCGTCTTTCTGGTGCGTCATCGCCGTGCCCATGTCGATGCCGTGCGCGATGCAGTGGCTGTAGGCGATGATGAGCGAGACGCCCGGATACGACTCCGCCTCGCGCAGCGCGTTGAGTGTCTGCAGCGGGTTGGCGCCCATGGCGATCTGCGCGACGTACACATTGCCGTAGGACATCGCCAGCAGGCCCAGGTCCTTCTTGCACGAGCGCTTGCCGCCCGAGGCGAACTTGGCGACGGCGGCGCGAGGGGTGGACTTGGATGCCTGGCCGCCGGTGTTGGAGTACACCTCGGTGTCGAGCACGAGCAGGTTGAGATTGACGCCCGAAGCGAGAATGTGATCGACGCCGCCGAAGCCGATGTCGTAGGCCCAGCCGTCGCCGCCCACGATCCAGACGCTGCGCGGCACGAACTGGTCCGCCAGCGCCAGCAGCCGGCGCGCCTGAGGCGAGGTGTCGCCGGCCAGCGCCTTCTTGAGCGTGGCGACGCGCTGGCGCTGCTCGGCGATCGACGCTTCATCCGTGCCGGTGGAGAACAGCAGCGAGGCGACGAAGTCAGCGCCGAGCCGGCTGCCGAACTGGCGCAGAATCTCGCCGGCGATGAGCCGCTTCTGTTCAACGCCCAGGCGTATGCCCAGGCCGAATTCGGCATTGTCTTCAAAGAGCGAGTTGCACCACGCCGGGCCGCGGCCCTCGGGGTCGCAGGTCCACGGCGTCGTGGGCAGATTGCCGCCGTAGATCGACGAGCAGCCCGTGGCGTTGGCGATGAGCAGCCGGTCGCCGAAGAGTTGAGTGAGCAATTTGAGATACGGCGTTTCGCCGCAGCCAGCGCACGCGCCCGAGAACTCGAAGAGCGGCTGGGCGAGTTGCGAGCCTTTGATCGTATCGAGCCGCACTTCGCGCCGATCCATCTCGGGGATGTCGAGGAAGAACTCGAAGTTGCTTCGTTCGCGCTCCAGGTGTTCGTGCTTGGGCGACATGTTGATCGCCTTGTGCTTCACGACCTCCTTGCTGCGCGCCGGGCACACATCGACGCAGATGCCGCAGCCGGTGCAGTCATCGGGCGCGACCTGGATGGTCAGGCGATAGTCCGGGTGCTCCTTGTTCTTCCACGACCGCGATTCGAAGGTGTCCGGAGCGCCCTTGAGTTGAGCCTCGGGGTAGGCCTTGGTGCGGATCGCCGCGTGCGGGCACACCAGCGGGCACAGGCCGCACTGCGTGCACAGGTCGGCGTCCCAGATGGGAATCTCCTGCGCAATGCTGCGCTTTTCGAAGCGCGTCGTCGCGGTGGGGAAGGTCCCGTCGATCGGCAGAGCACTGACAGGCAGCAGGTCGCCCTTGCCCGCGATTATCATTGAAGTCACGCGCTGCACGAAATCCGGCGCCACGCCCGGGATGGGCGGGAGGCGGTGCCGGCTCGACGTGGCGGCCATGGGAACTTTCACTTCGCGAAGCATTTCGAGCGAGCGATCGACGGCGGCGATGTTCATGTCCACCACGCTCTGGCCGAGTTTGGAGTACGTCTTGCGGATGAGGCTCTTGATGTGTTCGATCGCTTCTTCGCGAGGCAGCACGCCCGAGAGCGCAAAGAAGCACGGCTGCATGACGGTGTTGATCCGCGCGCCCAGGCCCACATCGCGCGCGACGGTCGTGGCGTCCACCACCCACAGGTGCAGGCGACGCTCGACGATGGTGTCCTGCACTTCGCGCGGCAGGCGGTCCCAGACTTCGCTCTCGTCGTACGGGCTGTTGAGCAGGAACGTGGCGCCCGGCGCGGCGAGTTCGAGCACATCCATTCGCTCGAGGAAGTTGAACTGGTGGCAGGCGACAAACGTCGCCCGCTGGATGAGGTACGTGGATTCGATCGGCCGCGGCCCGAAGCGCAGGTGCGAAACGGTAACCGAGCCGGCTTTGCGCGAGTCGTACACGAAGTAGCCCTGGGCCGCGAGGCCGGCGTTCTCGCCAATGATCTTCACGGAATTCTTGTTGGCGCCGACGGTGCCGTCGCTGCCAAGGCCGTAGAAGACCGCGCGGACGCTGTCAGCTCGCTCAGTGATGAAGTCCGGATCCCACTTGAGGCTCAGATGCGTGACATCATCGACGATGCCCACGGTGAAGCGGCGCTTCGGATCATGGCTCGCAAGCTCGGCGAAGACCGCCGCCGCCATCGCCGGGGTGAACTCCTTGGATGACAGGCCGTAGCGCCCGCCGATGATTCTGATGCGCGCATCGCCCGTCCACTCTTCCTGGATGGCGGCGACCACGTCGAGATACAGCGGCTCGCCGAGCGCGCCGGGCTCTTTCGTGCGATCGAGGACGGCAATGCGCTTGACCGTCTCCGGCAGGCAGGACACAAATGCTTTCGCGTCGAAGGGGCGGTAGACGCGCACCTTCACGAGCCCGACTTTCTGCCCTTCTTCGGACAGCGCGGCGACCGCCTCTTCCGCGGCCCCTACGCCAGAACCCATCATGACCACCACGCGATCGGCCTGGGGATCGCCGACGTATTGGAAGAGGTCGTAGCGCCGACCGGTCTTGCCTTCGAACTCCCGCATCGTCTCGCGGATGATGCCCGCCGCCTGGTCGTAGAACGGGTTGCACGCTTCGCGCGCCTGGAAGAAGACATCGGGGTTCTGCGCCGTGCCGCGCAGGACAGGCCGGTCGGGGTCGAGCGATCGCGCGCGGTGCTCGGCGATGAGAGCGTCGTCGAGCATCGAACGGATGGTGGCGTCGTCGATGCCTGCAATGCGGTTTACTTCGTGCGAGGTGCGGAAGCCGTCGAAGAAGTGCAGCACCGGCACGCGGCACCGCAGCGTGGCGCTGTGCGCGATCAGCGCCAGATCCTGCGCCTCCTGCACGGATGATGAGCAGAGCATGACCCAGCCGGTCGAGCGGGCGGCCATCACGTCGCTGTGATCCCCGAAGATGGACAGCGCGTGCGTCGCCACGCTGCGCGCGGCGATGTGAAAGACGGTCGGCGTGAGTTCGCCGGCGATCTTGAACATGTTGGGGATCATCAGCAGCAGGCCCTGCGACGCCGTAAACGTCGTGCACAGCGACCCGGCCTGCAGAGCGCCGTGCACGGCGCCGGCCGCGCCCGCTTCGCTCTGCATCTCGATGACGCGGGGCGTGACGTTCAGCGCGTTGGGCTTGCCGCGCGCTGCCCAGGCGTCGGCGAGTTCGCCCATCGGAGACGCGGGGGTGATCGGGTAAATCGCGATCACTTCGCTGCATCGGTAAGCGATCGAAGTGCACGCTTCGTTTCCATCCACGGTGAGGTAGGCAAGGTCCATTTGAGGTGCATCCTGTCCGGCGGCCGGGGCGAGTCCCGTCGTGGGATTCGGCACGGCGGCCTTTTCAATAGACATCGTTATCCTGTTTTGGCGTACAATCATCTCCACAATTGCCAATCAGGGCCGTTTCCCCGACCCCCGCACACAGCCGCCGCGAGTCCCGGGGACCTCGTAACCGGCTACACTGGGCAGGATTGCGCGGCCGACCGCCGCGCCACGGGCTGGAGGGGCCATGGCCGAGTGCATCTGGAAATGGCGTCTGCTGCGGGCCGGCTCATTCCGCCTCGACGGAGGCACGATGTTCGGCATCATCCCGCGCGTGCTCTGGGCCCGCCTGTCCCCGCCGGATGACCTCAACCGCATCACCCTGCAGACCAATTGCCTGCTGCTAAGCGACGGCACGCGGCGGGTGCTCATCGAGACCGGCTACGGCAACAAGTTTGACGCCAAGGGGCGCGACATGTTCGCCCTCGAATCGCGCTGGATCGGCGATGCGCTCGCGGAAATCGGCGTGGACCGTGGCGAAATCGACGCGGTGATCGTCACCCACCTGCATTTTGATCACGCTGGCGGCCTCACCCACATCGAGTCTCCCGGCGCGCCGCCCCAGCCTTCGTTTCCCAACGCGAAGATCTACGTGCAGCGCACCGAGTGGCAAGACGCCCTCGCGAACAAATCGACGATGACGCGCACCTACTTGCGCGAGAACTTCGATCCCGTCGCCGATCGCGTAACGCTGCTCGACGGCGAATGCGAAGTGATCCCGGGCATCCGCGCCGTGCCCACCGTCGGCCACACCTGGGGGCAGCAGGGCCTGGTGTTCAGTGATGCATCCGGCACGGTCATCTTCCCGGGCGACATGATGCCCACGGCGGCGCACGTGGGTCTGGCGTACAACATGTCGTACGACGTGCTGCCCTACGAAAACCTCCTCACCAAGCGCCGCCTGCTCACGCGGTGCGCCGAGCTGGGTTGGCGACTCGCCATCGACCACGAACCGGGGCCGGCCCTGGTGTCCGTTGCGCGGCATCCGGAGCGGCCCGATCAGTTCCAACTTACCGCCGCGCCGCCGCCTGCGGACTGAACCTGAATCGCGCTATTGACGATCGGGCGGTTCGCCTTTGAACGGAGTCGAGCCTCCACTATCGCCTATCCTCTGATCCACGCCGACGGCGCGGACGAGTGAGTCTCCACCGAGTGCACCCGATGCAGAAAAAGTGGTCCAGGATCATCGCGTACACCACTCGCGGCGTGGTCAGCGTGGTCATTCTCATCCTGGGCGCGGGCGTGTTCCAGTATTTCAAGGCGACGCGGCCGCAGGTTCCCCGTTCGGAGGCCGGCGCCGACAGCCGTCTGGTCGAGGTGATGGTGGCGCAGCCGGTTCCGGCGGCGCGATTGTGGCAAGGCTTCGGCACCGCCGAGGCGCGCTACGTCGCCGAAGTCGCCTCTGAAATCTCGGGGCTGGTCGTCGATCGGCCGCAGGCCATCGAACCGGGACGAGCCGTGCACAAGGGCCAGACGCTTCTCGTCATCGACGACCGCGACTACCTCGCGCAGCACGACATCGCCGAGCAGAACGCGGCGCGCTTCGAGTCGCAGCTTCAGATGCTCGACGTCGAACAGAAAAACTGGACGGATCAGCTGGCGCTCGCCCGTGAAGAACTCGCCGTGGCTCAAACCGAATACGACAGAACGCGCGAAGCCGTGGAGAACGGCGCTGGAAGCCCGATCGAAGTCGATCGCCGCCGGCGCGAGTACACCGCAGCGCTGCGCATCGTCCGTCAATTGGAGGAAGAAGTGGACAAGATCGCTCCGCGACGCAGCGACCTTGAAGCATCGCTCAAACTCGAGCGAAACCGCGCCGCCATGGCCCTGCGCGACGTGCAGCGCTGCACCATCGGCAGCCCTATCGACGGCGCCCTGCAGTTCGTCAGCGCGCAGCAGGGCGAACGCGTCGCAGCCGGGACCGTAATTGCCCGGGTTGTCAACCTCGAACTCATCCGCGTGCCGCTGGCGCTGCCGCAATCGGCGCAGGCGTCGGTGAGGGTCGGCGACCCGGTGCTGCTCGAGTCCGACACGATGGGCTGGTGCTGGAGCGGGCGCATTGAGCGGCTCGCGCCCGAGGCGGATGCATCCACGCGCACGTTGACGGCGTTCGCCGAAGTGGCGCAGGCGCCGGACGCTGAAATGCTGCTCATGCCGGGGAGGTTTGTGCACGCGACGGTGACCTCGGCCCCGGTCGAGCGCTTCGTGGTGCCCCGCCGCGCGCTGACCGGCGATGCGGTGATGGTTGATGAGCATGGCGTTGCTGCCCGCCGCCGGGTCAACGTCGCCTATCACATGCGCCAGGCATTTGCGCAACTGCATCCAAGCGAACAGGAGTGGGTCGTGCTTGCGGCCGAGTCCGGCCTGCAGCGCGGCGATCGCATCATCCTCTCCAACGTCGATGAAATCAGGCCCGGCGAAAAAGTCAGGTCGTCCGAAGCGAACGACGACGGCCGCCTCTCCCGCTCCGGCGACGATCCCGCATCGGTGCCGGCCGACAACTGAAGCACACCGCGATGGCCCACCCCGAGATCGATCCGAGTCCTGACAAGCTGACGCCGACCAACTTCGGCGTGCGCCAGCCGGTGCCGGCGAATCTGCTCTACATCGCGATCATGCTGCTCGGGATCATCTACGGCTCGACGCTGCGCCGCGAGTTCTTTCCCGAAGTGCGCCCTCGTCTCGCTGCGATCACCGCCGCCTATCCCGGCGCCAGTCCGCAGGAAATCGAGGAAGGGCTGATTCTCAAGATCGAAGACAAGGTCGCTGAACTCGATGAAGTGGTCGAGATCAACAGCACCGCAGTCGAGGGACTCGGCACCGTCGTCGTCGAGTTCCGCCGGGACATCCGCGACATTGACGAGGCCGTCCGGACGGTGGAGTCGGCGCTCAATTCGCTCACGGACCTGCCCGAGGAAGCCGAGCGTCTGCGCACGACCAAGTTCGATCCCAAACTGCAGGTCATCCAGATCGGCCTGGCGGGAGAATCGGACGAAGCGGATCTCAAGCGGGCCATCCGCGAGATCAAGGATGACATCAAGTCGCTGCCGGGAATGGGCAACGTGATTCTCGGCGGCATCCGCGCGGATGAGATCAGCGTTGAAGTGCAGCCCGCCGCGCTGCAGAAGTATCGACTCAGCCTGACCGCAGTTGCCGATCGAGTGCGCGAGTGGATGAAGGAAGTGCCCGGCGGCACGGTCCGCACGGCGGCGCAGAACATCCGCATCCGCACCCTCGGAATCGAGGAGCGCGCCGCGGCGGTGCGCGACATCATCATCAAGACCGACGCGAGCGGAGGCGTAGTGCGGCTGCGCGACGTCGCCAGCGTGACCGAAGGATTCGAGGACGTCGAGATCCGCACGCGCCTCAACGGCAAGCCGGTGGTGACGCTGACCGCGTTCAACGTCGGCGAAGGCGATGCCGTGAAAGTGGCCGAGGCCGTGCGCGCCTACGTCGCCGGTCGCAGCGGCAAGCGGGCCTTCGAGCCGCGCTGGTCCGACCGCTGGAACGCGGTCATGAACGCCATGATGCAGAGCGGCTACGAGAAACAGCTGGCCGAGCACGAGAAGCAAGCAGCCAGCGGCGCCGAGCACGGCGCGCCGCCTGCTCCACCCACGCCGCGCAAAAGCGTTCGCCTGCAGGCATACGAACTGGGCGCCTCGCACACGCAGCCGCTGCCGGGCGAACTCATTCTTTTCAGCGATCTGGCCCGGTTCATCGAGGGCCGGCTCGAACTGCTGACGCGCAACGCCAAGTGGGGCGCGATGCTGGTCTTCCTCACGCTGCTGCTGTTTCTGAATCTGCGCGTGGCCGTGTGGGTGATGCTCGGCCTCATCCTCGCGGTGCTGGGCACGCTGGCGTTCATGGCGGCGATCGGCGTGACGCTCAATCTGCTCACCATGTTCGGGCTCATCATCGTGCTCGGCCTGCTGACCGACGACGCGATCGTCGTCGCCGAAAACATCACCGCGCGCTACGAGTCGGGCGAGCCCGCCCTGCTGGCCGCGGTGCGCGGCACGCGTGAAGTCGCCTGGCCCGTCGTCGCCACGGTTACCACCACCATCGCCGCGTTCCTCCCCCTGGCGCTCATCGAGGGACAGATCGGCGACTTCCTCGGCGCGTTGCCGGTCGTCGTCACCTGCGCGCTGAGCGTCTCGCTGCTCGAAGCGATCATCATCCTCCCGGCCCACATGGGGCACAGCCTGGCGCGCGTGGAGCGCCACAAGCGGCCGTGGCTCGGCGCGCGTGCGCTGCGCGCCTATGAAGCCTGGCGCAACCGGCTCATCTTCGAACGCGTCATTCCGATCTTCGGTCGCGTGCTCGACTGGACGATTTCGCACCGCTACGTCACGACGTCGTCGGCCATCGCGATCTGGCTCGTCTCCATCGGCATGCTGATCGGCGGCCGCGTCGATTTCACCTTCTTCGAAGGCACCGACAGCGAAACTTTTGTTGTCGATCTCGCCATGCCCGTGGGCACGTCGATCGAAGGAACCGACGCAGTGGTCCGCCGCATCGAGGCGGCGTGCGCCAAGCAGCCGGAGATCAGCATCGTGACTTCGCTCGCCGGGCAGCGTGTCGATCTGAACGACTTCACGCCGGGCGGGCCTCAGACGCACCTGGCGCAGATCTTCGTCGAACTCACGCCCGTCGAGCAGCGCGAGCGCACCAGTCAGGAGATCATCGCGGCGGTGCGGCGGGACGTCGGGCCGGTGCCCGGCGTGCGCTCCCTCCGTTACGAGGAAGTGCAGGGCGGACCCGGCGGCCCTTCGCTCAACCTGGTGACCACCGGCGACGACGAGGGCAAGATCCTTGCAGCAGTGGGGGAGATCGAAGAGGCGCTGGGCCAGTTCGCCGGCGTCGTGGACATCAGCGACGACTCCGACAGCGGCCAGCGCGAGCTGCAGATCCGCCTGCGCGACGGCGCAACCACGCTCGGCCTGACGCCCGAACTCGTCGCGCGGCAGGTGCGGGGCTATCTCTTCGGCTTTGAGCCGCACACCTTCTCGGCCAACGAGGAAGACGTCGATGTGCGCGTCATGCTCGACGAGCCGACGCGCCGAAGCCTCGCCCAGCTCGAGAACCAGTACGTGTTCACTGCCGACGGCCGCAGCGTGCCTCTCATCGAAGTGGCCGAACTGAGCGAGGGATCGAGTTACGCGACGATCAACCGGCTCAACCGCAAGCGGGCGGTGACGGTGCTGGCCGACGTCGATACGGCCGTGAATAACCCCGAGCGCGTGGTGGCGGCGATGATGCCCGTCATTTCAGAAATCGAGGCCAGGTACCCCGGCGTCCACATCGAGCCGCGCGGCCGCCAGCTGGAGACGAACAAGTCGCTCGCCGGCATCAAGTACGGCTTTCTCATCGCCTGCGTGATGATCTACGTCATTCTCGCCTGGCTGTTTGGCAGTTATTTCCAGCCCCTGGCAGTCATGCTCGCGATTCCGTTCGCGATGATCGGGATGATCTGGGGCCACTGGCTGCTGGGATTCAAGATGATGATCCTCTCGCTGATCGGCTTCGTGGCGCTCACGGGCATCGTGGTCAACGATTCGCTCATCTACATCGAGTTCTACAACGAACTCCGGCGAAGCGGGATGGACATCCGGCCCGCCCTGGTCGAAGCCGGACGCCGCCGCCTGCGGCCGATCGTGCTCACCACCCTCACGACGGTGCTGGGGCTGTCGCCGCTGATGCTCGAGCAGTCCTTCCAGGCGAGGTTCCTCATCCCGATGGCCATCACGATCAGCTGCGGGCTCATCAGCGCCACGGCCGTGGTGCTCATCGTGCTGCCGAGCATCATGCTCATCGGCAGCGACGTCCGCTGGGCGCTGCGGTGGCTCTGGACGGGCGGGGCGGAGGCTGCGGGGGCGGCGGAGCCGGCGTGACAGGTCCAGAAAAAATCATCAAAATGTGATTTTTTCACCAGCCGGGGTTGGCGATTGGTGGGCAAGCCTGTATATTGAAGGGGTAGTAACAGGTGAAGGTTCACCTCCCACGCGGTGAACCAGGGACACACAACGACCGGCTAGTGCCAGTCAAATGGGCTCGGTGGGATTCGAACCCACACTCCCCGCAATGGGGACGCGGATTTTAAGTCCGCTGCGTCTGCCGATTCCGCCACAAGCCCAGTCGCTCCGGCATTGTACCGTCCGCCTGACTCCAATACCTTGTTTCACCCGGAAGATGGGGGAACCGCTTGCCCATGTTCGGCGTATGGACAATCACCGTTCGATCCGCGCGATCATTGCCGATCGCAGCCCGGCGCCGCCGAACCGCCGCGGAACAGATCGACCGCTCGCCGGGCCCACCCTTCGGCGAGGCGCCCCGAGGCGCGGGCCAAAGCGCCACCCGACGCAACTCCGCTGGTCAGCTTCAGTTGCTCTCCAGTAGCGAGGCGCGCCAAGTTTGGCTAATGTACCCGGCCGCTGGCTCGAACCGAGCCGCGCACCGTGTGAGGATGCTGACGCAAGATGAGATCATTCCAGCCGGCACATGCTGCGAATCGCTCGATCGCTTCGGCACCGATTTCGTTCGCTCACCAGTCGTCCCACCCACTCGGCGAGGCGCTGCCTCGCCGCAAACCCAGCATGGCGATTCGCCGCGGGGCGCAACACCCCGCACGCACCTGAATCGCCTGTCGCAAGTCCGCAAAGGAATGGCGAGATGAAACAGCGCAAGAACCGTCGCCCGTTCGCCCGTCCCACCCGTCGTGCCAGCGCCGCTTCCGTGGCCAGTACACCGGTGTTCCAGCCACTCGAGCCGCGCAAACTGCTGACGACGCTCGTGGCCAACCCCGATCTCGACATGGGGCAGACCAACAGCTTCTTCGGCTGGGTCGCGATGCCCGCGTGGTACGGCGCTGCCATGCAACTGGACGCCAGCACGGTCGAAGAACGCTCGGTCCGTCTGGGCATCTTCCTGCTTGATGACAATGTTGCGGCGCATCCGACGGTCACGATCCTCGATCTTGATGGGCATCCGCTCTTCCCCTGGACCGGGCTCCAGACGGACGGCACGTACAGCACGGAAGTCGAAGTCTCGATGCGCATCGGCCCCGAGGAGACCGCTGATGAGTACTGGGGCTCGGACGACGATGAATCCGAATCCTTCTTCGGCCTCGACACGGGTTACATGCCCGGCTGGCGCGTCGCCACCGACAGCATGGGCAACTTCCTGCCCGGCGTGTGGATTCCCGATGGCATCTTCCACCCCGTGCGCCAGATCGACTGGGACGAGGACGCCGAACCGGTGCCCGAGTGGGACACGGAGAACGTGCCCGAGAACTTCACGCTCGTCATTCCGGAAACCGGATACTGGGATGTCGGCATGGACGGGTTCTACGAGACCGAGGATGACTCGCGCCTGCCTTTGGCGTTTGGCATGGTCCATCCCGGCGCTGGCACGGACGACCGCCAGCTCGGCACCGCCGATGACGCCTGGGTGAACATGGTCGCCTCCGACCCCTGGAGCGCGCCCGACACGATGGACTTCGAGCCGCACCTCATCGAGCGCCGCACCGGCTGGACCGGCGTTGAAAACCTCTACGCCAACGACGGCAAGGCGGACTTCAACAACGGCATTGGCCGCATCATCATCAGCGGCGCGACCGCGACGACCAAACTTGTCTTCTTCATCATGGAAGACTTCGAAGGCGACTTCCAGGTCGCCACGCCCTTCGCGCTGCCCGAGTATGACCGCATCGGCGTTGCCATGAACTCTGACGGATCGGTCTACCAAGCGCCGGGCATGGGCTCGATCATCATCGGCAATCCCACGAACGCCAACTGGACCGTCAACCAGCCGGAGTTGAACATCCTCGCGTTTCTCCCGCCCGGCTACCAGAGTTACGACCGCTCGACTGAGGGCATCATCCAGGAGGATCCGAGCCTCAACGAGACGATGGGCCGCATCTACATCGATGGAGCGCTGTTCGGCGTGACGCGCCTCAGCGGCGCGCTCGAACAGTTGCAGGTCGGCTTCTTCGGCGGCAAGATGTTCGTTGACGGCGACGTCGATTTCTTCAACGTCGTCGGCGATGCGAGTTACATCGAAGTCGACGGCAACCCATCCGACACCCGCGCGGCGCTGACCGTCGGTCGCGTGCTCGGCTCGTTCGTGACCGGTCGCAACAACTCAACGACCATCACCGTCGAAGGCGACTTCGCGCCCGAGTCAATCGTGGACAAGCCCTTCCTGCGGTCCGACAAGGTCGTGGTGGAGAACGAGACGGACCTGTTCAATGCCGACGAAGAGGATTACGCCAACGCGTTTGCGGAGGCGGTCTCCATCTACACGCTTGATCCCGAGAACGAAGAGCAGGCGAACTATCTGCTCAACGACACACTCGGTTCCGCGCAATACGCCGGTCGTGAGACCGGGCTGACCGTCGTTCAGGGCGTGCTTGGCACCGAGCCCGACGACGATCAGCACGACGAGGGCGATGGCGGCGATGACATCGATTACTACGCCATCGCCGTTGACGCTACCCGTCGCATTCGCATTCAGCTCACGGCCGTGACGCTGATGACGTTGCAGGACGCCGAAGGCAATATCGTCGCGTCACGCGGCACCGACGGCACGAGGGGCGACATCTACTACACGCCGACGCAGGCGGGCGTTCTGTACATCGTCATCGACAATACGGCCGGCTTCAGCGGTCCTGGCCAGGGCTACGCGCTGACCATCTCTGACGCCGCGCCGGTTTCGCTGGGCGAAGTCCGCGCCGGCGGCGCGCTGACCTACCGCGCAACCGATGGCTCGGCCATCATCACCCAGGTCGGCAGCATCGGCACCATCCGCATCGGCCAAGACGTCGGACCCGATCCCGACGGCGATGCCCCCTACATTGGCAATCTGCTCATCCAATCCGGCGCCAGCATCTGGAACATCACCTCTGGCGGCTTCATCGCCGGAACGGTGCGCGAAGACGGAACTCGCGTGTTGTTCGGCACGATCTTCGCCGCCGAAGAGCACATCGGCGAACTTCTTGCCGGTTACGGCCGCAACGCCCAGCAGGGAGGCGATGGTTTCGCCGGCGGCTCGATCGGCAACCTGCTCGTCAACGCGCGCGGCGACATCGGCCTGATTCACGCCCGTTCGACGGGTGGCATCGGCTTTGGCGAACTGACCTACGGGTTTGGCGATATCGGCGGCATCATGACGGCCGACGGAACCACTACCGGCCTCACGTACCTGCAGGCGGGCGGATCCATCGGCACCATTCGCGCCGAGTCGCGCATTCTCGCCGACCCCGATCCCAATATCGGGCTGCGCGTCAACGTCGGCGCCGGCGAGCGCATCGACCTCATTGAAGCCGGCGCGATTGTCGCCGAAGGCTTTGATCTTGCTGCCGTCGTCGGCGATGCAGGCGTCATTGATGGACAGGCGCTGATCGAAAACGGCCTGGGCGGCAACGTCCGCTTCTTCCGCGCTCCGTTCATCTGGGGCAACGGCGTTGAGAACGCGGTTGCCGTCGTCACGTCGAACTCGCCGCTCACCATCGTGGACGACTCCGGCGCCATCTTCACGATCAAGGTTTCGGGCAACTCGGCCGCATTTGTCAAAACGCATGCCGTGGCAAGTTCAGTCGGCGTGGCCACCGTTCGCATCGAGGCCACCCTCGGCGGCGGCGGAAACCTGACCATCACCAATAACTCGGGCAACGTCGAAATCGGCGACATCGTCGTCGTCGGCGACGGCGGAAGCCGCGTCATCCTCGACGGCTCGGGACGCACCGACGTGTACATGATCCGCACGTTCGGCGGCATCAATTCGATCGAGAACCGCACCAGCGGCGACATCGTCGCCATCGACAGCGACGGCATCGATCGCGTGATCATCGAAGGCAATCTCGGCAAGACCTTCTCGTCCACCGAAGTCGCCCGTTCGCTGCTTGGCCCGCGCTACGACGTGACGCTGGGCGACGCCGGAGAGGTGGGCGATCCGCTGCTGCTGTCCGGCGGCGGCGGCGCCGAGCCGGCCGGAGCGGGCGCGCCATTCGACATGTGGCTCAACGGCCTGGCGGTCCGCGCCTCGAGCGGCTTGACTTCCGTCGGACTCGTGCGCGTCGACGGCACGATCGTCGACATCTACTCCGAAGTCGATCTCGTTCGCGTGACGGCCAACGCCGACAACCAGACGCCGTTCGGCGAATTCCACGGCATCGAGGGCTCCGTCTACACCGCCGGTTCGATTACGCGCATCGACCTCGGCGACGGCCTGGTTGACACATGGGATGGTCCGTTCACCGCCGGCATCATCGGCGCGGCCGGGGTCATCGGGCGCGTCGAAATCCGCGGCGAGGGCCACAACATCCTCGGCGACATCGTGGGCGCCAGCGGCATCGACCGAATCAACGCGACTCAGGGCTCGTCGATCATCGGCTCGCGCATCACCACCAACCACCTCGATTCGCACTTCACTTCCGCCGATCCGGATGCCGACGACGTGGGCGGGAGCCCGCAGGCTGATATCGGCCGCATCATGGTCAACGGCGGCGACATCATCAACAGCAGCATCGCCGGCATCAACGTCAACCAGATCAACATCAAGAACGGCATCTGGGATTCGAACCGGCTGCGCGTCGATGGCAACCTCAACACCGTTCGCGCCGACGAGTTCGTCTACACCTACGTCGATGAAGGCGCTGTCAATCTCATCACCGTCGTCGGCGATGCGACGCGCATCGAGACGCAGGGCCGGCGCGGCGACATCAAGGATCTCATTGTTGACATCATCGGAAACCTGCGCTTCCTCCGCGCCAATTCGATCGACGGCACGGACATCGACGTGGACGAGGAACTGCGCACCGTCGATGCCCGGGCTCGCGTCGTCCGCTCCTCGTTCACCGCGGGCGCGGTCCGGACCTTCAACGCTTCAGAGGACATCACCCGCGTGACGTTCAACGTCGCCGGTCCGGTGAAGCAGTTCCGCTCGCGCAACAGCGACATCACGCGGATCGATTTCACCATCGACGGCCCCGACGGCCGCCTCGACCTCATGGACGCCCGCGGCAGCATCACCGGCGACATCCGCGTGTCGGGTGAAATCCGCAACCTCCGCACCCGCGAAGGCGACATCATCGGTCGCATCGAGACGTTCTCGGGCGACGGCTTTGTCCGCAAGCTCCAGTCGGGCCGCGATCTGATCCTTGACCTCGATATCGATCGCGACCTCGATCGCGTCATCGTCGGCCGCAACCTCAGCGGTTTCGATGACGAGTCGCTCAAGGTGCATGGCGACTTCGGCATGCTCGACGTGCGCAACGGCACCTTCGACGGCGCCATCATCGTCGAAGGGTCCATCACTCGCACCTTCCGTCTCGCCGCCGTGGCCGACGGAAGCGAAATCACCGCGCGCGGCAGCATTGCCACGATCGACATCGACAGCGGCCTCACCGGCAACATCGCCGCGTACACCGACGCCATTCGCCGGCTCGACATCGGCGGCGATTTCAACGGCGAAATCCTCGCCCGCAACGGCACGATCGACAACCTGAGCATCGTCGGCAACGTGTCCGGCACCGTCCATGCTGACGAAGGCATCCGGACCATGCGCGTCTCCAGCGCTGCCGGCCGCATCACCAGCGATGCCGACATCGATCGTCTCGACATCGACGGCGATGCCACCGGCTCGGTCATCCGCGCCCGTTGGGAACTTGATAATCTCACGATCCGCGGCAACGCCACCGGCTCGGTCATCGGCGCCGGCCGCGGCGTGTCGCGCGTCACCATTGACGGCAATGCGGACGCCACGCACATCCTCGGCGGCCTCGAATCGCTCGGCGACGACTTCGCCCTCGGCGGCGCTGCCGCCAATGCCGACACGTTCTCGAGCGGCAACGTCGAGAACATCAACATTCGCGGCACGATCAACAACGTCGTCATCGCGGCCGGCATCATCGGCGGCGCCGACGGCAGTTACGCCACGCTTGACGCTGACACCGACCTCACGCCCGGACTGAGCAACATCAGCAACGTCCGCGTGGACGGCGCTGCATCAGGCACGAATCGCGTTCTGGCCGATACAACGATCAGCAATGTCGTGGTGGACGGCACCGAGCGCACGCCCGGCAGCCCCGGCGCCAACATGGTCGTGACCGAACTCGACCAGGCGGCTCTCACCCTGCCCGGCGGCACCTCGTTCGACCAGGGCACGGATGTGGTCTTCACCGACACCGACGGCGACCAGATCACCCTGTCGATGCGCGGCTCGGGAACGGGCATTTACACGCTCGCCGGCGGCACCAGCGGCAACCTGACCGGGCTCGTGTTCAACGGCACCGACTCCCGCACCAACGTCGATATCCAGGTGACCTCCGCCACCGGCAACGGGCGCGTCGATCTCGACAGCGTGCAGATCCGCTTCGCCGACGACGCCGATCTGGGCAACCTGACCGTCGAAGGCAACATCGACGGCACAGATGGCATCACGATCGACGGCTCGGTGAACACGCTCACCCTTCGCACCGTCAACACCAGCGGCACCATCGCCGTGGGCGGCGAGGCTTCGCGCATCGTCGTCGATGCGGTGACCGCAGGCCGGTTCATGGTGACCGTCCTGAACACCTTTGACGACAGCGGCGCCTTCGGCGGCACGATCTTCAGCGAAGAGATCAACACCGTCAACGTCCGCAACGGCACGTTCAGCGGCGTCATCTGGGGACGCGATTCGATCGGCACGATCAACAACAACTCGACAGGGGCGGTTATGGACCAGGCGTCCATCTCCACGCTGGGCGAGATCCGTGCGATCAACGCGGCCACCATCCGCAACGTCACCTACATCTCCGCCGGCGAACTGATCAGCAACATCAACATCTCCGGCGACCTGGTCGATTCGGACATCCTCGCTGGTTTCGCTCTCGGGTCCGATGGCCGCTACGGCGGCTCGGGCACGGCGGCGGATCGCCTCACCGGCGGCACGCTGCAGAGCATTCGCGTCAACGGCTCGGTCATCCGATCCAGCGTCGCGGCTGGCGTGGCGCGGGGACAGGACCGTTTCTACGGTACAGGCGATGACATCGGCTCGATCGGCTTTGGCCTCCTCGAACGGGCCGAAGTGCTCGGCGGCGTCGTCGGTTCGAACTTCAACAGCCAGAACTGGGCGTTCACGGCGAGCGCTCAGGTCATGCAGGTTCGCGTCGGCGGCGAGGAATTCATCCAGCAGGGCAACGTCAACACGCGGGTGGTGAACTCCACGCCGCTGCCCTTGGTGGTTCAGAACATCCGCACGCGGCTCGAAGCCGACACGCTGCTCATCGACATCTACTTCAACGAAGAGATCGACATCTCGACGATTCTTCTCGATCCGAACAATCCGCTGGCCGAGTCGGCCATCCGGTTCGAGAACCCGGTCGATCCGATGGGAGTCAAGCCGACGCCCAACGACGATTACACCATCTCCTACGACCGCGAGCAGAAGCGGGCGACCATCCGCTTCAACCGCTCGTTCTCGCAGGCGAACCCGGGTGTCTACACGCTCGTCATCGACGGCACCGCCATCCAGAGCGTCACGGGTATTCATCTCGACGCCAACCGGGACGGCATCACCGGCGACACGTACTACAAGAACTTCCTCGTTGGCGATGCCGGCGATCGCACGACGGCGGGCACCTGGGATCCGGACGGAGATCCGCTCACGCCCAACGACGTGGAGTTCATGGATCCGACTTCCATGTCGCTGCTGCTTGACGATCTCGTCAACGGCACGGGCACGAAGAACCACGAGATCTCGTTCCTGGGACGCATCGGCGATCATCCCGACACGGAATCGTTCTACTTCCCAGAGCGTTTCGACGTTGACCTCTTCGCCGTCACGTTGGCGGCCGGTGACATCCTCCGCGCCACGCTTTCGGACTTCGTGCCTGGATCGGCGTTTGTCGGCTCCGTCACGCTCCGCAACTCGATGGGCCAACTTGTCGGCGGCGGCACCGTCGCTCAGAGCCAGGCCACGCTGGAAGAGGGCTACTTCGAAACCACCGGAGGCACCTACTACATCATGGTCGCCGGCACGAGCCTGGGCGGACCTCCGGGACTCGACGAACTCATCGACATCAGCAACAACGGTGGCGTCTTTACCCCGCCGCTGATCGTTCGCGCGATCAGCCCCAACGAGATCAGCAACGACATCGGCAACTACGAGCTGAACGTCATGGTCTTCAACGACGGTGACACCGGCTTCAACATGGGCACCACGCTCGATCTCGTCGATGGTGAGCAACTGGTCACCGAAGGGTTCATCGGCTTCGACGAGAACGGCGTCCCGACGGAACTCTTCGGCGACGCGGACGTGTACGACATCAGCAGCGTCCGGCTGGCCGACAACACCGTCACCACCCAGCTCGAAGAAGGCATGATGTTGACCGTCACGCTGCGACTTTCGCAGGTTGGCGGCAATCTCGGCGGTCGATACGAAGTCGGCGTCTTCCAGACCACGGAAACGACGGGTGTGGTGGACGGCCTGCTCATGGGCGCGCCCGGCACGCCGGACTCCGAGGGCTTCTACGACAACGCTGGCGACATCACCTATTCGTTCCGTATCCCTGAAGCCGGCACCTATGCCATCATGATTCAGGGCAACATCGAGACGAACTACGAGTTGCTCGTCACTGTCGACACCAGCACGCAGGGCGATCGCCGGGCGACACCCGAGGAACTCAACATTCTCATCGAGACCAACGGCGGCTTTGCCGAGTGGTATGGACGCGATGGCACGACGCTGCACGCGTTCGACCTGAGCGGAATCGGGTTTGACGGCCTCGAAGCGCAGATTCTCTCGGAGATCATCGAGATCGTCACTGACCTCTACGACGACGCCGGCATCACGGTGCACGTTAGCATCGATCCTGCCGATTTCGTCGGCGAAGACTTCACCACGGTCTTCCTGGCCAACGATTACGAGCCGGGTCTTTACGGCATCGCCAGCACGCTCGATCCGCAGAACCAGGGCAAGAACGACGAGGCGATCGTGTTTGTGCCGACCTTCGCTTCGCTCGTCGGGGCAGGCGACACCGACACGCTCTCGCTGGCTCTGGCCAACGTCGTGGCGCACGAGGCGGCTCACACGCTTGGTTTGCGTCACGCCCAGAGTGCAAGCCCGTTCGGGCCGTTCGGCATTATGGATACGAGTGTCGGTCCCGAGAACCCGCATGAGTTCATCGGCGATCCGAACGATCCGTACGGCACGGCCACGGCTCTCACCGATTCCTGGTTCTTCGGCATGGAGAACGAGACCGATCTCCTCCAGCTGATCTTCGACGTGGACACCTGAGCCACGGGCCGATCAGTTCGGCGCACTCACATTCAGCAGGCCGACCCGTTCATGGGTCGGCCTGCTTGTCAATTGGTGCGGTGTATGCCCCGTGTCGACTGAGGTTTCCGTCGCGCTCAGCGGCGCAACGCGTCGGCGGCCTGGGCGAAGACCAGGTCCTTCTCCGTCACGCCGCCTGCGTCATGCGTGCTCAGCGTGAGCGTAACCCGGTTCCAGCGCACGAGGATGTCCGGGTGATGCTGGACCTCCTCGGCGTGCTCGGCCACCCGGTTGACGAATTCCATCGCTTCGATGAAGTTCTTGAATTCAAACGTCCGGCTGATCGTGTCGCCGAGGGCGGACCAGTCGGATGACTTGTCGAGCCGGGCCTCGATCTCCGGAGATGAGAGTTTGTTCATGAGGATGCTCCGATCTTTATCCCTCCAGTATGATCTTGCGAGAGAAACCAGAGATGTCAAGCAGAATCACCCGACTCGCCCCTTCGCCGACCGGCGCCCTGCACCTGGGAAACCTTCGCACTTTTCTGATCAACTGGGCGCTGGCGCGCTGCGACGGCTGGCGCATCGAGATGCGCATCGAAGACCTCGACGGGCCGCGGATCCGGCCTGGCGCTGCTCAGGGCGTCCTCGACACGCTGCACTGGGTCGGCATCGACTGGGATGGACCCGTGCGCATCCAGTCGGCCGATCTCGATCCGTACGTCGCCGCCATGCGCGATCTGGCCCAGATGCAGCTCGTGTATCCCTGCGAACTCTCGCGTTCGGAAATCGAGGCGGCGGCGTCGGCGCCGCATGGCTCGGAAGGCGAAGTCTGTTTCCCCCCCTCGCTGCGGCCGAAGGATCGTCCTGAGCGTTTCGACGACGTGCAGACGAACTGGCGATTTGCCGTCGATGGTCGCACCATCGTCTTCGATGACGGGTTTGCGGGCCGCGTGGAACGGTGCCCGGCGGAGCAGTGCGGCGACTTTGTCGTGTGGACCCGGCGCGGGCAACCCGCGTATCAACTGGCCGTCGTCGTCGATGATGCGCGCCAAGGGGTGACCGACGTCGTGCGGGGCGACGATCTGCTCGATTCCGCGGCCCGGCAGATCATGCTCCTCGAGGCTCTTAATCTGAGGCCGCGGCCTCGCTATACGCACCTGCCTCTGGTGGTGGGGCCCGACGGTCGCCGACTGGCCAAGCGCCACGGCGACACGCGCATCGAGTACTATCGGAGCCGGGGCGCGACACCGGAACGCCTCATCGGCCTGATGGCCTTCTGGAGCGGAGTTCAGCCCCGCCGCGAGCCGATGTCCCTGAACGAGTTCCGCGACGGCTTCGGGCTGTCTACTCTTCCACGGGGAAAGATGACCTTTACGCAAGAGGACGACCAATGGCTCTGCGAAGCATGAAAGCGGTATCCCGGTTCGCGTACCTGCCCATGGTGGCGATCCTCCTCGTCGGTCTGGCCGGCCTGAGAGGCTGCGATGACGAGTCTACCGATACTTTTACGGCCAAGCTCGGCGGCGAGTGGTTCACCCTCGACACCGCCATCACCCAGGCTGACCAGAAGCGCGGTCTCGGCGGGCGCGAGTCGATTCCCGACGACGGCGGAATGATCTTTATCTTCTCGCGCGATGAAGAACGCAACTTCTGGATGCTCGACTGTCTCGTCGACATCGACATCATGTACGTCGATCGCACGGGGTTCATTGTTTCGACCTACACAATGAAGGCCCAGCCGCTCCGGCAGCCCGGCGAGAGCCAGCAGCAGTACGAGCAGCGCCTGAGGGCGGATTCCTACCCCAGCAAGGGCCGCGCGCGGTACGCGATCGAACTCCGGGCCGGTCGGATGGCCGAACTCGGCCTGCGCCGGGGCCAGCAGCTGGAACTCGACCTCGATCGTCTCAAGGAACTGGCCGAGTCGGCCGATGATCGCTGAGAGTGCGGCCTTTTTTCCGGACCCCCGGCTGCGCTCAAGCCGGCGGGTTGCGGATTATGGCCACACACCACGTGCATTTCGTCGGCTTTGATCACGAGCCCGCACTGCTCGAACCGTGGGTCGGCGGCATGCTTGCGGCCTGGCCCGGTGAGCACGCGCCCAGCGCCGGGCAGGCGAGCATCGAACAGGCGATCGTGCTTCTCGACGGCGCGGCCCTGGACGCCTGCGTGCTGCTGCTGGGCTCGGAGCAGATTGGGGCGGCGACATACCGGTTGCTCGACCTGCTCGACGAGCAGCGCGTGCCCACGATCATCCTCACGCGAAACCGCCGTGCGCTGAGCAACCACCTCACGCCCGGCCAGGCGCTGGTGTGCGAACTGGATGAGACCGCGGCGAGCGTTGCGATTCGACTCGACACGCTGCTGCGGCGCCAGATCACCATCGATCGCTGCGCCGAGGAACTGCGCATCGCCCGGCGCTGCCAGACCGGCCTCGAGAGCGAAGTCTCGCGCATTCACGACGAAATGCAACTCGCGTCGATGATTCAGCGCGAGTTCCTGCCTCGTTCATTGCCCGAACTCGACGACGTGCGCTTCGGCGTGTTCTACCGGCCGGCCGGCTACGTGAGCGGCGACATGTACGACGTGCGGCGGCTCGACGAGCACACCATCGGCTTCTTCCTGGCCGACGCGGTGGGGCACGGTGTCCCCGCAGCCCTGCTTACCATGGTCATCTCGCGCTGCCTGACGCTCAAGGTCGTCAGCGACGTCGATTACCGCATCGTCTCGCCCGGTGAAGTGCTGGCCCGGCTCAACGAAGAAATGCTTCGCCTTCAGAGCGCCGGCGGACGCTTCGCCACCGCCGTGTACGGCATCATTGATACGCGCACGCACAAGGTCACGATCGCCGGCGCCGGCCATCCGCCGCCGCGGCTTATCAAGGAAGACGGCGACTCGATCGGCCTCGAGACCGACGGCGGCCTGCTCGGTGTCTTTCCCGACGCCACCTTCAGCGAAACTTCGCTCACCCTGCGCCCCGGCGAGCGGCTCGTGCTCTTTACCGATGGATTCGAGACCGCCTTTCCCGAAGCGGGCGCCGCCCGCCGCCAGCGCCGCCTGCCGACCGACCGCTATCTCGACTGCATGACGCAGATCTGCGGCGGAAACCGCAGCGTCGATGAGAGCGTCGCACAGCTCGGCGTGCTCGTTGATGACCAGTCCGGCTCGCTGCACCAGATCGACGACCTGACGGCGATCATCGTCCAGTCCGACGCGCCAGCGGCCGTGCAGACCCCGGTCCGCGCCCGACGGGCGCGCGCAAGAGCCGGCGTCGATGCGGACCTCGCGGCCTGATTCGACGCCGGCTCCGTTACGATCAAGCAGTGGTCTCAGCGCCCGACTTCGAAGCGCAGGAATCGCGTCACGTTGACGCCCTTGGGCAGCACGTCCTTGACGTTTTTCTTGCCCTCGGGATCTTTCACGTACTTCTGGTTGAGCAAGGTGATCTCGCCGACGAACTTACGGATTTTGCCCTCGACCATTTTCTCGGCGATCTCTGCGGGCTTGCCGGACTCCATCGCCTCAGCCTTGGCCAATTCACGCTGCCGGGCGATGAGATCAGCAGGCACGTCCGCGTCGGAAATGCCCTGCGGCTCAGGCTTGTGGCTGACGATGTGCATGCAGATGCCCTTGGCGGTTTCGGCATCGACCTCGCCATCGAATGTAATGACCGCGGCCTTCTGATTGTCGAAGTGCAGGTACGAGCCGCAGCAGGGGGCCTGCAGTTTCAGGCCGCGCTTGAACACCGTGTTCTCACCCGTGGTAATGCGGATGTTGTCGATAATCGGAGCGATCTTGTCACTGGCGCTCGCCTCGCCCGCCGGGCCCTGGAGCACGAGCGCGGCGATGTCGTCGGCGGCCTTTTCGACCATCTCGTTGCGGGCCGTGAAGTCAGTCTCAACGTTGATCTCGACGATGGCGACGCTCTTGCGGTCGGGCGCGGTGGCGATCGCGAGTCGTCCCTGGGCCATGGCGCGGTCCGCCCGCTCGTCCATCTTGCCCTTGAGTTTGGCGCGGAGCCACTCGATGGCCTTCTCCATGTCGCCATCGTTTTCCATGAGGGCCTCTTTGCAGTCCATCATGCCCAGACCCGTGCGCTGCCGCAGGGCCATCACATCCTTTGCACTCACGTTGGCTGACATGCCATCATCCCTTCTTGTGATTCGGTCCGGTGCTGGCGGCGCTCGGACCTGGCGCCGCCAGTCGATCTTGATTCACTCGCTATCCCATTCTGGCCGGACGCGGGCGCGACCGGCTGTCGGCGCCGATATCTGTGCGACGCGCTCAGGCCGGAGACTGGTTCGGCCCGACGGACGCCGTCGCCTCGGCGCCGTGTTCATCGGAGCCTTCGGTCGGCGGGGGAGTCGCTTCGTCCTTGAGGAACATGGCCCGCCGGCTGCGGCGGGGCGTGGCGGCTGAGCCGCCTTCGCCGGCTGCCCCCCGGGCGTCCTCTTCGCTCTGCTGGGCGACCACCCGCTGGTTCTTGCCTTCCACCACCGCCGCGCACAGCTCGCGGATGATCACGTCGATGGAGCGCATCGAATCGTCGTTGCCGGGAATGGGGATGTCGGCCATGTCCGGGTCGCCGTCGGTATCGATGAGGCAGATCGTGGGGATGCCGAGTTTCTTGGCCTCCATGATCGCGTTCATCTCGCGCTTCACGTCGATGACAACCATCGCGCCGGGCAGTTTGGACATGTTGCGGATGCCTTCGAGGTTGCGAAGGATCTTCTTGCGCTCGCGGCGCAACTGGCTTTCCATCTTCTTGGAGTAGTTGGCGATGTCGCCGCTCTGCTCGATGTGTTCGAGTTCTTCGAGCCGCTTGAGCCGCGAGCGGATCGTGCGGAAGTTCGTCAGCGTGCCGCCCAGCCAGCGCTCGATGACCCAGTGCATCTTCACATCGCCGACGCGCTCGCGGAGCACGTCGCGGGCCTGCCGCTTGGTGCCGACGAAGCACACGTCCTTGCCCGAGGCCACCGTCTTGGCGATGAACTTCTTGGCCAAAAGCAGCCCCTTGACGGTCTCCTTGATGTCGATGATGTGGATGTTGTTGCGCTTGCCGTAGATGTACGGCGACATGCGCGGGTTCCAGTTGGCGCTGCGCTGGCCGAAGTGGATTCCCGCCTCGATGAGGTCGGTTACGAGGGATTTTGATGTGGTCTCAGCCATGACAGAATGCTCCTTCGAGCACAGCGGCACCGGCGGATGACTGGCCAGCCCTCGGCTCAAGCGGAGCACAAAGGGAATCCCGCGCAAAGGGCGCTTGGGGGGTGGAACTCGGGTCTGATCCGGTGGGAGAAAGGAGACCTCGAACCTGTTTCGTCCCCGGTCGCCACCATGCCTCACCACGGCCGGGGTCTCCACCGCTGACCACGGCAGAGAGGGGAGTTTATCCCGCACGTCATTGCCGTTCAATCTCACGACGCCCCGCCACCTCGGCTCGGGTGGTAAACCGGGGCCGATGCCGCACCTAACAAACCTGGAATTATTCCATCCCGGGAATGGTCCACCCGGATGCGGCGTCCGGGTGCCGCTCGTGCAGGATCGGCATGACGTCGAAATAGGGCCTGATGATCGGCGAGTCCGACTGCTCGAATTCGCTGAACGAGCCATCGAAAAAGATGCGCCCCTCGTGCAGCATCACGATCCGCGGCTCAAGACGGTGCAGCAGGTCCTTGTCGTGCGTAATGATGACCGTCGTTCGTGGTTCACCCGAGCGGCTCAGCCGGTGATGCGTGTCGTGGATCAGCCGGTGTATCTGTGCGGCATGTACGGGGTCGAGGCCCGTCGTCGGCTCGTCGTAGAACATCAGCGCCGGGTCCATGGACAGGGCGCGGGCTACCGCCACGCGCTTGGCCATGCCGCCGGAGAGTTCATCCCGATCTTTCTCAAGGAGCCGCTGCACGTCGGTGAAACCCACCGATTCGAGCACTTCGATCGCGATCGGGCGGACCTCCGCGTCGGACATGCCCTTGACCTCGCGGAACCACAGGGCGATGTTCTCGAACACGCTGCCTGAAAAGAGCGCGTTGCGCTGGAAGACCACGGCCCAGTGCAGGCGCAGTTCGTCCATCTCCTCTTCGGTCAGCGTCGCCAGATCGACCAGCGCCTGGTCCGGCCGCGCGTGATCCGCCACGAGCACGCGGCCGCGGTCGGGTGTCAACTGGCGGAGGATGTGCTTGAGCAGGACTGTTTTGCCGCAGCCCGAGCCGCCGACGATGGCCAGCAGATCGCTGCGCTGCACCGTCAGATCGATGCCCTGGAGCACGGGGTGCTCGTCGAACGACTTGTGCAGGTCCTCGATCCGTATTTCGACGGTGCGTTCGGGCTTCATGGGCGGACGATCATACCGCGGCGGGGGAGACGCCAGCGGCAGCGATCCCGAAATCCGCCCTGATGTCTGGTTGCTGAGCCGACGCGATCTTCAGTGGCGCTACACTCACGCACGGCCGCCGCACCGCGATTTTGACGGAGGGCGCGACCCGGACAGGAGGATCGCATGGCCAACGTGGTAACCGGCAAGAGCGACAAGCCCCGAATCTACGACGAAGAGGTCGGCCTGCTGATGCAGGCCGATGAACTGGCCAACCGCATCATCCTGCTGCCGTGCGGCGATCCGCGCCAAGCCACGCCCGGGCGCCACCGCATTCGCATCCAATGGGGGCAACACCTGCTCTCTGACCTGCTGGCCCACAAGTACCGCACGCTGGTGTGCGGCGTCAACGCCCGCGACAACGCACAGGGCATCATCTCGCAACTGGCCCGCCTCCTGCCCGGGTGCCAGTGGAACGAAAAGTCCATCACCCATCACGCCCAGGCGTTTGCTCGCTCGCTCGAAGGCGACGAAATCCTGGTGATGAAGTACGACTTCGACGCGCTCGAGGTGTTTGCCCTGCTTCGTCCCCCGTCGCGCGAGCACTTCACGCTTTCGATGCTCGAGCGCGGCTTCAAGAAACTGTCAGAGATGCTCGAGAGTCGCCGCGACCGCATGCCCTGCGCCTCGGTGAGTTTTCTTGGGGCCAAGTCGAACCGGCTGGTCGGCTCAGACGGCGCCGAGCCGAGCTTCGAGCGCGTGCTGCGGATCATGTTCGAGTCGGGCTACCGGGGCGACGTGTATCCCTCGCTGGGCATGTGGGAATGCGCGCCTACGGGTGTCTTCCCGACGTACCCGTTTCCAGAGGGGCTCGACCGCATGCGCAGCGGCGGATTCTGAACCCGTCAGCGGCCGCGCGTCAATGCAGCATCAATCTCGGGCAGCCAGCGGCGCACGGTTGCCGCATCGAAGCGCGGCGGCAGATGCTCGATAGTTCGGCGCGCGACGACGAATTCGATGACCTGCCGCGCGATGTCGCTCGGAGGCTCGGTGCCGCTCGACCAGTGGTCGTAGTCCGCCCATGAGAGCGTCAACGCGAATCGAGCCGGATCGGCTCCGCTACCCGCGTTCACGCGGACGTCGAATTCCCAGCCCGATTCCACTTCCCGCTCTCGTTCGATCTCGACATCAGCCACCGGATTGCTCCTCGCGAGTATAATCGCTTTGCGTCAGGCTGCACGATGACATTTCTTCTCGAGACAATCCGGCTGGGCCTCAAGAATCTGCGGCTGCACATGTTGCGCTCGCTGCTCACAGCGTTCGGAATCGTGCTGGGCATCGCGTCAGTCATCGTCATGATGGCCATCACCGAGGGGTCCAAGCAGAACGCCCTGAAGCAATTCGAGGTTCTTGGGGCCCGCAACGTCATTCTCCGCTCGGTCAAGCCCGCCCAGCAGGCGAGCATGGCCGGCGGCAGCAGCGGCCAGGGCGATTTCGTGCTCTCCTACGGCCTGACCAGGCAGGACTACCGCCGGCTCCGGGCCCAATTCGAGAACAAGGCCGAGGAAATCGTCCCGCTCAAGTCCTGCGGGGCGATGGTGACGCGCGGCTCGCGGCAGATGTCGAGCCAGACCTTTGGCACGACGCCCGATCTGCCGCGCTGCGCGAGCCTGCCCGTCGCCCAGGGCCGTTACCTCACCTGGCTCGATCTCGAGAACGACGCGTCCGTGTGCGTCATCGGCCGCACGGTGGCGCTGCAACTGTTTCCGCTCGAAGAGCCGCTGGGAAAGAGCCTGCGGGTCGATGACCAGATCTTTACCGTTGTGGGGGTGCTCTCGCCCATCGGGTTGGCGGGTGGCGCGGGCAGCGCTCTTGTCGGGCGCGATCTGAACATGGATGTGCACATTCCGCTGTCAACGGCCGAAGCGAAGTTCGGCGACATGATCATGCGACGCAGCGCCGGCAGCCGCGACATCACCAACGTCGAGCTGAGCGAGATCTACATCGGCATGCCGACGATCGAGTCCGTATCGCGCGGCGGGCACATGGCCGAGCGGATCATCGACGTCGGCCTGCGCAAGGAAGAGGATGTGACCGTCATCATCCCCTACGAACTGCAGGAGATGGCCAAGCGCACAGCGCGCATCTGGAGCCGCGTCATGCTGTTCATCGCCGCCATCGCGCTGGTGGTCGGCGGAACGGGCATCATGAATATCATGCTCGCTTCGGTCACCGAGCGCACGCGCGAGATCGGCATCCGCCGGGCCCTTGGCGCCACGCGCGGCCACATCACCTGGCAGTTCCTCGTCGAGACGGGCGTGCTCTCGCTCTTCGGCGGGTTCATCGGCATTTTCGTCGGTGTGTTCGGGGCCATGGCGCTGGGGGCGCTGCTGCCCGAGCAGTTCCCGACGCAGGTGACCGGGTGGTCGATTGCGGTGAGTTTCATCGTGGCATGCGGCGTGGGGTTGATCTTCGGCCTGTATCCCGCCAACGTCGCCGCCAGCCAGGACCCGATCGTGGCGCTGCGCCACGACTGATCGGACGCGCCGGCAAGGCAAAGTCGCAGCAGATGTGCGCGGCGCGCCGCCTATGCTCCCGGGCGTGAATCCTGCATTTGATACCTCTGAAGCGGTCGAGGCGCCGGGTGCGCGGAACGCGGCGATGCGGTTCATCGCCGAGCAGATCCGGCGCTGGCCTGATCTCGATTTGCGCCCTCTTTCGACCGCGGGGCTCGACGAGCGCGATGCCCGCCTGGCCCAGGCGATCTGCGGCGAGACGGTGCGCCGCTGGCTCACCCTCGAATGGCTTCTCAACGCCCGGCTCAACCGGCCGCTGCGCGAGAACGAAGTGAACCTCCAGGCGGCGCTGCTGGCAGGCGCTGCGCAGCTCTTCTTTCTGGACCAGCAGCCCGACTATGCCGTGGTCAACGAAACAGTGGCGTGGACGAAGCGGCGGGTGCGCGCCAAGGCGGGCGGGCTGGCCAACGCCGTCCTCCGCCGCATGATCGAGTTGCGTGGCGACATCGACGAGGCGCCGCCGGCGCCCGACGTGCACGCACTGCCGCTGTCAGATGGGCGCTGGCGCCGCCTCAATGATGCTGTCCTGCCTGACGATCCACTCGAACGCCTCGCCGTGCAGACGAGCCATCCGCCTGAACTCATCCAGCGCTGGAGCAGGCGATACTCGCCGGGGCAGCTCGAACGGTTGGCGCTGCACAACCTCGCCATCGCGCCGACGCTGATCGTGAACGTGCCGCGCGAGCAAGCGGAATCTGATGCGCATCTCACGGCACACGAGAGTCCAGGCGTCGCGGTCTGGTCGGGGTCTCATGCCGATCTTGTCGCGTGGCTGGCGGAACATCCGCAGGCGCGCGTGCAGGATGCGACCTCATACGAGGTCGTGCAGCGCATCCGCGAGGCGACCGGGCCGCTGCAACTCATCGCCGATGTGTGCGCCGGCTCGGGAACCAAAACGGCCCAGCTCGCGCAGGTCTGGCCGGAGGCGACGATCATCGCCACGGACACCGATCGGCGGCGCTTCGCCATGCTGGCCGAGCGCTTCGCGGGCTCGGCGCGCGTGAAGGTCGTCCCGCGGGAGCAGTTGATCGACTACTACGGCAAGGCCGATCTGCTCCTGCTCGATGTGCCGTGTTCCAATTCCGGCACGCTCGCCCGGCGCATCGAGGCGAAGTATCGCGTGGACGGGACCCATCTCGATTCGCTGGTCGCGCTGCAGAAGCAGATCGTGGCGGATCACCTGGCGCTGCGCCGCGACGGCGGGCTGATTGCCTACAGCACCTGCAGCCTGGAGCCGCAGGAGAATGAGGCCCAGCGCGACTGGATCAATCGCTGGCATCGCACAAGGGTGGTTACCGAGTTTTCAGCGATGCCGGCCGGTTTGCCCGGCGAGCCGCCCGCCCGCTATCGAGACGGCGGCTACCTCGCGTTGCTTGGCTAGCATAAGATAGTGGAAGCGGCCCGATTGCTCAACGCAATGGGCCGCACGCACAGACGAGGCGCGTGTTCACGATGAATCTTCTCGACATTCTCAAACTGGAATGCATCAAGGTCCCGCTTGACCACGCGGAGAAAAAGGCAGTGATCGATGAAATGGTCGATCTGCTGTCCGGCGCCAATTCCATCTCAAACCCCGCGGCCCTCAAAGAGGCGGTCTGGAGCCGCGAGCAGACGCGAACGACCGGCATCGGCCAGGGCCTGGCCATTCCGCACGGCAAGTCTGATGTGTGCGATGATCTCATGCTCGCCATCGGCAAGCCCGCGCTGCCCATCGATTTCCACAGCATCGACCGCCAACCGGTGCGCCTCGTCGTGCTGCTCGTGAGCCCACCGGACCAGACCAGCCGCCACATTCAGGCGCTGGCGCGCATCAGCCGGCTCATGACGCAGGACGATTTCCGCGAAGCGGTGTACAACGCCAACAGCGCCGAGGAGATCTACCGGCTGTTCGAGCAGTACGAAACCTCCGCAGCGCAGACGTGAGGCGTCATGCCCAGCCGCAGCACGATCCTCTGCCTTGTCCTCTCGTTGCTGGCGCTGTGCGGCTGCGCGGAGCAGAAGACGGCGCCACGAGATTCACATCAAATCCAAACAGAGGCGACTCCCGCGGATACCGCCGCGCCGGTGCAGGCGAACGTGGCGCCGCCCCTCGAACCGCTCGAGCCTGCCGAGCCCGCGGCCGCGCCAACGCCGAGCGAATCTGCGGCGGCCGCGTCGGCGCCGGCCGGTCCCCAGCCGCCGCGCTATGCCGAGGTGGATTGGCCGCACCTCAAGATCGACCTCAACAACAGAATCGTCGAGATTGAGGGCTACAGCGGCATCAACGAGGGCTGGCTTGAGCAGATCATCTGCCTCGTGGGCAAGCGCGTGCACGAATCGGTGCTCATCACCGAGGCGACCCCGAGCCACATCCACGCGGCTCTGCTGCTCATCGGCCTCGAACCGGGCCGGCCCGGCTGGTGGAAGATCGACCCGGATGATCCAGAGGGAAGGAAGTGGATCGTCGAGCCGCCGACGGGAGCGAAGGTGGACATCACCGTTGAATGGACCGACAAGGCGGGGCAGCAGCGTGAAGTGCCGATCCGACAATGGGTGCGCGACTATCACACGCACGAACTGCTGCCCGACGGGCCGTGGATCTTCGGCGGCTCCGCGATGAAAGCCGACTACACCGGCAAAGTCGGCTACCTCGCCGACCGCACCGGCTCCATCGCTGGGCTCGTGACGTTCGGCGATGAACTGCTCGGCTGGTGCGAGGTTCTGCCCGACGAGGAAGCCGTGATGGCCCCCGAATGGGAAGCCAACACGCAGGCGATGCCCGAGCCCTACACGCCGGTGACGATCCGCCTGCGCGCGTCCCAGTAGCGCGTCCCAGCGGTCACGGCATCGAAAAGATTGCCTATTGAGAGGCGCCAGCGACCGTTAGGCCAGGAGAGGATCTCGCATCGCCTGTGGCGCATGCTCTGCCTATCGGGCGATTGCAGATCCTCGGATACGGAGGATTGATCGTGGGATTACGTTGCAGAATGCTCTCGGTCGTTATCGTAGTGTGCGGAGCCGCCGCAGCCGCCCCGGCCCAACCCGTGGATATCGAAACCGGTCTACCCCCGAGAACTCGGGTCGCCCAATCCTGGCGCCTGCCGGCGCCACCGACGCTTGAGGATCAAGGCGCTGCGGAGGCTGAGGTGAGGCGGCTTCTTACAGGTCGTCTTGATCTTCAATCGCCCGACCAGGCCTCCGTGTGCCGCGATCTGCAAGACTTGGCGCGCGGGACAACCGATGATCCGACCGCGAAATACGTCCTGTTGCGAATGGCGTACGCGCAGTGCATAGAGGCGAGGGAGTTTGATTTGGCGCGCGAAGTCATTGGCGATCTCGCGCGATCATATCGAGTGGATGCTCTGGGTTTGAACGTTGAAGTGTTCGAAGCGTGCGTGGCCGGATCGGTCGGTGACCCCGAAGCGTTCGCCAGGGAATTCGATCGGGCCGCGCAACTGATCGAAGAGTCGCTGCTCGCAGACCGGATCGAACTGGCCGAGCGCCTCCTGCCGTCGGCGGTGCGGGCTGCGTCGTTTAGCGGCGATGAATCGCTCCAGCAGAGAGCGAGCCGATGGGGCGACGTGGTCGCCCAATGGACGGCCTCCGCCCTCGAAGCGCAGCGGGCGGCGCTGCGCCTGGCGCAGCAACCCCTCGACGGGGAGGCCCGCCTGGCGCTCGGCCGGTACCTGTGCCTCACGAAAGGGCAGTGGCGCGCGGGGCTTGCCCTGCTTGCCGGTGACACCGATGAAGTGCTGGCGGCAGCGGCACGGAGCGATCTCGATTCACAGGTCCACGATCAGCCGCCGGCCGCGCGCCTCGCCGCTGCGGATCAGTGGCGCGAACTGGCGGCGCAGCACTGCGGCCTCGCGCAGCGGCGCCTCATGCTCCACGCTGATGAAATCTATCGGCAGGTCTATCCCGCCGTCAGCGGGATGACGCGGCTGAAGATCGAGGAGCGCATGCTGAGTCGGCCGCTCTTCGTTTTCGACTCCGGCGATCCGCCCAGCACCGAATGGGTGGCGGAGCGCCTGCGATTCCGCGGTGGCCACGGCCGCGAAGGCAGCGGGTCGTGGGCGCATCTGGCCATCCAGGACGGGCAGGCGACCCTCGTCGCCAACCGTGCCGGCTTTATCGAGACGCGCGAGGAGTTCCCGCCGCCGGGCATTGAGCACTACCAGATCGAGGCCGAACTGTGGAGCGACCTGCTCAAAGGCACCGCGTTTGAATTTGGCGGCACGCGCCTGTACTTCGGCCACAGCGACGGGCTGCACGTCGAGGGCGGGTGGGTTCCCAATGTCATCTACCCAATCCCGAGCCATCGCTTCCAACACTACCTGATCGACGTGTCGCCCGGGGAAGTCTCATTCTCACTCAACGGCATCCATCTCGGGACGATGGAGACGCAGAGCCTGGCGCGCGGGAGTATCACGTTACGCGGCTGGGAAGGGCATGTGCAATGTCGCCGCCTCGTCGTCTGGGCGCTGCCGCCTGACGAACTGACTCTGTCGATCGAACTGCCGAATGCGGCGGATTCTGCGGGCTGGGCGCCGGCCGCCCTTGAGTTGTATCCCGGCTTCGAGGAAGATCGGCGCCTGATGCGGCAGACGCTCCCCGACCGCGAGGGCGGATCATCGCACTGGTCGAGCGGCGAGGCGATTGCTGCAGCAAAGCGAGTCTTTGCGCGATTCCCGCCGCCAGGCACGTCTCGCCTGCGTGTACTGGAGGTGCTTGGCGAACCGAATCGAGGCGCCGCGCCCGGCAACGAGTCCCCCGAAGCGCCGCTCATCTACCGCTTTGACCACGGCTTCGGCGGCGTTCAGTTCACCATCCACTTCGAAAGCGACCGTGTCAGCCGGATCGAGGCGGAGCCGCTTGAGTGAGTGAGGCTGAGGTGTTGCGGGGGACCGGGGCTACCATCCATCGATCACGTGAGCAGGAGATTTGGACATGGTTGCCGTGCCTGATTCGTGGCCGAACCGGATTGTCATCGATCCAGAGATCTGCAATGGGCGTCCGACAATTCGAGGGAAGCGAATCGCCGTCCAGACAGTGCTCGAGTTCTTGAGCGCCGGTGACTCGCCAGACGATGTGCTGCGCGAGTATCCGTCTCTCGAGATGGAAGACATCCGCGCCTGCCTCGCAGCCGCCGCTGAACTGATGAAACGCCATTACGTGGTCAGGTATCCGGCTTAGCGCGATGGCCCAGTTCGTGATCGACGCCAATCTCCCCTATCACTTTGCGCTCTGGCAAGGGCCGGACTTCCTGCACGTGCGGGACCTGGATGAGCAGTGGACTGACCGACAGATATGGGATTTCGCGCGTGACCGAGACCTCGTCATCGTCTCAAAGGATGCGGACTTCTCGGATCTGGCTGCGTTTTCACCGCCGCCGCCGCGGGTAGTGCATGTCTGCTTCGGCAATGTGCGGCTGCGTGAATTCCACGACATTCTCTCGCGCCATTGGCCCTGGATCCGAGACAACATCGGCCGTTTCCGGATGCTCAGAGTGCATCGGGACCGGGTCGAGGGCATTGCGGAGGAGACCTGATTTCGCCCCCGGCAGGCCGCACGCCGACCCGGGCCCGCTGTCCGGACTTCCCCGCCGCGCCTACCCTTGCCGTCCACGAATTCCCGATCAAAAGCCAATTCACAGCGAGGGGACCATGACGCAGCAGAAGGCGACGAACATTCACTGGCACGAGGGCGAAGTCAGCCGCGACGAGCGCTGGAAGGCGCTGGGGCAGAAGGGGTGCGTCCTCTGGTTCACCGGCCTCTCGGGTTCGGGCAAGTCCACCATCGCGTGCGCACTCGAGTCGGCCCTGGTCAACCTCGGCCATCACTGCTACCGCCTCGACGGCGACAACATCCGCTTCGGCCTCAACAAGAACCTCGGGTTCAGCGCCGAGGATCGCGCCGAGAACATCCGCCGCATCGGCGAGGTCGCCAAGCTCTTTGCCGACGCAGGCATCATCACGCTGACCAGCTTCATCAGCCCGTACCTCCGCGATCGCCAGACCGCCCGCGAGGCCTGCGAGAAGGGCGGCATGAAGTTCTTCGAGGTCTACGTCGAGACGCCGCTTGAGGTCGCCGAAGCGCGCGATCCCAAGGGACTGTACAAGAAGGCCCGCGCCGGCGAGATCAAGGGCTTCACCGGCATCGACGATCCCTACGAAGCGCCCGAGAAGGCCGAACTCGTTCTGAATACCGCTGAGATGTCGCTTGATGACGAAGTCATTGCGCTCGTGGACTTCCTTTCGACCCAGGGCATCATCAAGAAGCGCTGATCGGCGCTCAACGCATCTGCACGCACCAACTCCCGGCGGCTCGCCATGCGAGTCGCCGGTTTGCTTTTGGCTCGCAGCGCGGCTTGGCGCGCATATCCTCTGCGCCCGCTTGCCTGCGGGCCACTGGAGAGACCGAACATGATGCGTTGCTGTACCTGCCTGTTGATCGCCGCTCTCACCGCATCCGCCGCGCGCGCTGACAACGACTTCGACTGGCTCTTGACCGGCGGTCGCCCCGTGACGCAGCCGGATGCGCCAGCATCAGACGCAACCGAGCCGCTGGCTCCCGCTGCACGCGTCGCAATCTTCGGCGAGCCTGAGACCTGGCGGTGGGGGTTCTACGGCGGCGCCGCCTCCGATCTCGAAAACGCCGAGCACTACAACCTGCACTTCACCGCCGAGTACTTCTTCGCCCGCGACCTCAGCGTCAATCTCGAACTCGGCATGTTCTATTTCGATCAGTTCGACAGCGCCTGGGGCGGCAATTTCAACGCCCTCCTGCGCTGGCACTTCCTCAACCGCCAGTCGTGGTCGCTCTACACGGACGCCGGGGCGGGCGTGCTCTACGCGGACACCGACGTGCCCGAGGAGGGCACCGAGTACAACTTCACGCCTCAGGTCGGGCTTGGTGCAACCTTCGCGCTGGGCGACGGCGGCGCCCGCCTCATGACCGGCGTGCGCTGGCACCACATCTCCAACGCGCGCACTCAAGGCGAGCGCAATAACCCCGGCCGCGATTCGGTCATGGGCTATGTCGGCATTTCGTTTCCGTGGGGAAACTGAGCCCTGAACCCGTACGACAAGCGGCCGCGCCCCTCCGGGCACGGCCGCCAGAATCTCACATTCAGACGAGAGCTGTTTACGACGCGGCCGGCTGCTCCTGCTTGGCTTCGTCCTTGAGGACGGCTTTGCGGCTCAACTTGATGCGGCCCTGGTCGTCGATCGAGATGACTTTCACCTTGATCGTGTCGCCGAGTTTGACCACGTCTCCCACGTTCTTGACGAACCCTTCGGCGAGTTCGGAGACGTGGCACATGCCGTCGGTGCCGGGCGCGATCTCGACGAAGCAGCCGAAATCCTTCACGGCGACGACCTTGCCGGTGTAGACGGTGCCGACCTTGACCTCGGCGGTGAGGGCTTCGACCTCGGCCTTGGCCTGCGCCGCCGCTTCGCCGTTGGCCGTGGCGATCATGACGGTGCCGTCGTCTTCGACGTCGATGGTCGCGCCGGTGCGCTCCTGGATGGCGCGGATGGTCTTGCCGCCCGGGCCGATGAGTTTGCCGATGTTGTCCGGACTGATGCGCAGCGTGATGATGCGCGGCGCAAAGGCGCTGATGTCGGCGCGCGGCTCGGCGATAACCTTGCGCATCTCATCGAGGAGGAACATCCGGCCTTCGTGCGCCTGCGCGAAAATCTGCGTGATCTGCTCGAAGTTGAGACCGCGCGCCTTGAGATCGAGCTGGATGCCCGTAATCCCTTCGTGCGTGCCGCAGATCTTGAAGTCCATGTCGCCGAAGAAGTCTTCCTCGCCGATGATGTCGGTGATGTAGGTCTCTTCGCCGGTGTCTTCGTCGGTGACGCGGCCGATCGAGATACCCGCAACCGGATTCTTGATCGGCACGCCTGCATCCATCAGGGCCAGCGTTCCGCCGCAAACCGAAGCCATCGAAGATGAGCCGTTGGACTCGGTGATATCGGACACGACGCGGATGGTGTAGGGGAAGTCTTCCGGATCCGGCAGTACGCCGACGAGGCTGCGCTCGGCCAGCGCGCCGTGGCCGATTTCGCGCCGGCCGGGTCCCATGATGCGCTTCGCCTCGCCCGTGCAGAAGGGCGGGAAGTTGTAGTGCAGCACAAACTTCTTCGAATACTCGGGAAGCAGGCCGTCGATGATCTGCTCGTCCCGCGTTGTTCCCAGTGTGCACGACACGAGCGACTGCGTTTCGCCGCGCTGGAAGAACGCCGAGCCGTGCGTCCGCTGGAAGATTCCCACTTCCATTTCAAGCGTGCGAATCTGCCTGAGATCGCGGCCGTCAGCCCGAATGCCCTTCTTAGCCAGCAGGCGGCGCGCCGTCTTTTTCTCGAGCTGGCGGATCGCTTCTTTGCACTGCGAGACCTTCAGAGCGTGGGCGACGTAGTCGCTGTAACTGCTTCCGGCCGGCGCAGCGCAATGGGCCGCCATGAACTCTTCGGCAATCGCCGCTACGCGATCGGCACGCTCCTGTTTGCAGGGGATCTGCCTGGCCTCGCTCATCTGGTTGCCGAGTTCGCGCTTGACGAGTTCCATGATCTCATCGGGCACGACGACGAGGTCGCCGAGGACCTTCGGTTGGCCGGCCTTCTCGGCGAGTTCGCCGATGAGCCCGAGGATGTCCTTGATGTGTTCGTAGCCGAACCTCATCGCGGCGATGACGTCGGCATCGGGCACTTCAGCCGCGCCGACTTCGATCATGTTCATGCCATCCTTGTGGCCGGAAAGAACGAGATCGATATCCGAATACTCGAGCTGCGCACTCGTCGGGTTGATGACAAACTGGTCGTCGATGCGACCGACGCGCACCGTGGCGATCGGCCCTTCGAACGGGCAGTTGCTGATGGCCAGGGCGGCGGATGCGGCCGTGCCGGCCAGGACGTCCGAGTCGTTGAGCGTGTCATGGCTCATCACCCAGCACTGGATCTGCACCTCTTCGACGAAGCCATCCGGGAAGAGCGGGCGGATCGGCCGGTCGATCATCCGCATGGTGAGGATCTCTTTTTCGTTTGGCGCGCCTTCGCGCTTTCGAAAACCGCCGGGAAACTTGCCGGCGGCTGGGGTCTTCTCGCGGTAATCGACGGACAGGGGGAAGAAGTCCAGACCGGGGCGGGCCGGGGCGCGGACGACGGTCGCCAGCACGGTCGTGCCGCCGTACGTCGCGAGCACCGCCGCGTTCGCCTGCCGGGCGATGCGGCCTGTCTCCAGGGTGAGTGTGCGGCCGCCGATTTCACGTTCGACTCGAATAAGTGCCATGATGTATTTGCTGTCCCTTCTTGGGTCGGCCTGCCAATGTGCGGCGCCGGAGCGGCGATCGATCCACGATCACCTCCGACGAGCGTTCAACTGGCTGGCCAGTGTCTGTCAACGGGCCTGAGCGTCCGACTTCATCGCCAACTGCGATGAACCGACAGATCGATCACCTTGCTGCAGTGTGCACCGAAACGGTGCAGAACCGCACAGCCCGGAGTGGACTGCCGCAGCGAAGGCGAGAAAAGTCGAAGCAGCCGGATGCGCACCAGAGAAACGCTCCCGGCTACTTGCGCAGGCCCAGTCTTTCGATGAGTTTCAGATACCCGTCGCGATCGGTGCGCGAGAGGTAGCGCAGGAGCCGGTTTCGCTTGCCGACCATCATGAGAAGGCCGCGGCGGCTGTGGTGATCCTGGCGGTGGTTCTTGAGGTGCTCGGTCAGATCCGTCACGCGGGCGGTGAGCACGGCAATCTGGACTTCCGGCGATCCGGTGTCCTTATCGTGTCGCCCGTGGTCGGAAATGACCTTGGTTTTTGCGGCGGGAGCAATGGCCATCGAAGTTTGTCCTCGTCTCTTTTTCCAGTGTTACCGTCTTGCGATTCTTATCCGGGATGATATTCCCGCTCCGGGCAGGGGGCAACGCGGCCAGCCGGGCGTGGGGCGGCCGGGGAGAGATCGGCAGGGGCCCTGGAGCCCGATTCTTCCCGCTCAGGCTTGATTCCCGCCGATCTTCGAACACAGTAGAGGAGGGTGTCGGCCGCCATCCCGGCCTGTATGATCGAACAGGGGAGGACCTCATGACCACCGCGACCACCCATCACCACATCTCGGCGCCGCACGGCACGCAGCGCACCTGCCGGACCTGGCAGGCCGAAGCCGCCATGCGCATGCTCATGAACAACCTCGATCCCGCCGTCGCCGAAGACCCGGATCATCTCATCGTGTACGGCGGCCGGGGCCAGGCGGCCCGGTCCTGGGAGGCGTACGAAGCCATCATCGCCGCGCTCAAGGATCTCGCCGCCGACGAGACGCTGCTGGTGCAGTCGGGCAAGCCCGTCGGCGTCGTTCGCACGCATGAAGACGCTCCGCGCGTTCTCATTGCCAACTCGAATCTCGTGCCGCACTGGGCGACGCAGGACCACTTTGACAGCCTCTGTGCGCGCGGTCTGATGATGTTCGGCCAGATGACCGCCGGGTCGTGGATCTACATCGGCACTCAGGGCATCGTACAGGGCACGTACGAGACCTTCGCCGAAGCGGCGCGCCAGCACTTTGGCGGCACGCTCAAAGGGCGCTTGTGCCTCACCGCCGGTTGCGGCGGAATGGGCGGCGCGCAGCCGCTGGCCGTCACCATGAACGAAGGCGTCTGTCTCATCGCCGACGTCGATCCGGCGCGGCTCGAGCGACGCTGCCATGATCGCTATCTCGATGAAGTTGCCGAATCGGTGGATGACGCCATCGAGCGGGCTCTGCGTTATGCTCAGCAGGGCCGCGCTGTCTCCGTCGGAGTGGAGGAGAATGCGGCGGATCTGTACGAATCGCTGCTGGCGCGCGGCATCACGCCCGACGCCGTCACCGACCAGACATCCGCCCACGATGTGCTTTCCTACGTGCCCTCGGGCTTGACCGTTGATGAAGCCGCGTATCTGCGCGGCCACGACCCGCGCGAGTATGAGCGCCTCAGCCTCGACACCATGACCCGGCACGTGCGGTCGATGGTCGAGTTTCAGAATCGCGGCTCGGTGGTGTTCGATTACGGCAACAACATCCGCCAGCGGGCGTACGACAACGGTTTCAGCGAGGCGTTCGCGTTTCCGGGTTTCGTTCCAGCGTTCATCCGGCCGCAGTTCTGCCGGGGCCGCGGGCCGTTCCGCTGGGCGGCGCTCTCGGGCGATCCGGCGGACATCCGCGCCACCGACGAAGCGATTCTCAGTCTCCTCCCGCGCGACGAGTCGCTGCACCGCTGGATCCGCATGGCCCAGGAGCGCATCAGTTTCCAGGGCCTGCCCGCGCGCATCTGCTGGCTCGGACTGGGCGAGCGCGACAAGGCCGGCCTGGCGTTCAATGACCTCGTGCGCACCGGCAAAGTCAAAGCGCCGATCGTCATCGGCCGCGACCATCTCGACTGCGGCTCGGTGGCGAGCCCCAACCGCGAGACCGAAGGGATGAAGGACGGCACTGACGCCGTCAGCGATTGGGCAATTCTCAACGCGCTGGTCAACACCGCCAGCGGCGCGAGTTGGGTGAGTTTCCATCACGGCGGCGGCGTGGGCATCGGCTTCAGCCAGCACGCCGGCCAGGTCATCGTCGCCGACGGCACCGACGCAGCAGCCAGACGCCTCAAGCGCGTGCTGACAAACGACCCGATGATGGGCGTCTTCCGCCACGTCGATGCGGGGTATGACGAAGCGAAGCAGTGCGCGGTGGAGCAGCGTGTCAAGGTGCCGATGTCGTGATGGACCCCAGTCCGACAATCGTCGTGATTGGCGGACCGAACGGTGCGGGAAAAACGACGGTTGCGCCGGCAGTCCTCCCTCAGCAGTTTGGCATCAGCACATTTGTCAATGCAGACGTGATCGCTCGGGGACTTTCGGATCTCGACCCGCTGTCACAAGCATTCGGGGCATCGAGGATCATGCTTGAGCGGATTCAACTCCTCGCTGCCAAGCGCGAGTCGTTCGCCTTTGAATCAACCCTTGCCAGCCGTTCGCTCGTGCCATGGATCAAGAACATGCGCAGCAGCGGATACCGCCTGCACATCGCCTACATCTGGGTGGATTCAACCGAAACGGCCGTGCAACGAGTTGCGCGGCGGGTACAGGCGGGAGGGCATTCCATCCCAGTTGAGACGATTCGCCGCAGATACGCGCGAAGCGTCCAAAACCTCCTCGACCTGTATATCCCGCTGGCCGATCAGTGGTTTGTCTATGATAACACGGGCGCCGCAGGCCCCAACCTTGTCGCCTACGGCTCGATGGCTGGCCAGCTTCACGTCGAGATGGCGGAAGTGTGGAAGCGGATTGAGGGCACGTGAGATGATTCAGGAATCAGGCGAAAATGAAACGAAACGCGAGGTGGATGCGTTCGCCCTGCAACAGGCGATGCGCAACGCCGTCCGCGCCGCCCTGCGCCGCCACATGCTCCTCGGCGAGTCCGTCGCGGTGTCGGATCAGAACGGCGGTGTCAGGATTCTCAGCCCTGAGGAGATTCGCAAGGCGCTGGAGCAGGGGTGAAGTCGCCGCCTCCTGAAGGTGTGATCTGGAGAGTCGACCTGCTGCAACAACTCGTTCGCGCAGCGCAGATTCGATCCATCGTCACGATGATGGTATCGCTACCGGCTGTGCTACTCGTCATTGGGCTGGCCGCCATCCCGCCGCTCGCCACGATCGCAACGATCTTCGGCATCTCTCTGACGGTGGCCTTTGCCCTCACCCAACTGTTATGCAGGCCGATGGTGAAGTGCCCGCATTGTGGCCGCTCGCTTTGGAAACTCGGAACCGGAAACTTCAAGCCTCGCCGCATGCGGATCCGTTCCGGCGCGACGGGTTGTTCTGGCTGCGGCGCCCGGCTTGTTTGACGTACTCCATGGAATAGCACCGCAAACCGTTCGCCATTCCTGAACTACGCTTGTGCAGTGACCCGCCGCCGCAAGATCATCCTCGCCACCTCAGCCGCCGCGCTCGCGGTCGCCGTCTGGATTGGCATCAGGGTGGTGTACTCGCTGCGACGCCTCCCGGAGGCATACGCTGCGTGGGACACAGGCACACTCTTGGTCGAGTACCTTCGCACCCACGACAATCACTGGCCGACATCCTGGGACGATCTCTTCACCGTCCTTGACACGTCGCCCGCGTCACAACTCGTGCTCCGAGGTCCACATTCCGCCGAGCAGGATTACAAAGAATCCCTGCGGAAAATGATCCGTGTCGACTGGAGCTTTGATCCGGCACGGCCGTCCGATGTATCACCAGTTACACGGCCGGATGGAAGCACCTTCCCCGTGCTTTGGAACGGCGCGGACCCGAATGAAATGATTCGCGAGCACCTGGAGCTGGGCCACAGCGGTCCCGACCGCTAACTCAGTCTCTCATCGGAGCCACCCATGATCAACGGCGCTCATTTCCTGCTCTACTCGAAGGACGCTGAGGCAGACCGTGCGTTTCTTCGCGATGTTCTCAACCTGCGCGGCGTCGATGCCGGCGGGGGCTGGCTCATCTTTGCGTTGCCGCCTGCCGAACTCGGCGTGCACCCTTCAGAGGGTAACTTCGTGCAGGAGCACGCGGAGCAGCCGATGATGGGCGCGGTGCTCTACCTCATGTGCGATGACCTCGCGGCGATGATGGCGGAACTCAAGAGCAAGGGCGTCGAGTTGACGCAAGTCCAGCACGCCGAGTGGGGCGACTGCACCAGCCTCATCCTCCCCAGCCGCGGCCACATCGGCCTCTACCAGCCGCGGCATGCTACGGCGATTTGAGTCGAGACTCTTGGACTTGTCAAGCTCCAAGTGCCCGGTCTGCCACCACGCGCTTGAAGGGCTCAACCAGCCCGACGCGCCAGCGAGGACGAACAGGCCATCGCAAATTCCTCCTCTTCGCTCGCGCGTCAGTCTGGTTTCGATATCTCGGGACGGCCGACGCCAGCCCGACGCGCCAGCGAGGCCGAGCGTACCATCGCAAACTCCTCCTCTTCGCTCGCGCGTCAGTCTGGTTTCGATATCTCGGGACGGCGGACGCCAGACCGACGCGCCAGCGAGGTCGAGCGTGCCATCGCAAATTCACTCTCTTCGCTCGCGCGTCAGTCTGGTTTCGATATCTCGGGACGGCCGACGCCAGCCCGACGCGCCAGCGAGGACGAACATGCCATCGCAAATTCACTCTCTTCGCTCGCGCGTCAGTTTGGTTTCGATGTCTCGGGACGGCCGACGCCAGACCGACGCGCCAGCGAGGACGAACAGGCCATCGCGAATTCACTCTCTTCGCTCGCGCGTCAGTCTGGTTTCGATATCTCGGGACGGCCGACGCCAGCCCGACGCGCCAGCGACGAAGATCGAGATCGTGAATTTCAGGCGTCCTACTGGCGATTGAGCACGTACTCAACTGCCGCTTCCAGACTCGCTTTGTCGTTGAGCCACCGAGTCGATCCGTGAGGCGTCCACCATTTTCGAGAGTGCCCGGCCATCTCATTCAGCCGTCGGGAACACCAGGCCTTGAATTGCTCCATGACCGCTTCCGGAGCCACGCTCGGCGCCTGTACGACCACGTGGACGTGGTTCGTCCTCGCATTAACCGCCAGCAGGCTCCAATTCCGAATGCCGCAATGTGCTCGGATTGTTGATTCGACTACGCCGCGCTGTGCGCGCTTGAGCGTGACGACTTCATCGCGGAGCGCCAGAAACTCCTGTTCGTTGCGGAGTCGGTCGGGTGGCTGAATACCCCGCTTGTCGCGATCAACAAAGCCCCGTTCATCACCATGAAGCCAGGAGCCCTTGGTCGTCCAGGAAATGAAGTATGCCAGTGGGGCAGCCATAGCCCATGGTACGGCGAGGAAAAGAACGCGGCACTTTAGAGGGCCGGTCCTCGTGCCACTTCTATGGATCCTCGCTCGCGTCGCTCTGGTCCCTGCCGCGTAGACTCGATCGATGAACCTCCGCTGGCTCTTGGGCAACTTCACCGATCCGCAGTACCACATCTCGCGGCGGGAGCAGTTTCGGCTTTCCAATGTGGCGCACTCAAAGTACGTCCCTGCTTCAGCGTTCTGGGCGCGTACGGCAGTCATCGCTGCGCCTTTTCTCGCGGCGTTTGCCCTCATCGAACCCTCGCTCGCCTGGGCGGGGTTGCAGCGAAACGACGTGGCAAGGGCGGCTGCCCACGCGGCAGTCGTCGTCCTTTTCTGGCCGTGGTGTGCGTGGATGTATCGCTCGCTCTACGCTCGACCGGTTCGAATGGCGATGCGCGACGCCGGTTACGACGTCTGCCTGGGTTGCGGCTACGAGCTGCGCGGCCTGGACGACACAGTCGACCGTTGCCCTGAATGCGGCGAGAGCCGGGGAACGGTGGCGTTCGAAATCGAGGATTCTCCGGTGAAATCTGGCGACAGGCAGTAAGATCGAGCAGTCCTTCCCGTGGGTCGATGGCCGGCGGACTGGCGCTGGCGGTGATCGGCGTCGTGATCATGGTCCGAGCCTGCCGCGCCGCGCGTTGAACGGAAGCCGCGGGTCGTATGATGCGATGACCATCGCTCAATGAGAAGCATCATGCCGCCGCCGCGCCTCAGCGCCGACCAGCTCCGCGACCACCTGCTTCTGGAAACCGTACAGACGCGCCGCCTGGTCCGGCATCTGCGCCAGGTCGTGCTGCGCGCGGCTCCGCAGGCGGCCGAGGCGATCAAGTTCGGCGCCCTGTCCTACTTTCATGCCGAGGCGCCCTTCGGCTCCATCGGCGGCAACATCTGCATGATCGACGTCAAGCGCGGCAAGGTCACGCTCGGCTTCATCCTCGGCGCCGATCTGGCCGACCCGCACGGGCTGCTGCAGGGCGGCGGCAAGTCGAAACGCTTCGTGCCCATCGCCGACCTTCAGTCCGCCAGTGACCCACGACTCGTCGATCTGATTCAGGACTCCGCCGAGCGATCCCGCCCCGACTGAGCCCACTTGGCAGCCGGCACCGCCGGAGCAGGCGGGAAAGCGGGAGAATTTGGCGCAACTTGCTCACAAACCTCTTGCACCGCGAGGTCCAATCTGGTACATTCCAGATATGGGTGAGACGGCGACCATGGAACGAACCGAAACGCGCAGCGCTGCAGAGGCCCGGCGGCAGGTCAAGCAGCCGCCGCTGTGGCACGTCGTGCTGCACGACGACGACGATCACACGTACATCTACGTCATGCGCATGCTCCAGCATCTGTTCATCAAGGGCTTCGAAGAGAGTTTCCGCATGGCCCAGCAGGTGGATACGCAAGGCCGCGTTATCTGCGACACCTGCCACAAGGAGCGGGCTGAATTCAAGCGCGATCAGATCCTCGGCTACGGGGCCGACATCCTCCTGGCTCGCTGCAAGGGGTCGATGACGGCGACCATCGAGCCAGCCTGGTCGGATGAAGATGATCGCGGCAGGAGCGATGAACACTGAGCGAGCCTGATCGGGCGCCGCCGCCGCACGCGTCGCCGCCGGTGGCGGCGGGGCTAGAGTGCTCATGGCCCTGGCCGGCGCCGGTCCAATCCGAACAAATCTTGACGGTCGCGCAGCGCGTCAGCTGCGCGCAGGATCCATTGAAAAGAGGAGTAGACAGATCATGAGAGAGAGATGCTTCCAGTTCATCAGCCGTGCGCGTCTGGCGGTGGCGTCGGCAATCGCTTCAATCGCGGTTGCCGCCCCGAGCCTCGCGCAGAACTACATCCGCACCCAGATTCCCTCGCTGGGCGGAGCGGAAACCTACGTCGCCGACGTCAACGAACTCGGCCAGGTCGTCGGCCGCTCCTTCACGAGCGGCTTTTCCAACATGCGGGCTTACAAGTGGTCCGCCAGCACCGGCAGCGTCAACCTCGGCACGCTGCCCGGCGGCAGCGACAGCGAAGCCTGGGCGCTCAACAACACGGGCACGGTGTGCGGCATTGCCACCAACTCTTCCGGCCACCGCCGCGCCGTAAAGTGGGTGGGCACCACCATCATCCAACTCGCCAACCTTGGCGGCAACCAGAGCGGCGCGTTGGGCATCAACGAACATGGCGACATCGTCGGTTATTCCGAAACCGGCGGCACTGACCCCAACGGATTCCCGATCCGACATGCGACGTTGTGGCCAAACAGCGGCGGCATCGTCGATCTGGGCGTGCTCTCCGGCGGCGATACCCACTCCTACGCCTATGACATCAACAACTACGGAGTCGCGTGCGGCTACTCCGACGACGGCCCCGGTGGCGCGTTCGTCCGCCACCCGGTCAAGTTCGAAAACGGCGGCGTGCAGAACCTCGGCTCGCTCGGCGGCACGTTCGGCCACGCCTGGGCCATCAACGACAACAGCGAGATCAGCGGCGACTCCTACCTCTCGGGCAATTCCGTCACCCGCGCCTTCAAGTGGGCCAACGGAGTCATGATGGACGTCGGAACCCTCCAGAACTCCTACAGCATTGCGCTGGACATCAACATCTTCGGCCAGATGTGCGGCGTCTCAGCGCGCACCTTGCCGCGAGCCGTGCGCTGGGTCGGCGCCAACAACATCATTCAGGACATCAACAGTTTTCTGCCCGGCGGAAGTCCGACGATGGACTCGGCCGAGGGCGTCAACGGAGTGGGCCAGGTTGTGGTCGAAGACACCTCCGCAGACAGCCACCTGCTCACGCCGCCCGTCAAGCAGTTGCCGCTCTACGGGCCCGATCCGGGTATCGCCGGCGCCAACAACCGCTTCACGGTCTACGGCGCGACTCCCGGGGCCACGATTCGCCTTTACTGGAGTCTGCGAGCGGGATCCACCAATGTTCCCGGCTGCCCAGGCCTGGTTCTCGACATGAACAACGTACGCCTCGGTGCAACCATGGTTGCCGACGCGAACGGCCGCGCGAGCGTCGTGGGCTTCACCTCGCCCGCGGCCCACGGGCGCACGATTCGCTACCAGGCGCTCGAGTACAGTTCGTGCCGCACGAGTAATCGCGTGGATTTTGCGTATCCGTGAGCGCCCATGCATCTTGAAGCATCAAGGGACGGCTCGAATGAGCCGTCCCTTTTTCGATGAAGCCAACCGGTACTCAAGCGCTGAGCACTACGGCAACTGCACGACGTTGCTCGTGTCGCACGGCGAGTCGACGACGACCAGCTGCAGGTAGCCGCCGCAGGCGCCCGTGCCGATGTTGCCGTTCACCTGTCCGCTTCCGTTCGAGCCGGTGCCGATGGTCCGCGCCAGCTGGAGTTGGTTCGTGCCCAGTCCCAATTGGGTGCCGGCGCACGGGCCGCCGGGAATCACGTACGAACCTGTCGAGCGGGAGAAGACTATGCCCATCTGGCGATTGGCCGTCGCCCCGTTCCAACTGAGGGTGATCTGCCCGGGACACGTGCCGGTCACGCGCAGCGAAACGCCTTCAGTCGAGTACTCGACGGTGAGCACGGGCGGCTGGGGAGTTGCGTCAGACCCGTGCCAATAGACGAAGCTGTAGATCGTCTGAATGTTGCGCATCACGATCGTGAGGTAGCCGTCGGCGATGTCCGCCGACCAGTCCGCGGCGCCGACGTCGATCTCCCAGTCAAACGGGATGAGGCTGCCGGAAGGAAAGTTGTTGTAGACTGCGGAGATCGTCTCGCCGAGGCCGGGATGGTTGTTGGTCGGGCCGCGCGACCAGGAGTCGTCCGAAACGCGGTAGAGCTGAACCTGCGGATCGCTGAACGGATTGTTGAAGCCCTCCTCGTGGTAGGTGCGCAGCGTCATGGAGATGATCTGCGCCCCGCTGGGGATCTCGCTGAAGTCGAACTTCAGGAATCCATCGACGAAGCGGTTGTTCCAGTAGGCGCGCAGGCGGTTGTCGTTCCAGTTCTCATTACTCGATGAGATGCACTTGGAATCGACCGCGACGAGTTCGACGATCTGCGCATGCGTCGCCGAGGTGATTGCGGCCATTGCTACGGTCGCCAGAGCCAGGTATTTCATGGTCTCTCTCCTGATATTTGCCTCCGCCCTCCGGCGCGCGGCAACACGCGTTGCGGCCCCCGGCAGCGTCGGTGCAAGTTACCGGAATTCGTCCGATCTGTCAAGGCCCGGCGCCGCCGATCGAGCAACTCACCTCGAAAACGGGGCACGGGCGACGGGCGCGGCGGCTTGCGGCGCTCCACCCCCGGCCGAAACGCTACGATGCTCCCATGAGCAGCAAGACGCAGCGCGCACCGGTCTTTGGCGATGTTCTGGAGATGATCGGCAACACGCCCATGCTCGAGTTCCGCCGCCTCGACACCGGGCCGTGCCGCCTGTTCGGCAAACTCGAATACACCAACCCCGGCGGCTCCGTCAAAGACCGCATGGGCTGGCGCATGATCGAGCAGGCCGAGCAGGATGGCCGCCTCAAGCCCGGCGGCCTGATCATCGAAGCCACCGCCGGAAACACCGGCATCGCCCTGGCCCTCGTCGGCTGCCTGCGCGGCTACAAGGTCAAGGTGGTCATGCCCGACAAGATGAGCCAGGAGAAGATCGATCATCTCAAGGCGCTCGGCGCGCAGGTCGTGCTGACCCGATCCGACGTGGCCAAGGGGCATCCCGACTACTACCAGGATCTCGCCCAGCGCATCGCCGACGAAGAAGGCGGCTTCTACGTCAACCAGTTCGGCAATCCCGCCAACGCCCAGGCGCACTACGAGACCACCGGCCCCGAGATCTGGGAGCAGATGGAAGGGGACATCGACGCCGTCGTGTTCGGTGTCGGCTCGGGCGGCACGCTCACCGGCACGGGAAAGTACCTCAAAGAAAAGAACCCGAAGATCGACATCGTGCTGGCGGACCCGAAGGGCTCAGTGCTCGCGCCGCTGGTGAAGACCGGCAAGATGATCGAGCCGGGTTCGTGGCTCGTCGAAGGCATCGGTGAAGACTTTGTGCCGTCGATTCTCGATTTGAATCTGGTCACCGATGCCTACGAGGTGACCGACGCCGAGGCGTTCCACGCGGCCCGCCACCTGCTGCGGACCGAGGGCGTGTTCGCGGGTTCGTCCTCGGGCACGCTGCTGGCCGGGGCGCTGAAGTACTGCCGCGCGCAGCAGAGCGCCAAGCGCGTGTGCGTGCTCGTGTGCGACACGGGCAACAAGTACCTCAACAAGATGTTCTCCGACTCGTGGATGATCGAGAACGGCTTCATCCGGCGCGAGGAGTACGGCGATCTGCGCGACCTGATTCCCCGCCGCCACCTCGACCAGGAAGACTTCACCGTCTCGCCGACCGACACGCTGGCCGTCGCGCACGGCCGCATGAAGTTGTACGGCATCAGCCAGGTGCCGGTGATCCGCGACCGCCAGATCGTGGGCATCATCGACGAGTCGGACCTGCTGCTGGCGGTGAACACCGATCCGGCGAATTTCAAACGATCGGTCGGAGAATTCATGGTCACGCGACTCGAGACCCTGCCGCCGCACTCCGACATCCGCTCGCTCGTGCCGATTTTCCGCGCGAGCAAAGTGGCCCTCATCGCCGACGCCCAGCAGTACTACGGCCTCATCACCCAGATCGACATGCTCAACTACCTCCGAAGACAAGCGCTGCAGTCATGACGCGTCGGGAGTTCATGTTTGCTCAGCGATGGATACAGAGACGAACCACCAAGGCCCCAAGACACCAAGAAGTGTAGAGACACGGCGACCGTGTATCAGGACTAGAGCGTTGGTTGAAAGGAAGGAAGATGACAGACCGCGTTCCTGTTCCGCCGGAAGTCGACCAGGTCGCTCGTGCGGTGGTGGATGCGGCATTTGCGGTGCATTCGAGAATGGGACCCGGCCTGCTCGAATCGGTCTATGAAGTCTGTTTGGCCTACGAAATCGAGAAGCGAGGATTGAGTTGCCAGCGCCAGGTTCATGCACCCGTCTTGTACGATGATTTGCTCATCGATTCTGGCCTGCGTATCGATTTGTTGGTGGAAGATCGTCTGATCATTGAATTGAAAACGGTTGAGAAGTTTACCGAAGTGCACGTGGCCCAGCTGTTGACGTACTTGAAGTTGATGGACAGGAGGCTTGGTTTGTTGATCAATTTCAATGTTGCATTGATCAAGGATGGCATCAAGAGAGTTGTCTGTTGATCTTCGCTTTGAGTGTCTTTGAGTCTTTGAGTCTTTGAGTCTTGGTGGTTTGTCCTCTTCAGGAGTCACCCGCTGTGACGCAGCCGAACGAACAGCACAATCATTTCGAAACAAGAGTTATACATGGCGGCCAGGCGCCTGAGCCGCATACCGGGGCCGTCATGCCGCCCGTCAGTTTTTCGAGCACCTACGTGCAGCAGAGCCCCGGCGTGCACAAGGGCTTCGAATACTCGCGATCGCACAACCCCACGCGCTACGCCCTCGAACGCTGCATGGCCAGCCTCGAAGGCGGCAACGTCGAGAAAGACGTCACGCGCGGCGGCTTCGCGTTTGCATCGGGCCTGGCCTCGATGGGCACCTGCCTCGAATTGCTCGACGCCGGCGACCACGTCATCGCCATGGATGATCTCTACGGCGGCTCGTATCGCCTCATGACGCGCGTGCGCGAGCGCAGCCAGGGCCTCAAAGTCTCCTACGTGGACATGACGGATCCGGCGCGCATCCAAGCCGCGATCACCGATCGCACCAAACTCATCTGGGTCGAGACGCCGACCAACCCGACGCTCAAGCTCGTCGATCTCGCCGCCGTCGCCGCGATCGGCCGCAGGCACAATCTCATCACGGTCTGCGACAACACGTTCGCCTCGCCAATGCTCCAGCGGCCCATCGAACTGGGCTTTGACATCGCCATGCACTCGGCGACGAAGTACCTCGGCGGGCACAGCGACGCAGTGGGGGGGATCCTCGTCACCAACCGCGCCGATCTGGCCGAGCGGCTGCGCTTCATGCAGAACGCAATCGGCTCGGTCCTCGGCCCGATGGACTGCTACCTCGTGTTGCGCGGCATCAAGACGCTCGCCGTCCGCATGGAGCGCCACTGCCGCAACGCCGCCGAAATCGCCCGGCGGCTCGAAGCCCATCCGAACGTCGAGCGCATTGTCTATCCCGGCCTCGCCTCACACCCGCAACACGACCTGGCCGCCCGGCAGATGCGATTGAGCGGCGAGCCCGCGGGCGGCGGCATGATCACCATCTGGCTCAAGGGCGGCATCAACGAATCGCGCCGCTTCCTCGAACGCGTCCATCTCTTCTCGCTCGCCGAATCACTCGGCGGCGTCGAGTCGCTCATCGAGCATCCCGCGATCATGACCCACGCGTCCGTGCCGCCCGACAAGCGCAAGGCGCTGGGCATCGATGACAACCTCTGCCGCCTGAGCGTCGGCATCGAGAATGTCGAAGACCTCTGGCATGACCTGGAACACGCGTTGAAGTAATGCGTGGTTGTTGCGTCGATTCGGGCCGTCAGAGCACGTCGTCGCGATACGCCGTGGTGTAGGCCGCCAGCACCGTGAGCCCGCCGCGCACCTTTTCAGCCAGCCGTACGCGCACCTCGACCTGGTCCGGCTTGGGGAGAATGAGTTCGGTGGTGGAGCCGAACTTGATCATGCCGATGCGTTCGCCGCGCTCGAGCCGCTGGCCGCCCTGCAGCGGGCATACGATCCGCCGCGCGACGGCGCCGCTGACCTGTCGCACGCCGATCGTCTCGCCCTCGCGATCGAGGATGATCAGATTCGACTCGTTCACGCGCGCCGACTCAGCAGTCCGCGCATCGAGGTAGCGCCCCGGCCGGTGGTGCTGGCGCACGACCGTCGCCGCGCACGGGCTGCGGTTGATGTGCACATCGAGCACGCTCAGGAAGATGCGGATGATGACGGCTGGCGCGCCGCCCGTTGCCTCGTGCTCATCCACGCGCTCGATGGCGGAGATGGTGCCGTCTGCCGGCGACAGAAAGACTTCAGGCCCGAGGTCGGTCGGCACGCTGCGGATCGGGTCCCGGAAAAAAGCGGCCACGGCCAGCCAGAGCAGCCAGATGGGAATGAGCAGCCAGCCCCAGCCCATCCACCACGCGCCGACCGACAGCGCCGCGGCGATGAGCAGCGCCACACCCCATTCGCGCAACCCGTACATCGCAAGCGGCATCGCGCTGCACTCCATCAATGCACAGCATCGACTCGCGCACGCCGCGCGAGATCTCGCCCAGGGGCGATCGCGTCGCGCTTACTGGAACGTCTTGCCGACAAACCAGCCGATGATGCCCGCGATGAGCGTCACGCCGGCGAAGATGCCCACGTACATCCACAGGTTCCCGGCGATCGACTGCGCGATGCCCGCGACCGTCTGGTCGCCGACCAGAGCGGTGAAGACCACCAGCGTGCTGACCGCCAGCGAGATGAGCGAGCCGATCGCCAGACCCACGGCCAGGCCGCTGCCCGCGCCGTCGTAGTACTCGACCGAGGCGGGCATGACCATCGCCCCGCCCGGCGCCGCGGCCACTTCCCCGGCCGGCGAAGCGAACAGGCCCGAAGCCCCGCCCGACTGCGCGGCCTCTTCTTCGCCCGGGTAATTGATGTCATCCAGCACCGCGCCCAGCGACGTGTCATCCGCTTCGCGCGTGAGATCGAGCAGCCCGGAGCCCGATGCGTGCGGATCGAGGCTGAAGCCGGCCGGTGAAATCGAATCCGACACCTGCGTCGCCGCGCTCGGATCGGCCTTCTCGAGATCATCCGAATCGAAGATCGAGATGCCGGTGGACTCTTTCGAATCCATCAGCCCCAGCACGGACTCTTCCTTGTCTTCAATAGCCTTGTTGTCGGCGCTGTCGGCCAGGCCGATGGGCTCGGCGGTGTCGTCATCGCCGGCGAGCAGATCAATCTGCTCTTTCTTGAACATCAGTTTGTCGCGATCGCGAAACTCCTGGATCTGTCCGGACGCAGCCATCTTGGTCACTTCGTCAGGTGACTTGCCCAGTCGGGCGGCGGCTTCGTCGAGCGTGTAGAACATCTTCGCCATCGTGACAACCTCCGTGGTTTCGCGCCAAGCCGGCCCCGACCGAGGGGCCAAAAAAGCGGCCGTCTGCCGCGGGGCGACTGTATCGCCCTGCAAACAGAAGACTAGCGTCGTGGCGGCGTTGCGGCAACACTTGGGCCCGCTCCTCTGGCCGCTGCCGGCACCCCACCCGGCGGGCCCCGGGCGTACGATCACCCGCGATGACCGCCGTCAGCCTCTCCCCGCCGCGACCCGAGCCGCCCGTCTCGGAGCGCATCGAACTTACCCTTCCCGACCTGCCGCCGCAGATGGATGGCCGCACCGTCCTGCATCTCAGCGACCTGCACATCCGCCGCTACCGGCCGTGGTTCCGCCGAGTGATCCGGATGTGCAGCCGCATCACGCCGGACTTCGTCTGCATGACCGGCGATTACATGACCTGGCCCAGCGATGAGCCCGCCGCTCTGCACGTCATGCGCGACCTCGTCGGCGCCTTGCGCCCGCGCATCGGCTGCTACGCCAGCTTCGGCAACCACGACTCTGAAGCCTTCAAACGCAAAGCCATGCAGATTGAAGGCGTCGTCTGGCTCGAACATCGCGCTGCCGTGCTGGCCGAGTTCGGCATCACCCTCCTGGGCACCTCCACGCCGTGCGATCTGCTGCAGACGATCCTCGACGCGCGCGATCTCGAACGCCGCGCCGGCGTGCAGGGCCGGTCGTATCGCATCCTGCTCGGCCACGAGCCCTCCATTCTCATCACCTGCGCTGAACTCGACGTGCAGTGGGCCTTGCTCGGCCACACGCACGGCGGGCAGGTTCGCTTCGGCCTGCCGCTGCACAACAGCTCCAACATCCCGCTGCGCTACTCAAGCGGCATCCTTCGCTGCCGCGACTCGATCGGCACGATCAGCCGCGGCCTGGGCGAGTCCTATTTCGACGTCCGCCTCTTCTGCCCGCCGCAACTTCCGCTCTACGTCCTCAAGCGCGGCCCGCTGCCCGGCGCCTTCACCCGCCGCATGAAGTGCGTCAAGTGGTGGTAGCGCGGTGCCGTGGTCAAGCGAGGCTCTGCGAGCGCAGGCCACGCGAGCGCGCGAAACACCAATGAATCACTTCGAACGCCTATCGCGCGTCGTCGTGGCCCGCCGGTCGGTCGCCGCGGCGACCCGACCTCTGGACCACGGCACCCGCACTCGACGACTTCAAACCCCCACGCGCTCGCCCAGCACGTCCGCAATCTGCACCGCATTCAGCGCTGCGCCCTTGCGCAGCTGATCGCCGGATGCGAACAGGTTCAATCCCCAGCAGCGGCCCTGGGAGTCGATCTGCGATGGATCCAGCCGCAGGCGGCCGACGAGCACATCATCCTTGCCTGACGCTTCGAGCGGCGTCGGAAACCGATTCGCCGCGCGATCATCGACGACCCGCACGCCCGCGAACGCGCCGATGGTTTCGCGCACCGCATCGAGATTATCGACCGGCTGCGCCAGCGTCAGGTTGATCGACGCACAGTGCGCCCGGAACACCGGTACGCGAATGCACGTCGCCGTGACGCGCACCGACGCATCGCCCCAGATCTTGTGGGTCTCCTTGACCATCTTCGTCTCTTCGACGTTGTACCCGTCTTCGCCGATCGTCGTGTTGTGGCTGAAGACGTTGAACGCGCACGGCTGATCGAACACCTTGCAGACCGGCTTCTCACCATCGAGCACCTGCTGCGCCTGGCGGCGGAGTTCCTCCATCGCCGCGGCCCCCGCGCCGCTCACCGCCTGGTAGGTGCTCACGACCATGCGCTTGACGCCCAGCATCCGGTGAATCGGCGTCGCCGCCATCAGCGTGATGATCGTCGAACAGTTGGGATTGGCGATCACTGCGCCGCGCTGACTCGCAACCCCATCCAGCGCTTCGGCATTGATCTCCGGCACCACGAGCGGCACATCGGCATCCATGCGAAACGCCGACGAGTTGTCGATGATCACCGTGCCGCGCGCCGCCGCCGCCCGGCCGAACTGCTTGCTGATCGCCGAGCCCGCCGAGAACAGCGCGATGTCGATGCCCTCGAGGCTCTCCCCGCCGAACGCTTCAACGGCGAGGTCGCCCGGGCCATACGGCAGCCGCTGCCCCGCCGAACGCGGCGAGGCGAACGCCTTCACGCGGCCCGCCTCCACGCCCTCGGCGGCGAGGATGTCAAGCATCTCGCGCCCGACAGCCCCCGTCGCCCCGACCACCGCAATCGACTGATTCCCATTCATGCCGCAATGGTACGCCGCGCGCCCAACCAGACCGAAGCGCCAGCGAGGATGAACGCAATTCAACCAGACCGACGCGCCGGCGAGGACGAACGCAATTCAACCAGACCGACGCGTCGGCGAGGATGAACGCAATTCAACCAGACCGACGCGCCAGCGAGGATGAACGCAATTCAACCAGACCGACGCGCCAGCGAGGACGAACGCAATTCAACCAAACCGACGCGCCAGCGAGGATGAACGCGAGACGTAGGCCGGAGTCAATGCTTCGTCAAGACCCTGAGCCAAGCCGAACGGCGCAGACCCGGCGCCGCGGGAGCGCCAGCGACAGCACCGCTCCCTCCTCCGGCTCTGCGGGGGAGGGCCGGGGTGGGGGAGCTCGAAGAATCAATTCACTTGAGATACTCAACCTTCAAACGAACTCTTCGCTCGCGCGTCAGTCTGGTTCGCCCATTCACTCAATCAGCCCTTCACCCCCGCGCGCCCAACCAGACCGAAGCGCCAACGAGGACGAAGTCCCTCTCCGATTCGAACTCTTCGCTCGCGCGTCAGTCTGGTTCACCCATCACCCCATCACCTCTTCACCCCCGCGCGCCCAACCAGACCGAAGCGCCAGCGAGGACGAAGTCCCTCTCCGATTCGAACTCTTCGCTCGCGCGTCAGTCTGGTTCACCCGTTCACTCAATCACCCCTTCACCCCCGCGCGCCCAACCAGACCGAAGCGCCAGCGAGGACGAAGTCCCTCTCCGATTCGAACTCTTCGCTCGCGCGTCAGTCTGGTTCACCCATTCACTCAATCACCCCCTCACCTCCTCACCCCCTCAATCCCGCCGCGCGCAGCCCGCGCCCATCCGCCTTACACTTGCGCCAAAGGACCCACCATGCCGCACCGCCCAATCGAACAGTTCCGCCAGGACCGCGCCGTCGGTCAGCAGCGCGTCCTCGCCACCGATCACCTCGGCATCAAGCGCTTTTTCAACCTCGACTCCGCCGCGTATCGCGACGGCGCCCTGCCCGGCCGGACCAAGGAGCTGCTCGGCCTCGTCGCCTCGATGGTCCTGCGCTGCAACGACTGCATCGACTACCACATCGAGCAGGCCGTGATCCACGGCTGGTCCGACGCCGAGATCGAAGACGCGATGAACATCGCGCTCGTGGTCGGCGGCTCGATCGTCATCCCGCACCTCCGCCACGCACGACTGACCCTCGACGAATGCCTCGCCGAACGCGCCGCCGGCAAGTTGCCCGGCCCGAACGAGCCGCACGCGTAAGCACGCGGCAATCGCCGCCCGATACACAAAGACGCGTCCGCCGCGTCTCGCACACCATCCGAAGGACGTAGCCATCCAGAGGTGCTACTTATGACCAAGTCGCAAGTCCTCGCCCTGCTCAAAGAGCATCAAAACGAACGCGGCATCGCCAACTGGAATTCCAGGCCCGCCGAAAAGACCCGCGGCCTCAAGAGCTTCGGCATCGGCCTGACCCAGCTGCGCAAACTCGCCAGGCAGATCGGCCGCGATCACCACCTGGCTCAGCAACTCTGGCAGAGCGACATCTACGACGCCAGGGTCATCGCCCTGCTCATCGATGAACCCAAGAAACTCACGCGCGACCAGGTCGAGCAGCAGGTCGAAGAGTTGCACGGCGGCATGCTGGCCCATGTCTTTGCCACCTGCGGCGCCACGCTCGCCAAGACCTCGTTCGCGTTCCAACTCGCCTGCGACTGGATCGAAAGCCCCGACGTTGACCGCCGCCGCTGCGGCTACGGCCTGCTCTACGAACTCTCCAAGAAGAACACCAGGGGCATGGATGACGCCTTCTGCCTCGCCCGCATCGCGCAGATCGAGAAAGCGATCCGCGACGAGGACATGTGGGTGCGCGAGGCAATGGGCACGGCCCTGCTGGGCATCGGCAAGCGAAACCGGAAACTCAACCAGGCCGCCCTCCGCGCCGCCAAAGCCATCGGCCCGCTCGACATCGACTACGGCCCGGACAACTCCTGCGAACCCATCGACCTCGTCAAACACCTCACCAGCGACTACCTGCGCAAGAAGTTGGAGAGCTGACCAGCCACGCCGCGCACGCATACGAGGCCGCAAGGCCGAGAACGAGCCGCGCCTGTGAGGAAGCGGTATTCGCCAACCCACCAGCCTTCGCCGCCCGAGCAGCGCATTCCCCGCACCGTCATGCCTGCGCAGAGCCCGCCCCTGCGAAGGCAGGGGCACGCATCCACGAGCGTGCAGCTGGGTGCGATCGGTGTTTGGTTGGCAATGATGCATCGGGAATACCCGTCCCGCGCATGCGCAGGTCAGGTGCAACCTGACAACTCGGCTGCGAAGTTCCACCTGACCTGCGCGCCCCTCGCCGAAGGCGTGAACGTCAGTGGCCGGGGCGTGAAGCGAGTCTTCGATGCTCTCGACCCCGGCGGGGTCGGAGAACGTAGCCACGGGTGCAGCGCCGCCGCGCCGCGCGGCGAAGCGCAACCAGTGGAGACCATTGAAACACGATCAAAGCCCCGAAGGGGCGAAAGAACCGCCCGGCACAACAGATGCGCCACGGTGCTTCTCCGACACACGCCCTGAACGCATGATGGTCCGCATCAGCGGGGGTGGCTCTACACTCGACGCCGCGATTGAGGATGGAGCAGCCGTAGCCGCCGGGCGCAGGTCGAGCGGTGCGCGAGGCGCGAGACGTTCCAAGTGCGCTGCCGGCCGCGAGCGAGGCCGCTCGGAACCAGCAAACAAACGTACCTGTCCCGTTTACGTCCCGGGCTACTTGCTGCGTGCCAAGCCGGTGGGGTGTGCTCTTAAAGTAGTGACTGTCTTACTCAATCCTCGATCGTAACCTTGATAACTGTATTGTCGATTATCTCGAGATAGTAGGCATTTGGCGAAATGCCATCGTAGTACACCCATATAGTAGCACCAGTCGGACCATTAGTCACATCGTGTGGCGCGCCGAGGATCGCCCTTACTTGTTGAAGGCGCATGCCAAGCCTAATAGTTTGGAAGTTTGAGGTAGTGAATCTGCTGAAGAGGGCTGCTTTGATCCAAGGATCGCGGGCCAATAAGAAGGCCATAATGAGAATGGCGCCCAACATCACGAAGAGTATCGCCTGATGCCGCAACTTGTTGTGCTTACTGGACACAGACACATCCATGTGTATTGCAGATGCGTGGATCAGGCGTGTTCGGATAAGTCATAAGGGCAAGAACACGGGACAGGTACGTTTTATCAGGTCTGCTCATGCCGTTACCGCCTTTCGCGGCCGGCCGGGCGGCCGGAATGTGTGCTCCAGACCGAGCGCTGCCGCGGTCCGCTTCACCCACGGCTCACCGAACGCATGATAGCCCGCATCAGCGGGGGTGGCTCTGCATTCGACGCCGCGATTGAGGACGAACGCGGGCGTAGCCGCCGGGCGTGGGCCGAGCGGTGTGGGGGATGAAACGTTCTAGGCGCTCTGGCCGCCGCGAGCGAGGGCGCTGCGATCGAGAACAAATGTACCTGTCCCGTTTGCTTCCCTAGCCGCACAGTGCAGTACAGCATGCGGACTTGTCACCACATCCACTAGTGTACTCAGGAGACCACTCGTGCCACACGCACGCCCCTTGTGCTATTCGTGGGATACTTGGGGCAACACGCTGCCGCACTCCGAGCACTTCGCCTGCTCATTCAGCAACTGATATCCACAGATCTCGCACATGCGCCTCAACCTGTAGTATCGCCTGCATACGTACTTAATGACAAATATTGCGACGACAACTGGACTTCCGTAAAACATAATATCGATAAAAGCGCCTCGCCAGATGGGACGCATGCCAATATCGACCACATCCACTCCACTCCCGGGAAGGCCAGGGATAGTAAGCGCCGGCCCCAAAGGTCGCATGCGCTCGCTTGGCGCCCTTCGTGAGTCGTCGTCCCTAACCCCATGCCAAGTCGCCAGCATTGGCCAACCGGCGGCATACTCATCATATACTCGTATGTGAGTCGCCGTGTCGCTCGTTGCGGAACTATCCGAGTACTCGCGCATGATGACCGAAGACGCCCGCGACCAAGATGGCGGCGATTCTAATTCCATCGTGAGATTGATGCCGCCCAAGCTGCTCAGCCGACTCCGAATTGATTCTGCACCGATGAATGGGCGTGCGATCACTCGCCACGATAGCCACACACACCCGCGGCTCGAAGTCTTAGAGCCCCTAACACAATAGCGGTTTGAGTTTGTTGAAGCAGATGAGGCTGCAGCCGATGGAGAGGAAGGCCTGATGGATTTCGCCGGTGCGTTCATAGCGAATGCGGAGTCGGCGGTGCTGGTGCAGCCAGGCGATGGTT